>NZ_JBFTNK010000043.1:0-1173 GCF_056397445.1 Neorhizobium sp. 05N33 | reverse complement strand
GGGAGATGCCCGGCAGGGCAGAGCGACTGTCTTGTGCGTCAAGCGCTTTGCCATGGTTTATTGTCCCGGATGATGGCGTTGAGGATTGTGAGGAGCTTTCGCATGGTGGCGACGATGGCGACGATCCTGGGTTTGCCGGCGGCGACGAGCCGGTCGCGGAAGGCCTTGAGCGTGGGGTTGTGGCGGCTCGCGACGAGAGCCGCCATGAACAGCACGGCCCGCACCTTGCCCCTGCCGCCGCCGATCAAGCTTTTGCCCTTCCATTGGCCCGATTGCCGCGTCCAGGGCGCAAGTCCCGCCAAAGAGGCGATCTGGCGCCGGTCGAGGCTTCCGAGCTCCGGCATCTCGGCCAGAAGCGTGCGGGCCGTCGCCGGCCCGACACCCGRCACCGAGACGAGCAGCGCCTCACGGACCCGCCATATCGGCGACTTGCGGATATGGTCGTCGAGATCGGCATCCAGGCTGTCCAGCTCGCGACGCAGGGCCGAAAGCAGCCGTCTGATGCTCTTCTGCGTCTGCGCCTCCACAACCATGCGCAGCCGATTATCCTCGGCCACGATCATCTGCACGATCTGCCGTCGACGGGCGACAAGCGCCGAAAGCGCCTGGGTTTCGGCATCCCGCAGGGGGCGGATTTCCGGCCTCGTCGCAGCCACGAAGGCCGCTATCACTTCAGCATCGATCGGATCGGTCTTGGCACGGCGGCCGATCGCGTTGGCATACGCGCGCACCTGGGCCGGGTTGATCACGATGACCGCAAACCCGGCAGACGAGAGCTCTGCCGTCGCCAGCATCTCAAAGCCGCCGGTTGCCTCCAGCGCCACCACGCAGGTGCCCTGTGCAGAATGCTCCGACTTCAGCCGCTCGACCAGTTCGTCGATACCAGCATGGCTGTTGTCGACGAAGAAGGCTTTACCGGACGGCACAATCGCAATGTCCAGCCGGTTCTTCGAAACGTCAATGCCAACGATGATATCCATCTTATCCCATCCTTGCCTAAGCGGGCTTTGCCTTCGCAAGCGGCCCTGGCGACTGTTCGGGTTCGATGGAACGGCGGATGAAGACCCAGGCTCTGCCACGGGCTTGGTGTCCCAAGGGAGGTTCGGTCTCCCATCCGCCACCGCATCTGGCAGTAAATCGCCAAAAGCGGATAAAGGGAAGTTACAAGGGGGG
>NZ_JBFTNK010000042.1:0-1273 GCF_056397445.1 Neorhizobium sp. 05N33 | reverse complement strand
GACCTGCCACTGAACTTTCATCCAGCGGCGGTTAGAGCCTCGGCGGCTTTGAATATGCCAAATGGCGCGGTTTGAGCAACCGGCGGAAACGCGAAGCTTTCATCTTGCGCAGCGTTGGAACCGGTTGCGGCGATGGTCCCGGCATAGTCTGCCGGGGTCTGATATCCGAGCGATGAGTGCGGCCGGAAATGGTTATAATCCTCAGCCCATTCAGCGATGGCGCTGCGGGCATGATCGAGGCCGAAGAAGAGGCTCTCGTTGAGCAACTCGTCGCGCATGCGACCGTTGAAACTCTCGACATAGCCGTTCTGCATTGGCTTTCCCGGCGCGATGTAGTGCCACTCGACCTTGTGATCCTTCGACCAGGCAAGAATGGCATTCGAGGTGAATTCGGTGCCGTTGTCGGAGACAATCATGTCAGGCTTGCCGCGTCGTTCGATCAGCGTCGTCAGTTCCCGAGCAACACGGCGACCGGAGATCGACGTGTCGGGGATTGCCGCCAGGCATTCGCGCGTCACATCATCGACAACGTTTAGCACCCGGAAGCGTCTACCGCAGGCAAACTGGTCGTGGACGAAATCCAGCGACCAGCGGGCATTGGCCTTCGCTTCGACCAGGATCGGCGCACGCGTGCCGACAGCACGCCGACGGGCCTTTCGCTTGCGAACGGAAAGCCCTTCCTCGCGATAAAGACGGTATATGCGATTGACCCCGGACGGCTCTCCGTCTCGCCGAAGCAGGATGAATAGCCGCCGGTAGCCGAAACGCCGTCGCTCATTAGCGAGGTCACGCAGCTTCGCTCGCAGATCGACCTCCGGTGGTCGATTGGACCGATAACGGATCGTCTTGCGGTCGGCGGATACGATCTGGCAGGCCCGCCGTTCCGAAAGACCCATCACGGCCTTCAGATGCGTGACGGCTTCACGCTTGGCGGCAGGCCCTACCATTTTTTTGCAAGAAGCTCGCGGAGCGCGGCTGCATCAAGCATCTGTTCGGCCAACAGCTTCTTCAGCCTGGTATTCTCGTCCTCAAGCGCCTTCAGCCGTTTCGCCTCGGAGACTTCCATGCCGCCATATTTGGCTTTCCAGTTATAAAACGTCGCTTCTGAAATCCCGTGCTTGCGGCAGAGGTCGGCCGCCTTCACGCCAGCCTCCTGCTCCTTCAGCATACCGATAATCTGCTCTTCCGTAAATCTCTGCTTCTTCATTCGTCCGTCCCTTAACAGGCCGGACTCTAATCCATTCTGGAGGAAATTCTCAGTGGCAGGTCAGAA
>NZ_JBFTNK010000041.1:0-1370 GCF_056397445.1 Neorhizobium sp. 05N33 | reverse complement strand
CTGTGGAGTCTCATGACTTAATGGACGTTTCTGTCTCAAGACATCGTGGACAGTGTGTCTCAGGACATCGTGGACACTCGGACCGGTTTTGCTCGGGTCATGAGCAAAATGCACCCCGATATCAAGATCCGGCATTTGGTGGCGACATGGCCTGACGACGCTGAGAGGGGTGCGGTTACACAGTTCTGCGAACGTCATAAGGTGTCCCGGGCCTGGTTTTACAAGATCCGGGCCGCGGCTGCCGCCGGGGGGGACGATCAAAGCCTTGGAAACTGCCTCGACCAAGCCGGCGACCAGCCCGGCCAAGGTCGATGCCTCTTTGGCGCAGCTGGCTCTCGCGACCCGGGAGTCCCTGAAGAGCCTCGGCTATGACTACGGGCCGCTGAGCGTCGCCGCCAAACTCCGACGCCAGGGGGTCCAACCGCCATCACGTGCCACCTTGGCCCGGATCTTCACCCGGGCCGGAGTCGTGGTCCCGGAACCGAGGAAGAAACCGCGCAGCGCCTACCAAAGATTCGTCTATCCAGAACCCAACGGCTGCTGGCAGATCGACTCGACGGAGTGGCTGCTGGCCGGCGGAGCCAGGGTGGCCATTTTCCAGCTCATCGACGATCATTCCCGCCTGGCACTGGCATCGCTGGTCGCAGACGCAGAGACATCCGAAGCGGCCATCCGGGTGGTGCGAATAGCTATCGATCGCCACGGAGTGCCCCAAAAGTTCCTATCGGACAACGGGGCGGCGTTCAATCCCACACGGAGGGGCCGCACCGGGGCCCTGGTGGAATACCTCAAGGCTCTCGGCGTCGTGCCGATCACCGGAAAACCCTACAAACCCACCACCCAGGGCAAGAACGAACGCTTCCACCGGACCCTGCACACCTACCTGAACCGCCATCCCCAGGCCGCGACCGTCGCCGAACTACAGGCCCGTGTCGATGTCTTCGACMCGTACTACAACACCGAGCGTGAACACCAGGCGCTGCCGCCGGGCACGACCCCGGCCGAGGCGTGGAACGCCACCGCGACAGCCCTGCCGCCAGAGCCCCCGACCCCCGAAACCCGCAAACCCACACCCCGCCAGAGCGTGCAACGAAAGGTGGGGCGTCAGGGCGAAGTCACCGTCATCGGAATGCACTTCTACATCGGCACGAACCACGCAGGAGAACAGATCCACGTCCTCTACGACGACGAAACCATCATGTTCTTCGACGCACGGGGAACCGAAATCATCAGCCACCCGCGCCCGCCCAAAGGAACCGTCTACATCGGCCTCAACGGCACGGGCAGGCAACCGTCCACGAAGTCCTGAGACATGAACCGTCCACGATCAGTTGAGACATGAAGTGTCAACGATGAGGTGAGACAGCACA
>NZ_JBFTNK010000040.1:0-1458 GCF_056397445.1 Neorhizobium sp. 05N33 | reverse complement strand
CAGACTGCTGACAAACCCGTCGATATTTTCGGCGGGTTTTGTTTTTGTGGATTTGTTTTTCCGCCGGGAGGTCTTGGCGGGAGGCGCAGAAGGATGGGCTGGCTCATGCCGCGGCTGGTTTTGGTGTTTTGATGAGCGCCATTGCGATCTTCTTGATGTTCTGGGCGGCTGCAGCCAGCAGGCATTGGCAGGCGACACGGGTGAGACTTCGGAAGCGGGCATAGCGGTGGCCATGCAGCTGCTTGGCATCGGCAAAGGAGCGCTCGACCGTTTCCTTGCGGCGTTTGTAGATCGCCTTGCCCCAAGCGGTCAGTCGGTTGGCATCGGTGCGCTCGCGGGCGTCGGCCCAGACATGGCGGGTGATGGTGCGTGTCGCGGTGGCGTTATGGGTGCAGGAGGCCAGCAACGGGCAGGTGCGGCAGATGGCCGGATCGGATGCGTAATGTTTATAGCCGTTGCGGTCGGTGGTGGCATAGGCGAGCAACTGTCCTTCGGGGCAGCGATAGCCGTCTGTCTGAGGCTCGTGGACGAACTTCGATTTGCGCATCATGCCGGCTTTGGGCGGTGTCGGATTGCGATAGCCGGTGACACCGAGGATGGTGCGGTCTTCAAGCCCCTTGGCGATGCCGSAGGTCGCATAGCCGGCATCCAGGCCAACCGCGCCGACCTCGAAGCCGAACCGCTCACGCTGACGGTCCAGCCGCTCGAGATAGACGATGCTGTCATGCACATTGGCAGGTGTCACATGGGTGTCGGTGATGATGGCATGGCGGCCGTCCACCGTGCGGTGGTCGAGGTAGAAGAAGCCTTTCGGTTTGCCGTCGCGCACCATATAGCCGCTCTCGGGGTCGGTGCGCGACACCTTGGTTTCCTTCACCTCCGGCTGACGCTCTTTCTCCTTYAACGGCTTCTGGYCRTGCAGCGCCCGCTCGACCTCGATTGCCCGGTCGAGGTCGGCCCAATAATCGGCGCGCGACTTCTCGATCATCGCAAGGTCGTATCTGCCCTTGTTGGCGTTCGCCTTCAGATGCGTCGAATCCGTATAGAGCACCGTACCGTCGACCAGGCCATGACCGATCGCCTGCTCAACGATATGATCAAAGATGTCCTGGGAAACCGAGGTGTCGTTGAAGCGCCGGCGGCGGTTCTGCGACAGCGTCGAGGCGTCAAACACCCCATCCGTCAGCTTCATCCGCAGAAACCAGCGATAGGCGACGTTGACCTCGATCTCGCGCACCAATTGGCGCTCCGAGCGGATGCCGAACAGGTAACCGATGAACAGCGCCTTGAACATCAAGGTCGGATCGAGCGGCGGCCGGCCGTTGTCGGCGCAATAAAGCCCGGCAACGCGATCATGGATGAACGAGAAGTCGATCACCGCATCAATCTTGCGAAGCAGGTGATCCTTCGGCACCAGACCCTCGAGCGTCACCATCTCAAGAGCCGTCTGGCAAGGGG
>NZ_JBFTNK010000039.1:0-2027 GCF_056397445.1 Neorhizobium sp. 05N33 | reverse complement strand
ATCCCGTTTTCCCGGGGGCGCATGTTGTGTCTGTTTTACTTCAACGGAGAGTTTGATCCTGGCTCAGGATGAACGCTGGCGGCGTGCTTAACACATGCAAGTCGAACGATGATCCGGTGCTTGCACCGGGGATTAGTGGCGAACGGGTGAGTAACACGTGAGTAACCTGCCCTTAACTCTGGGATAAGCCTGGGAAACTGGGTCTAATACCGGATATGACTCCTCATCGCATGGTGGGGGGTGGAAAGCTTTATTGTGGTTTTGGATGGACTCGCGGCCTATCAGCTTGTTGGTGAGGTAATGGCTCACCAAGGCGACGACGGGTAGCCGGCCTGAGAGGGTGACCGGCCACACTGGGACTGAGACACGGCCCAGACTCCTACGGGAGGCAGCAGTGGGGAATATTGCACAATGGGCGCAAGCCTGATGCAGCGACGCCGCGTGAGGGATGACGGCCTTCGGGTTGTAAACCTCTTTCAGTAGGGAAGAAGCGAAAGTGACGGTACCTGCAGAAGAAGCGCCGGCTAACTACGTGCCAGCAGCCGCGGTAATACGTAGGGCGCAAGCGTTATCCGGAATTATTGGGCGTAAAGAGCTCGTAGGCGGTTTGTCGCGTCTGCCGTGAAAGTCCGGGGCTCAACTCCGGATCTGCGGTGGGTACGGGCAGACTAGAGTGATGTAGGGGAGACTGGAATTCCTGGTGTAGCGGTGAAATGCGCAGATATCAGGAGGAACACCGATGGCGAAGGCAGGTCTCTGGGCATTAACTGACGCTGAGGAGCGAAAGCATGGGGAGCGAACAGGATTAGATACCCTGGTAGTCCATGCCGTAAACGTTGGGCACTAGGTGTGGGGGACATTCCACGTTTTCCGCGCCGTAGCTAACGCATTAAGTGCCCCGCCTGGGGAGTACGGCCGCAAGGCTAAAACTCAAAGGAATTGACGGGGGCCCGCACAAGCGGCGGAGCATGCGGATTAATTCGATGCAACGCGAAGAACCTTACCAAGGCTTGACATGGGCCGGACCGGGCTGGAAACAGTCCTTCCCCTTTGGGGCCGGTTCACAGGTGGTGCATGGTTGTCGTCAGCTCGTGTCGTGAGATGTTGGGTTAAGTCCCGCAACGAGCGCAACCCTCGTTCCATGTTGCCAGCGCGTAATGGCGGGGACTCATGGGAGACTGCCGGGGTCAACTCGGAGGAAGGTGGGGACGACGTCAAATCATCATGCCCCTTATGTCTTGGGCTTCACGCATGCTACAATGGCCGGTACAAAGGGTTGCGATACTGTGAGGTGGAGCTAATCCCAAAAAGCCGGTCTCAGTTCGGATTGGGGTCTGCAACTCGACCCCATGAAGTCGGAGTCGCTAGTAATCGCAGATCAGCAACGCTGCGGTGAATACGTTCCCGGGCCTTGTACACACCGCCCGTCAAGTCACGAAAGTTGGTAACACCCGAAGCCGGTGGCCTAACCCCTTGTGGGAGGGAGCTGTCGAAGGTGGGACTGGCGATTGGGACTAAGTCGTAACAAGGTAGCCGTACCGGAAGGTGCGGCTGGATCACCTCCTTTCTAAGGAGCACCTACAACCACCCTGCCGGGCGTTATGTCCGTGTGGTGGGGTTGTCAGGAGTACGCCCGTTGCGCAGACGCWAGTTCTGCGGCGGGTGCTCACGGGTGGAATATCAACAAATAGGTGCCTGGCGGCACAGGCCGGCAGCTAGTACGGACGCTCTCTCTTCTTCGGAAGTGTGGGGGTCCTGGAACGCACGCCGGAATGAGCTGTTGGGTAGTGTTTGGCACACTGTTGGGTCCTGAGGCAACAGGACCATGGCGCGGCCGCGTTGTCCTTCCCTTTCGGGGAGGGTGCGTGGTGGTGGTGTGGGACTTGTGTTTCTGGTTTCCTGGCTGCACCGATCACACGGTTGTTCTGCTCCTTTTGGGGGTGGGGTGTGTGTGGGGTGTGTGGTACGGGGTTGTTGTTTGAGAACTACATAGTGGACGCGAGCATCTTTTATAAGAAGCAATTTCC
>NZ_JBFTNK010000038.1:0-2365 GCF_056397445.1 Neorhizobium sp. 05N33 | reverse complement strand
ACCGTGAACCCGCGGGCGCTGACGGTGACGGCAGACGCATTGTCCAAGACCTATGGTGACGCCAATCCGGCGCTGACCTATACCGCGACGGGCCTTGTCAACAACGACACACTTTCCGGATCGCTTTCGACCTCGGCGGGGCAGTATTCCAACGTTGGCGCCTATTCCATCACCGGCTCGTTCTCGGCGTCAAGCAACTACGCCCTGACGTATGTCGGAGCCAACTTGAGCATCAATCAACGCGCAATCACGGTGACGGCGGATGCGCAGTCGAAGACCTATGGTGATGCAAACCCGGCGCTGAGCTACACGGTCGGGGGTGCAAGCCTGGTCAATGGCGACACGCTTTCCGGATCGCTTTCGACCACGGCGGGGCAGTATTCCAATGTCGGTGCTTATGCGATTGCCCAGGGGACGCTCGCGGCCTCCGGCAATTACGCCCTGACCTATGCCGGCGCCAATCTGGGCGTGAACCAGCGGGCGCTGACGGTGACGGCGGATGCGCTGTCGAAGATCTATGGCGATGCCAATCCGACGCTGAGCTACACGGCGGCGGGCCTTGTCAACAACGACACGCTCTCCGGATCGCTCGCGACTACGGCGGGGCAATATGCCGATGCCGGCGCCTACGCGATCACGCAAGGATCGCTGGCAAACGCCAACTACGCCATCAGCTACACGGGTGCAGACCTCATTGTGAACCAGCGCGCCATCACGGTCGCCGCCGACTCTGTCAGCCGCCGCCACGGCCTTGCCAATCCGGCGCTCACCTACACGGTCGGGGGTACGGGCCTGGTCAATAACGACAGGCTTTCAGGAAGGCTGGCTACGTCGGCAACCAGCCTTAGCGAGCCGGGCGCCTATGCGATCACCCAAGGCACGCTTCTGGCGTCCGCCAATTATCGCATGAGCTTCCTTCCCGGCGTGCTGACCGTGGAAAAGGCCGCCGACCCCCGACCCGGCACACAGGCAAGCTCCGTCACGCCGACCTTCGATGCCGGCCGGTTTGTGCCGATCCGGCCGGTGTCCGACGATGCCGAAACCGCGGATGACAGTCGCGACCTGATCACCGATCCGCGTTTCAAAGGAACGTTCGTCTGCCTCGCCAATGGCAGCGGCTGCGTCTCGCTCCCGGCCCAGTCAACGCCATAATCACTATACACAAGCCGCCAAACGCTGGCCGGTCGGCGGGTCTGAACCGCTCTGGCACGGATGGTCGGATCCCAGCCATATGAAAGGAACCTGTTCGAATGACTTTATCCCGCTATTTGCCGAAGGCTTCACTGCTGGCGGCAGCGCTCGCTCTCGTCAGCTGCACCGCGACCGCCGCCGCCCTGCCGGGCGGCGCCAGCTCGCTGGTCGAGACCTACGACGATTGGGGCGTCGTCTGCCAGATGCAGGCCAATGCTCCATCCTGCCTCGTCCGGCAGGTCCAAACCAACAACCAGACCAAGCAGACCGTCCTGGCCGTAGAGATCGGCAAGAGCGCCGACGGCAAGTTCCGGGGCACGCTGGTGCTGCCGCTCGGACTGGCGCTGCCCCAGGGCGCTCAGTTAAAGATCGACGATGCCGCGCTCGGCAATACTTTGCCCTTCTCGACCTGCCTGCCGCAAGGCTGCGTCGTGCCGCTGGCCTTCGAGGCAGACACGATTGCAAAGCTCAGGGCCGGCAAGGCCCTCAACGTCACCGTTTCCGCCGCCAGCCCGGCCCAACCGCTGGCGCTGGCCGTCTCCCTGAAGGGCCTCGCCGGCGCGCTCAACCGCATCGCCGACCTCACCAAATAACGCCTCTCGCTTTCCGGCGGGAAACGACTTTCCAAGCGTACGGAAACCCAGAGGTACAAGAGGTCCGTTACCCGTGCCGGCCATAGCCTCTGGGACATCGTCACGGACCCCGGCGTGGGGCGCAGGGCCGGCAGCGATCGACTAAGCTTTCGTTGTATTTCAGCTACTTGAGTGCTGATTGGAAGCGACGGAAAGCCTAGGCCCTTGGTTCGAAGCCCATCAAGGCGAGGGATTCGAACTGGGTTTACCTCTACGGCCTAAGCCGCTAGATTTGGGATAGGCCTTTCGACCAATCGCAGGAATCGTTGGTTGTGAGCCCCGCAACCAAATTCCCAAAACTCCCGTAGCAAACGCTCCGGGAGTTTTTTTGTTGTCGAGGGATATGGTCTACCGCTCACAATCAACCCTCGTCCTCCACGAGAAAACCCAGGACTTTCCGAATTCCCGGAGGAAACTTGCGTCTCAGGTCACCCGCAATCGTTTCCCCCGTCGGAGGCTCTCGGCTCACGCTTGAGACTTGCCACCGTCTTCCAAGGCGGCCATGGCAATGGCCTGCCTGCGGGCGTCGCGGTAGCGGGAAA
>NZ_JBFTNK010000037.1:0-2486 GCF_056397445.1 Neorhizobium sp. 05N33 | reverse complement strand
TGTCAATCAGCACCGAACATTGACCCCTTTTGCTTATCCAATTTTGACCCCCCTGTGCTGTAGATCAGCGCTTGGCCTGCCCGGCGCTGGCCGGGGTTGCAGAGGGTAGGCCAAGTGCGGGTGATGATCTTCTTCGGCTTTTAGCTTTGAGAGCGGCTCTTGAAGCGCCAGGACTCGTTGCCGGTCTCGACAATCTCGCAGTGATGGGTCAGGCGGTCGAGAAGTGCCGTCGTCATCTTGGCATCGCCGAACACCGTCGGCCATTCACCGAACGCCAGGTTCGTGGTGACAATGATCGACGTGCGCTCGTAGAGCCTGCTGATCAGATGGAATAGGAGTTGG
This sequence comes from Neorhizobium sp. 05N33, assembly GCF_056397445.1. Taxonomy (NCBI): domain Bacteria; kingdom Pseudomonadati; phylum Pseudomonadota; class Alphaproteobacteria; order Hyphomicrobiales; family Rhizobiaceae; genus Neorhizobium; species Neorhizobium sp. 05N33. The sequence goes on along the minus strand of NZ_JBFTNK010000037.1, from coordinate 2,144 downwards.
CCGCCGGCCAGGGCGAAAGGCAGGTATCCGAGTTCGTCGAGGATGATGAAGTCGAGACGATTGAGATAGTCGGCCGTCCGCCCTTGCTTGCCGCTGCGCGTTTCCGTTTCCAGCCGATTGACCAGATCGACGACGTTGAAGAAGCGCCCGCGTGTTCCGTTGCGGATCAGTGCACGGGCAATCGCGATGGCGAGATGGCTCTTTCCGGTTCCCGTGCCGCCGACGAGGACGACGTTACGCTGATCGGCGACGAAGGTGCCGGTAGCCAGCTCCCGCACCAGGGATTCATTGACCGGCGTATCGGTGAAGTCGAAATCGTCGATGTCCTTGGCCAGCGGCAGCTTGGCGATGCTGAGTTGGTAGCGAATGGAGCGGGCCTGCTTCTCGGCGATCTCCGACTGCAAGAGATCACCGACAATGCGCGGCGGCTCGTGCTGCCGTTTGATGCCGTTGCCCATGACCTCGTCGTAGGCGCTGCGCATTCCATAGAGCTTCAGCGTGCTCATCAGTTCGAGAACCTGTGTGCGTTCCATCAGCTTGCCCTCCTGAGGCTGTCATAGCGTGCGCAGTCGGCGACCGGTTCATGGGTCAGCCGCAGCGCATCCGGGGTTTGCAGGGTTGCGGCCGGAGCCGGGTCACGACTACGAGCCAGAATGTTGATGATCACCGAGGCCGAGCAGACGCCCTGGTCCAGCGCCTCCTGACAGGCCGCATCGACGGCCGTCAGACCATCGGTGGGAACGCATGCAAGGATTGTGACCATTTGCCGATCACCGTCGTGGACGCTCTTCAGGCGCTTGCGGACCTTCTCCATCGCCGCTGGCAACACCCAGTCCCTGAACGGTGCGCCGTTGCGCAAAGCGCCGGGTTTACGAGCCAGAACAGGGACATAATGCCAGGGATTGTAGACCGTCTCGCCACGGCCAAAACAACGAGGATGCTCACCGACGTTCACGCCGTCCTGCCTGATGACGATCTTCTCGGCATAGGCGTGAACCTCAACAGGGCGGCCGACCGCAGTCGAGAGGACGGAGTATTTGTTGTTGTCGAAACGGACCGTGCAGGTCTTCGACACCGAGGCCGGGACGCTGTGGAAACCATCGAACGGCCCGACGTAATGCACGAGGCTGCCGCGTTCCTCCTCGAACACCTGCCAGATCATTCGCTCGGTCTGTTCAGGATGACGGTGTGCCTTGGCGTAAGCGATGCACTTATCGAGCAACCAGACATTCAGCTCATCCAGGCTTTTAACCCGAAGACGTGGTGTGAAGAAGCGTTCGCGCACGAGGCCAACCTGGTTCTCGACCTGTCCCTTCTCCCATCCGGATGCGGGCGTGCAGGCAACGGGATGGACCAGATAGTGGCTGCACATCTGCAGGAAGCGGCGATTGTATTGTCGCTCCTTGCCGACGAACACCGCCTCGACCGCAGTCTTCATGTTATCGTAGATGCCGCGCGTGCAGGTGCCACGGAAGAAGGCGAAGGCCTTGTCATGGGCATCGAACACCATCTCCTGGCTCTCACGCATATAGGCTCGGGCGAACATCATCCGGCTGTGGCAGAGCCGGACATGCGCGACCTTCACGGTCGTCGTCACCCCGTTGACCAGAATGATCTCGTGGCTCCAGTCGAACTGGTAGGCTTCGCCTGGCGCGTAATAGAGGGGCACATAGGCTTCCGCCGTCACGGCTCCCCGGTTCTTCGCCCAGGTCTTGGCATATCGCCGGATCGCGTCATAACTGCCATCGTAGCCAAGTGCCCGGACCTCCTCGTAAATCCGGATCAGCGTCAGCCGTTCGCGCGATGCCTTGCCTTCGTTGGCAATGAGGAACCGTTCAATATCACCCTTCCAGGCTCCGATCCTGGGCAACGGTTGATGTTCTCGTTTGTAGACAAAATCAGTCGCATCAGAACGCAGGATTTTGCGAACCGTATTACGCGAAACATTCAGCTCTCTGGTGATCTTCTTCACCGACCAGCCCTGAACATGGAAGGCTCGTCGGACACGGGCAATCGTATCCACTCTCTTCAACTCCCCACCCCATCCACTGGCAAAAGCCGGATGGTCGGATGAAATCCAAGGGGGGTCAAAATTGGATAAGTATTACCCCGCCAGAGGGGTCAACATTCCATGCTTAAACACA
>NZ_JBFTNK010000036.1:0-3778 GCF_056397445.1 Neorhizobium sp. 05N33 | reverse complement strand
GTGGTGGGGGTCCTCGACCGTTAATGGTGTTCCGGCGGTGACCTACTCTCCCACACCCTCCCGGGTGCAGTACCATCGGCGCTGTGGGTCTTAGCTTCCGGGTTCGGGATGGGACCGGGCGTTTCCCCCACGCTATGACCGCCGTAACCCTTGCTCCGCCACCGGCCCGCTGTTGGCGGGGGTGGGGAAAWCTGTGGTTACAACATGGCCGCTGCAGCGAATGCAGCTGTGGTGTTGTTATTTTGTTGTGGTTTTGTTCCTGTCGCAACGTGCCGTCGGTGACGGGTTTGTTGTTTGGGAACCACATAGTGGACGCAAGCAGTCTTGTTTCTTTGTACYCTTCCCTGGTGTGAACGTCTTTTGAATCCGTTCACGGGAAGAGTGTGTGGTGTAAGTTATCGGCCTATTAGTACCGGTCAGCTTCACGAGTCGTTAGTCCTCGCTTCCACATCCGGCCTATCAACCCAGTGGTCTGGCTGGGGGCCTCTCACACACAAGGTGTATGGAAATCTCATCTCGAAGCGAGCTTCCCGCTTAGATGCTTTCAGCGGTTATCCCATCCGAACGTAGCTAATCAGCGGTGCACTTGGCAGTACAACTGACACACCAGAGGTTCGTCCGTCCCGGTCCTCTCGTACTAAGGACAGCCCTTCTCAAATTTCCTGCGCGCGCAGCGGATAGGGACCGAACTGTCTCACGACGTTCTAAACCCAGCTCGCGTACCGCTTTAATGGGCGAACAGCCCAACCCTTGGGACCTACTCCAGCCCCAGGATGCGACGAGCCGACATCGAGGTGCCAAACCATGCCGTCGATATGGACTCTTGGGCAAGATCAGCCTGTTATCCCCGAGGTACCTTTTATCCGTTGAGCGACGGCCATTCCACAATGTACCGCCGGATCACTAGTCCCGACTTTCGTCCCTGCTCGAGATGTCTCTCTCACAGTCAAGCTCCCTTGTGCACTTACACTCGACACCTGATTGCCAACCAGGCTGAGGGAACCTTTGGGCGCCTCCGTTACTTTTTAGGAGGCAACCGCCCCAGTTAAACTACCCATCAGGCACTGTCCCTGACCCGGATTACGGGCCGAAGTTAGATGTCCAAAGTGACCAGAGTGGTATTTCAACGATGACTCCACCCGAACTGGCGTCCGGGCTTCAACGTCTCCCACCTATCCTACACAAGCCACTCCGAACACCAATACCAAACTATAGTAAAGGTCTCGGGGTCTTTCCGTCCTGCTGCGCGTAACGAGCATCTTTACTCGTACTGCAATTTCGCCGAGTTTATGGTTGAGACAGCGGGGAAGTCGTTACTCCATTCGTGCAGGTCGGAACTTACCCGACAAGGAATTTCGCTACCTTAGGATGGTTATAGTTACCACCGCCGTTTACTGGGGCTTAAATTCTCAGCTTCGCCTTGCGGCTAACCGGTCCTCTTAACCTTCCAGCACCGGGCAGGAGTCAGTCCGTATACATCGTCTTGCGACTTCGCACGGACCTGTGTTTTTAGTAAACAGTCGCTTCCCCCTGGTCTCTGCGGCCCCGATCCCCTCCCACCAGCAAGTGGTGTTCAAGGTTGGGGCCCCCCTTCTCCCGAAGTTACGGGGGCATTTTGCCGAGTTCCTTAACCATAATTCTCTCGATCGCCTTAGTATTCTCTACCTGATCACCTGTGTCGGTTTGGGGTACGGGCGGCTAAAACCTCGCGTCGATGCTTTTCTCGGCAGCATAGGATCACCGAATCCCCCCATACGGGGGTCCCGTCAGATCTCAGGCATCATGAACGGCGGATTTGCCTACCGTTCGCCCTACATCCTTAGACCGGGACAACCATCGCCCGGCTCGGCTACCTTCCTGCGTCACACCTGTTAATACGCTTGCCTCCCAGGATCAGGTCCCGCGCTCCACCAAAACCCACACACCCCGAAGGGTGCTAGGGCAGGTTTCGGGCGGTTAGTRTCCCCTGTTCAGCATGGGCGGTTTTTCGCCGGTACGGGAATATCAACCCGTTGTCCATCGACTACGCCTGTCGGCCTCGCCTTAGGTCCCGACTTACCCAGGGCAGATTAGCTTGACCCTGGAACCCTTGATCATCCGGCGGACGGGTTTCTCACCCGTCTTTCGCTACTCATGCCTGCATTCTCACTCGTGTAGGCTCCACCGCTGGTTTCCACCGCGACTTCACTGCCCACACGACGCTCCCCTACCACTCCAGACGCCTGAACCACAAGGGCTTGGCTAATGTCTGAAATCCACAACTTCGGCGGTGTACTTGAGCCCCGCTACATTGTCGGCGCGGAATCACTTGACCAGTGAGCTATTACGCACTCTTTTAAGGATGGCTGCTTCTAAGCCAACCTCCTGGTTGTCTTCGCAACTCCACATCCTTTCCCACTTAGCACACGCTTAGGGGCCTTAGTTGGTGGTCTGGGCTGTTTCCCTCTCGACTATGAAGCTTATCCCCCACAGTCTCACTGCTGCGCTCTCACTTACCGGCATTCGGAGTTTGGCTGACGTCAGTAACCTTGTAGGGCCCATTAGCCATCCAGTAGCTCTACCTCCGGTAAGAAACACGCAACGCTGCACCTAAATGCATTTCGGGGAGAACCAGCTATCACGAAGTTTGATTGGCCTTTCACCCCTACCCACAGCTCATCCCCTCCATTTTCAACTGAAGTGGGTTCGGTCCTCCACGACGTCTTACCGTCGCTTCAACCTGGCCATGGGTAGATCACTTCGCTTCGGGTCTAGATCACGCCACTGCAACGCCCTATTCAGACTCGCTTTCGCTACGGCTTCCCCACACGGGTTAACCTCGCGACGTAACACTAACTCGCAGGCTCATTCTTCAAAAGGCACGCCGTCACCCCWACACGATCGCTCGCGGAGGCTCCGACGGATTGTAAGCACACGGTTTCAGGTACTGTTTCACTCCCCTCCCGGGGTACTTTTCACCTTTCCCTCACGGTACTGGTCCGCTATCGGTCATTAGGGAGTATTTAGGCTTATCAGGTGGTCCTGACAGATTCGCACGGGATTTCTCGGGCCCCGTGCTACTTGGGATACTTCACCAGGCGGTGCACAACATTTCGGTTACGGGGCTCACACCCTCTACGGCCGGCCTTTCAAGACCGTTCACCTATGCCTGCACTCTCACCTTCCCAGCCCGGCAGAGCTGGAGTGGGAAGTCCCACAACCCCGACCATGCAACGCCCGCCGGCTATCACACATGGAACGGTTTAGCCTGATCCGCGTTCGCTCGCCACTACTGACGGAATCACTATTGTTTTCTCTTCCTGCGGGTACTGAGATGTTTCACTTCCCCGCGTTCCCTCCACGCACCCTATGTGTTCAGATGCGGGTCACCAGGCAGCTCGCGCCCCTGGCGGGGTTTCCCCATTCGGACACCCTGGGATCACAGTCCGGTTATCGACTCCCCCAGGCTTATCGCAGATTCCTACGTCCTTCTTCGGCTCCTAATGCCAAGGCATCCACCGTGTGCTCTTAAAAACTTGACCACAAAAGATCAAGGAGTAATTTTCGAGAAAACCATGGAACCAGACCGCAACCAACCACCACCCAAAGGCGGCAGCACAATCACGGATCAGATCCAGGTTCATATTCTTGGAAATTGCTTCTTATAAAAGATGCTCGCGTCCACTATGTAGTTCTCAAACAACAACCCCGTACCACACACCCCACACACACCCCACCCCCAAAAGGAGCAGAACAACCGTGTGATCGGTGCAGCCAGGAAACCAGAAACACAAGTCCC
>NZ_JBFTNK010000034.1:0-8334 GCF_056397445.1 Neorhizobium sp. 05N33 | reverse complement strand
CCTGAAGGCTTCACCGCGACGCCGTCCGAAGACGGCAAGGTGATGACCATCTATCAGGGCGAACGCGCGGTCGTTTCGATCACCATCACCGACACGGTGACGGGCGCCTATGAGGTCACCCAGCTTGCACCGATCAACCATCCGCAGGGGACGATCCCGGGGACGGAAGACAATGTGCAGTTCACGATTTCCTACCAGGTCACCGACAAGGACGGCGATGCGGCTGCAACGCCGGGCACGCTGACCATCAATGTCGATGACGACACGCCAGTCTCGAAGGGTGTGGTGACGGCTTCGCGTGTTCTCGACGACGAAGCGCAGAGCGAGTTCACGCCGGCCAACAATGGCGGCTTTAACGATGAGAACCCGAACTACAGCACTGTGTCGGGCGGCGCGGGTGCGCTGTTCACGGCGGGTGCGGATGGTGTGAAGTCGGTCGCGATCTCGGGTCCTGCCTTTGACGTGATCTACAAAGACGCCCAGGGTTTTGCGAAGACGGAAGCGGTTTCGTGGAGCGGCGGTGTCGTCGGTTCCGACGGGACGACGACGTTCACGGCGACGAGCGCCAACTATCCGGCCGGGACACCGGCTGCGGTCCTGGTGATCAAGGCGGACGGTTCCTATACGTTCACGCTGGGCGCGCCGGTTGCGCATGACACGGTGAGCATTTCGGAAGACAACAAGTCGCTGTCGTTTGACTTCACGGTGACGGACGGCGATGGCGACAAGGCGACCGGTACGCTGAAGGTCGACGTCAACGACGACACGCCTGCGCCGATCGTCTCGCTCGTGTCCGGTTCAGCCACTCTCGACGACGAGGCGCAGAGCGAATTCACGCCGGCCAACAATGGCGGCTGGGGAGACGTTACCCCGAACTACAGCACGGTATCGGGCGGTGCAGGTGCGCTGTTCACGGCAGGTGCGGACGGTGTGAAGTCGGTCGAGATCTTGGGTGCTGCCTTTGAGGTGATCTACAAGGACGCTCAGGGCTTTGCGAAGACGGAAGCGGTTTCGTGGAGCGGCGGTGTCGTCGGTTCTGACGGGACGACGACGTTCACGGCGACGAGCGCCAACTATCCGGCCGGGACACCGGCTGCGGTCCTGGTGATCAAGGCGGACGGCTCCTACACGTTCACGCTGGGCGCGCCGGTTGCGCATGACTTTTCTCTGCCGGGCTTCGAAGATGACAAAAAGCTGCCGTTCGGTTATGTCGTGACGGACGGCGATGGCGACCATGCCGTCGGTGCCCTGACCATCGATGTCAACGACGACACGCCGAAGGCCTATGTAGTGACGTCGACGACGGTTCTGGACGATGAGGCTCAGGGGGCGGGCAATGCCGGCGGTTTGGGCGACGTTGTCAACGAGCATGTCGCGACCGGGCTTGCCGGTTCGCTGTTCACGGCGGGCGCCGACGGCGTCAAGTCGGTAGCCATCAACGGTCCGGCATTCAGTGTGATCTACGAACAGGGCGGTCTTGCCAAGACGGAATCCGTCGACTGGAGCAATGGCGTCAAGGGCGCCAACGGCTCGACGACGTTCACGGCGACCGGCCATCTCTCCGGCCAGACCGCCGCCGTTCTGGTCGTCAACGCCGATGGTTCCTACAGCTTTACTGCCGAGGCGCCGATCGTCCATCCGACCGCCGGCACCACCGAAGAGAACACGACCCTGTCGATCGGCGTCACCGTTACCGATGGTGACGGCGACAAGGCTACCGGTACACTCAAGATCAATGTCAACGACGACACTCCGATCTCCACCGGTGTGATCGGCACTGGCGCGATCACCGAAAGCGCCGCAGGCGGTTCGATTGCAGGCGAGCTTTCCGCCCTGGTATCGCCGGGCGCTGACGGTCTCGGCCGCTACTCGGTTGAAACCACCGGTCTGTCCTCCAGCCTGACTTCGCTGACGTCCGGCGGTGTCGCGCTTACCTATTCCGTCGTCGGCAATGCCCTGGTGGCGAAAGCCGGTGCGGCGACGATCTTCACCTTCAGCGTCGATCCGGCCACCGGCCATTACACCTTTGCGCAGACCGGCCCGCTCGACCACACCGACAGCGTGGTTATCGATGGCGTGTCGATCCCGGCTGCCGCTCTCGACGCTGCCGGCAGTCATGCAGCTGTCGCTGATGTCGGCGGCAACGATCTCGCCTTCGTGGGACACCTGCCGGACGGCGACGCGATCATCCGCGTCAGCAATTCTGGCAATACCGCAGTCACCTGGACGCTGGACAACAATAACCCCGGTGGAACGGACTATGTTATCAACATCCCGGCCCACACCACCTGGTATTTGAATGTCGGCAATGTCCCGAACCAGACGAAGTTCGATCTTGACGGTGTAGGTTCGCCGAATGGCTCTACAACCGTCAACAATGGTCATTCGATTACCTTCACCGACGGCGACGGTTCGCTGGCGCTGGACCTTTCGTCCGCCGTCACGGTAACCGATGGCGACGGCGACAGCGTGGCGCTCCATGACCAGCTGATCGTCACCGTCACCGATAGCGTGCCGACGGCCGGCCCCAATGCCATCGGAACGGTCGAGGAAGGCGGCTCGGAAACCATCACCGCCGCCCTGACAGGCCTCTCCTGGGGTGCGGATGCCGGCAGCGCGCGTACGCTTTCCTTCACTGGAAGTGTCGCGACAAAGGATCAAAACGGAGCGTCGGTGACGACGCTCAGCTCGAACGGCAATCCGGTGACGATCGCCGTCATCGGTGGTGTGCTTACCGGGTTCACCGGCTCTGCCAACCCGCCGGCGCTGGACCATATCGTCTTTACAGCATTGCTCAATGCTGCGACCGGCGGTTACACCTTCTCGCTGCTTCAGCCGCTGGACCATACGGCGCCGAATGCGACGAGCCAGTATCTCGATCTGGCCCTCGGGTTCACCGCCACCGACGCAGACGGCGACGCCGCCACCTCGACGGTGACCGTTCGCGTCGATGCCGCCGGCTCGATCGACTCGATCAACTATTCCAGCCTTTCCACCAACGTCTTCGTCAACCTTGACGGTGCTGCCCACATGGTCGGCGGCCAGACCGTTGCAGCTGACACCGCGACCGACGGTGCCACCGTGATCGACAAAGTGATTGGTATCGACAGCGTCTCGGGCATCGTCGATGCCCTGGGTGGTGCCGGCAACGATGTGCTGATCGGCGGCGACGAGGCCAACAAGCTCACCGGCAATGGTGGCAACGATTACCTGGATGGCGGTCTCGGAGCCGATGTTCTCGACGGCGGTGAAGGTAACGACACCTTCGTCCTCGGCGCGGATGTGACCGGTTCCGGCACCCGCAACATTCAGCTGGGTGACGGCAGCCTGCTGGCGGTCAATATCGCTGGTCTTGCCGGCACTGCCGACCAGGTTATCGGTGGCGCAGGATACGACACGATCATCCTGGAGCGTGACGGCAAATCGGGCTTCGTGGCCGATTACAGCACGGCTCCCGGTTATCTCTCCGGCGTCGAAAAGATCGTCGGCACCGATGGCAATGACGTCATTCTTCTGGCTGCGGGCTCCACTGCGGACGGCGGACCGATCACCATCGAAGGTGGCGACGGCAACGACATCCTCGGCGGTTCGAATTCCGCCGATATCATCAACGGCGGCACGGGCAACGACCTGATCTCCGGTCTCGGCGGCAACGACATTCTCAAGGGCGGTGCCGGCAATGACGAGATCTGGGGCGGTCTTGGCGCCGACAAGCTCTATGGCGAAGACGGCAACGACATGCTGGTCGGCGGCAAGGGCGACGATCTGCTCGACGGCGGCACCAACAGTGCCGTTGGCTTCAACCGGCCATCCAACCCTGCATCGGGTGACGCCGCAACGATTATCGCTTCGGCTTTCGGCGGCGACACCGCAGACTACTCGTCGCTGACGACGGGTGTGTTCGCCAACTTGGGTGACGCCGCAACTTGGCCGGCCGCTATTCCGGCCCACAGCGCAATCGATAGCAACGGCGCCAATGATGCGGTCGGAACGGATACGCTTGTCGACATCGAAAACCTGACGGGCGGTATCGGCGACGATATTCTGGCCGGTGACGGAAACGACAACATCCTCAAGGGCGGCGCAGGTTCCGACACGCTTCTCGGTGGTGCAGGCAGCGACCTTCTCATCGGTGGCGATGACAATGTTGGCGACAACCTCTATGCCGGTTCCGGTAATGACGTGCTCGTCCTCGGCAATGGCGGCGGTACGGCCAAGGGCGAAGGCGGCAACGACCTGATCTATGGCGGCTCCAGCGGCGATTGGCTCTATGGCGAAGACGATGGCAACCCGAACCCGGTCGACGCCGGCGACGACATCATCTTCGCTGGTGGCGGCAACGACCATATCGAAGGGGGCGGCGGTGCCGACAAGCTGTATGGCGAAGACGGCGACGATACGCTGATCGGGGGCAAGGGCGACGACCTGATTTCCGGCGGCACAGGCAACGACACCTTCGTCTACAAGGTTGGCGACGGTGCCGACGTGATCGACGGGGGCACGGAAACCGGCTCGATCTTCCCGGACTACGACGTCCTCAAGATTGCCGGCGATGCCGAGGGCCGCACCTTCACGATCGGCAAATCGACCCTGGCGGACCCGCAGAATGTTGCGCCGGCCGACGATCGGCCCGACGTGCTGGTCACCTATAGCGGCACCGGCGGAACGACTGTACGGGCCGACGAAATCGAAGGCATCGAGATCACCCTGCATGCAGGCGGCGGCACGATCAATGTCGGCGATCTCTCCGGCACCGCCATCGCACCTTCGACCATCGTCATCACCGGCGGTACCGGCGACGACGTCATCAACCTGGCCGGTCTTGCCGGCACCAAGGTGGTCGTCACCGACGCCGACGACACCACTGGCGGCGACGTGGATACGATGATCCTGGCCGGCAAATGGGCCGACTACGACATCGTTCGGGCCTCCGACGGCACCTTCTCCTTCAGCCTCGGCGGCACCGTCGTGGCGACGGCGAAGAACATCGAGCAGTTCACCTTTGCCGGTGAGAACAACGGCAACGGCGGCACCGTGCAGGCCATCGAGCTGGTCAACGATGCACCGCATGCCATTGCCGACACCAATGCGGGCGATCCGGTAATCGAGGCCGGCGGCATCGCCAACGGCACGGCCGGCGACGCTTCGGCAACCGGCAATGTGCTGACCAACGATACCGACGCCGATATCTTCGACACCAGGACCGTCACCTCGGTCCAGTTCGCCGGCGGCGGGTTGACGGCCGTTCCCGGCAATAATGGCGATGTCACGGTTGCCGGCACCTACGGCACGCTGACAATCCATGCGGATGGCAGCTATGCCTATGCGCTGGACAACAATGACGCCGACACCCAGGCGCTTGTCCAGAACGCGCACGTCAGCGAAGTCTTCACCTACGGCATGAAGGATGCCCACGGCCTGACCTCGACGGCGTCGCTGACCATCGCGATCACCGGCACCAACGATGCAACGGTTGTCGACCTGAACGGCGCGGCTGCTGGAAACGGTACGGCGACCAACGCCACGGAACAGACGCCGCAGCAGTTCGCCTGGCAGGCAAGCCTTGCCGATGTCGACTCTTCGACGCTGCAGTCGATGACGGTGACGCTTGCCCACAACCTTGATGGAGCAAGCGAGACGCTCTTCCTCAACGCGACGGCAACCGCCGCCGCCGTGGGCTTGAACGTCGGCTACAATTCAACCACCGGCGTGCTGTCGGTCACCGGTTTGGCATCGATCGCCACCTATGAGACGATCCTCAAGAACATCGTCTACCAGGACAACAGCGATAACCCGGATACCTCGATCGACCGCACCCTGACCGTTGTGGTCAATGATGGGGTTTCCGATAGCGCGCCGCAGGTTGCGACCGTTCACATGATCGCCATCAACGACGCGCCGGTATTGGCCGGCACGTTGACTGGGGTGGTCGCCGAAGGCGGCAGCCACGTCCTCACTTTCGCCGAACTCGGCTATACCGATCCGGACGATGTCGACGGCGGCGTGGTCTTCCAGGTCTCCGTCTCCGGCGAGACGCACGGGGTGATTTCCAACGGCGGAGCTTCGGCGACCTCGTTCACCGCCGCCGAACTCAAGGCCGGCCTGATCACCTACACCCATGACGGTTCGGAAGGTCCGACCGCATCCTTCTCGGTCAAGGTCGAGGACGGCAACGAGGACAACTCGGCACCCGGCACCGGCACCTTCAACTTCACCGTGACGCCGGTCAACGATGCACCGGTGGCGCATGACGACGTCTATTTCATCGACGAGGACACCACCCTCTCGGGCGTCAACGTATTGACGAACGACACGGATGCCGAAGGCGATACCCTCATCAGGGTTGGCAACATAACGGTTGGGGGGAACCCGGCCGCATCCGCATCGCTGGAGACAGGCGGCGCGTTGACCTATCACGCGGAGGCAAACGAGAGCGGTTATTCGGTCATCGGCTATACGGTCTCCGACGGCAACCTCACGAGCCAGGGTACGATCACCGTCAATATCCGTCCGATCGCGGACGCCGCCACCATCTCCGGCTCCGGCTCCGGCAGCGAAGATGGTGCGGCCGCCATTGGGCTCAATATTGCTCTTGGCGACACGGATCATTCCGAGAAGGTGACACGAGTTGAGTTGAGCGGTTTCCCGGACGGTGCAACCTTCAACCAGGGCTCGTTGCAGGGTGGTGTCTGGGTCATCGAGAATGCTGCCGGGGTTGTTACCACCGGGCTGACGATGACTCCGCCGGCCAATTACAACGGCAACTTCACGCTGAACGTGGCAGCAACGGTCCTCGACAGCGCTATGCTCTCCGATGGCCTTCACACGGATACCGCGGTTTCGACCGGTTCGATCGAGGTTGCCATCACAGCGGTGAACGATGTGCCGGTTCTCGTCCAGCCGATTGCCGACCAGAGCATTGCGGAGGAAGGCACGATTTCCTTCCAGGTTCCGGCAGGCACGTTCTCGGACATCGACTCGGCACTGACCTACACGGCAACCCTCGGCGATGGTTCGGCACTGCCGGCCTGGTTGCACTTTGACGCCGGGACAGGGACTTTCAGCGGTGTTGCGCCGTTGAACTACAACGGCAGCTTCGATGTGAAGGTGACTGCCACCGACGGTTTGAACGACGTTTCGGACACCTTCAATATCGCGGTCACGCCGGTCAACGATACACCGACCCCGCACAACGACGTCTTTTTCGTCGACGAGGACCATACGCTCTCCGGCGTCAATACCCTCGCCAACGACACCGATGTCGACGGGGATACTCTGCATCCGACCGCGGCGACCATCACGTCGGGGCCGACGGGCAGCGGCCTCCTGTACTCCAACGGGGACCTGGTCTACACGCCGCACGCCAACGCCAGCGGTATCACCACGATCCAGTATACGGTATCTGACGGCAGCGGCGCCGCAAACGCCACGGCTTCGGCAACCATCACGGTCAATATTCGGCCGGTGGCTGATACTGCGACGATCTCCGGTTCTGGTCTCGGCGCTGAAGACGCAGCGGCCAACATCGCGCTCAACATTGCCCTTGGCGACACCGACGGGTCGGAAAAGGTGACGCGGGTCGAACTGTCGGGCTTCCCGGCCGGTGCGACCTTCAGCCAAGGCGCGCTCGAAGGTGCGGTTTGGGTCATCACCGATACCGCCGGGGTCAATACCTCCGGCCTGACGATGACACCGCCGCACGACTTCGCCGGCAACTTCGACCTGAACGTTGCGGCGACGGTCCTTGACAGCGCCACGCTCACCGATGGTCTGCACACCGATACTCTGGTTTCGACCGGTTCGATCGGGGTGGCCATCACGGCGGTTGACGATGCGCCGGTTCTTGCGAATGCGATTGCCGACCAGAGCATTCCGGAGGAAGGCACGATTTCCTTCCAGGTTCCGGGAGACACATTCTCGGACGTGGACTCGACACTGACCTACACGGCCACCCTCGGCGATGGTTCGGCACTGCCGGCATGGCTGCATTTTGATCCCAGCACAGGGACGTTCAGCGGTGATGCGCCGTTGAACTACAATGGCAGCTTCGATGTGAAGGTGACCGCCACCGATGGTTTGAACAGCGTTTCGGACACATTCAACATCGCGGTCACTCCTGTGAACGACGCCGCGGTTCTGACGCCGGTGACCGTCAACCTGACGGAAACCAACGCAGTCCTGACCTCGGGCGGCACTCTGACGATCAGCGATGTCGACAGCCCGGAGACCTTCGTCGCTCAGACGAATGCTGCTGGTTCGAACGGCTATGGCAAGTTCACGATCAACACGAATGGAACGTGGACTTACGCCACGAACACTGCCCACGACGAGTTC
>NZ_JBFTNK010000033.1:0-10987 GCF_056397445.1 Neorhizobium sp. 05N33 | reverse complement strand
CTATTTTGCCGCAGGCAAAAAGCTCTCAGGACGACGGTTCCCGTCGCCTGTACAACGCGGGGTGGAGCAGCCCGGTAGCTCGTCAGGCTCATAACCTGAAGGCCGCAGGTTCAAATCCTGCCCCCGCAACCAACGTACACTCTCGAAAAGCCCGGCAATCCAATAGGTTACCGGGTTTTTGCTTTCTGTGCGTACAGGCCCATTGGCGCGTAGATTAAACAAAATCAATGATTTAGCTGTGTAGGTTCAAATCGTGGGTACTACACCCCGCAACCAGCACAGTTTTGCAGTTTCCTTGCTGTGGCAAGGCCCGGATATGTGGATCTCAATGTGAATGAGCATGGGGAAAGCAAGATAGGCTTTCATCCCTCCGGAAATGTTGCAGCAAGCAGCGCTTGACGAATAGTCAAAGCAAATGTCCAAAGTTTAAAATTCTCCTGTCCGGTTCAAATTCATAGTTGCCGCAGAAGAAGGAAGGGATGTGGCCGCGAGCCGCCCCCGATCTTTCAGGACTCCTGCATTGGATTGGCAATAAATCGCTGTCCGTGGCGCGCCGTTATCTCTGACGTCGCTGGATATAAGTCTGGCGTTGGAGCTGCAGCCACCTCAGACACCGAAAAAGAGAAGCCCTGCCGAAACTATGAAAAAACGGCACAATCCTCGTCGTCCATTTTTGATGCTCGCCCTGCGATCTCTGCGAACGCCTCTTGGAAGATGATGAGCTTGCGCGCCTGCGCCATCGCGTATTCCGTATAGAAACCGTCCGAAATCCAGATGCGCGAGCGCCCGCGACGGCCATTCCAGCCTAAGCCGCCGATCGATTCCGCTTCGGCGAACTTGCGGCTGGTATGCGCCCGTGAAAGCGCTAGGAAATCGGCGAGATGCGAGATCGATCTGACATCCGTTAGGTAGCCGCCAGGCCGCGATGCGTGTCGGTCGATGCCCGCGACAAGCCGGTCCATCAAATGCCCGCCTGCGTCGGTCCAGGCGAAGATCCGGTAGAGCGGCCCCGGCCTTCGTATCTCGGGGCTCGCCAGGAGGCGATCGCCTATGGCCGGCGCGAGAAGCGGAAGCAGCCGTTCGGGCGCGCTGCGAAAGCGACTGCCCCTATCTCCCCCGTCGATACAGTCGAGAGCGGCAAGATGCACCTCGTACCACCCTCCGAGTACCAGTAGGGCTGCGGGCGCAGGCACCACTTCCCCCGCGCGGCTCTCTTCGGGCGCGGGAAGGACTAGGCCGTACTTCAGAATTTCGTCGAAGAAGGCATAGGCGGTGTTGCGGCTGGCAATGCTGTGCTGGACCGCGAGATGCCCGATGGCCCTTCGCGACACGCCGGGTCCGCCAGCCCCTGCGGCGCGAAAATGCCGAGCGAGCGCTGCCTGGGAGAGCAGCCAGCGCTGCTGCGAGGCGAATAGCGCCGATGGACGCGGCGCGGCGACATGGCTCGCGATGAAACTCTGTGCCAGCAACGCGATCGCATCGCCAAAGGCTTCCGCCGCCATCAGACCGTCGATCCCGCTTGCTTCCGGCAGAAGGTGGAAGCGCCGCTCAAACATGGACGTCACAGCATGACACTCGAGCGATATGGAGCCATGACAGACAGATCTGCGCTCCCTTTTTTTGTCAGGCACGGTCATTCCCCAGTCATGCATCACCAGCCGCCACCCTGTGACCCGTTCGACAGATAGCCGCGATGCCGGCGCAACGTCCTGAAGGCCAGCCGGCAGAATTCTGAAATTTCCTGATTCTTTTCTGAAATTGCCCACCTGCACCGACCGCGCCATACCGTCCCCACACGCCCGACCCCACCGGTTGACGGCTCTGCCGGGTGCTCATTATGGTGCGCCCTATTGTGTAAGGGCGTGGAGGGCACTTGTTCTTATTTTCGGGCTTCGTTTTGGATCCGGACCGTGCCGAACTGCGCGCGCCTGACGGGTCCGTGACCCGGCTGCGCCCGAAAGCCTTCGAACTGCTGAAACTGTTTGTTACCAACAGCCATCGCGTGCTCGGCAAGCAGGACTTGATGGACGTCGTCTGGCCCGGCATCCATGTCGGCGAGGACAGCCTCTTCCAGTGCATCCGCGAAATCCGCACCGCGCTCGGTGATAGCGAGCGGCAGATGATCAAGCTGGTCTCGGGCCGAGGCTATCTCTTCGCCGTCGATGTTACCCACGGACAGGAGCGCGAGACGGCACTACCGCTCCCGCAAACGGGGAACCAGTCCGGCGCAAGGCTGCGCCGGAGACTTCGCACCGTGGTGCTCGCTAGCCTCGGCGTTCTAGTTGTAGCACTCCTCATTCTCTTCAACCGTTCCTATCTTTTCCAACAATCTCGGCCCGTGCTGGAAGTGCTCCCGGTCGCCGATGCCTCCGGTAGTCCCGAGGGTGTGGCCCTGTCCCGCAGCACCACCGCCGAGCTGGTCGGCGGCCTTTCCAAGATCGAAGGCATCGATCTCGTCGCAAGCGAGGGATCGAACACCCGTGCCTCCTACCAGGTGCAAGCTGATCTGCGCAAAACTGGATTATCCTGGACCATTCAGGCGCGCCTCATCGATGTTGCCAGCGGCGAGATCCAGACGGTCGCCGAGATATCGGTGGACGCCGGGGAAACCGATCCACAACGTCTCCAGTCCCGCCTTACGGCGGGCGTCGGCTATGCGCTGGCCGTCCGGATGAACAATCTTGCTGAACGAGACAGCACGCACCGAACCGGCGGCGCGGATATCGCGATCCAGCAGGCCGTCGCGTCGATCAACCAGACGACGCGTGAGCGTTTTGCAACGGCGCGGGAGATCCTTGAGACATATCGTGCCGCCGATCCTGGAAACGTCGACCTGCGAGTGGCACTTGCCGGCCTGCATCTGCGCGCTGTGCAAATGGGCTGGTATAACGCCGCCGAAAGCGCCGCCGCCGAAACCGATGCCCGCGCCTTGCTGGAAGATGCTTTCCGGTCGCGACCGCAATCCATAGCCGTGCTGGGTGCATACTGCCGCTTGCTGACGGCGACCAACCAGGTCGCCGAAAGCCTTGTCGCCTGCGCGCGTGCGCTGACACTCAATCCCTGGGACGGCGCGGCGCTCTATCAGATCGGTCTCGCAGAGGTCCAACTCGGCCGCTTCGAGGATGGGCTGCGGACATTCGCCGAGGCCGACCGCTTCGATACGCCGGCTGTCTCCCGTTGGACCTGGCTGCTCGGGGCTGGCTGGGCGAACCTGCTGCTCGATCGCAACGCAAAAGCAATCGGCTTGCTGGAACGCTCGATCGCCATCACTCCTGGCTCCGGCCGCTCCTACATGCTGCTGGCGACCGCCTACCGGCGCCTCGGCCGCAAGACGGAGGCATGGGAAGCGTTCCTGAAAGGCATGGCGCTACGTCCCGACTTCACCGTCCGCACTCTCCCCCTGTCGCGTCGCAACGCGAGCGACACCTACCTCGTCGCCACCCAGGCCGTTTTGCGAACGCTTGTCGAAATCGGCCTGCCGACCGGCGATCCGCGATAGACGCCAGATACCGTTTGGCACTAAGGCGGCAACGATCTGCGACCCCTGCATGATCGCATAGGTTCCGACATTGTTCGGCAGCAGTCCGTCCAAGCAACCCCTGAAGCATAGCAAATCGCGGATGCCGGTTCACGGGCAGTCAAAAATGGACGCAGACAATCACGGAGAATTTTCCTAGCTCTTGGGCGGAACAGGTTCCCCGAACGCCCTGTTCTCGCGATTGCGGGCAAAATAGCCGCTCCACGGACGGATTCTGCATGGGTCTGCGCTGAGTGAGCAGCGCGACTTTTGTGGGTTGTCTAGGGCGTTGCTGGGCTCGCCTTCGATCGCCGGGGGAAGCGTGCGGGGAAACAGGCAGGTCGAGGTGAATTTTGATTTCGAGATGTGACGATGTGCGGCGGGCCGCGTTGCTCGCCGGAACGGCGATCATGCTGTTTTCGGTGGGACCGGTCCTGGCGCAGACCGCCTCGCAAGTGACGCCGCAGACGTTTGAACCAAAATTGCAGAAGCAGGCGCGCGGTATCGTGATTCCCGAAGGCGCGGAGCAGGTCGCACCCGCCGGTGCGGAAAAGCTCGACGTCCATATCGGGAGTGTCGTCGTAGAAGGCGGCCTGCCGGCGCTGACGGAAGACACGGCGAAGCTGAAGGCGGAACTTGCCGGCAAGACAGTCACCGCTGTCGATCTCTTCGCCGCCGCGAGCCGTTTGCAGGCAGCCTATGCCGCAAAAGGCTATCCGTTGGTGCGCGTTCTCCTGCCGGCGCAACGCCTCGTTAACGGCGCGACTTTGCGCATCGCCGTCATCGACGGTTTCCTGGAAAGGATCGACACCTCGCATCTGCCGGACAACATCCGTGAACGCGTCGCGAAACTGCTGGCGCCGCTGGTAAGTAAGAAAAGCATCACCAATGCCGAGATCGAACGACGGGTGCTGCTGGCCGGCGACCTGCCGGGCATCGTGCTGCGCTCTACCCTTTCCAGGGGGACGACGGCTGGCGGCAGTGTGCTGACGATCGAGGCCCGTTACAAGCCGGTGCTCTTTTCTCTCAACGCGGACAACCGTCAGTCGGACCAGCTTGGCAAATATAATACGGGCATGGGCATCGACTTCAATTCGGTGTTCGGTTTCGGGGAGCTTATCTATCTGCGCGCTTCCGGCGCTCCGCGCTTCGACGGCGACACCGATTTCTTCTCAGGAGCGCCGCGCAACCGCATGCTGGCCGGCGGCGTCACCCTGCCGCTCGGCAATGATGGACTGAGCCTCAATCTGGAGGCGACGGTCTCGCGCACCGCGCCGGAAGCTGAGGCTGGCAGCATTGTCTTCCAATCGGACTTCACCCGCTATTCCGCCAAACTCAACTATCCGCTGATCCGGTCGCGCAACCTGACGCTTAACCTGACAGGCGCATTCGACGCGCAGCAGGAGAAACTGAGTGCCATCAATCTCGGCGGCGTTGCTCTATCAAAGGACCGGCTGCGCGTCCTGCGAACCGGGGCGGACCTCTCCTGGTACGTGTTCGGTGATTCTCTGTTCTCGGCCGGGCTGACCGGCTCCTTCGGCATCAACGGTCTGGGTGCGCGCAGTGCTGCGGATGCTGCCGCCAGCGATACGCCGCTGTCGCGGCAGGGCGCTGCCGCCGACTTCCAGAAGCTTGAACTCACGCTTGGCTATCGCCAGCCGGTCGCCGAACACCTGACCTTCGATCTGGCCGCCAAGGCACAGACCTCCTTCGGCCAACCGCTGCTCAATTCCGAGCAGATCGGCCTTGCCTCGACCTCCGGCCTTTCGACGTTCCCCTCCGGCCTGATGCAGGGCGATGACGGCTTCGTCGTCCGCGCCGAGGCGCAGTTTCCGTTCACCATGCCGTTCAGCCTGCCGTTCGCGCTATCCGCCTTCCCGGCGCAGCAGGGCACCAGCCTGCCGGCGGATGGGGCGGCGAGTGGCGCCTTCCTCGCCTCACCCTATCTGTTTGGGGCCTATGGCGGTGTGCGCCTGCATCAGCCGACCGCATTGGAAGCAGCTTGGACACAAGGGGCGTCGTATGGGGCAGGCTTGCGCCTCGGCGCCGCCGAGCAGGCGAGCTTCAATTCCATGACCCTCAGCCTCGAATATGGCCGCACCGAGCGCTTCGGTGATGGTTCAAACGACAATCGCTTCACGCTCTCGGCAGCGTTCCAGTTTTAGGACCATCGCCATGCTGCACGTCAAAGACCACCGCTCCATCGTCCGCCCCGTCCCCACGAGGACCCGGCTCATCGTCCTTCTTGCCTCCACGGCACTGGTCGGGGCCAATCCGGCCTTCACCCAGTCCCTGCCGACGGGTGGAAGCGTCGCGGCGGGCAGCGTGACGATCGGCACGCCGTCAAACGGCACGCTGACGATCAACCAGACGAGCGCGAACGCCGTCGTCAACTGGCAGAACTTCAATATCGGCCAGGGCAATGGCGTCACTTTCATCCAGCCGAATGCCTCCTCGGCCATCCTCAACCGCGTCATCGGCTCGACCACGACGACCATCGCTGGCAGTCTCACTGCCAACGGACAGGTCTATCTGGTCAACCCTAACGGCATTGCCATTACCCCGACGGGGACGATCAATACCGGTGCCTTCGTCGCCTCGACGCTAGGCATCTCCGACGACGACTTCATGGCCGGCAAGCGGACGTTTACCGGCAACGGCGCATCCAGCTCCGTGACCAATGCGGGCACGATCACCATCAATCGGAGTGGCTATCTCGCCTTGATCGGCCGCTCGGTCGAGAACTCCGGCGTGATTACCGTGCCGATGGGCAAGGTGGCGCTTGGCTCGGGCGAGCAGGCGACGCTCGATCTGGCCGGTGATGGATTCCTGCAGGTGGCGATCCCGACAACGGCCGCGGGCACGAAAGCGCTCGTCTCCAACAGCGGCAAGATCTCCGCCAATGGCGGTACGGTGCAGCTTTCGGCCGCCGCCGCCAGGGACATGGCGCGTCAGGCGGTCAACATGTCCGGCACGATCGAAGCCAAGGGCGTTTCCGGCAGGAGCGGCGACATCACGCTCACCGGCGGTGACGGCGAGGTGGCGATCTCCGGCACGCTCAATGCCAGCAATGCTGCCGGCATCGGCGGTAAGGTCACGGTGACCGGGCGGTCGATCAAGCTCGCTTCTGCCAGGGTGAATGCTTCCGGCAAGAGCGGCGGCGGCACGATCAATATCGGCGGCGAGCGGCAGGGTAGCGGCACCTTGAAGCACGCCGAGACGCTGACCGTCGATGCCGGCACCGTCATCAATGCCGATGCAATCACGACCGGCAAGGGCGGCAATGTCGTCTTGTGGTCGGACGATCTCACGCAATTCGAAGGCCTGATCACCGCCCGCGGCGGTTCGCTCTCCGGCAACGGCGCCGATGTGGAAGTCTCCGGCAAGGCGCTACTTTCCTATACGGGCTTTACCGACCTGACGGCGGCTAATGGCGCTTTCGGCAATCTGCTGCTCGATCCGTATAACGTCACGATCTCGTCGGGCACTGACAGTAATTCGTCCGGCTTCACCGCCACCGGCGACGACAGCGTCATCAATGTCAGCACGCTCGAGGCCGCACTCGCGGGCGCCAATGTCACTGTGACGACCGGCGACGGCAGCTCCGCCGGCTCGCAGGCCGGCACGATCACGGTGGCCGATGCGCTCTCCTGGAGTGCGGGCACCACGCTCACCCTCAGCGCCGCGTCCGACATCGCGATCAACGCCGCCATCACGGCTTCGGGAACCAGCGCCGGGGTGGTGCTACAAGCCGACAATTCGGGCACCAGTACGGGCACGGTCTCCTTCGGTGCGGGTGGTTCCGTCAATCTTTCCGGATCGGCCTCCACGGCAAATATCTACTATAATCCCGCCATGTTCGGGACCGCGACCGATTTCAGCGGCAATGTCACGGCAAACAGCCTCGTCGCCTATCAGCTGGTAAACAATCCCACCGGCCTCCAAAGCATCCAGGATCACCTCACCGGAAGCTTCGCGCTCGGCAAGGATATCGACGCCTCCGACACCGCCAACTGGAATTATGGCTTTGGCTTCCGATCGATCGGCACCGATGGGTTCCAGGCGCTGAACGGCGGCGCCGGATTTGCCGGCAATTTCGATGGCCAAGGCCACACGATTTCCGGTCTGACGATCGACAATCAATTACTCTATGCCTATACCGGCCTGTTTGGCTATGTCGGTCCAGGCGCGACCATTGCGAATGTCGGTTTGATCGGGGGATCCATCACAGGCGCCCAATGGGTTGGCAGCTTGGTGGGCTACAACAACGGGGGAACCATCACCAACGTCTATGCCACCGGCGCCATCATCGCCCCCAACGGCGGTACATATATCGGAGGCCTGGTGGGTTACAACAATGGCACCATCACCAACGCCTATACCACCGGCGCTGTCGGCGGCTGGGACTACGTCGGCGGGTTGGTGGGTTACAACGATGGCGGAGGAACCATCACCAACGCCCATGCCTCCGGCAATGTCACCATCTTTGATATGGACGCTGGAGGCTTGGTGGGTACCAACTACGGCACGATCACCAACGCCTATGCCACCGGATCTGTCACCGGCAATTCATACGTCGGAGGCCTGGTGGGTGAAAATTATGGCACGATCACCAGCGCCCACGCCACCGGCGCTGTCACCAGCTACCTTGTCTACAGCGGAGGCTTGGTTGGTTACAACGACGGCACGATCGCCGGCGCATACGCGACCGGCGCTGTCAGCGGCTCGGACTATGTCGGCGGCCTGGTGGGTTACAACAAGTCCGGAAGAACCATCACCAACGCCTACGCCACCGGCCCTGTCAGCGCCGGCTTAGGGCTTCATGGCTACTATGCCGGAGGCCTGGTGGGTTACAACGACCACGGAACCATCACCGACGCCTACGCCACCGGCGCTGTCGGCGCCATTGGCGAAGCCGGAGGCCTGGTGGGTTTCAACTATGGTGGAACCATCACCAACGTCTATGCCACCGGCGCCGTCACCAGCACCGGTTCCAGCGGCTCTACTGGCAACTTTGGAGGGCTGGTGGGTCACGACCTTTCCGGCACTCTCCGCAACGTCTATGCCACGGGCGCTGTCAGCGGCACGTATTATTTTGATAATTTAGATAATGGCAAGTTCGGAGGTTTGGTGGGATTCATTGACCATACCACTATCACCAACGCCTATGCCACGGGTGCCGTCAGCGGCACCTTCACCACTAGTCGAAACTGGAACAATTATAATGGCCCCTATCTCGGAGGCTTGGTGGGTGGGAGCGAAGTAGCCACCGTATCATCCAGCTTCTGGGATATCGAAACCACGGGACAGCCATCTGGCGGTGGACAGGTTCAATACCCATATTCTTTTTCCGCAATAGGCCTCACCACGGCGCAGATGAAGGACCCGTTCACCTTTATCAATGCGGGCTGGGATTTCTCGTCTGGCTGGGGCAAATCAACCAGCGGCGCGAACAGCGGCTATATGATGCTGCGCGCGCTCAGCACAGGCCTTTATGACGATTATATCTCCATCGGCAGCGCCACGCGCGTCTATGGCGACGCCAATAGCACCATTTCCGGCGCGGCGCTGACGGGCGTCGGCACGGGCAATGTCTCCCTGAGCTGGGGCAGCGCGGTGGGTGCCGCCACCAATGCCGGCACCTACAATTATTCGGATGCCAATGTCGTGTCCGTGACCGGTTCGCGCACCGCCTATATCGACACCAGCAACGCTTTGATCATCGCGGCCCGCCCGATCACGGTGACGGCGACGTCGGGTCAGAGCTTCAGCTATGGTGACGCGCCCACACTCGCCTACAGCGTGACCAGCGGGTCGCTGGTGAACAGCGACACGCTGTCAGGAGCACTCGCGGGCATCACTAGCTCGAGCGATGTCGGCACCTATGCCCTCACGCAGGGGACACTGTCGGCTTCGTCGAACTACGCCCTGACCTATGTCGGCGCGAATGCGACCGTCACCCAGCGCGCGCTCACGGTGACGACGGATGCTCTGTCGAAAACCTATGGCGATGCCAATCCGGCACTGACCTATACAATCAGCGGCCTCGTCAACGGCGATATGCTCTCCGGATCGCTTTCAACCCCCGCCGGGCAATATTCGGACGTGGGTAACTATGCGGTTGGCCTAGGCACACTCGCTGCATCGAGTAACTATGCGATCACCTACAACACCGCCAACCTGACCATCAATCAGCGTACGCTAGCCGTGACGGCGGACGGGCTCGCCAAGACCTATGGTGACGCCAATCCGGCACTAACTTATACGGTCTCTGGCCTCGTCAACAACGATACGCTCTCCGGTTCACTTTCGACCCCGGCGGGGCGATATTCGGATGCRGGAACCTATGGCATCACCATCGGYACGCTCGCGAATTCCAACTATTCGATCAGCTACACTGGCGCCGATCTGACGATCAATCAGCGGGCGCTCACCGTAACGGCTGATGCCCTGTCGAAGACCTATGGCGATATCARCCCGGCGCTGACTTACACCACGTCGGGCCTCGTCAACGGCGATACGCTCTCCGGTTCGCTTTCGACCCCGGCGGGGCAATATTCGGATGCGGGAACCTATGGCATCACCATCGGCACGCTGGTGAATTCCAACTATTCGATCAGCTATACCGGCGCCAACCTGACGATCAATCGGCGGGCGCTCACGGTGACGGCGGACGCGCTCACCAAGACCTACGGCGATGTCAATCCGACGCTGACCTACACGGCGGCGGGTCTGGTCAACGGCGACACGCTGTCGGGGTCGCTCTCGACCTCGGCAGGCCGCTATTCCGATGTCGGCAACTATGGCGTTACCATTGGGACGCTCGCCAATTCGAACTACGCGATCAGCTACACCGGCGCCAACCTGACCATCGGCCAGCGGGCGATTACCGTTCAGGCGGACGCTGCGTCGAAGACCTACGGTGACGTCAATCCGACACTGACCTACACAACCTCGGGCCTAGTCAACAACGACACGCTCTCCGGATCGCTTTCGACCCCGGTGGGGCAGTATTCGAATGTGGGTAGCTACGGGATCACCATCGGCAGCCTCGGCAATACCAATTACGCGATCACCTATAATGCCGCCGAACTGACAATCACGCCGCGAGCACTGACGGTGACGGCGGATGCGCTATCGAAAACTTATGGCGATGCCAATCCGGCGCTAACCTACACGGTCGGAGGTTCGGGCCTTGTCAACAACGACATGCTCTCCGGATCGCTTTCGACCACGGCGGGGCAATATTCCGATGTCGGCGCCTACGCGATCACGCAAGGATCGCTGGCCAACGCAAACTACGTTATCAGCTATACGGGCGCCAACCTCACCGTGAACCCGCGGGCGCTGACGGTGACGGCAGACGCATTGTCCAAGACCTATGGTGACGCCAATCCGGCGCTGACCTATACCGCGACGGGCCTTGTCAACAACGACACACTTTCCGGATCGCTCACTTTCCGGATCGCT
>NZ_JBFTNK010000032.1:0-17683 GCF_056397445.1 Neorhizobium sp. 05N33 | reverse complement strand
GACGACGGTGACCGGCGTTGAAATGTTCCGCAAGCTGCTCGACCAGGGCCAGGCCGGCGACAACATCGGCGCGCTGATCCGTGGCGTCCAGCGTGACGGCGTCGAGCGTGGCCAGATCCTGTGCAAGCCGGGTTCGGTCAAGCCGCACAAGAAGTTCATGGCTGAAGCCTATATCCTGACGAAAGAAGAAGGCGGTCGTCATACGCCGTTCTTCACCAACTACCGTCCGCAGTTCTACTTCCGCACGACGGACGTGACGGGCATCGTCTCGCTGCCGGAAGGCACGGAAATGGTCATGCCGGGCGACAACGTCACCGTTGCCGTCGAGCTGATCGTTCCGATCGCGATGGAAGAAAAGCTGCGCTTCGCCATCCGCGAAGGCGGCCGCACCGTCGGCGCCGGCATCGTCGCCTCGATCATCGAGTAATCGATAGCGACATTGGAATAGATAAGGCCCTGCCGGCGACGGCGGGGCCTTTTGCATTCGGCCCTGACCCTCTGGCAATTGGGAGGTTCACCCGGAGTCAGCATGTCGAAAACAGGTCGTTCTCGTAACGGAAACGGCGTTCCGGCGCCCGACATATCGCAGCCTGCCGAGCTCATGGGATGGCGGCCCGCCGGCCACGGACACGCGACCTGCGGCGCCACGGTGCTCAGGGGCTGGTGCGCTGCCGCCGTCGTGCTCTGTGGCCATTGTCAATCGCACGCACCCTTGAAGAGACATATTTTCTGGGGCGCATACGGAGTGGGGGGTGGGCGAGATCATCAGGCGCAGTAAGTCTCCGCTCGGTGACTGGCTGCGGAAGAGGTGCTTTCGGTGGCCCGGATGGCGGAGACATCCGAGGTGGGGCCGAAAGCTCAGATGAACGGTTCGGATATTCAAAAATGCACTTGCAAAGCGCAGCGCATCCCCTTAAAGGGAGCGCCTAGCCAGTTGGCGGTGAGCCGGAGTTTCCGGTTTACTTTCCGCCAAGGTTGAAGGGGTGTAGCTCAGTTGGTAGAGCGGCGGTCTCCAAAACCGCAGGTCGTCGGTTCAAGCCCGGCCGCCCCTGCCATTTTCAGATGATTGGCGCGAGATTATCCGCAGCGGAATTGTCGGGAAATGGGCGTCGTGCAAAACGGCGAAATTTCATCGAACACTGTTTTCCCTCTTGTGTAAAGGGGAAGGGGTGTTTATGTAGGTCAAAACAGACACGCGGTGCGTGGGGCTGAGAGAGTTCAGCTTTACGCGCCGTAATTGCGTGGGCAATCTATGGCATCCAAAACCAATCCCGTTACGTTTCTGCGCCAAGTGCGCTCCGAGACGACGAAAATCCATTGGCCGTCTCGTCGTGAGACCATGATTTCCACGGCCATGGTTCTGGTTATGGTTGTGTTCGCTGCGCTGTTTTTCTTCGCTGCAGACCAGCTTATGGGATGGTTGCTCCGTCTCGTACTGAACGTCAGCGTTTGATCCTGGAGAATAAAGATGGCGGCGCGTTGGTACATCGTCCACGCATATTCTAATTTTGAGAAGAAGGTGGCCGAGGACATCGAGAACAAGGCTCGCCAGAAGGGGCTTGAGCACCTGTTCGAAAAGATCCTCGTGCCGACCGAAAAGGTCGTCGAGGTGCGCCGCGGCCGCAAGGTTGATTCCGAGCGCAAGTTCTTTCCGGGTTACGTCATGGTTCGGGCCAACCTGACCGATGAAGCCTATCACCTGATCAAGAACACGCCGAAGGTTACCGGCTTCCTTGGTTCCGACAACAAGCCGGTGCCGATCCCGGACTTCGAAGCCGAGCGCATCCTCGGCCAGGTCCAGGAAGGTGTCGAGCGGCCGAAGTCCTCGATCACCTTCGAGATCGGCGAGCAGGTCCGCGTTTCCGACGGTCCTTTCGCGTCCTTCAACGGCACCGTACAGGATGTCGACGAAGAACGTTCGCGCCTCAAGGTCGAGGTCTCGATCTTCGGCCGCGCGACCCCGGTCGAGCTGGAATACGCCCAGGTCGAAAAGGTCTGATGAATTTCGAAATGGGGCCTGCTGTTTGCGCAGCGGGCCTCGTGCGGCGTTTGCCGCAAACGCGTGGGAGGAGCGGTGCCTTAGCCGGGCATTTTGTCCGAACCACGCAACCGCAGCCGCCGGTGAAAGCCGGCATGTCGGACCGGGAAACCGGTCTCTAATGAGCCGGGTAACCGGTCTCTCGAAAGGCAGAGAGTTATGGCTAAGAAAGTTATGGGCCACCTCAAGCTGCAGGTAAAGGCAGGGTCGGCCAATCCGTCCCCGCCGATCGGTCCTGCACTTGGTCAGCGCGGCATCAACATCATGGAATTCTGCAAGGCGTTCAACGCCGCCACGCAGGAAATGGAAAAGGGCATGCCGATCCCGGTCGTCATCACCTATTTCCAGGACAAGTCCTTCACCTTCGCGATGAAGCAGCCTCCGGTCAGCTATTGGCTGAAGAAGGAAGCGAAGATCACCTCGGGTTCGAAGACCCCGGGCAAGGGCGCCAAGGCTGGCACCCTGACCAAGGCTCAGATCCAGACCATCGCCCAGGCGAAGATGAAGGATCTGAACGCGGCCGATCTCGAAGGCGCAATGGCCATGATCGAGGGCTCTGCCCGCGCCATGGGCCTGGAAGTGGTGGCTTAACATGGTAAAGCTTGCAAAGCGTATTCAGAAGATCCGCGAAGGCGTCGATCCGACCAAGCTGGTCGCCCTGACGGAAGCCATTTCGATGGTCAAGGTTCGCGCCACGGCGAAGTTCGACGAAACCGTCGAAATCTCCATGAACCTCGGCGTCGATCCGCGTCACGCAGACCAGATGGTCCGCGGCGTGGTCAACCTGCCGAACGGTACCGGCCGTGACGTTCGCGTCGCCGTTTTCGCACGTGGCGCCAAGGCTGACGAAGCCAAGGCTGCCGGTGCAGACATCGTCGGCGCCGAAGATCTGGTCGAAATCGTTCAGGGCGGCAAGATCGACTTCGATCGCTGCATCGCCACCCCGGACATGATGCCGCTCGTCGGTCGTCTCGGTAAGGTTCTCGGCCCGCGCGGCATGATGCCGAACCCGAAGGTCGGAACCGTCACCATGGACGTCACGGGCGCCGTCAAGGCTTCCAAGGGCGGCGCTGTCGAGTTCCGCGTCGAGAAGGCTGGCATCATCCACGCCGGCATCGGCAAGGCTTCCTTCGAAGCCAAGGCCCTCGAAGAGAACATCAAGGCTTTCGCCGATGCGGTCATCAAGGCCAAGCCGGCTGGTGCGAAGGGTAACTACGTCAAGCGCGTAGCGATTTCCTCGACCATGGGTCCGGGCGTCAAGATCGATCCGTCGACGGTGACGATCTAAAGTTCTGTCCAGCGCCTTTGGGTTCTGGACTGCATGAATTCCCGGTCCTTCGGGGCCGGGAATTTCCCAGGGAAACCTGGGAATTCCTGTCCGAGATTGCGGGTGGTTTCGACCTTAATCACTTGATGCCTGCATGAGACGGGTAAGACCCGAGATTTTTGAGGCGCTAGCGCGCTTTACGAATTCGGTTCGAGCCTAGTGTGCCTTGTGCCTGGAGCCCCAGTGGCGACAGTGCGAGGGGACAGGATCCTCAAGCGTCGCTTGGGGTCCTAATCAAGGGATCCCTTGAGGCAAAGGCAACCCGATGGGGCCTGCAGGATTGCGGTCCCGTCAACTGGAGACAGACAGTGGAAAGAGCGGAAAAGCGCGAATTTGTCACGGAGCTGAACGAAGTCTTCAAGGCTTCTGGTTCGGTTGTCGTGGCCCACTATGCTGGTGTCACAGTTGCGCAGATGAACGATTTTCGTTCGAAGATGCGCGCTGCTGGCGGCACCGTCAAAGTCGCGAAGAACCGTCTGGCCAAGATCGCTCTTCAGGGTACGGAGTCGGAAGGGATGTCAAATCTCTTCAAGGGTCAGACGCTGATCGCATTCAGCGAAGACCCGGTAACGGCTCCGAAGGTCGTCATGGATTTCGCCAAGACCAATGACAAGATCATTGTTCTGGGCGGTTCCATGGGTGCAACCACGCTCACTGCGGATGCGGTCAAGTCGCTTGCGACCCTGCCTTCGCTGGACGAGCTTCGCGGCAAGCTGCTGGGCCTCTTGAATGCCCCGGCATCGCGTATCGCGACGGTTGTTGCAGCACCGGCAAGCCAGCTTGCCCGCGTGTTCGCGGCCTACGCCAAGAAGGACGAGGAAGCCGCTTAAGGCGGTTTTTCGCTGTTCATACCCAAATCAAGTTCGAACCGAATATAAGGAACTATCAAAATGGCTGATCTCGCAAAGATCGTTGAAGACCTCTCTGCTCTGACCGTTCTGGAAGCCGCTGAGCTTTCCAAGCTGCTCGAAGAGAAGTGGGGCGTATCTGCAGCTGCTCCGGTAGCTGTCGCTGCTGCTGGCGGTGGCGCTGCTGCTGCTGTCGTTGAAGAAGAAAAGACCGAGTTCGACGTCATCCTCGCTGATGCCGGCGCCAACAAGATCAACGTCATCAAGGAAGTCCGCGCCATCACCGGCCTGGGCCTCAAGGAAGCCAAGGATCTCGTTGAAGCCGCTCCGAAGGCTGTCAAGGAAGGCGTTAACAAGGCTGAAGCCGCTGACCTCAAGAAGAAGCTTGAGGACGCCGGCGCCAAGGTCGACGTTAAGTAATATCGGAATGCGGCGGGAGGGGTCTCCTCTCCCGCCGGTTTCCTCCGAACATATTACCCAGGAACCGTCAAAACGGTTCCTGGGTAATGGGTTCTCAAGAGGATGGTCCCGAATCGAACAGAAAAGGCAATCCGGCCTGGCGTGTTCGAGAGGTGGGACGAGATTGGGAATACCCATTGATCGACGGGATCGACTGGCCAGCGAACCCCGTCCGTTGCAGGCCCGGATGCAAGTTTGAAGGAGCGACGATGGCTCAGACCCTTTCCTTTAATGGTCGCAGGCGCGTACGCAAGTTTTTTGGAAAAATCCCCGAAGTCACTGAGATGCCGAACCTCATCGAGGTTCAGAAGGCATCCTATGACCAGTTCCTGATGGTCGATGAACCGAAGGGCGGTCGTCCGGACGAAGGTCTGAACGCCGTCTTCCGGTCGGTCTTCCCGATCACCGATTTTTCCGGCGCCTCCATGCTCGAATTCGTATCCTACGAATTCGAACTGCCGAAGTTCGACGTGGAAGAATGCCGTCAGCGCGATCTGACCTATGCAGCGCCGCTTAAGGTGACACTGCGTCTCATCGTGTTCGATATCGACGAGGATACGGGCGCAAAGTCGATCAAGGAC
Source organism: Neorhizobium sp. 05N33 (assembly GCF_056397445.1). NCBI lineage: Bacteria > Pseudomonadati > Pseudomonadota > Alphaproteobacteria > Hyphomicrobiales > Rhizobiaceae > Neorhizobium > Neorhizobium sp. 05N33. The sequence goes on along the minus strand of NZ_JBFTNK010000032.1, from coordinate 12,430 downwards.
ATCAAGGAGCAGTCGGTCTACATGGGCGACATGCCGCTCATGACCGATAACGGTACGTTCATCGTGAACGGCACCGAGCGCGTGATCGTGTCCCAGATGCACCGTTCGCCGGGCGTCTTCTTTGACCACGACAAGGGCAAGAGCCATTCTTCCGGCAAGCTGCTCTTCGCTGCCCGCGTCATCCCGTATCGCGGTTCCTGGCTCGACATCGAATTCGACGCCAAGGATATCGTCTACGCCCGCATCGACCGCCGCCGTAAGATCCCCGTGACCTCGCTGCTGATGGCGCTTGGCATGGACGGTGAAGAAATCCTGTCGACCTTCTATACGAAGTCGTCCTATCAGCGCGACGGCGATGGCTGGCGGATTCCGTTCCAGCCGGAAACCCTGAAGGGTGCCAAGACCCTTTCCGACATGATCGACGCCGATACCGGCGAAGTGGTTGTCGAATCCGGCAAGAAGCTCACGCCGCGCCTTCTCCGTCAGCTGACGGACAAGGGCCTGAAGGCGTTGAAGGCAACCAATGACGACATCTACGGCAACTATCTTGCCGAAGACATCGTCAACGCGGCAACCGGCGAGATCTACCTCGAAGCCGGCGACGAGATCGACGAAAAGACCCTGCCGGTCATCCTCAATGCAGGTTTCGACGAAGTTCCGGTTCTCGGCATCGACCATATCAATGTCGGCGCCTACATCCGCAACACGCTGTCGGCCGACAAGAACGAGAACCGTCAGGACGCTCTGTTCGACATCTACCGCGTCATGCGTCCGGGTGAACCGCCGACCATGGAATCGGCCGAAGCCATGTTCAACTCGCTGTTCTTCGATTCGGAGCGTTACGACCTCTCCGCCGTCGGCCGCGTCAAGATGAACATGCGCCTCGACCTCGAAGTCGCCGACACCGTCCGTACGCTGCGCAAGGACGACATCCTGGCCGTAGTCCGGATGCTGGTCGAACTGCGCGACGGCAAGGGCGAGATCGACGACATCGACAACCTCGGGAACCGCCGCGTCCGTTCTGTCGGCGAACTGATGGAAAATCAGTATCGCCTCGGCCTGCTCCGCATGGAGCGCGCTATCAAGGAACGCATGTCGTCGATCGAGATCGATACCGTCATGCCGCAGGACCTGATCAACGCGAAGCCGGCAGCCGCCGCGGTTCGCGAATTCTTCGGTTCCTCGCAGCTGTCGCAGTTCATGGACCAGGTGAACCCGCTTTCGGAAATCACCCACAAGCGCCGTCTTTCGGCACTTGGCCCGGGTGGTCTGACCCGCGAGCGCGCCGGCTTCGAAGTCCGCGACGTTCACCCGACCCATTACGGCCGTATTTGCCCGATCGAAACGCCGGAAGGCCCGAACATCGGTCTGATCAACTCGCTTGCAACTTTTGCCCGCGTCAACAAGTACGGCTTCATCGAAAGCCCGTATCGCAAGATCATCGACGGTGTGGTGACGAAGGAAGTGCTTTACCTCTCCGCTATGGAAGAGGCGAAGTATTACGTCGCACAGGCGAACGCCGAACTGGATAAGAACGGCTCTTTCGTGGAAGAGTTCGTCGTCTGCCGTCATGCCGGCGAAGTCATGCTGTCCCCGCGCGACACCATCAACCTGATGGACGTCTCGCCGAAGCAGCTTGTTTCGGTCGCGGCAGCTCTGATCCCGTTCCTGGAAAACGACGACGCCAACCGCGCTCTCATGGGCTCGAACATGCAGCGTCAGGCCGTGCCGCTGGTACGTGCTGAAGCTCCGTTCGTCGGCACCGGCATGGAACCGGTCGTCGCTCGCGACTCCGGTGCAGCGATCGCTGCCCGCCGTGGCGGCGTGGTCGACCAGGTCGACGCGACGCGTATCGTTATCCGCGCCACCGAAGACCTCGATCCGTCGAAGTCGGGCGTCGATATCTATCGTCTGCAGAAGTTCCAGCGTTCGAACCAGAACACCTGCGTCAACCAGCGTCCGCTGGTCGCCGTCGGCGACATCCTGAACAAGGGCGACATCATTGCCGACGGTCCGTCGACGGACCTTGGTGACTTGGCGCTCGGCCGCAACGCGCTTGTCGCGTTCATGCCCTGGAACGGCTACAACTACGAAGACTCGATCCTGCTCTCCGAGCGCATCGTGTCGGACGACGTATTCACCTCCATTCACATCGAAGAATTCGAAGTGATGGCGCGTGACACCAAGCTTGGTCCGGAAGAAATCACCCGCGACATTCCGAACGTTTCGGAAGAAGCGCTGAAGAACCTCGACGAAGCCGGCATCGTCTACATCGGCGCCGAAGTCCAGCCGGGCGACATTCTCGTCGGCAAGATCACTCCGAAGGGCGAAAGCCCGATGACGCCGGAAGAAAAGCTTCTGCGCGCCATCTTCGGTGAAAAGGCCTCCGACGTTCGCGACACCTCCATGCGCATGCCTCCGGGCACGTTCGGCACGGTCGTCGAAGTCCGCGTCTTCAACCGTCACGGTGTGGAGAAGGACGAACGCGCCATGGCGATCGAGCGTGAGGAAATCGAACGCCTCGCCAAGGACCGCGACGACGAACAGGCAATTCTCGACCGCAACGTCTATGGCCGTCTGACGGACATGCTGCGCGGCCAGATGTCGGTTGCCGGTCCGAAGGGCTTCAAGAAGGGCATCGAGCTCACCAACGCCGTCATCTCCGAATATCCCCGCTCGCAGTGGTGGATGTTCGCAGTCGAGGACGAAAAGGTGCAGGGCGAAGTCGAAGCTCTGCGTGGCCAGTACGACGAATCCAAGTCGCGCCTTGAACAGCGCTTCATGGACAAGGTCGAAAAGGTCCAGCGCGGTGACGAAATGCCGCCGGGCGTCATGAAGATGGTCAAGGTCTTCGTCGCTGTGAAGCGCAAGATTCAGCCGGGCGACAAGATGGCTGGCCGTCACGGCAACAAGGGCGTCGTGTCGCGCATCGTACCGGTCGAGGACATGCCGTTCCTCGAGGACGGCACGCATGTCGACATCGTTCTGAACCCGCTCGGCGTGCCTTCGCGCATGAACGTCGGTCAGATCCTCGAGACGCACCTGGCGTGGGCTTGCGCCGGCATGGGCAAGCGTATCGGCGCGATGCTTGAAGAATACCGCAAGTCGAACGATATCACCGACTTGAAGAAAGAGCTGACGGAAGCCTATCAGAGTGAGGCAAACGCTGAAGTTGCCAGCTTCGACGACGACTCTCTCGTTCGTCTGGCCGAGCAGTCCAAGCGTGGTCTGTCGATCGCAACGCCGGTCTTCGACGGTGCGCATGAGCCGGACGTCGCAGCCATGCTGACCAAGGCGGGCCTCGATCCGTCCGGTCAGTCGGTCCTCTATGACGGCCGTACCGGCGAGCAGTTCGACCGCAAGGTGACTGTCGGCTACATGTACATGATCAAGCTGAACCACCTTGTGGACGACAAGATCCACGCGCGTTCGATCGGTCCGTACTCGCTGGTCACCCAGCAGCCGCTCGGTGGCAAGGCGCAGTTCGGCGGCCAGCGCTTCGGCGAAATGGAAGTCTGGGCGCTCGAAGCCTATGGCGCCGCCTACACGCTGCAGGAAATGCTGACCGTGAAGTCGGACGACGTGGCCGGCCGTACCAAGGTCTACGAAGCGATCGTTCGCGGCGACGACACGTTCGAGGCAGGCATTCCGGAGAGCTTCAACGTTCTCGTCAAGGAAATGCGCTCTCTCGGCCTGTCCGTCGAGCTCGAGAACTCGAAGATCGACGAGGCGAATGCCGGTCAGTTGCCCGACGCAGCCGAATAAAACGACAAGCCGGCGCGCGCCAGGAATGGGCGCGCGCCACTCCCACCTCCGGTATCCGCCGGAAGGACAGGGGATTTTTGCCGCATTTCGCGGCTAATACTGTTTTAGAGCATCGGGCGGTCCCTCCCGGGAATTCGGACCGTTTCGATCGCCAGCCGAGGGCTTCCGCCCCTAAAGGAGATAGGCATGAACCAAGAGGTCATGAATCTTTTCAATCCGCAGGTGCCTGCACAGCACTTCGATTCGATCCGTATCTCGATCGCGTCTCCGGAGAAGATTCTCTCCTGGTCCTACGGCGAGATCAAAAAGCCGGAGACCATCAACTACCGTACCTTCAAGCCGGAACGCGACGGCCTTTTCTGCGCGCGCATCTTCGGGCCGATCAAGGACTATGAGTGCCTGTGCGGCAAGTACAAGCGCATGAAGTACAAGGGCATCATCTGCGAAAAGTGCGGCGTCGAAGTCACGCTGTCGCGCGTTCGCCGTGAGCGCATGGGCCATATCGAGCTCGCCGCTCCCGTCGCCCATATCTGGTTCCTGAAGTCGCTTCCGTCGCGCATCTCGACCCTTCTCGACATGACGCTGAAGGATGTCGAGCGCGTTCTGTATTTCGAGAACTACATCGTCACTGAGCCGGGCCTCACCTCGCTCAAGGAAAACCAGCTTCTTTCCGAAGAAGAATACATGATCGCCGTCGACGAGTTCGGCGAAGATCAGTTCACGGCGATGATCGGCGCCGAGGCCATCTACGAGATGCTCGCCTCGATGAATCTCGAAAAGATCGCCGGCGACCTGCGTTCGGAACTTGCCGACACCACGTCGGACCTGAAGCAGAAGAAGCTGATGAAGCGCCTGAAGATCGTCGAGAACTTCATGGAATCGGGCAACCGTCCGGAATGGATGATCATGAAGGTCGTCCCGGTCATCCCGCCGGACCTGCGCCCGCTGGTTCCGCTCGATGGCGGCCGCTTTGCGACCTCGGACCTCAACGATCTCTATCGTCGCGTCATCAACCGTAACAACCGTCTGAAGCGCCTGATCGAACTGCGCGCTCCGGGCATCATCATCCGCAACGAAAAGCGCATGCTGCAGGAATCTGTGGACGCGCTGTTCGACAACGGCCGTCGTGGCCGCGTCATCACCGGCGCCAACAAGCGTCCGCTGAAGTCGCTGTCCGATATGCTCAAGGGCAAGCAGGGCCGCTTCCGCCAGAACCTTCTCGGCAAGCGCGTCGACTATTCCGGCCGTTCTGTCATCGTGACCGGTCCGGAACTGAAGCTGCACCAGTGCGGCCTGCCGAAGAAGATGGCGCTCGAACTGTTCAAGCCGTTCATCTACGCCCGCCTCGACGCCAAGGGTTACTCCTCGACCGTCAAGCAGGCCAAGAAGCTGGTTGAAAAGGAAAAGCCGGAAGTCTGGGATATCCTCGACGAGGTTATCCGCGAGCATCCGGTTCTCCTGAACCGCGCACCGACGCTGCACCGCCTGGGCATCCAGGCCTTCGAACCGATCCTGGTCGAAGGCAAGGCGATCCAGCTGCATCCGCTCGTCTGCACGGCCTTCAACGCCGACTTCGACGGTGACCAGATGGCCGTTCACGTGCCGCTGTCGCTCGAAGCCCAGCTCGAAGCCCGCGTGCTGATGATGTCGACGAACAACATCCTGCACCCTGCAAACGGCGCACCGATCATCGTTCCGTCGCAGGACATGGTTCTCGGCCTCTACTATCTGGCGATCATGAACCAGAACGAGCCGGGCGAAGGCATGGCCTTCTCCGACATGGGCGAACTGCACCACGCTCTGGAAAACAAGGTCGTTACCCTGCATGCCAAGATCCGCGGTCGCTTCAAGACCCTGGATGCCGACGGCAAGCTGGTCTCGAAGATCTATGAAACGACCCCCGGCCGCATGATCATCGGCGAACTTCTGCCGAAGAACGTCAACGTGCCGTTCGAGACCTGCAACCAGGAAATGACCAAGAAGAACATCTCCAAGATGATCGACACGGTCTACCGTCACTGCGGCCAGAAGGACACGGTGATCTTCTGCGACCGCATCATGCAGCTCGGCTTCACGCACGCCTGCAAGGCCGGTATCTCCTTCGGCAAGGATGACATGATCATCCCGGAAACCAAGGCGAAGATCGTTGGTGATACCGAGACCCTGGTGAAGGAATACGAGCAGCAGTACAACGACGGCCTGATCACTCAGGGCGAAAAGTACAACAAGGTCGTCGACGCCTGGGGCAAGGCTACCGAGAAGGTTGCGGAAGACATGATGGCCCGCATTAAGGCCGTCGAGTTCGATCCGGAAACCGGTCGCCAAAAGCAGATGAACGCCATCTACATGATGTCCCACTCGGGTGCCCGTGGTTCTCCGAACCAGATGCGCCAGCTGGGCGGCATGCGTGGCCTGATGGCCAAGCCGTCGGGTGAGATCATCGAAACGCCGATCATCTCGAACTTCAAGGAAGGCCTGACCGTTAACGAGTACTTCAACTCGACCCACGGTGCCCGTAAGGGTCTGGCAGACACCGCCTTGAAGACCGCGAACTCCGGTTACCTGACCCGTCGTCTCGTCGACGTGGCGCAGGACTGCATCGTCAATCTGGTCGATTGCGGCACCGAGAGCGGCCTCACCATGACGGCGATCGTTGACGCCGGTCAGGTCGTGGCTTCCATCGGCGCTCGTGTTCTTGGCCGTACCGCACTCGACGACATCGATCATCCGGTCACGGGTGCCCGCATCGTCGATGCCGGCAAGATGATCCTCGAGCCGGATGTCATCGAGATCGAAAAGGCTGGTATCCAGTCGATCCGCATCCGTTCTGCACTGACCTGCGAAGTTCAGACGGGCGTCTGCTCGGTCTGCTACGGCCGAGATCTGGCCCGTGGTACTCCGGTCAACATGGGCGAAGCCGTCGGCGTCATCGCGGCTCAGTCGATCGGCGAGCCGGGAACCCAGCTCACCATGCGTACCTTCCACTTGGGTGGTACGGCAAACGTGGTCGACCAGTCGTTCCTGGAAGCGTCGTACGAAGGCACGATCCAGATCAAGAACCGCAACATGCTGCGGAACTCCGAAGGCGTTCTCGTCGCGATGGGCCGCAACATGGCGGTCACCATCCTTGACGAGCGCGGCGTCGAGCGTTCCTCGCAGCGCGTCGCCTACGGTTCGAAGCTGTTCGTGGATGATGGCGACAAGGTTCGTCGCGGTCAGCGTCTGGCAGAGTGGGACCCCTACACACGCCCGATGATGACGGAAGTGGAAGGTACGGTTCAGTTCGAAGACGTGGTCGACTCGATCTCGGTTTCGGAATCGACCGACGAATCCACCGGCATCACCAAGCGTCAGGTCATCGACTGGCGTTCGACGCCACGCGGCATCGACCTGAAGCCGGCGATCGTCATCAAGGACGCTTCGGGCACAATCATGAAACTGGCCCGCGGTGGCGAAGCCCGCTTCAACCTGTCGGTCGACGCCATCCTGTCGGTCGAGCCGGGTCAGAAGGTCAGCCAGGGCGACGTTCTCGCCCGCGTTCCGCTGGAAAGCGCCAAGACCAAGGACATCACCGGTGGTCTGCCGCGTGTTGCCGAGCTCTTCGAAGCCCGTCGTCCGAAGGATCACGCCATCATCGCTGAGATCGATGGTACGATCCGCCTCGGCCGCGACTACAAGAACAAGCGTCGCGTCATGATCGAGCCGGCGGAAGACGGTGTCGAGCCGGTCGAATACCTGATCCCGAAGGGCAAGCCCTTCCATCTTCAGGAAGGCGACTACATCGAAAAGGGCGACTACATCCTCGACGGCAATCCGGCGCCGCACGACATCCTGGCGATCAAGGGCGTGGAAGCACTTGCTTCCTACCTCGTCAACGAAATCCAGGAAGTCTATCGTCTGCAGGGCGTTGTCATCAACGACAAGCACATCGAGGTGATTGTCCGTCAGATGTTGCAGAAGGTCGAGATCACCGATGCCGGCGACAGCCAGTACATCGTCGGTGACAATGTCGACCGGATCGAACTGGACGAAGTCAACGAGCGTCTCGCCGAAGAAGGCAAGAAGCCCGCTTACGGCGAACCGGTTCTGCTCGGCATCACCAAGGCGTCGCTGCAGACCCCGTCCTTCATCTCGGCCGCTTCCTTCCAGGAAACGACCAAGGTGCTGACGGAAGCCGCGATCGCCGGCAAGACCGACACGCTGCAGGGCCTCAAGGAAAACGTCATCGTCGGCCGTCTCATCCCGGCCGGTACGGGCGGCACCATGACCCAGATCCGCCGTATCGCCACATCGCGCGACGAGCTCATCCTGGAAGAACGCAAGAAGGGTTCGGGCGCTTCGTCCGCCACCCCGATGCTTCAGGACCTGAACACCGAGAACACGCCCGCGGAGTGATCGGTAACGGCCAATTGGAAATCAAAACCGCCCGGAGCGATCCGGGCGGTTTTTTCGTTTCGGGCCAAGGGACAGGGCATCAAAAAAGCCGCCGGAACTGTCCGGCGGCTTGGTGCATGCTCTGGCGAAACGTGGACGTGTCGCCACTGGTGAGGGTAAGGAGAGACAACGTCCGCCAGCCGGAGGAGGCGAGGGCAGCCAGGCCTCTTTGGAGATCGGGGCTACTCGAACCGGATGATCGCCACTTCGCCTTCGAGGGCGCCCTGGTAGGCGGAGGCATGCGGCTCCTCGGTCGGTTCGTCGGTCAGGACGCCGATCTGGTCGAGGTCGGCCTCGATGAAGCCTTCTTCGGAGAGCGCGTTGAGCGCTTCGCGGACGGCGGAATCGTCGTCCGGCGCGCGCAGCATGATATGCAGTTCGATGCCCTCGGCGCCCTTCTTTTCGTAGCCCTTGCCGATGATGATGAAGACCATCGGCCCGTCGAGGTTGTTGTCATTGTCGGGTGTGGCGATCATGGTCATCTCCGCAAGCGAATCCCTGGTATCGTCCGAAGACGAGGCGGAACGGAAGGTTCCCGCACTCTTTAGTGCGATCGGCGATGATTCCCAAACATTATCCGCGAGGGCATGTCATATTTCACGAAACTTGTCTCGAAACCCTCCATTTGCCCCCGAAACCAAGGGTTTGGGGCAATAATTTAGGATTCGGTCTTGACGGGCAGGGGGGAAAACAGTAAACGCCCCGCATCGGAAGCGATGTGAGGCTTGCCCGTTCGGAACGACTCGTTCCGGAGTATGCCTCAGACACGGTTCCATACGCACGTTGAAGACACGAATGCTGCACGCACGACGCATGAGGAATGCGTCCTCTGCTTTCTGTGGTCCATCCGCGAAAAGCGGATCGGGCCACGTTTTGCGCATGAGGAAATGTGTGTGCCGCCGCCGGAAACGGCATCAGATCGGCCCGAAAGGGTACTGAGAAAAACGTAAGGGATGGTTGAATGCCTACCGTAAACCAGCTGATCCGCAAGCCTCGCCAGGCGAACGTAAAGCGTAACAAGGTTCCTGCTCTGCAGGAAAACCCCCAGAAGCGCGGCGTTTGCACCCGCGTTTACACGACGACCCCGAAGAAGCCGAACTCGGCTCTGCGTAAGGTTGCCAAGATTCGCCTGACCAACGGCTTCGAAGTCATCGGCTACATCCCGGGTGAAGGCCACAACCTGCAGGAACACTCTGTCGTGATGATCCGCGGCGGCCGCGTCAAGGACTTGCCGGGTGTTCGCTACCACATCATCCGCGGCGTTCTCGACACCCAGGGCGTCAAGAACCGCAAGCAGCGCCGTTCCAAGTACGGTGCGAAGCGTCCGAAGTAATTCGGAATTCTGATTATCCGGCGCTGCGCGAGGTTCTCCGCGTGGTAAAGCGCCCGTAACAATTGAGAGACGAGAAGTATGTCCCGACGCCATAGTGCAGAGAAGCGTGAGATCAATCCGGACCCGAAGTTCGGCGATCTGGTCGTCACGAAGTTCATGAATGCGATCATGCTCCACGGCAAGAAGTCCGTAGCTGAAAACATCGTTTACGGCGCGTTCGACGTCGTGCAGGGCAAGGCCAAGGCCGACCCGCTGGGTATCTTCCATTCGGCGCTCGACAATGTCGCGCCGCATGTCGAAGTTCGTTCGCGCCGCGTTGGTGGTGCGACCTACCAGGTTCCGGTCGACGTTCGTCCCGAGCGCCGTCAGGCTCTCGCGATCCGTTGGGTGATCGCTGCTGCCCGCAAGCGCAACGAAACGACGATGGTCGATCGCCTTTCCGGTGAACTCATGGATGCTGCAAACAATCGTGGCAGCGCCGTCAAGAAGCGTGAAGATACGCACAAGATGGCCGACGCCAACCGCGCATTCTCGCATTACCGTTGGTAATCTTCACTCGATCGAATTTCGAAAGGCAGTCCTATGGCTCGCGAATATAAAATCGAAGACTACCGCAATTTCGGTATCATGGCGCATATCGACGCCGGCAAGACCACGACCACCGAGCGTATCCTTTATTACACCGGCAAGTCGCACAAGATCGGCGAAGTTCACGACGGCGCAGCCACGATGGACTGGATGGAGCAGGAGCAGGAGCGTGGCATCACGATCACCTCTGCTGCGACCACGACCTTCTGGAAGGGCCGTGACGGCAAGATGCGCCGCTTCAACATCATCGACACCCCCGGCCACGTCGACTTCACCATCGAAGTTGAACGTTCGCTGCGCGTGCTCGACGGTGCTGTCGCTCTCCTCGATGCCAATGCCGGCGTTGAGCCGCAGACGGAAACCGTCTGGCGTCAGGCCGACAAGTACAAGGTTCCGCGCCTGATCTTCTGCAACAAGATGGACAAGACCGGTGCCGATTTCTATCGCTCGGTCGAGATGATCAAGACGCGCCTCGGCGCGACTGCGGTTGTCTGCCAGTTGCCGATCGGTGCTGAAACCGAATTCAAGGGCATCGTCGACCTGATCGAGATGAACGCTCTCGTCTGGCGCGACGAGTCACTCGGCGCCCAGTGGGACGTCGTCGAAATCCCGGAAGACCTGAAGGCTCGTGCCGAAGAATTCCGCGAAAAGATGATCGAGACGGTTGTCGATATCGACGAAGAAGCCATGGAAAACTATCTGAACGGCGTCATGCCGGACAACGATAAGATCCGTGCGCTCATCCGTCGCGGCACGATCGACGTCAAGTTCTTCCCGATGTTCTGCGGTTCTGCCTTCAAGAACAAAGGCGTTCAGCCGCTCCTCGACGCGGTTGTCGAATTCCTGCCGTCGCCGGCAGACATTCCGGCCATCAAGGGCATCGACGTCAAGACCGAAGCCGAAATCGAACGTCATCCCGATGACACCGAGCCGCTTTCGATGCTGGCGTTCAAGATCATGAACGACCCCTTCGTCGGTTCGCTGACCTTCTGCCGTATCTATTCGGGCAAGCTCGAAAAGGGCGCTGCTCTGTTGAACACGGTCAAGGAAAAGCGCGAGCGCGTCGGCCGCATGCTGCAGATGCACTCGAACTCCCGTGAAGACATCGAAGAAGCCTTCGCCGGCGACATCGTCGCTCTCGCAGGCCTCAAGGAAACCACCACGGGCGACACGCTCTGCGATCCGCTGAAGCCGGTCATCCTCGAGCGCATGGAATTCCCCGAGCCGGTCATCCAGATCGCCATCGAGCCGAAGTCCAAGGGCGACCAGGAAAAGATGGGCCTCGCGCTCAACCGCCTGGCTGCCGAAGACCCGTCCTTCCGCGTCAAGACCGACGAAGAGTCCGGCCAGACGATCATCGCCGGCATGGGCGAACTTCACCTCGACATCCTCGTCGACCGCATGCGTCGCGAGTTCAAGGTCGAAGCCACCGTCGGTGCTCCGCAGGTTGCTTACCGCGAAACCATCACGCGCAAGCACGAAGAAGATTACACGCACAAGAAGCAGTCCGGTGGTACCGGCCAGTTCGCGCGCGTCAAGATCGTCTTCGAACCGAACCCGGACGGCGACGACTTCAAGTTCGAGTCCAAGATCGTCGGCGGTTCTGTTCCGAAGGAATACATCCCGGGCGTCCAGAAGGGCATCGAAAGCGTTCTGTCTTCCGGTCCGCTGGCTGGCTTCCCGATGCTGGGCGTCAAGGCGACGCTCATCGACGGTGCCTACCATGACGTCGACTCCTCGGTTCTGGCATTCGAAATCGCGTCTCGCGCCTGCTTCCGTGAAGCAGCCAAGAAGGCCGGTGCTCAGCTCCTCGAGCCGATGATGAAGGTCGAAGTTGTCACTCCGGAAGATTACGTCGGTGACGTTATCGGCGACCTGAACTCCCGTCGTGGCCAGATCCAGGGCCAGGAATCGCGCGGCATCGCCGTCGTGATCAACGCCCATGTGCCGCTCGCGAACATGTTCAAGTACGTCGACAACCTGCGCTCCATGTCCCAGGGCCGCGCGCAGTATTCGATGACCTTCGATCACTACGCACCGGTTCCGACCAACGTCGCAAACGAAATCCAGGCCAAGTACTCCGGTCAGAAGTGACCGGGGTAACCCCGCCCAATCAAATTAGAGAATAACCCCTGACGGGGATAAGAACGGAGAAGCCGGAAATGGCAAAGAGCAAGTTTGAGCGCAACAAGCCGCACGTCAACATTGGCACGATCGGTCACGTTGACCATGGCAAGACGTCGCTGACGGCCGCGATCACGAAGTACTTCGGCGAGTACAAGGCCTATGACCAGATCGACGCGGCTCCTG
>NZ_JBFTNK010000031.1:0-18253 GCF_056397445.1 Neorhizobium sp. 05N33 | reverse complement strand
CTGGCGACTGTTCGGGTTCGATGGAACGGCGGATGAAGACCCAGGCTCTGCCACGGGCTTGGTGTCCCAAGGGAGGTTCGGTCTCCCATCCGCCACCGCATCTGGCAGTAAATCGCCAAAAGCGGATAAAGGGAAGTTACAAGGGGGGTGCCCTGTCCACGCTCGCCCAAGGCGGCTCTCCACCACATCCGCGAAAGATCTCTCCCGCGCGCAAGGACTTGCGCGCACTGGATCCCTGTGACAAGCACAGGGATGAGGATGGTGGAGGTTGGCGCGCCTGTTCAAACAAGCGCAAAGGCCCCTTCTCCATCAAGGATTCGACGACGGATGGCGGCCTTGGTGCTGCGTCACGCATTAGGGACTGACATATGACTATCGATCTGAAGGGCAGGATCGCGCTGGTGACCGGCGCGTCGCGGGGCATCGGCTATTTCACGGCGTTGGCGCTCGCGAAAGCCGGCGCGCATGTGATTGCCACCGCCCGCACCGTCGGCGGCCTCGAGGATCTCGACGACGCGATCAAGGCGGCCGGCGGCACCGCGACCCTCGTTCCCTTCGACATTACCGACATGGCGGCGATCGACAAGCTCGGTGCCTCGATCTTCGAGCGCTGGGGCAAGCTCGACATTCTCGTCGCCAATGCCGGCATCCTCGGCGTCATCTCGCCGCTCGGCCATATCGAGGCGAAGGTGTTCGAAAAGGTGATGCTGACCAATGTTACCGCCACCTGGCGGCTGATCCGCTCGGTCGAGCCGCTCTTGACCAAATCCGATGCCGGCCGCGCACTGATCATGTCGTCCGGCGTCGCCTCCAAGGCACCGGCCTTCTGGGGCGCCTATTCGATCTCCAAGGCAGCGGTCGAGAACATGGCCCGCATCTGGGCTGCCGAGACCGACCACACGCCGCTCAAGGTCAACATCGTCAATCCGGGCGCCACCCGCACCGCGATGCGCGCCCAGGCCGTGCCCGGCGAAGACCCGGAAACCCTGCCGCATCCCTCGGAAGTGGCCGAAAAGATCCTCTTCCTCGCCTCCCCCGACCTTCAGGATACCGGCCGCCTGTTCGTCGTGCGCGACAACAGGTTCGTGGATTTCCGCGCGCCGGAATAAAGCCCCCTCCGTCACGGGTTATCCACGTTTGGCAGTGGTCGATTGTCCGCGTCGACAAGGAACACTTGGGGACCGTGTCATGGAAGCGATGCGGCTGATCAGCTCCGCGATGACCGACGACGCGCGGCGCAGATCCATCGCTCAGGCCCTGCTCGACAACAGCAATCCGCCGACCGACAAAGGCCGGTGACGCGCCCTAGACGTTCTCCGCCTCCTGATCCAGCGTCTTGGCGCGGCGTTGCAGACTTTCGCTGAGCTTGCGAAGCTGTTCCTCGTCCAGCTTTTCAATTCCGATGAACTCGTTGGCGGCTTGGCTCGACAGGATCAGTTCGTCGAGTTTCGCCTGGACCGCCTCACCGTCCCTGTTCTGGGAATTTTGCAGCACGAAGACCATCAGGAAGGTGATGATCGTCGTTCCGGTGTTGACCACCAGCTGCCAGGTTTCCGAAAATCCGAAAAACGGTCCGGTGACGCCCCAGACGACGATCAGGACGACGGCGGCGACGAAGGTGACGGGTTTACCCGACCAGGACGCGACGGCGCTCGAGAAGATGTCGAAAATGTTGCGGTGTCTATCCTGTCTGGCCATTTGGCATCCATCCGATGGGGCACGATTTCCGCCCATCAACGTGCGAAGCCCATGTTTTGATCCCTGCGGCAGATCAATGGCCGACTTCTTCGGTATCCCCATGTATAAAATCCGATTTCTGTTATGCTGCGGGTTCTGCGATAGGGCGCAGGAACTTTAAATCTCGGGGGATCTGATGAGAAACATCGCTTTCTGCTTCTTCGGCGCAGCCGTGCTCTGCGTCACCGTCGGCATGTTCTGGGGCATTCACATGGCGATCTCAGGCGACCATCTGATGGCGCCGGCGCATGCGCATCTGAACCTGGTCGGCTGGACGACCATGGCGATTTTCGGCCTCTACTACACGGTGACGCCGGCGGCTGCCGAGACCCTGCTGGCGAAGGTGCATCTCGGTTTTGCAGTCCTTGGCGTGCTCTGTCTCGTGCCGGGCATCGCGATGGCGGTGTCGACGGGCGGCGAAGCGCTTGCAGCTATCGGCTCGATCATCACCGTCATCTCAATGCTGATCTTCCTGTTCACGGTCGCCCGGAACGGCATCGGCCGCAAGGCGGCGTAAGACGGCTTCAACCGTCCGGCGCGGGCGACGCCCACTTGACCAAACGGCTTGCCCGCGCCATAACCACCTCCATGAAAACGGCGATTTCCATTTGTGGGATCATTATCCGCTAGCGTTCGCGCTGGCCCGGCCGTTTTCGTCTCTCGAAAAGCCTTGAAGACAAACGACCCGGCCGGAGCCGGATGCTTTCGTGTTTTCCCGAACGCGAAAGCATCCGCCTCCTAGTTGATAGTGAGAGCGGGATGTCGTCCAAAAACCGCGTACACTTTTCGGCATCCCGCTCGACCGGATGCTCGCCGTACGAGACTGTTGGGGAGATTTTTCGATGAGCATTCCGCTCAGGTTCTACAATACGCTGACCCGTGAAAAGACGGCGTTCACGCCGATCGCCCCCCAGAACGTACGCATGTATGTCTGCGGCCCGACGGTCTACGATTATGCCCATATCGGCAATGCCCGACCGGCCATCGTCTTCGACGTGCTCTTCCGGCTACTCCGCCATGTCTATGGCGAGGCCCACGTCACCTATGCCCGCAACATCACCGACGTCGACGACAAGATCAACGCCCGGGCGCTGCGCGACCATCCCGGCCTGCCGCTCAACGAGGCGATCCGTCTTGTCACGGAAAAGACCGAGACCCAGTACCACGAGGATGTCGCCCTGCTCGGCAATCTGAAGCCGACCGTCGAGCCGCGTGCCACCGACACCATTGCCGAGATGATCGAGATCATCGAGAAGCTGATCGGCAACGGCCATGCCTATGTCGCAAAAGGCGAAGTGCTGTTCGACACCAAGTCGATGGCCGATTACGGCCAGCTTTCCAAGCGTCCGCTCGACGAACAGCAGGCCGGTGCCCGCGTTGCCGTCGATGCGCATAAGAAGAACCCCGGCGATTTCGTCCTGTGGAAGCTCTCCTCCCATAACGAACCCGGCTGGGAAAGTCCCTGGGGCCGCGGCCGTCCGGGCTGGCATATCGAGTGCTCCGCGATGAGCCGGCGTTATCTCGGCGAGGTGTTCGACATCCATGGCGGCGGGCTCGACCTGATCTTCCCGCACCATGAGAACGAGATCGCCCAGTCGCGCTGCGCCCACGGCACGGATGTGATGGCGAATGTCTGGATGCATAACGGTTTCGTGCAGGTCGAAGGCCGCAAGATGTCGAAGTCCGAGGGCAATTTCATCACCATCTACGACCTGCTGCACACCGAAAAATTCGGCGGCCGCCAATGGCCGGGCGAAGTGCTGCGGCTTGCCATGCTGATGACGCACTACCGCGAGCCGATCGATTTTTCGGTGAAGCGGCTGGAAGAGGCCGAGCGCCTTCTGGCAAAGTGGCCGGCGGCGGAGGTTTCCGGTGCCGCCCCTTGCGACACGGTGGTGAACGCGCTTGCCGACGACCTCAACACGGTCGCAGCCGTGCAGGCACTGCACGCGTTGGCGCAGGAGGCTCACGGCGATCCGGACGCGCTTGCGGCGTTTGCCGCCAGTGCCGCGTTTCTCGGCGTGCTGCCTGAGAAAACCGAGGTCGACGAGGCGCTGGCATCCGCTGTCGACGCGCTGGTCGCCCTGCGGCTCGAAATGCTGAAGGCGAAAAATTTCGCCGAGGCCGACAGGATCCGCAACGAACTGTCGGACAAGGGCATCCAGCTGAAGGACGGCAAGGACCCGGCAACGGGCGAGAGGGTGACGACCTGGGAGGTGAAGCGGTAAGCTTCACCTCCTGGAACAACGCGCGAGGAGCAAGGCGATGATCGATCACATGGGCATCAAGGTCGCGGATTTCGACCGGGCCAAGGCATTCTACGATGCAGCCTTCGCGCCGCTCGGCGCCTCGCTGCTCTACATGGTTCCGGCTGAATATACGGGCGGCGTCAAGGTCGGCGGCTACGGGCGCGAGCGGCCGATCTACTGGCTGCACGAGGACAAGCCAGTCCCCGGCCATTCCCAGCATGTCGCGTTTACCGCCAACAGCCGCGCCGAGGTGGACGCCTTCTATGCCGCGGCGATGTCAGCCGGCGGAACCGACAATGGCCCGCCCGGCCTGCGCACCCACTACCACCCCAACTATTACGGCGCCTTCGTGTTTGACCCCGACGGCAACAATATCGAGGCGGTGTGTCACGCACCGGAAGGCGTGTGATGGTGCTGGAGCTCAGGCAATAGGATGGAGATACGGACGCGGCATACCCCCCTCTGCCCTGCCGGGCATCTCCCCCACAAGGGGGGAGATCGGCTGGGCGCGCCCGCTTGCCCGGACATTGATCGTCGTCGCCGCGCTCACGCCCTGAGATCCCCGCACACTAACTCGCAGCAGCCTTTCAACCTTCGGAATTTGAAAACTCGGCTTGCCTTGCGAGAACACCTATCCCAGATTGCGACATCCAATGTAGGCGAGTGTGTTCGCCACACTCCGATCTCCCCCCTTGTGGGGGAGATGCCCGGCAGGGCAGAGGGGGGTAACCACGCGCTCCGCGCCGATAAGGAGCATGATATGCCGCATGCCCCCATCCCGCCGCAGCGCCGCGCCAATGCCCGGCGCATGCGCAAGGCGCTGACCGATGCCGAACTGAAGCTCTGGAACGAATTGCGCGCCCACCGCCTGATGGGTCTGAGCTTTCGACGCCAACTGCCGATTGCGGGTTACATCGTGGATTTCGCCTGCCCGACGCACCACCTCATCGTTGAGGTCGATGGCTCGCAGCACGGCAACGACGAGGATCTTCGGTATGACGCAGCGCGAACCCAGCGCCTGGAACAGGATGGCTGGACAGTGCTGCGCTTCTGGAACGACGACGTTCTCAAAGACATCGACAATGTTTGTCTCCATATCGTGAAAATCGTCGGGGAGGACAGTCAATGACCCAGATCCACACCGGCGGCTGCCAGTGCGGCGCTGTGAGATACCGGGCGGAAGGAGAGCTCGGGTTTCCGCATCTGTGCCACTGCCGCATGTGCCAGAAGGCGGCGGGCAATTATTTCATGCCGCTTGGCGGGGTGATGTACGAAAATTTCAAGCTGACACGCGGCGAGCCGGCCTGGTTCCAGTCATCGGAAATGGTACGGCGCGGCTTCTGCGAAAAATGCGGCACGCCGCTCTTTTATGACGGGTCGAGCGATCATATCAGCATCACGCTCGGTTCCCTCGACGATCCGCAATCGGTGAAGCCGGAGGTGCAGACCAATCTTGCCCACAAGATGCCCTGGTTCGGGACCCTCGACAGCCTGCATCACGATGCAACGATGGACATGACGCCGCAGGAAGAAGAGACGATCTCGGCGAGCAGCAACCAGCACCCCGACCACGATACCGAGGTCTGGCCGCGCAGGAGCGGGCATGCGGAGGGCCGCTCATGAGCGATGTCGTTCGGACCGGCGGCTGCCAGTGCGGCGCAATCCGCTTCCGGCTGGTGGGCGATGCGCCGGATGCCTCGATCTGCCATTGCCGCATGTGCCAGAAGGCGTTCGGCGCCTATTACGCGCCGTTGGTGGCGGCCGGCGAGGCGGAGCTGACCTGGACGCGCGGCCAGCTCAAATATTTCCACTCGTCGAACCATGTGCGGCGCGGGTTTTGCGAAAACTGCGGCACGCCGATGACCTATGAGGCGGCCGACGGCATCGCTATTTCCGCCGGCAGTTTCGATGAGCCAGGCCAGCTTCCTCCGGTCGTGCAGTTCGGCGTGGAAGGTAAGATCGGCTTTGTCGACCGACTGCATGAACTTCCCGAGCGGGATACCATGGACGACGTCGCCTCGGCGCCGTTCCTCGACGACATCGTCTCCTACCAGCATCCCGATCACGACACCGAAACATGGCCGCCCGAAACCGCTCCCCCCGAAATCGCTCCCAAGGAGGACAGACAGTGACCGAAACTTTGAGAACAGGCGGTTGCCAGTGCGGCGCCGTGCGCTTCCGCATCCACGGCGAGCTCGGCCGCGCCTCGATCTGCCATTGCCGCATGTGCCAGAAGGCCTTCGGCGGGTTTTTCGGGCCGTTGGTGACAGCGCCGAAGGACGGCATCGAATGGACCCGCGGCGAGCCGAAATATTTCCAGTCATCGGTGAATATCGACCGCGGCTTCTGCGAGAATTGCGGCACGCCGCTCACCTACCGTTACCCCGGCGGGCTGGAACTGGCGATCGGCGCCTTCGACGACCGCGGCGACCTCGCCCCGAAGATCCAGGTGAACTATGCCTCGCATATCCCGTGGGTGACGACGATCTTCGACCAGCCGGTGCGCGACAGCGGCGAAGACGCCGTCAAGCAGGAGCAGATCATCTCCTTCCAGCATCCCGATCACGATACCGAAAACTGGCCGGCAAAGGGTCTGCATCTATGACTGAAGTTCTGCGCACGCTCTATCCCGAGATCGAACCCTACGCGACAGGGCAACTGGATGTCGGCGACGGCCATGTGATCTATTGGGAGCGGGTCGGCAAGCCGGGCGCCAAGCCGGCCGTCTTCCTGCATGGCGGCCCGGGCGGCGGCTGCAATCCGAACCAGCGGCGGCTCTTCAACCCCGACCTCTACGACGTGCTGCTGTTCGACCAGCGCGGCTGTGGTCGTTCCACGCCGCATGCAAGTCTGGACGCCAATACCACCTGGCATCTGGTCGCCGATATCGAGCGGCTGCGCCAAATGGTCGGCGTCGACAAATGGCAGGTGTTCGGAGGCTCCTGGGGCTCGACGCTGGCGCTTGCCTATGCTGAAACTCATCCCGAGCGGGTCACCGAACTTCTGGTGCGCGGCATCTATACGCTGACCAGGCCGGAACTCGATTGGTACTACCAGTTCGGCGTCTCGGAAATGTTCCCGGACAAATGGGAGGCCTTCGTCGCCCCCATTCCGGAAAACGAGCGCCACGAGATGATGGCCGCCTACCACCGCCGCCTCACCGGCACCGACAAGGCCGAGCAGATCCGCTGCGCCAAGGCCTGGAGCGTCTGGGAGGGCTCGACCATCACGCTTCTGCCGAGCCCCGAACTGGCGTCGGACCATGACGACGATCATTTCGCGCTGGCCTTCTCGCGCATAGAGAACCACTTCTTCATGAATGCCGGCTGGCTGGAAGACGGGCAGCTGTTGCGCGACGCGACAAAGCTAAAGGGCATTCCGGGCGTCATCGTGCACGGCCGCTACGACATGCCCTGCCCGCTGAAATATGCCTGGCAGCTTTCGAAAGTCTGGACGGACGCGGATTTCCACATCATCGAAGGCGCCGGGCATGCGGCCTCGGAACCGGGAATTACCGACCGGCTGATCCGTGCGACGGACCGGTTTGCGGGGAAGATTTGACCATGGAACCCGGGGCTACCCCCCTCTGCCCTGCCGGGCATCTCCCCCTCAAGGGGGGAGATCGAAGGATGCACGGCCTTCCCCAAACAATGACCGCAAGAGATGGCCGCATTCGAGCCGGCTGCTGCAATCCTAAATCTGTCTTGGGAGCGAGGCATCGCTCCTGGCCGATCTCCCCCCTTGAGGGGGAGATGCCCGGCAGGGCAGAGGGGGGTGATGCCGCCAACAGCATAATCTTGCTCCAGGAGGAGCACCCATGACACGTGAACGCATCTATCTCTTCGACACCACGCTGCGCGACGGGCAACAGACCCCCGGCGTCGATTTTTCCGTCGAGGACAAGATCGCCATTTCCAATCTGCTGGACGAGTTCGGCCTCGATTATGTCGAGGGCGGTTATCCCGGCGCCAACCCGACCGATACCGCTTTTTTCTCGGAGAAACGCACGGCGAAGTCGAAATTCGTCGCCTTCGGCATGACCAAGCGGGCCGGCATTTCCGCCTCCAACGATCCGGGCCTCGCCGTGCTGCTGCAGGCGAAAAGCGACGCCACCTGTTTCGTCGCCAAAAGCTGGGATTATCACGTGCGCGTGGCGCTCGGCTGTTCGAACGAGGAAAACCTCGAGGCGATCCGCGACAGCGTCGAGGCCGCCCGCGGCGCTGCCAAGGAAGCGCTGGTCGATTGCGAACATTTCTTCGATGGCTACAAGGCCAATCCGGAATATGCCCTTGCCTGCGCCAGGACGGCTTATAAAGCCGGTGCGCGCTGGGTGGTGCTCTGCGACACCAATGGCGGCACCCAGCCGGGCGAGATCCGCGCCATCGTCGAGGCGGTGATCGCGTCGGGCATCCCCGGCACGTCGCTCGGCATCCATGCACATGACGATACCGGCCAGGCGGTGGCCAATTCGCTCGCCGCGATCGAGGCGGGCTGTCGGCAGATCCAGGGGACGCTGAACGGCATCGGCGAGCGCTGCGGCAATGCCAATCTCGTGACGATCATCGCGACGCTTGCCCTGAAGGACACTTACGCCACACGGTTCGAGACGGCGATCGATGCCGAGCGGTTGACCGGCCTCACCCGCCTCAGCCACGCCTTCGACGAGCTCTTGAACCGCTCGCCGAACCACCAGGCCCCCTATGTCGGCGCTTCTGCCTTCGCCACCAAGGCCGGCATCCATGCCTCGGCGCTGCTGAAAGATCCGCGCACCTACGAACACGTGACGCCGGAAAGCGTCGGCAACCTGCGCAAGGTCATGGTCTCCGACCAGGGCGGCAAGTCGAACTTCATCAACGCGTTGAAGCGCCGCGGCATCGAGGTCGGCAAGGACGATCCGAAGCTCGACCAACTGATCTCGATCGTCAAGGAACGCGAGGCGGCCGGTTATGCCTATGAGGGTGCCGATGCGAGTTTCGAACTGCTCGCCCGCCGCACGCTCGGCACCATTCCGGAATTCTTCTCGGTCGAAGGTTTTCGGGTGATGGTCGAGCGTCGCTTCGACAGCCACGGCCGCATCAAGATCGTCTCCGAAGCGGTGGTCAAACTCATTGTCGACGGCCAGACGCTGATGTCGGTCGCCGAGGGCGACGGCCCGGTCAACGCGCTCGACCGGGCGCTGCGCAAGGATTTCGGCAAATACCAGCACGAGATCGATGACCTGGTGCTCGCGGACTTCAAGGTGCGTATCCTCAACGGCGGCACCGAGGCGATCACCCGGGTGCTGATCGAATCCACCGACGGCGACGGCGTGCGCTGGTGGACGGTCGGCGTCTCGGAAAACATCATCGACGCCTCGTTCCAGGCGCTGATGGATTCAGTCATCTACAAGCTGATGAAGAACCGGCATCTGGCAGGCAAGATCGCGGCGGAGTGAGGCATGTAAAACACCGCAACTCGATCGGCCTGGCTCGACCATCATATATGGGCGCGGGTCGATCGTTTCCTCGACTTCGGCGGTAGGCTGGGTTAATGCTCTGGCTCGATGACGAACGGACGGCAGTCCGGGCTCAGCCAAGAGCCGACACTTTCGCAACATATCTGCGGACCCTCTCCGGAGGCGCTCGCCCTCACTCTTCGGAAAGCTCACTCATGACGGCGTCCCCGAATTTTCGTACCGAACCTTGACCGGCTCCAACCCGCCCTCATCGCTTGAACTGCTTGGCTGGTCCGATTTCTTTGCGGCTCAGGTCGAGCCGGACGAGACCGAACTCCTGGTCCGGCGCATTGCCTCTGTTCATCGGGCACGCATCGACGCGATCGGTGTCAGCGGACCGGTCGGGATCGAACTTCCGCCCAATAGCAATACCGCGGATTTTGCGGTGGGCGACTGGGTTCTTGCCGACCCGCTGACGGGCATGCTCGTGCGCCGTCTCGACCGGAAGACCGTGTTTCAACGGCGTGCGGAAGGCGGGCATGGCCAGCAGCTTGCCGCAGCCAATGTCGATACGCTGTTCATCGTCACCTCGTGCAATGCCGATTTCAACCCCGGACGGCTGGAACGCTACCTGATCATGGCCAACCAGGCCGGGACCGATCCGGTGATCGTGTTAACCAAGGCCGACACAGTCGAAGATGCCGGCCCGTTCAAGCAGCAGGCCAGGGCGCTGCAGCGCGACCTGCCGGTAGTCATCCTCAATGCGCGCACTGCGGATGCCGTTGCCTTGCTGGAGCCCTGGTGCGGCGTAGGGCAGACGGTGGCACTGGTGGGCTCCTCCGGCGTCGGCAAGTCGACGCTGGTCAACACGCTCGCCGGGCATGCGTCCGACACGATGCAGAAGACCGGTAGCATTCGCGAACGTGATGCAAAGGGTCGTCACACCACGACGGCACGGTCGCTGCACGCGATTGCCGGCGGCGGCTGGGTAATCGATACGCCGGGTATTCGGACACTTTATGTCAGCGATGTCACCGACGGCATCGATACGTTGTTTGCCGAGATCACCGATCTGGCACCGAATTGCCGGTTTCGCGATTGCACCCACGCCCACGAACCGGGCTGCGCGGTGCAGGCAGCCGTTGCCAAAGGCGAACTTTCCGCCGATCGCCTGGAACGCTGGCGCAGCCTGCTTGCGGAAAACCGGGACAGAACACCGGTGCTAAGCGGGCCAAAGGGCAACAAGATCGTCCGCAAGAAGAAATACTGAAGGTTTCGCGCGAAAACCGTCCCTGCAGGAGTTGGCAGGCGGCCCCGAATCCTGTGGTCCCCATCCGGGCCATTGTATTTCAGGGGCTTTCGTACCATATAGACGGCACATTGAGGCAGCCGCTCGCGGTAATGACGCAGCAGCGCCAGGCAACCAACCCCCTCACCGTTTCATTAATCCAAAGAGGCTTCGGCATCCTGCCGGAGCATCGAGATCGGAGACGTTCATGTCTGACAAAAAAACAAACACCCCGGACCAGCCTTACCAGCCTATCCCCTTCGCCAAGAAGCATCGCATTTCTGTCGAGGATGCGAAGGCAATCATCGAAAAGCACGGCGCAGACCGGAAGTCTGCCGACAAGGAAGCACGGCGCGTAGCCGTCTAATCCTTCTCGCCTGTAAGACGACTGGAAGAACCGGAGACTGAGGATGCCGCACCCGGCTATTGAACCTTCAGTCCCAGTTCCGCCAGGATATCTCCGGCCTGTTGCCGCGAAATCGTCGCTCCCTTGAACTTCCTGGCGTCGATCAGCTTCAGTCCGCCGAGGTCCGCGCCGCGCAGATCGGCCCCTTCGAACCTGGCATCGACGAGCCCTGTGTCACGCAGGCTGCAGCCGTCGAACACGACGTCGCGAAAATCGCATTTCGACAGATCGGCCATGCCGAAATCGACCCGCTCTATCCGGGACTTCCGGAACGACAGTGCGGGAAGCCTCGCCTGCGCCAGGATGGTCTCCTTGAACGACAGGCCGAGCGAGGCGATCCGCGTCAGGTTGGCACCGGTCAGCTTGCAGCCGACGAACCGGGTGTCGTTCATTTTGGCTTCCAAAAAAGCGGCGTTGTTGAAGTCGCAATTCCGGAATTCCACCTCCGCGAGGTTGGCGCCCGTAAAATTGGCGAACGGTCCCCGGCACCCTTCGAATTTTGCCCCTTCGAGGTCAGCGGCCCGAAGGTTGATGGTCGTCATCCTGCAGTTTCTGAATTCCCAACGCTGGAGATCCAGCCCCGACAGGTCCGCTTCCTCCAGCGTGCAGCCGTTCAGGATCACCGGGCCTCCGGCGGCCGTAAAGCCAAGGGCCTCTGCGCGTCCGATCCGCTGTTCGGAAACCTCGATCGGGCTCTGCTCCGACATCACATTCGCCTCCGCCGACATCCGTTCGTCTGATTGATCAGAGATTCGGGTTGGAGACAATCGACCGCGCATCCGAGAGGATGGCGCCCCCTGGTGTCTAGGCCTTCAGGAATGCAAGCCGGTCATCGACACGGCCAGGTACGATTTCCTGAATGTCAGCGCTGACAACGCCTTCGGCAACGAAAGGATCGTCCGTTACACGCATTTCGAGGTCGGCCCGTGTGGTATTATGGACCAGCACGGATCCGCCTGCATTCGGTTGGAGGCTGCCGACCAGCAGAAAAACACCGTCATCAAAGCCTTTTCTGATCCAGGCATTGTGCCCTTCCATGAATTGCGGAGCCCTTGCCTTGTCGGCGAATTTCAGAGTGACGATGAACATGCCGGTTTTCCTTCAGACGGTTCGTGATGAAACGGATTGGGTAGCGAGCGGCCGCTCCGAGATATGCGCCTCCAACCACGTCTGCATGGCGTCCACTTCGCGGCGGATGAAGGTTTCGTCGCGGAACGCCGTGGCGAGCGTCGATACACCTTGGCTTCGCATCAGGAGATGTAGGGAGAGCGCGTCGGCATCGGTTTCCCGACCCAGAGCGCAGAACTGGCGAGCGAGCCACTCGCGGAACAGGGTGAAAAGTGCGGCGGCGTCGGTTTTGGCGACATGATCGAGCTTGGCGAGTTCGTTGCAGAGCGATCCGACCGGGCAGCCATACGCCATGATCTTGGTTTGATTGACGATGAGGATATTGATGAAGCTTCGGATGCGGTCGGCAGGTGTCCCGCCTTCAGCCTCCCACGCCTCCAGCATTCTCTTCGTATTGGCGATACGAAGAGCGATCACCGCGTTGAGAATTTCGTCCTTCGTCTTGAAGTGGTAGTAAAAATTGCCGCGCGACAGGCCCACGCATTCGGCAATATCGGCAAACGACGTTACGTCGTACCCGCACTCGTAGAAGAGCCGATCAGCGGCGTCTACGATCTGATTGCGTGTGTCCATACCCTTCAATGTGGCAACCCTGTTCGCTGTTGCCCGGGTGCAAAGCGATGGCTTCACGGATTAGGGCAATTGTCCTAATCCTCTTGTAGGACAGTTGACCTAAAATGATCAAGTCCCTGAGCCGGAGATTTTCAATCCATTGCTATGTTCGTTTCGGGCACCCTAGGACCAAGAACTTTGGTGGAGCTGACGCCCTCACACCTCCTCGAAACTCAGCCCCCAATCCCCCTCGCCGTACCACTCGCCCTCCTGGGGCGGCTCCCGCCAGCGCAGGCTGCGCACCTGATAACCCCGGCGGGAACGGAAGGCTTCGGCCAGTCCCTGGTGGCGGCCCGGCGGCACCGGTTGCTGGCCCTCGGCCCAGACGAAGGAAACCGGCTGCAGGAATCTGGCTCCGAAACCTTTTGCGCGGTGGTCGATCAACAGAAAACCCGCGCGGCGGGTAAAGCCGCTCCGCCGGCCGTTGTCGATCGCCGGAAAGCCGAGCGGGAAGAGCGCGCGCCCCGAGACCGCCAGATTGTCGATCCAGGCGGCCGGCGGGTGGTCGAGCGCGAAATTGGCGTAGATCACGTCCGCGTCCTCCTTCGGCCATTCGGTCCCGTCGCCGCAGACGAGTTCGACATTTCTGTAATCTGCCAAATTTTGGCGCGCCTTGTCTGCGAGAGCCTCGTCGTATTCGACGGCGACCACCCGGCCCGACAGCCCCACCAGCTCGGCAATGATCGCCGTGTAATATCCGGTCCCGGCGCCGAGATGAGCGACGGTCTCGCCGTCGCGGATGCCGAGCGCGTGAAGGGCCCCGGCATGCAGCGACGGCATGCCGTTGTTGACGCCGCGCGCCGTGTCCAGGCCGACCAGCAGATCCTGGTAGAGAACCAACGGATCGGTGGAGGCGAGCTCGCGGTAGTTGCGAAAGTCGTTATAGACCCAGGGCGGCGGGCCGATGAATTGTTCGCGCGGCACCTTGGCGAAAGCGGCGAGGAGCCGGGCGTCTGCACTCACGCCGGCCTTCGCCAGGATCTGACGGGCGTAGATCTGCCGGTGCAGCGGCGGGTTTTCGAAATCCATCCAATTCCTCCGTTCTGACAAGCGATCACTATCGCAAGCCAAGCCGACAGAATCGCGACAAACGATAGGTTCTTCAATGAAATGAATTGGTCCGGCTCAACCTATTCGTTTAAACGGGGGATAACCAGAACAAACATACCGGAAACACCCGCATGACCACCGACATCGCCCCGGCGACAATAGCGAAGAACGAGGATACCCCACGCGGTTTCGCCTTCGGGCTGACGGCCTATTTCCTTTGGGGCTTTCTGCCGTTCTATCTAAAGGCTGTTGCCCATATTCCTTCGCTCGAAGTGCTGGCGCACCGGGCCATCTGGTCGGTGCCTGTTGCCGGAATCGTTCTCCTCATCCTGCGTCGCACCGGCGATCTCAAGGTGGCGGTGCAGAACCCGCGCATGCTTGCCATGGCATGCCTGACCGCCCTGATCATCATGGCGAACTGGGGCATCTATGTATGGGCGGTCGCCGCCGGCCGGGCGCTCGATGCGGCGCTCGGTTATTTCATCAATCCGCTGTTCAGCATCTTTCTCGCAGCCGTCCTGCTCAAGGAAAGGCTGGCGCCGGTGCAGCTTGCCGCGATCGGCCTCGTGGTGGTGGCGGTGGCGATCCTCACCTATGACGCGGGCGGATTGCCGTGGGTTTCACTGGCGCTCACCGTCACCTGGGGGTTCTATGCGCTTTTCCGGAAAACCCTGCCGATCGGTCCGAACCAGGGTTTCTTCCTGGAAGTGCTGCTGATCAGCATTCCCTGCCTGCCCTATGTGATCTGGCTGGAATCGACCGGACAGGGCCATCTCCTCAATTCGACCGGATGGGACACGTTCATCCTAATGGCCGCCGGCATCATCACCGCCGCCCCGCTGATGATCTATGCCAATGGCGCGAAACTCCTGAAGCTCTCGACCATCGGCATCATGCAATACATCGCCCCGACGATGATCTTCCTGATCGCGGTTTTCGTTTTCCACGAGCCGCTCAGCCTCGTGAAGCTCGGGGCCTTTGCGCTGATCTGGGTAGCGCTCGCCGTCTACACCTGGTCGATGCTGAAACAGACGCGCGGCCGATAATCCCTTTCCGGAGCATAAGAATGCAGATCAGCGACATTCCGTTCGGCACGACCGACTGGAGCACGGTGCCCAAGACCGAACACAAGGGCGACACCGGGCTCGCGACCTGGCAGACATGCCATTTTGGGAAGATCCGGGTGCGGATGGTGGAATATACCCCGGGCTATCTCGCCGACCACTGGTGCGTCAAAGGCCATGTCCTGCTCTGCCTCGAAGGCGCGCTGACGACCGAACTCGCCGACGGCCGGGTCTTCGTGCTGAAGCCCGGCATGAGTTACCAGGTGGCTGACGATGCCGAGCCCCACCGCTCCTCGACAGCGGTCGGTGCAAAACTCTTCATCGTCGACTAGAGCTTAAGCACAGGCGCTCAAAGCCTTGAAATGACAGCCTCCTCGCCGCCGGACGGCGGGCGGTCCTCGCCCTGTTCGAGGATCGCCGGAACGATCTCCTCGACATTGGCGATGACAAGCGGCTGGACCAGATGCGCGCGGTGGATGAAACCCTGTTCGCGCATGTGAGTGATGAGGTCGAGCATCGGATCCCAGAAACCGCCGATATTGGCAAATGCCATCGGTTTCTGATGCCGTCCGAGCTGCGCCCACGTCATGATCTCGACAATCTCCTCCAGCGTGCCTATGCCGCCCGGCAGGGTCACGAAAGCGTCAGCGCGCTCGAACATCTTGTGCTTGCGCGCATGCATGTCCTCCGTCACAATCAGCTCGTCGAGCTGGCCGAGCGAATGGCGCGTGGCCTCCATGTCGACCAGGAACTCGGGAATGATGCCGGTGACCTGACCGCCGTTCGACAGAACGCCGGCCGCGACCGCACCCATGATACCCTTGGTGCCTCCGCCATAAACAAGCCGAAGCCCATGGGCCGCGATGGATTTTCCGAGCGCACGGCCGGCCTCGATATAGGTGGGATCGCGTCCCGGCTGCGAACCGCAGTAAACGCAGATGGATCGAATCGGCACAGTTTTCTCCATAAGGCATTTCAAGTGGAGGGCCAAAGCGAGCCCCGGTCGTCAAAATTGACGGGAAATGCCCGGAAGAGCAAGGGTTTATCGTGTGAAAAGCTTGTGAATGCGGGAGGAAAAGGTTAATCCGAATATGCGACAGCTATAGCTGTCGGGAGAGGCATTGATGATGAAAAACCGCGCCGGCTGGCTGGCTTTGATCGTATTGGCTATCGCATCGCTGCTGATGGTGTTCTTCGTGATGCCTGCGATAAACAAGGATTCAAAGCCGATCGGCGACGCGATCAATGCCGCAGGCAATGCCGTCAAGGACGCGGTGACGGAACCACAGCAGGCAGCCAAGGCGCCTGATGCCGCAAAGCAGGCCGACACAACCGCTGCGGCAGCGCCGCAGAAGGCCCCGCCCGCTGCGGGCTCCCAGGCGGCCTCGACCCAGACGCCCCCCACTCAGGCTGACGCGGCGATGGCGCCGCCCTCCTTCGACGTGCTGCGGGTCGAGCCCGACGGTTCGACCGTGATCGCCGGCCGCGCCGCGCCCCATTCCAAGCTCGAAGTCACCGACGGCGCCACGGTCGTCGCCAAGGTCGATGTCGGCCCCAGCGGCGATTTTGCCGCCATTCTCGACAAACCGCTACCGCCCGGCGATCACCAGCTGGTGCTGAAGGCCACCGGCAAGGACGGCAAGGCCATCGTTTCGGAAGAAACCGCGACGGTTTCCGTACCTGCCGAAAAGAACGGCAAACTGCTTGCCATGGTCACCAAACCCGGCAAGGCAAGCCGCCTGATCGCCACACCGACCCCGGACGCCGCAGGTCGCCCTTCCATGGCTGGGGCGCAGCCGGCCGTTCCGGCTCCCCAGGGCGCGGCCAACCCGCCTCCTGCCGGCTCCGCTCCAGCGCTTGCCGCGCCTTCGGCCGCGCCGTCCACCTCGGCTGCGACGCTGCCGGCACCGCCCTCCGGCTCATCCACTCTCGCGTCTTCCGCGCCGAACATCCCGGTCTCGGCGCCCGTCTCCCCGGGGGCGGCGGCGCCTGAACTGCGCGTCACCGCCGTCGAGATCGAGGGCAACAAGATCTTCGTCGCCGGCAGCGCGAAAGCCGGCACGTCGCTGCGCGGCCAGGCCGACGGCCGGCCGATCGGCACCGCCCAGGCGGGCCAGGACGGCAGTTTCGTCATCGAAGGGGCGATCGACCTTGCGGTCGGCGACCACCGGATCGGCGTCGAAGCGCTCGGAGCCGGCGGCCAGGTTCTGGTACGGGTCGAAGTGCCCTTCAACCGCCCGGCCGGCGATCAGGTTGCCGCCGTAGCGGCGCCGCAAGCCCCCAATAACGGCATGTCGGCGGCCGACAGCGGCGCCTTCGACAAGCTGCGCAACGAAACCGTACGCGCCTTCAACCTGCTGCGCGGGCTCTACGACAACGGTCGCGTTCCTTCGGCGGAACAGATGGTCGCCGCCCGATCCGCCACCTCGATCGCGCTGAAGTCGCTTTCCGAATACCGGCTGCAGGCCGACGCTGCGGCCTCCGCCCGCGTGCTTGCCGAAACCACCGCCCAGAACGCTGCGGCAGCGGTTGCCGCCCTCGACGCGCTTCCCAAGGATGTCGCAGGCGTCGGCGCCGGCCTGAAGCGGATCGGCGACATGATCGCCCGCGCCGTCGGCCCGATCATTGCCCGCGAACTGCACGGCGTCGAAGTGGCCACCGCCGCCCCGATGACCGCAACCGATGCCGGCGGCGCCCGCACCATCCAGCAGGAGGCGCTGACGCAGAGCGAACGCAGCTCGGTCATCATCCGCCGCGGCGACACACTCTGGCAGATCTCCCGCCGCGTTTATGGCCAGGGCGTGCGCTATACGACGATCTACCTCGCCAATGAGGCCCAGATCCGCAACCCCGACGTCATCCAGCCCGGTCAAATCTTTGGCGTGCCGGACGAGGCCCTACCCGACTCGGAAGAACTCCACCGCCAGCGGATGATGCATCGCCGGTCGTAAGGGGCGGAAGGCGCTTTTTCGGGTTAAGTGGGCGGGGCGGATAAGCCCTTGCGGGCAGCACTTTCGGCCCTTCGGAGACGTTGCTTGGGACTGCGGCGGTTCTCCAAATTCCCTCATTCCTGTGGTCGTCACAGGAATCCAGCCGCGCCGCGTCGGCGGTGCGAAAGACCACTTGCGCACGATAATCGCCGGCGCCACACTTCAACCATGAAGGGTTACGTCTACATTCTCGCCTCTAAACGCAATGGTACGCTGTATATCGGCGTGACGCGCGATCTCCCCGGCCGCCTTTACGAACACCAGAACGAACTCACACCCGGCTTCACGTCGAAAT
>NZ_JBFTNK010000030.1:0-20670 GCF_056397445.1 Neorhizobium sp. 05N33 | reverse complement strand
TCTTCCGCCATCGCCGCATTGTGCTGGGTCGCCGCGTCGAGCTGGTTCAGCGACGACGAGATCGAGCGCAGCGTGGTGTCCTGTTCGGAGGCCGAATGGGCGATCTTGCCGACGATGTCGCTCGCCGCCTTCACCTGGTTGGAGATCCGCTTCAGCGCTTCGCCGGCCTCGCCGACGAGGCGCACGCCGTTCTGCACCTGGCCGGAAGAGCGCGAGATCTGGTCCTTGATCTCYTTKGCSGCWGCGGCGGAGCGCTGCGCGAGTTCGCGCACTTCCTGGGCGACGACCGCAAAACCCTTGCCGGATTCCCCGGCGCGGGCCGCTTCCACGCCGGCATTCAAGGCCAGCAGGTTGGTCTGGAAGGCGATGTCGTCGATCACSCCGATRATCTTGGAGATCTCTTCCGACGAATGTTCGATACCGCCCATCGCGTCGATCGCCTGGGCGACGATCTGGTCGGAGCGGTTGGCCTCGGCACTGACCGAGGTGACCCGCTGGGCGGCYTCATGCGCRCCTTCTGCCGTCTGGCGGACGGCGACGGCGAGTTCGTCGAGGGCGGCCGACGTCTCTTCGAGATTGGCGGCCTGGCGTTCGGTGCGCTGCGACAGCTCGTTCGAGGCGCGGCGGATTTCCTCCTTGGAACCGCCGATATCGATGCCCTTGGCATTGACCTTGCTCATCGCGGCCTCGAGGTGGACGAGCGCCTCGTTGAAGTTGTGGCGCAGCGTTTCGTAGCGCGCGCCGAGATCGGCGCAGCGAACCGTGAGGTCGCCATGGGCCAGCGCTTCGAGCGCTTCGCCGATGGTGGAGACGACGCGGGTCTGCAGCGCTGCTTCCTGCTGCTGCATGTCGAGGTTCTGCTGGCGCTCGCGGTCGAGCTCGGTCTTCTGCTTTTCCTCGCGGGCGGCCATCGCATGGCGTTCGCGGATCTTTTCCTGCAGCGCCTGGGTCGCCTTGGCCATCATCCCCACTTCGTTCGACATGTCCGTGTGCGGGATCGTGGCGGTGACATTTTCGTCGGCGACGGCTTCCAGCGCACCATGCACGGCGGCAAGCGGTTTGGTAATCCCGCGGATCACCACATAGGCACCGGCAAGGGCGATGATCAACGCAAGTGCGCCGATAGCGAGCGCGTCCAGCACCATTCCGCGGATCTGCGCCTGTAGGTCGTCGGTGTAGACGCCTGTCGCAAGGACCATCTGCCAGGGTTCGAATGCCTTCGCATAGGAGCTCTTCGAAAAATTGCCATCAGGCAGGCCGGGCTTGGTCGTGCTCATATAGTCGACAATTCCGCCGCCGGATTTGCCAACGGAGACCATTTCGTCGCGGAACAGTTTTCCGGCGGAATCAGGTTTGCCCTTGCCGCTCTCGCCGACCTTCTTCGGATCGGGATGCATCAGCATCTTCACGTCGTAGTCATAGGCAAAGAGATAGCCGTCGGGCTGGAAGCTCATGGCGGAGACTGCGACGAAGGCCTGTTTCTGGGCTTCTGCGCGCGTCAGCTCACCGGCCGCCTCACGCTGCTGAAACTTCTTGAGGATGCCAATGCCCGACTCCACCTGGGTTCGCAGCATTCCATACCGTTCGGCATAGATAGCCCGCGTCGAGGCCTGGAGTTCGAAATAGGTCACGACGGCGAAGCCGGCGATCAGAGCCAGAACCAGCAGCACGAGCTGGTTTGAAATCCTCAGATTTTTCATGTTCGTTCCAGGGGTGAGTGAGACGCATCAAGCGACCGGGAGAAATGATTCTGAATGAAAAAGCGCGTCCTGCGCGTGGAAATGTGCGGCACTGCACACTTGCTAGAATGCGGGACAATATTTGAATAAAAATTTAATAAATGATCACGCGTATTTAAAAATTAATAACAATTGGTAGTTGCGAATACTTCATGTGGCCCGAATATTAATCCCGGCACCGCAAGGTAAAGTTATGGAAATACGCCATCGACGCAATGGTCCCTGGCTGCCAGCTCGAAAAGGCGCTGATCGTCGCACGCACGGTAGGCATCGAGATCGGCGACTTGAAGACAGCCCAACCCTCGTTGACCGCCATGGAAGATGACCTCGGCTTCCTGCCGACTTTCGGTGATGGCCGATGACAACCATCTTCTACGAAACCTTCCTCGTTGGTGAGATGACGTTCGAGGGGGAATGGCGGCTCGACTACGATCCGTCATGGGAGGCGCGCCGCTCGGCCTTCCCTATCTCGCTGACCATGCCGCTACGATCAGGGGCGGTCGGCGCGGACAGGCTGCTGCCATGACTCGCAAACCTGCTGCCGGAAACCCATCTCGCCGAGATCGGTCAGCGGCTGAAAGTGTCTCCCTAACGGGTCATTTTCCGTCGCAGAAATACGAGCGCTCCTCGACAGGCCGCGGCGTGACGCTGAAGATGATGTTCGAATTCACAGGCAGCTTTGAACTCGGGAAACTGCATCGTCTCCAGAGAACCTGGAGGCTTACATCATTTCGGAGGTTCATCGAGATTGTCGCTACTACTTTGTACCTTGGCTTTAGTCCCAGTCACAGGAGAGGTCTAGCGGAAATTGTTTCCGCTTTCGGCTCTGAGCGGACACTCTATGAGCATCGAAATGCTTTGGCTGCTTTGCGCCACCTTATCGGTCATAGAGCCGCCATCGAGCGTACTTGAAAGCAGACGTTGCTTTGGTGGCAGCGTCACGTTGCCTTTGCGCCTCAACGTAGGCCACGAGTGACGACGCAGGATTTCCTGATAGCGGACGTAGTCGCGGACATGGCTAGTCGCTCGGCATCGTATGCGGCCATTATCATATCAGAGTGCCAAGTCAGTCTTGTGCGCTTCGGTAATCGACTTCAGACCCCGTGCGCCAAAGGCAGCTGAGAAATCTTGTCAAAAAGGCGCAAAGTAATTTGCAAAGAGAAAAATATATGCAATATCTTTTGCATTGGGGGGATGTATCGTGATCAGTTCAAAAGTTCAGGAGCTTGCCGGGTCGTTCACTCGGGCAGAAAAGAAGCTTGTACAGGCGATTTTCGAGCGTCCGCAGGTTGTTGCGCTCGGGACAGCCACGGAACTTGCGCAGGGTGTCGGAGTCCACGAAGCTGCGGTAACGCGGCTGGTTCGCAAGCTGGGCTTCGAGAATTATTCGAGCTTCAGAAGCGCGATGCAATCGGAGTTCATTCCAAGCCAGGAGCCGGCAATCCGGATGGGGAATTCCCTGGCGCGTGCCTCAGATGGCTCGTTGCTATCTTCGCTCGTTGCACAGGAAATCGCTGCGCTGTCGCTGATCGAGAATCATATCGGGATGGCACTCATCAACGAGATCGCGTCCGAGTTGATGCAGGCCTCGCGAATTTTTCTGTTCGGCCGCGGCAATGCCGAGACGCTGTCCCTGCTTATGCTGAAGCGGCTCCGCCGTTTCGGAAAGGACACCATCCAATTATCCGGCGACCCCCGCGAGCTTGCAGAACAGGCGTTGTCGTTCAGGCCAGCAGATATCGTTCTGATCTTTGCGTTTCGCAGAGCGCCCCGCGGCTACGCTCCTTTGGTGGAATCCATCCGGGAAGCCAAGGCCCGATCACTGGTGATCTCGGGGGCATCCGGAGCGCTTTTATCTCCGGTTCCGGACCGCCTGATGAATGTACCCCGCTCGGGCGAGCAGGACGCCTTTCAAACGCTGACCGTTCCGATGACGATCTGCAATGCCATCATCCTGGCGGCGGGTGCTCAACACAAGGAAGAATCACTGCGAATGCTCGACAGACTTGGGACGCTCATTCGCCGCTTCGAATAACCGATCATCTTCAGGGGAGGAACTTATGAAGAATCTACAATGGACGACGGCTGCTCTTTTGCTAGGACTTTTCCAACCGGCAATGGCGCAGGATCTCAACACGATGTCGACAGCCGAGCTTCTGGAGAAGGCGAAGGCGGAAGGCTCCGTGACAGTCTATTCCTTCACCAGCCGCGTCGCGCGGCTCGAAAAGGCTTTCGAAGCCGCCTATCCCGGCATTGACCTCCAGGGTTACGACATTTCTTCGACCGAGCAGATCGCACGGTTGAAGGCCGAAGCCGCAGCCAGGATCGCCAATGCAGACGTGGTCTATATTTCCGATGCACCGGTTGTTTTGAACGAACTCGTGAAGCCGGGAATCCTGGAAAACTACGTGCCGCCACGCGTCGCAGGCAGGTTGTCCGGGGCCAACAAGACGCCCATCCTGTCCCAGCGCGTCTCCACTAAAGTGCTCATGTACAACGAGGAAGCAAATCCCAAGGGTTCTCCGATAACGAACCTCTGGCAGCTCACCACACCGGAATGGAAGGGCCGGGTCGTGATGGTCGATCCGTTGCAGAGAGGCGATTATCTCGATCTGATGACCGAATTCGCACTGCAGGCGGACTCGATGGCGAAGGCGTACCAAGCTCAGTTCGGAAAGCCCATCGCACTCGGCAAGGCGCAGGATGCCGGCCGGAAATTCATCGAGGACCTGTTCGCCAACGACCTGATCCTCGTCAAATCGACCGACGACGTCAATGCGGCGGTAGGCAAACTCGGCCAACAGAAACCGCCGGTCGGCTTTACCAGCTATTCCGATCGCCGGGACAACAAGGACAAGGGCTGGGCCCTGCAGGTCTCCAACGACACACAGCCGGCCTCCGGTATCGTGTTTCCCGTCGTTCTCGGTCTCGTCAAGGGCGCCAAACATCCCGCCGCTGCTCGACTTGCCATCGATTTTTTCATGGGCGACGAGAGCAAGACAGGCGGTGAAGGCTTCAAGCCCTTCTATGTCCCCGGCGACTATGCAACGCGAACCGACATCGTTCCCCACCCCGACGCTGTGGCGCTGGACAAACTGTCGGCATGGAACATCAACCCTGCCGCCACCGCCAAGGCGCGCAAGGATGTGGGCGATCTGATACTGACCTTGCAGTGAGCAGCAAAGGCCTGGCGTTGATTTCATTCCAGCGCCAGTCCCTATCCGGCGCCCGCCGCCCGCATTCATGCCTGCAGTCTGAACATGCCAACCCGGACGCGGCCACGCGACCGGGATCGTTCCCTTCAACGGATTCATCCCCATGACGCAAGCCGCCTTGACGAGAACCGGCCATCGCATCGCTTTTGCCCCTGGAACGCCGCTGAAAGCAGCGGTGCTGGTGATGCTGACCGTCCTTATCGTTCTGCCGCTGACCAAGACCGTGACATTCACCCTACAACCGGACACGATTGCGGCCTGGTCGGATGTTCTGGTCGGTCGCCTTTCCTACAATCTTTTTTACGGTCCGCTTCTCAACACGATGGTCCTCGGCATAGGCGTGGCCGTCGGCTGTGTCTTGCTGGGCGGCTTCCTGGCCTGGCTCGTGGTGATGACCAATGTACCGTTTCGCCGAACCATCGGCTTGATGGCGACGCTTCCATTCATGATCCCGAGTTTCGCAAATGCGCTTGCCTGGCAGTCACTGTTCAAAAATGCCCGCGTCGGCGGGCAGGTCGGATATCTGCAGGGATTGGGCCTCGACATACCCGATGCCATTGCCTGGGGCATGGCGCCAACGCTGATCGTCCTGACGCTGCATTATTTCTCGCTGGCCTTCACGATCATAGCCGCATCGCTTGCCACGGTGAACTCGGATCTCGTCGAAGCCGCACAGATCGCCGGCGCTCGGGGATGGCGTATTCTGAGCGGCATCATCCTGCCCGTGGCGACGCCGGCGCTTCTGGCCGCAGGTTCCCTTTGCTTCGCAGGCGCCGTCTCGAACTTCGCCGCTCCTGCGCTGCTCGGATTGCCGGTTCGGCTGCAGACATTGTCCACGCGCCTGTTCGGGATGATCGAAGTGGGCCAGGTCGGGCGCGGTTATGTCATCGGCATCATGCTGGTGCTCGTCTCCGCACTCCTCCTGTGGTTCAGCAACCGCGTCGTTTCCGGACGACGTTCCTATGCGACAGTCACCGGCAAGGGCGGCCGAGCCAAGCGCTTCGATCTTCGCAACGCGCGCTGGCCCCTGTTTGCCGTTTGCTGCATGATCATGGCGGCCTCCACGATAATCCCGATTATCGTCCTTCTGGCATCCAGCCTCGCGCCTTCTTCCGCCGATCTGTTTTCCAACTGGACGCTGCATTACTGGATCGGCGCCTCCAATGCTCAGATCGCGCAAGGAACAGCCGGGATTATCCGCAATCCGGATATTTCCTTTGCCATGAGCGTGACCATCGGGCTGGGCATCGCCGTGTCCGTTTTCGGCTTGATGCTCGGCCTTCTGACGGCCTATGTGGCGGCGCGCTATCGCACCGGTTGGGCCAGTGCCGCCATCATACAGATCAGCAACCTGCCGCTCCTTGTGCCGGGCATCGCTTTCGGCGCGGCCTATATCGCCTATCTCGGTGCGCCGATCGGGCCACTGCCTGCCCTTTACGGAACCTTTGCGCTTCTCGTTATCGCCGGAACCGCCTACCTACTGCCATTTTCGGTACAGACCGGTCGCGCCGTGATCCAGCAGATCAGTGGCGAACTCGAGGAAAGCGCGCGCCTGACCGGAGCCGGCTTCTTTCGGCGGATCGTCGCGATCCTCCTGCCCCTAGCAATCCGTGGACTGGCCGCAGGAGCGCTGCTGATCTTCGTCAAGATCATCCGCGACCTTTCGCTGGTCATGCTTCTCTTCACGCCGACAATGCCGGTGCTTTCGGTCCTTGCCTACCGCTACGCATCTGAGGGCTTTGCGCAATTCGCCAACGCCATCACCGTTGTCATCCTCATCATCTCCGTGATTGTAACGCTTGCCGCCAACCGGCTTCAGGCAAAGTCGCAACCGTGGCTCAAGGACTAACATCACATGCTGGACATTCGTAATCTCACCAAGAGCTTCGGCGCTTTCACGGCGGTCAACAACATAAGCCTGTCCGTACCGGATGGCTCCTTCCTGGTCCTCCTCGGACCCTCCGGTTGCGGCAAGACGACCCTGTTGCGCATGCTTGCCGGCCTGGAGCAACCGACGGCGGGGCAGATCGCGTTCGACGGGGTGACTGTCTCCGACGGCGACCGGAACTGGAGCGCCGATCCGGCCAAGCGCAATTCCGGTCTCGTCTTCCAGTCCTATGCGCTCTGGCCGCATATGACCGCCCGCGGCAACATCGAATGGCCGCTCAAGGTAGCCGGCATGGGGAAGATCGAGAGGCAGGCCCGCGCCGACGAGGTCATGGGCCTTTTGAGCATCGGTGAACTCGAAGCGCGTTATCCCAACGAGATTTCCGGCGGCCAGCAGCAGCGCGTCGCCATAGCCCGCACGATCGCGACAAGACCCGGTGTTTTGCTGTTTGATGAGCCGCTCTCCAATCTCGATGCAAAGCTTCGGGTGGAAATGCGATCGGAACTCATGCGGCTGCATCGCAAGATCGGGGCAACATCGGTTTATGTCACCCATGACCAGATCGAGGCGATGACCATGGCGACCCATGTGGCGGTCATCAACAAGGGTGTGATCGAACAGTTCGGATCTCCCGAGGAGCTTATCCGTTCACCGGCCTCGGCATTTGTCGCCACCTTTGTCGGCACTCCACCCAACAATGTCGTGCCGGTGATCAAGAACGGCGCCGGATACAAGGTCCATACACGCGTCATGGACATCGCAGCGCCACCCGATCAAGCCCAGTACGCCATGTTCCCGCCAGAGCGCCTGGTCATCCGTGATGAAGCAACTGCATCGACGCTTCCGATGGAACTGGTCGAGCTTTCCGTCATTGCTGGGCGCACGATGGTGACCGCGAGCGATGGAACGCTACGACTGACGGCGATTGTCGATAATGCACCCAAGGCGCATCTTGCCGAACGCGTGCATATGGAACTGCCGCGCGATCCTGCGTGCTGGTTCGATGCAGGTGGCCGGAGGATTTCCGCATGAGGATTCTTCTCGTTCGCCATGGCCAATCCGAATGGAATGCAGAAAAACGCCTTCAGGGGCAGGCAGATATTAGCCTTTCCAAAAAAGGGATCAGCCAAGCCGAGGCTCTCAGGCCTGTCATGGAAGGCATTGCACCTTGCCGGGCAATCACGTCAGACCTTCGACGGGCGCGAGACACCGCGGTCATCCTTGGATTTCCCGACGCAGCCCCGACCGAAGAGCTGCGGGAGATTTCGGTCGGCAACTGGACCGGTCGGCTCATCCCGGAAATCATTGCCGAAGACAGCCACGGCTACGCGGGCTGGCGCGCCGGAACAAGCGCTCCTCCCGGCGGGGAAACCTGGGCAGATTTCGTCACCCGGACGTGCGGCGTGATAGAAGAGGCTCGCACCGATCCCAATTGCAAGAATCTCCTCGTGGTCTGCCATGGTGGCGTCATCCGGGCTTTGCTCGATCATTATCTCGATCTCCGGCCCGCCCATATAATCCCGGTAGGGCCAGCAAGCCTCACAGCGCTTCGATTGTCTTCGGATCCAAATAAACGCGCAAAACTTGAGCTCTTTAACTACAGCCCGAAAGAGTTGCAGTTCGATGCGCCGGATTAATCCGTTCTGGCGCGGCAGAGCATAGCTGGCAAGACGAGGGTCGATAGCAAGGAGATATCGGCCGCTTCGCCTCCAAATCGGTCATTGAAGTTAGCTGAGCCATCGCCCTAAAGCAGACATTGCCGGCGACGGCGCTGGAAGTCGCGAGTGCGCCACTACCGTGGACTTGCGCACCGCTCGTACGCGTTGTTCCGCGATCACCGATGTGGCAACGTCGGTGCCCGCGCTGATGCTACGCACCGCGGCATGCGCCTCTCCTTCTTTGTCACACTGCCTTCATTGTCACGCTTGCCCTGGCTCAGACGCCAGCGATTTTGTAAGTCGCGTCGCCAGCTGTTCTCCCGCTTGTTTGGCGGCGGCGTGCGCCTGCTTAAGATTGGACGCCGCGAGGTCCCGCAACGAGGCCATAGCGGGATTAACATCAGCGAGGGTCAGCTCGACATCGATGAGTTGGAGGTCCAATCCCCAGCTGTCTTCGAAGATGCGCCTAAGCCAGGGCGTCGCGTGGTCCCAGCCTTCCTTCGGCATGCCAGGGCCGTACGCGCCTCCACGCGCTGAGATCAGATAGGCGGGACGCTTCGAGATCGGCGACGGCACCTTAACGGTGAAACGCGGTTCGGTGACCAGAAGGTCAATCCACGCCTTTGCGTGTTGCGAAACAGCGTAATTGTAGAGCGGAACCGAAAAAATGAAGGCATCTGCTGCCAGCATCTCATCGGCCAATCTGGTTGCCAGCACTGCCGCCTCCACCTCCTCCGTCGTGCGTTCGCTGAGGGCCTTTGGACCAGCCTGCACGGCACGGGCCCAAGCTGTTGCAGGCAGGGGTGAAAGGCCAACGTCCCGCCTCACGACATCCAGCTCTGCCAGTTGCGTTCGGATAGAATCCTCGAGCGTTGAAGCTAGAGCGCGGCTTTGAGAGCCGATGGCACGAATGCTTGCATCCAAACGAAAAATCGTCGTCACGGCTCAAGCCTTCCTCTTCTTGAGAAAGGCGACCAGCGCCTCATTCACTGCCTCAGACGCCTTGAGCTGTGGCCAGTGCCCGACGCCCTCAAGTGGTAGGAACCCCTGGAGGTTTGGCACGGCCGGCTTGAGATCTTCCTCGTTCAAAGCTCGCATCTTAACCATGCTGTCTGCTGTGCCATACGCAAAGAAGGCTGGCTGTCGGATCTTCGCCCCGGCAAATGCTTTGGCTTGGTCGAAATAGGGCTGCATGCCGCGATAGATATTCAGTGGGCCGTGGAAGCCATCACGCCGGAAGCCTGCGATCATCGTCTCGGCGTCCTCGCGGTCAGCGAAGGGCGGGATGCCGATCGGGGATGGCCGGTGCATATCTTTGCTTGGGTCCATCGGACCCCATGCTTCGGACGCATCGGGCAACCCCGACATCCAATAGAGAGCGCCCGGGAAAGTCGTGGCCGCATCCGCCCACTCCTGGTCGGCCTCCGGTTTCATGTGGCGGAACATATAAAAGGCTCCCTCCTTGCCGGCGGCCTTCAGCATTTCGAGCATGCTGGGCCCCGCACCCGGTAGCACCGGAGGGACACTGAGGCCGAAGACCGCGTCAAACAGATCCGGACGCATCACCGCCGCGTTCCAGCTCACCGTCGCACCGAAGTCGTGGCCGACCAGGGTAGCGCGCTCGATCCCGAGTTTCGCGAGGATGCCGACAAGGTCTCCGACATGGTAGAGAACCGTGTAAAGCGCGGCGTCTTCAGGCTTGGAGCTATCGCCATAGCCATGCGTATCGAACGATATCGCGCGGTAGCCCGCGGCCGCGACTGCCGCCATCTGCCGGCGCCAGCCCCGCCATCCGTCAGGAAAGCCGTGGACGAACAGCACAGCCGGGCCCTCGCCTTCCTCGACAACGTTCAGCTTGACGCCATTGGTTTCTACAAAGGTCTGCTTCAGCGATTTATTCCGATCCACGAAAGTCATCTTTCATGCTCCATTTGAATTGTGAAATTGACGCACGCGATGCGGCGACCGCTGAGATCGATCTGTGAAGTACACAGTTCGATAATATT
The DNA here is from genome assembly GCF_056397445.1 of Neorhizobium sp. 05N33. Classification (NCBI taxonomy): domain Bacteria; kingdom Pseudomonadati; phylum Pseudomonadota; class Alphaproteobacteria; order Hyphomicrobiales; family Rhizobiaceae; genus Neorhizobium; species Neorhizobium sp. 05N33. The sequence continues at coordinate 10,164 of NZ_JBFTNK010000030.1, read as the reverse complement.
TCGCGTGCGATCGAGATGGTGTTCGGGTTACTTTGAATTCTCTGTCATCCGTCTCGGAGTCGGTCGCAAACTAGCCGCTGCCTGAATCCGAGAATTGATGTCAGCACCGGATCGAGCTACTTCCCTGAGAACTGGATCTTCGGGATCGGCTCGTGTTTGCGCACAGCCGAGACTGCAATGGCCATTCCCTCTGCGCCATCCTTGGTGTCGAGGATGCCAGCGCCGAGCTGTGTGGAGATGATGTCGGCAGCCGAGACGCCACCGGTAGCCCAGGTGCGGATGAGTGTACGCGCCTTGCCGTACGCGAGGGTCGGCCCTGTCGCGAGATGCCGCACGAGTTCGTCGGAGACCTCCTCCAACTTGCCGTCAGGCGCTGAATGGGTTGCGATACCCAGATCGACTGCGACCTTTCCGAAAATTGGCTCCGAAAGCAGGACGAAGCGAGTAGCGAGTGTTTTGCCGACGCGGTCGGCGAGCCGCTGCGCCCCGCCTGCCATTGGAATGCCGCCGACCGACACTTCTGGGAGGACGAGCATCGCCGACTCTGCGACGACCAGGAAATCGAACGCCAGGAGCAGTTCGAAACCGCCGCCCAAGGCCATCCCTGCTACCGAAGCAACCGTAGGGACGGGCAGTTCCTCGATGAGACGGATTGAAGCCAGGATGTCGGCCGCAAACGCTTCGAGAAATTTCGAGCCCTTGTCACCGATGGCGCCCAGATCGTCTGCCACGGCGATGTTGCCGGACGCGGACGTCAAGTGAAGGACGCGGATGTCGCTTGCATATGCCTGGCGAACGGCGGCCCGCAGCGACGAGGGAAAGTCGGACCCTGGCTCGCTGTCTGCATCACCGAGCAAGATCAGTTTGCCCACCGCACCGTATTGCTCGAAGCGGAACGAACTCATGTTTTACCTCCTAGTTTGCTGACTATCTAGCCAGGCAGGCCTAACGCCTGCTACAAAATGGCCCGTGTCTCACGTCGCGATTGACGGATGACCAAAGCTATTATGTTATGTACGTTACAGAATGGAGTACTGTCAATGGCCCGCCCCCGCGCGTTCGAAGAAAGCGAAGTGCTAGATCGCGCGGCGGACGTCTTCGGTCGCCGGGGCTACGACGGCTCAACCATGGCGGAACTGACGGCCGCAATGGGCTTGAACTCTCCCAGCATCTACGCGGCTTTCGGAAGCAAGCGCGGGCTTTTCGACGCTGTTCTCGGCCGCTGTAGTGCGCGCGAGGACGAGCACTGGGAGTGGGCGCTCACAGCCCCCACGGCCGAGGAAGTCGTCAAGCGCTTGCTGACGACCTCGCCAGCGCAGGAGTCCAGCCGCATACTCGTTCATGCGGGCTTGGCGATGGGCAGTGAGAATGCCGACATTCCCGCTGCCCTGCTTCATCGCCGCCAATCGGCAGAACTGAAACTGCGAGACCGGTTCGAAGAGGCGAAACGGAGTGGCGAACTTCCTGTGAACGCTGATGCCTCAGGGCTGGCGAGCTATGTGACGTCGGTTCTCGGCGGCCTCGCCATGAAAGCCGCCGGCGGCGCGCCGCACGACGACTTGCGAGAGGGTGCCGAACAGGCGATGGCGGCCTGGCGGGCGATCAGCGATGTTGCGGTCGCCGCGAGCGCTTCAACGAGGGGACCGACGCCGACCGATCAACTTCGCGAACCACGAAAATTCAGTGCTGACGCAGCGCTCGATGCCGCCATGAAGGTCTTTTGGACCAAGGGTTTCGCGGGCGCATCGTTGAATGATCTCACTGAGGCGATGGGAATCACTCGGCCCAGTCTCTACGCCGCATTCGGCAACAAAGAAGCACTGTTTTTCAAGGCCCTCGACCTCTATCAGTCACTTCGTAGAGACTACCTAACTGAAGCGCTCCAAGCTCCGACGGCGCGGGGCGTTTTCGAAGCGCTGCTCAGGGGAGCGCTACGCGATCAACAGGCAGAGGGGCAACCGCGCGGCTGCCTCATGGTTCTTAACGCAATGCAGGGTGGTGATGAGGCGCAGCCCATTCGCAACGAAGTCCTCAGGCGCCAGGCCATCGGGCGCGACTTGCTCGCGGCCCGGTTTGCGCGGGCCAAACGCGACGGCGACCTGTTGCCGGCCGTCAATGTCGAAGGTCTCGTGCGCTTTGTCCAATCCCTGATGCACGGCATCCTCATGCAGGGAGGGGCCGGCGCAAGCCAACGTGAGCTTGAGGCGTTGGTTGAGAGCAGCTTGACCATGTGGACCGCATCCGCCGAATTACCGATCAGTAAAAATTAGGCGCAGCTAATCTGTCAAGTTCTTTACCGATCGGTATATTGTCCTTCGCTGTCTGGGCCTGTCGGGGTTGGAGTAGCCATCGCGGACGCCACAATTCCCGAAGACGAACACTCGCTCCGCTAAGCGGAAATGATTTCCGCTCTTGATCTCAACCCTCAGAGACCTCGGTTAGACGGGGGAGTGCAACCTTCGTTGCCTGCCCCGACAACCTGTGGCATGTTCCCGCCGTGGGCGATAAGAAGCATTCGGGTGGGGCGTTGTCGGCGAATTTCGATCATCTGAAAGAGATCAGCCCTGAACTGTATCGCCTTGGTGTGCTCGCCGAGCGTTTCTTCGCAGAAGACGCCAACACTTCGCTGATCAAAAGCCGTCAGTTCGGCGAATACATGGTCAAGGAGATCGCAGCGCTCTCCGGCGTCTATGATGCCGCCGCCCGTGAGACGACGCATGATCTTCTTCGGCGCCTCGCCACCCAGCAGGTGCTGCCGCGCGAAGTCGCAGATATTTTCCATGCGGTGCGCAAGAGCGGCAATGAGGCGACGCACAGCCTAGCCGGCTCATCCGTCGAAGCGCTTGCCGCACTCAAATTCTGCCGTTCGCTTGGCGTCTGGTATCGTCGGACCTATGGGCGTGATCCAGGTTTCAAACCCGGCCCCTTTGTCCCTCCCAAGGCGTCGTCCGATGTCGACCAACAAACTCAGGCGGAACTGGCCGCGCTCCGCGCCCAAGTCCAGGCGGCCCAAGCGCAACTCGCCGCAGCTCATGCTTCGGCCGACGAACTCGCAAAGGCACGCGAAGCGGCCGAGGAACTCGCCCGGCAGGCGGCCGCCGATAGTGCGGTCTGGGAGCAGACCGCCGTCGAGATGGAGACCAATCAGGCCGAGCTTTCCCGTAAGCTCATCGAGCTGCAGAAGGTGGCCGAGGCCCAGCCGCAGCAATTGCAGATGCAGTTCAAGCAGGCCGGCCTTCAGGCCGCGAGTCGTCTTGAGCTGGATGAACGCCAGACACGCCGGCTGATCGATGTTCAGCTCGTCGACGCCGGCTGGGAAGCCGATAGCGATCGTCTGTCCTATCAGAAGGGCGCACGCCCCGAAGCGAGCCGCAACCTGGCTATCGCCGAATGGCCGTCGGATGGCGGACGCGCCGACTACGCCCTGTTCGCCGGCCTTACCTGCATTGGTGTCATCGAGGCGAAGCGTGAGAGCGTGGACGTTCCCTCGACCCTGCAGCAGGCAGAACGCTACGCCCGCACGATTGATCTGCCTCTGGAGCATCGCCATCCCGATGGACCGTGGAAGCATGGGCTGGCCGACCCCTTCCGCGTCCCTTTGGTCTTCGCCACCAACGGCCGCCCCTTCGTGCGCCAGTGGCAGACCAAGTCTGGCATCTGGTTCTGCGACCTGCGCCGCGATACGAACCACGCTCGACCGCTGACAACCTGGTTTTCGCCCAAGGACCTCATCGACATCCTGGAGACGGATCTCGATGCCGCAGCACAAGGCCTTGCCGAGGAGAGCTTTGGCAAGGGTAGGATGCGCCCCTATCAGGAAGAGGCGATTGCCGCGATCGAGGATGCGGTCGTTGCCGGCCAGCGCGATATTCTCGTTTCCATGGCGACCGGGACCGGCAAGACGCGCACCAGCATTGCGCTGATGTACCGCCTGCTGAAACACAAGCGTTTCCGGCGCATCCTCTTTTTGGTGGATCGCAAGGCGCTCGGCAAACAGACCAGCGACGCTCTGGAAACCACCGAGATCGAGGGCCTGTTAAACTTCGCCCAGATCTACAAGGTCGCCGGGTTGGACAAGAAGGTGCCGGAGGATGAGGACCAGGTACAGGTCGCGACCGTGCAGTCGCTGATCGCCCGCATTCTCAACGAGCCGGATCCGGCCAAGCGCCCGACCCCCGGCACCTTCGACTGCATCATCGTCGATGAGGCCCATCGCGGCTATACGCTGGATGCGGAACTGCGCGAAAGCGATATCGGTTTTCGCAATCTCGATGACTACCAGTCGGCCTATCGGCAAATCCTCGACTATTTCGATGCTGTGAAGGTGGCGCTGACGGCGACGCCCGCGCTGCACACCCGCGAGATCTTCGGCCATCCTGTTTTCCACTACGGCTACCGTCAGGCCGTCGTCGAAGGTTACCTCAACGATCACCTGCCACCGAAGCGCATCACCACGGCGCTGTCGGAGGCCGGCATCCATTTCGAGGGTGGCGAAGAGGTCGAGATCATCGATCGTGCGACCGGGCAGATCGACCTTTTCGAGCTCCCGGACGATGTCCCGCTCGATTACGACGTCGCCGACTTCAACAAGCGGGTCTATTCGGAAGCCTTCAACCGCATCGTCTGCCGGGCGATTGCCTCGGAAATTCCACCGTCAAGGCCGGGCAAGACGCTGATCTTTGCCGCCCGCGATGCGCATGCGGATGACATCGTCCGCCTTTTGGTCGAAGAACTGCAGGAGGAGTATGGCAACGACGCCATACCGCACGGCATGGTGATGAAGATTACCGGCAATGTCGACAAGCCGGATGACCTGATCCTGAAGTTCAAGAACGATCCCTATCCGAAATACGTCGTCACCGTCGATCTTCTGACTACAGGCATCGACGTCCCCTCCATCTGCAACCTGGTCTTCGTGCGCCGGGTCAAGAGCCGAATCCTTTATGACCAGATGATTGGCCGTGCCACGCGGCTCTGCCCGGAAATCGGCAAGGAGCATTTCCGCATCTTCGATGCCGTCAATCTCTATGCCGAGCTGCAGGAAATGACGGATATGCGCCCCGTCGTCGTCAAGCCGGATATCTCGCTCGGCCAGTTGCTCAGCGATCTGGAGAAAGCGGAAACGGAGGAAGACAAAAGCTGGGTCGCGGGCCAGGTCATCGTGCGCATGCGCGCCATGGTCAAGCGCATGGATGAGGAAACCCGCGAAAGCTTCGAGCGCCAGACGGGGGAGGCGCCGGAACTGGCCGTACAGCGCCTCGCCACCCGCTCCGGTGCCGAACTGCAGGCATGGCTTGCGGCCCATCCCCGCGCCATCGATCTTCTGGAGCGACGCCCGGTGCGCACCGCCGGCGGCAATGATGGCGTGGTCATCTCCAGCCATGAGGACGAACTGCTGCGCATCGAGGAAATCTTCGGCAAGAACACGACGCCGGAGGATTACATCACCGGCTTCGAGCGCTTCGTGCGCGAAAACATGAACCAGGTCCCGGCTCTGATTGCCGTCACCCAGCGGCCGCGAGACCTGACGCGCAAGGAACTATCGGAACTGGCGGGCCTGCTGGACGAGAAGAACTATTCCGAAGCCATGCTGCGCGCGGCTTATGGAAAGGCCCGCAATGCCGATATCGCCGCCCATATCATCGGCTTCGTGCGGCAGGCGGCGCTCGGCGATCCGCTGATCCCCTATGCCAAGCGCGTGGAAGACGCGATCGCGAAGATCGAGGCCTCCCGCCCCTGGACGCAGAAGCAGAAGGAATGGCTGCGCCGCATCGGCCGGGCGCTGAAGGACAAGCCGGTGGCCGACCCGACCCTGCTGGATCAAGGCGTCTTTGCCGACAAGGGTGGCTTCAAGCGCATCTCCCAGGAATTCGACGGTGATCTGGACGATGTGCTTCACGCCTTCAACGAGGCGATCTGGGCGCCATCGGCCGCCTGAACCGACACGCCTTCGGTTGACCCCAGCCTCTCGCCCGCTACAACCACGGAACACGATCCCTGATCTGAAAGAATGCCCCATGAATGCCAATGCCATCGTCCAAAAACTCTGGCGCCTCTGCACGGTTCTCAGGAAGGACGGCATCACCTATCAGCAATATGTCACGGAGCTGACCTATCTGCTGTTCCTGAAGATGATGGCCGAGCGCAACCGCGAGACGGGCAGCCTGCCCAAAACCATGCGCTGGACGGATCTGGTTGCGGCCAACGGCCTCGCTAAGCTGGAGCTCTATCGCAAGACGCTGGTGACGCTCGGTACCGTCAGCACGCGCCTCGGCAGGGACGATGCCCTCGTGCTTCCACCCGGCGACAATGCGACACCGGAAGAGCGCAAGCGTTATGCCGATGCAAGGCCCCTGCCGGAGATGGTGCAGGAAATCTTCGACAACGCCTCCACCTTCATCCGCGAGCCGCAGAACCTGACAACGCTGGTCACCGCCATCGACGAGCTCGACTGGTTCTCAGAGGAGCGCGACCAGTTCGGCGATCTCTATGAGGGCCTGCTGCAGAAGAACGCCGAGGAAACCAAGCGCGGCGCCGGACAGTATTTCACGCCCCGCGTGCTGATCGAGCTTCTGGTGCGCCTGATGCAGCCGAAGCCCGGCGAGGTAATCCAGGACCCTGCCGCCGGCACCGGCGGCTTTCTCATTGCCGCCGATCGCTTCATGCGCGCGGCCAGTGGCGATTATTTCGATCTCGGCGAGCGGCAACAGGAGTTCCAGAAGCGCCAGGCCTTTCACGGCATGGAAAACGTGCCGGGCACGCTGCGCCTGCTACTGATGAACCTCTATCTGCACGACATCGACAGCGACCATGTACATCTGGGCGATACGCTGTCGGACAAGGGAACGGCGCTTGGCCGGGCGAACCTCATCCTCACCAATCCGCCCTTCGGCCCGGCGGGCGGCGCGCCGACACGGCAGGATCTGTCGGTCACCGCCACCGTCTCCTCCTACCAGCTTCCCTTTGTCGAACATTGCATCCGCGCGCTTCAGCCCGGTGGTCGCGCGGCCATCGTCGTGCCGGACAACGTGCTGTTCGAGGATGGACGCGGCAAGGCACTGCGCCAGATGATGATGGACTGGTGCGACCTGCACACCATCCTGCGCCTGCCGACCGGCATTTTTTATGCGCAAGGGGTGAAGACCAACGTCATCTTCCTGACGCGCGGCAAGACCGAGACCGGCAACACCAAGGCGGTCTGGATCTATGACCAGCGCGCCCAGATGCCGAAATTCGGCAAGACCACGCCGCTGACGCAGGCGCATTTCGAAGGCTTTGAACAGGCCTTCGGCAAGGACCCGTTTGGCAAAGAGCGCGGCGCGGACGAAGGCGAAGCCGGCCGCTGGCGCCGGTTCACCCGCGATGAGATTTTAGCGCGTGGGGACAATCTCGATATTTCCTGGCTGCGCGAGGCGGAGGAAGAGGCCGAAGAAGGCCTCATCGAACCCGACGACATCGCCGCCGCCATTTTAGGCCATCTGCAGGCCGCCACGCTGGAAATCGAGGCGCTGATGGCAGAGCTGGGCGATGAGCTTCCGGAGGCGGCGGAATGAGTGAACTGCCGAGGGGGTGGGTTGAGGCGACGCTGGGCGATGTTGCGATCAAGATTGGCAGCGGAGCAACTCCCACTGGAGGCGAACGGTCCTACCAATCGTCTGGTGTCCCGTTAATTCGATCCCTCAACGTCCATTTCGATGGTGTTCGCGAGGAAGGTTTGGCGTTTATTGACGACAAGCAGGCTGCGAAGCTGGATAACGTTATCGTGCAGAAAGACGATGTTCTGCTTAACATAACAGGGGCGTCTATCGGTCGTGTCGCTGTGGCGCCGAGTGCCTACAGCGGTGCGCGCGTAAACCAACACGTCAGCATCATTCGACTGGTCAAAGATGTGATGCCAGTGTTTGTTAGAAGCTTCTTGGCATCCCCGTCTGCGCAAGATTTCATAACGCGCGAAAACTATGGCGCCACGCGGCAGGCGCTTACCAAAACGATGATTGAGGGGTTTGCGTTTCCCCTCCCTCCCTTGGCCGAGCAAAAGCGTATCGTGGCCAAGCTGGATGCGCTCTCCGCGAAATCCGCCCGCGCCCGCACCGAACTCGCCCGCATCGAAACCCTCGTCTCCCGCTACAAGCAGGCCGTGCTCAGCAAGGCGTTCAGCGGGGAATTGACGAGGGAGGACTTTGGAGAGCTTGTCGGTCGCATCAAGGCTGGGAAAAACCTTCGTTGCGATGAAAGGCCTCCACATCCGCACGAGAAAGGCGTTGTAAAGGTGAGCGCAGTGACGTGGGGCGAGTTCCGCGCCGACCAGTCGAAAACGCTTCCCCCGGATTTCGAGCCGGACGAGGATACTCGCATCAAGCGGGGTGACTTTCTGTTCTCGCGAGCCAACACGATTGAATTGGTTGGCGCGGTGGTCATCGTCGCCAACGCACCCGACAATCTGTACCTTAGTGACAAAATCCTGCGGCTTGAGTTCAACGAACCTGTTGAAGAGTGGCTCCTGTGGTATCTGCGATCCCCAATGGGTCGTGAAGCGCTAATGAACGTCTCCTCCGGGAACCAACTTTCCATGCGCAATATCGGCCAGAAAAGCCTTCTCTCTCTGTCCGTTCCATATGCGGACGCGGCATTGAGAACCGCAATCGTCCGCCGCATCGAATCCGCCTTCGCCAAAATCGACCGGCTCGCGGTCGAGGCAAAGCGCGCGCTGAAGCTTGTCGGTAAGCTGGACGAGGCGATCCTCGCCAAGGCTTTTCGCGGCGAACTGGTCCCCCAGGACGAAAACGACGAGCCGGCGGAAAAACTGCTGGAGCGCATCCACGCGGAGCGGGAGGCAGCCCCGAAGGCCAAGCGCGGGCGGGGTAGGGCGGCGTGACGGTCCACGAAAGCATGCTGACAGCAGGCAATTTCACCCTCAAGGGAAAATGCATATCTACATCACCTCCTTCTATCGGAAGCTTCCGCCCGAATGTGTTCGGCGGAACCAGCGTCTACGCGCCTGCACCGCGTCTTGCCCGTCTGGAATTCGGAGCGTTGCGGACGGCCCCATTTTTTCTTTCGCGTTGAACGCGACGCCTGATTCGGTGATTCTGGCGATACCCCGACGTGTACCGGAGGGTGTACCGGGCGCGATACCCGCATAGGTTACTCCTCAAAAGCCGCGAACGAACTGGCGTTTTGCGAGGAAACCCAAGGGCTTGCGGGTAATTGGGGAAGAGTGACCTGTCATGGCGGAGAGGGTGGCCGCCAAATTAGTGTCCAGACAACTGCGCATTGGTGCAATAAGTGAATGAAATCAATACAGCTTTTATTGCTATTTGTCCAGTGAGGCCCTTTACATTCCAGCTAAAGCCAGCCCAATATGTGGGGGAAAATGTGGGGCATGGACTAAATTGGCACGATGAAAAAGGGCAAGCATCCGGAGAAAGCGCTCACCGCGATGAAGGTGAATAAGGTATCTGAACCGGGCCGGTATGCCGATGGACACGGACTATATCTCGTCGTTGACGACAGTGGCGCGAAACGTTGGTTGCTTCGTGTTGTCGTCCAGGGCAAACGAACAGATATTGGCCTAGGTGGCGCTAATATCGTCACGCTTGCTGAAGCGCGAGAGCAGGCTTGGGCGTACCGAAAGCTCGCCCGATCCGGCGGTGACCCATTAGCGGTCAAGCGCGCGGCAAAAAGAGTCGTGCCGACCTTCAAGGTTGCCGCCGAAGCGGTGCATGCCGAAAACAAAAAGGTATGGAAAAACGGTAAGCATCAGGATCAGTGGATCAACACCCTTACCCAATACGCCTTTCCTGTCATAGGCGAGCTCAGGATTGATCGCATTGATACGCCTGACATTCTCAAAGTCCTAGCGCCTATCTGGCTCACAAAAGCCGAAACAGCACGAAGAGTTCGTCAGCGCATTGGTATGGTCATGGACTGGGCCAAAGCAGCGGGCCATAGGGTAGGCGACAATCCCGTCGATGGGGTCGCGAAGGGCCTGCCTAAGCAGCCGACAAAGGACCGGTGTCAATCAGCACCGAACATTGACCCCTTTTGCTTATCCAATTTTGACCCCCCTGTGCTGTAGATCAGCGCTTGGCCTGCCCGGCGCTGGCCGGGGTTGCAGAGGGTAGGCCAAGTGCGGGTGATGATCTTCTTCGGCTTTTAGCTTTG
>NZ_JBFTNK010000029.1:0-21675 GCF_056397445.1 Neorhizobium sp. 05N33 | reverse complement strand
TCCGTCGCGGATACACCGGCAGGCGTGCCGGCGAGGCGGGACCGGCGCGGACGTCAAGGGCAAGACGCAAAACCTTGGCGTTCGGGTTCGCGGAAAATGGTCTCCCTCCGGCGACGCGGGACGGATGAGAAGCTGTCGGACCGACTTCTCGTTTCGTTTTCCGTCATGGTGCGTCGGGCGTGCCTGTGAGGCACACAGGGTGATGGGGCCGCGCCGCGCGGCGTCCGAGGGTTTTTCAAAAAACCCGGATTGTGCGGTGCAGGTGGAAGACGATGCCGGGCGGCGGTCATGGCCTGCGGCATCCTGGTCTGCGAGCGTGCATGACACCCCCTTCGAAGGGGCACGCAACCGTTCCCACAACCCCCGTCATCGCAGAGGGACCGAAGTCGCGGATATAAACCGCCGAACGGGGCGCTGAGAGGTGTCACTTATTACTTATCTTAAGAGGCAGCTTTCAGCGCCCTGTCCGATCCTCGGGTCTCGCTTTGCTCACCCCGAGGATAACGAAAAGAAACCGAAGATCGCCAAGGGAGGAGTGTGTCCGATGGGAACTCGAAAATCTCCGCCCTCACCCCGCCAGCCTCTTTTCCTCGGGTTGAACCCGAGGGCCGCCGTCGATGTCCACCACCGCAAAGGCCGCCGCGATGACCTCCGGTCCGGCCCCCGGTCGGGTGGCGTCGGTGGAGAGTATCTGGCGAAACCGCCGCGCGCCGGCAAAACCCTGGAACAGCCCGACCATGTGCCTTGTGACGTGATGCAGCCGCCCGCCCCGCTCGATCAGCTCCGCCGCGTAGGCCATCATCGTATCGCAGAGCGCCGGCCAGTCGACATCCGGAGCCCCTTCGCGACCGCCACCCGCCAGAAATGCATCCACGCCGGCCAGCATTCCGGTATTGTGATAGGCGGCGCGGCCGAGCATCACCCCGTCCATATGGGCGAGATGGTTGGCCGCCTGTTCCAGATCGGCGATGCCGCCGTTGATGCCGATGAACACGTCTGGATTTTCCCGCTTCATGGCATGGACCAGCTCGTAGTCGAGCGGCGGCACCTCGCGGTTTTCCTTCGGCGACAGCCCCTGCAGCCAGGCCTTGCGGGCATGGATCCAGACGGCATCCGCCCCCGCGCCGATCACTCGGGCGAGAAAGTCCGGCAGCACGTCCGTCGGCTCCTGGTCGTCGACGCCGATCCGGCATTTCACGGTGACCGGCACGCTCGACACCCGCTTCATCGCCGAAACGAGGTCGGCCACATGCGCCGGATCGCGCATCAGGCAGGCGCCAAAAGTGCCCGACTGCACCCGGTCCGACGGGCAGCCGACATTGAGGTTGATCTCGTCATATCCGTAATCGGCCGCGATCCGCACCGCCTCGGCAAGCTTTGCCGGATCCGAGCCGCCGAGCTGCAGCGCAACCGGATGTTCGGCCGGCGAAAAAGACAAGAGCCTGTCGCGCGGCCCATGAATGATCGCGTCGGCCACCACCATCTCGGTATAGAGCAGCGCGTTCTTCGACAACTGCCGATGCAGGAAACGGCAATGCCTGTCCGTCCAATCGATCATCGGCGCAACGGCGAAGACGGGAGCCTTGAGATATCTATTTTTTTCTTGTTTTACAGGCTCTTGGAACACTCTGTTCTCCGTCTTGTTCAAGCTCATCTTGTACCAAATCCGCCCGTTTCGGACATGGGCTTGATACATTGTACTAACTGTTATCGCCATCTACCAAACGAGGATGCGGTCATGGGCGCTACCACCCTGCGCGCGCGAAAAGATGGCAGCGTCAGCTACATGGCACGCGTGCGAGTTATGCGGGATGGCGTGACTTATCACGAGACGGAGACTTTTAACAGACGGCCGGCGGCCGCTGCGTGGATGAAGAAGCGTAAGCGGGAACTCGCGAAGCCGGGAGCTATCGCCGGCGCTATTGCAGTTGACCCGACATTGGCGAAAGCCATCGATCGCTACACAGAGGAGTCCATCAAGGATATAGGTCGCACAAAGGCGCAGGTGTTGAAATCGATCAAGAACTACGACATCGCCAACATCCCCTGCTCCACGATCAGGTCGAAAGACATCGTTGCGTTTCTGCAGTCACTGACAGCCAAACCGCAAACGGTTGGAAACTACGCCAGCCACCTGAGCGCAACAATTCACCTGTGACATCGGCCTTCCGGCGCTTCCGTTGATCCGCCTTCATTCATCTCTTGTTTGAGCGATATCGATCACAAACGGGAGCAGAATACGAAAATAGCACCACGTCTCAAACAGGCAATAGGAGATGGATTTGGTCGAAATCCCTATTCATCAGTCATAAAACCTTCACAGGCTCTTCACTTGACAAAGATGCATTTCGCTCGCTATGAGCGATATACGTCATATGTTGAAACGGAACAAGCCTTTGCTCAACACCGCTGAAGACCGCCAGGCAAAAATTGTCGAGTTGTTGAACGACGAGCTTTTCCTCGACATCCGCACGCTTACCAAGCGATTTCAGATCTCTGTCGCGACTGCCCGTCGAGACCTCGGTGAACTCGAAGAAGCCGGGCTCTTGCGCAGGACCCATGGCGGTGCCGTCAGCATCAATCAGGTGGCGCAGGACCCCAGTAACGCGGTTCGCGCCGTGTCGCATCAGGCAGAGAAGACGGCAATCGCGGCGACAGCCGCCGCAATGATCGCCGACGGCGATGCCGTTCTCCTGGATGCCGGCACAACGGCACTGGAAGTTGCAAAGCTGCTGGTGGGACGTACAGACCTCACCCTTATATCAAACGGCGCCGACATCATCGCCGAACTGATCCGTGGCGAGGCGAAGAGCATCTATGTCGTCGGAGGCGAATACGCCGACACGAACCGGTCCTTCCGGGGTCCCCTGGCAGAGCATTTCATCCGGCAGTTCAACGTCGACAAGCTGATCCTCAACGCCGCTTCGATCGACCTCGATCGCGGGTTGATCTGCACGGGATCGCCTCAGAACGCCAGCGTCGAGCAGGCCATGATCGAGGTGTCGAGGCGCGTCATCGTGGTGGCGGACCACTCGAAGTTCACGAGGTCAAGCCTCTCGGTCGTCGCGAAAATCGAGGACGTAGGCGTGATCGTCACAGACGCCGGCGCCAAGAGCATCATCGATAATGTGCCGGAGAAACTGCGGAAGAAGTTCGTCATCGCGAACTAGGGTCCGATGTGTCCGCTACCCATCAACAGCATTCAAACAAGGCAGGGAGAGAACAATGCTCAGAAGTAATCGCAGAAACTTCATGATCGGCGTGAGTGCAGCGGCGGTGCTGGCATCGACGTCTGGCGTCAATCTTGCCTTTGGCCAGGAGCGGCGCGAACTTCGCCTCGGGGTGAACGGCCTGCCCGGTTCGCTGGAGCCGGTCAACGCAATCAGCAACACCGGGGTTCGTATCGTTGCGCAGATTTTCGACACCCTTATTGCCCGCGACTGGTTCCACAACGGGGCGCCTGGAAACAGCACCGAACTCGTGCCCGCTCTGGCCGAGAGCTGGAAACGCCTTGATGACAAGTCAGTGCGCTTCAATCTGCGCAAGAACGTAAAGTTCCACAATGGTGTGGAGATGACCGCGGACGACGTCGCCTACACGTTCTCTTCGGAACGGTTGTGGGGTAACGAGGCGATCAAGACCATTCCAAACGGCCGCAACTTCTCGCCCGATTGGGATGAACCGGTGGTGGAGGACAAGTATACCGTCGTCCTGCGCACCAGGACGCCTTCCTATCTGATCGAAAAGATCGTGGCCTCCTGGGTCGGCCGTATCGTTCCCAAGGATTATTACAAGGGACTTGGGGCGGTCGCGTTCGGCAACAAGCCGATTGGCACCGGCCCTTATAGGTTCGTCGAGTTCGTTGCCGGCGACCGCGTGGTTCTTGAAGCCAACGATGGGTATTGGGGTGACAAGCCGACTGCATCCAAAATCACCTACCAGGTCGTTGCGGAGCCGGCGACGCGCGTTGCCGGGCTGATCAGCGGCGAATACGATATTGTCACGACGCTGACGCCGGACGACATGGCACTCATCAACAGCTACCCGGATCTGGAGACCCGCGGTACGTTGATCGAGAACTTCCACATGTTCACGTTCAACATGAACCAGCCAGTCTTCAAGGCAAAGGCGCTCCGCCGCGCAATGGCGCTTGCCGTCAACCGGCCTGTGATGGTCGAGTCCCTGTGGAAGAACCTCGCCTCGATTCCCAACGGCTTCAACTTCCCCCATTACGGCGCCACCTTCGATCCCAAACGGCGGCCGATGGAATACAATGTCCAGGAGGCCAAGCGCCTCGTGAAGGAAAGCGGCTACGACGGGACGCCAATCACCTATCGCACGATGGGCAACTATTATGCCAATGCCGTCCCTGCACTGATGATGATGATCGAGATGTGGAAGGAGATCGGCATCAATGTCGTCCCCGAGATCTACGCGCCCGGGACGACGGCAAAGGACGAGAATGTCTGGATCAGGAACTGGTCGAACGGCCTGTCCTTGACCGATGCCCTCAACACCATCGTCTCCGAGTTCGGGCCACAGGGCGGTGTGCAGAAGCGGTGGGGTTGGAAGGCGCCGGCCGAATTCAACGAACTGGCTGTGAAGGTATCGCAATTGCCCGACGGTCAGGAGCGGTTCGACGCCTTCAACCGCATGCGCGACATCTTCGAGGACGAGGCGCCGGCTGTCATTCTCTATCAGCCGTTCGATGTCTACGCCGCACGCAAGGATGTGCACTGGAAGCCGGTGAGCTTCGAAACGATGGAATTGCGGGCAAACAATCTCAGCTTCGGCTGAGGGTCACAAGGCGAACGGCGGCGCATTGGAGTGTGCGCCGTCCTTGGGAGGAACAGCAGTTGTCAGATCTTTTGACGGTTCGTGATCTGGTGGTTCAGGTGCCGGGGCGAGCGGTAAGAATCATCGATGGGATCAGCTTTTCGCTGGCCGCCGGGCAGACGCTCGGGCTGGTTGGTGAATCCGGTTGCGGCAAGAGCATGACCTGTTATGCGATCGCAAAGGCATTGCCGCGCGCCGTAGCTCAAACCGGTGGGACAATAACACTGGCCAGTGACGGTCGCGGCTCCGGCAAACGAAAGGATCCGACGATCGCGATGATCTTCCAGGATCCCACGAGCAGCCTCAATCCTGTTCACACGATCGGCTACTATCTGGAATCCAGCCTCAGCCGCCATCAGGGGCTGAGGGGTAATGATGCGCGGCTGGAAGCAATGCGGCTGCTTGAACGCGTGGGCATCGACCAGGCAAAGAGCCGCCTGCGCTCCTATCCCCACCAATTCTCAGGCGGCATGAACCAACGCGTGATGATCGCGCATGCTCTGGCTGCCAAGCCCGCGTTACTCATTGCCGATGAACCGACAACTGCGCTCGACGTCACGACCCAAGCTCAGATCCTCCACTTGCTGGAAGAACTGAGAGCCGAAACGGGCATGGCTTTGTTGATCGTATCGCACGATCTGGGAGTCATCGCGCGATTGGCTGATCGCGCGGCGGTAATGTACTGTGGCAAGATCATTGAGACAGCCCCCGTGGTCGACTTGCTCGAGCGGGCGGCACACCCTTATGCTCGGGCTTTGATCGATTGCATGCCGACGATCGATCCCGACGACCTTGAGCCGCCGGTCCCTATCCCCGGATCGGTTCCGCTTCTCGAGAACCTTCCAGCTGGATGCTACTATCATCCGCGCTGCCCGCGCGCGAGCGACCGGTGCACAGCCAGCTTTCCCGGTCCCGCAAGCGTCGAGCCCCTTCATGAGGCCTGGTGTTATCATCCGGTGAGCGCATGAACACCCCTCTCCTTCAAGCCCGCGACCTGACCAAGGTCTTCCGGTTGAAATCCGGCCTGTTCGCAAAGGCGTCCAGTCAGGTGGCGGTGGATTCTGTCGAACTGGATCTCGCCAAACGAGAGCGCATCGGCGTTGTCGGCGAATCCGGCAGTGGCAAGTCGACTTTAGGTCGCCTTATCCTCGGTCTCACGCCTCCCACCGTGGGCGAGGTCCGGTTCGAAGGAGTACCCCATACGGAACGCACCTCACGAGACTGGTCGAAGTTTCGGATGCAGACCTCCCTGGTGCAGCAGAACCCATTGTCTGCTCTGAACCCTCAAATGATGATTGGCGAGCAGGTGGCGGAGGCCGTCTGGGTACATCATCTGGCCGATCGCACGGGGGCCCGCGATCGCGCCGCCGCGATGCTGGAAAGGGTTGGGCTTCCAACTGGGATGATGGGCCGTTTTCCCCATCAGATGTCCGGCGGCCAGCGCCAGCGCGTCGTCATCGCGCGCGCTTTGATCCTCGACCCGGAGCTCGTCGTATTCGACGAGGCCGTGTCGGCCCTGGATGTGTCGGTTCAGGCGCAGGTGGTCTCGATCCTGAGATCGCTTTGGCAGGAACTGGACCTCGCCTATGTCTTCATCACCCACGACCTGCGCATTGTCCGGCACCTGGTTGATCGCATCGCCGTCATGTATCTCGGCCGTGTCGTCGAGACTGGCGACATCAGATCGGTCTACGCGTGGCCTCGTCATCCGTACACGAGGGCATTGCTTGCGTCCGTGCCGACGATGGACCCGCGCATTCGAAACGTGGAACCACCCATCCAGGGCGAACTCGATTTCAGCACGCTTGCAAAAGGATGCCCCTTCCGGTCGCGCTGTCCGTTCGCCATCGACCGATGCGTTTCCGAAACGCCGACGCTTCGCCAGGCTGGCGACCAAAAGGTAGCCTGTCACCGCGCCGAGGAACTTCCACGCGAAATCATCCCGCAGAGGGAGATCGCGCAATGATGAGCTTCATCCTCGCACGAACTGTTCGAGCCCTTGTGGTCCTCTTCCTCACCGTAACCTTCGTCTTCATCGTTCTGCGGTTGAGTGGCGATCCGGCCGAACAGATTCTCTCCGATGTCGCGACGCCAGAGGCACTGGCGGCGTTTCGCATTAACTGGGGGCTGGACAAGTCCATTCCGGAACAGTTTCTCATTTACTGGAGCCACGCGATCCGAGGCGATTTTGGGACGTCCTTTGCCGACGGCCGCGAGGTATTCGCGGTCATTGCCGAACGCGTGCCGAAAACGTTGCTGGTGACCGTATCGGCCTTCGTGCTGAGTATGCTCATCGGTATTCCCGCGGGAATTCTCGCCGCGGTACGGCGTGAGACGGCTTCCGACAAAGCAGTCATGGCAGGCGCGGTTCTTGGATACAGCGTTCCGAATTTTCTGCTCGGACTTGCCTTGATCTTCATATTCGCGGTCTGGCTGCGCGTCTTGCCGAGTTCGGGAAGCTCCACCTTCAAACATGCGATCCTGCCTATCGCAACGTTTGCCCTCTTCAATGCTGCAGGCGTCGCGCGATTTACCCGATCGACGCTCATCGATGTGTTGGGCCAACCCTATATCGCCGCGGCTCGCGCCGACGGGGTGCCGGAATGGGATATCATCTTGCGCCACGCGCTTCCGAACGCGGCGATACCGATGGTCACGATGCTGGGCTTCATCGCCGGCGGTTTGCTCGGAGGAGCGGCGCTGATCGAGCCTGTGTTCGGCTGGCCGGGCCTGGGCAGTGGTTTCGTGCGCGCCACGAGTTCCGGCGACCTCAACGTGGTGCAGGCAATGATCATTCTCTTCACCGCCTTCATGGTCACGATCAACCTGATCGTCGATATCCTCTACGCTGTCCTCAATCCGAAGATCAGGCTTCAAAGCAATGAAAGATAACGCTGCCAATCTGCGAAAGGCTCGGCCTTTGGCGCCTAATGTGCCGGTTAGCATCTGCATATGCGCGGCATGGATTATCGCGGTCGTTCTCATCGGCGTGACGGCACATTGGGTGGCGCCTTACAATTATCTGCAACAGGCTCCTATCTCGCGTTTTGCGCCGCCGGGTAGCCTTGCAGGCCACCTGTTCGGAACGGACTATCTCGGAAGAGATGTGCTCAGCAACCTGCTGATCGCCACCCAGACGACGCTAATGATCGCTTTCATTGGATCGTTGATCTGCGCAGTCATCGGCACGAGCCTCGGCTTCCTGGCCGCACATTTCCATGGCTGGATCGATAATCTGATCATGGGTTTCGCCGACGCCATGTCGTCTGTACCCTTCATCATCATTGCGCTCGGGGTGCTGGCACTCTTTGGATCGAGCCCGCTGCTTTTCGTGTTCCTCGTGGGCGTCGCGAATTGGGAGCGCTATGCGCGGCTCAGTCGTGGGCTGGTGCTGAGCGCCAACCAGGAGGGATATGCGGAGGCGGCTCGCATCGTCGGCGTTCCATCCCTGCGCATCTACCTGCGTCACATTCTGCCGAACATCGCAGGTCCGCTCATCGTCCAACTGACGGTCAATTTTCCCGAGATCATTCTCCTGGAGAGTGGGTTGAGCTTCCTCGGCCTGGGAATCCAGCCGCCGGCCACCAGCCTTGGGCTCATGGTGGCTGATGGGCGGAATTATCTCGCCATCGCGTGGTGGCTCACAGCTCTTCCGGGACTGATGATCGTGCTCACAACCTTATCCATCAGCTTGCTCGGCGACTATCTGCGCGACCGTTTCGACGCCCGCCTGCGCTAGAAAGAGAAAAGATGTTTGACCTCCTCCCTTCGCGCTCCGGCCGCATTCTCATTTGTGGCCACCGCGGGCATGTTGTCGGCGGCCACGAGAACAGCCGCCCGGCTTTCCGCCGCGCCGCCGAACTCGGCGCGTCACTGTGCGAAATCGACCTGCGTATGACGCGAGACGGTCGGCTCGTCGTGTTTCACGATGACATTCTCGACAATGCATCGACGGGCACAGGCATCATTTCGCAACTCGACTATGCACAGATCGCACAGTTTCGAACCAGAGCCCGCAATGGCATGGCGATCGAGGGCCAACCGATCGAGTTGTTCGAAGACGTTCTTGCATATTGCCGAGACCTCGAAATGGGCTTGATCATTGAGATCAAGGACAAGTTTGAGGGCACGGCCTACCTGGAGCAGGTGATCGGACTGCTGAAGGAAGCCCGCATGTTCGAACGGGTGCTGATCAGTTCGTTTGACTACGTGGTGCTGCGCGACGTCAAAAGGATTGCGCCCGGCATCCGCACGATGGGCATCAACTATCATCGCCTGGTCGAGCCGGCCGCAGCCGCACGCTCGGCATCGATGGACGTCATGAACACCGACTATCCGCAGTTCGCCGCCGATATCGCCGAGGGTCTTCATGCCGCCAACGTCGCCGTCAGCCATTACGTGCCCCCGCCGGAATTCTTCGCGATCAGGCGCGGCTATGGCGTCGACTATTTCGAAGAGCTAAGCGCCTATCTGCGCGCGGGACTGATCGACATGCTGGTCTGCGACGATGTCGGCTGGAGCGTCAATTTTGTTACGCGCTGTGGCTTGGGTGTGTCGCGCCTGTCCTAGAAAAGGAAAAAACATGAATCCACTCAGAATGACATCGGCGACGATGCGTTTGGCCGGCCACCGGGGTCATAGCGCAGGCGCTCCGGAAAATACGCTCGCTGCCTTCCGAAAGGCCCATGAAATTGCAGGACAAGGTGTTACCTGCGAGACGGATCTGCGGATCACCAGCGATGGCGAGCTCGTCCTGATCCACGATGAAACCGTAGACCGCACCACCAACGGTCACGGCCTCATCCGCAACATGACCTACTCCGAGATTGCCGCTCTCGACGCCGGCCGTTGGTTCGGTGAGGAATTTGCAGGAGAGCGTATTCCACTTCTGAAGGAGGCCCTGCAGCTCGCTCGCGAACTGGGCATCATCTACCAGCTGGAACTCAAGACCTACGATCGCGACGACGTGTTCTTCCCGAAGCTGCGGGCGCTTATTGACGAACTGGGTTGCGCCGATCTTCTGCAGTTCTCCTCCTTCGATTTCGCCCAGCTAGGGGCGCTGAAGAAGGCGATACCGGAAGTGCCCACCGTCGGCCTGTCGCATTCGCGCCTCATCGACCCGGTAGCGATTGCGCGCGAGGCGAACCTCGATGCCATCAATCTTGAGATCCATCACTTTCCGAGCGGTGAGGCACGCCAGCTTCATGACGGTGGTGTCGCCGCCTTCCTGCATGTGCCGCGCCCGGAACGGCTGAAAGACCTGAAGGAATATGGCGTCGACATCGAGGCCAATGTGGTTCAATGGATCCGCGAAGGCCAGCTGGATCAGCTCATCAGTGACGATGTGGCGCAGGTCGCAAGGCTTCGGGACGAAGCCAATGGCTGACTTGCATATTTCGGAGCCGATAGGGCGAACGGTTGAGGCAATCCTCGAAGAGATTGCGCGCAAGGCTGGTGAACTCGCCCTCACCCACTTCCGGTCGCTGGCCAGTCTGCCGGTCGAGAAGAAGGGACACCTCGACCTCGTGACCAAAGCTGACAGGCAAGTTGAGGAGTTTCTGATAGCCAGCTTGCGTCATGCGTTTCCGGATGACGGCGTCTACGGCGAAGAGGGCGGCGAAATCGCGGGCGCTTCCGGTCGGACCTGGGTCATCGATCCGATTGATGGGACGTTCAATTTTGTCCGTGGTGGCCAGAATTGGGCGATTTCCATCGGCCTCTACGAACACCGCCGGCCAGTCTTTGGCGTGATTTATGCTCCTGTCCGCGATCTGATGTTGATCGGGGGAACGGCCGTCGAAACACGGTTGAACGGTCAACCGATGCCGGCTCTGCCTGCTCTTGATCTCTCGCAGGCCTCCGCGGGTATCGGTCTGCATCCTTCGATCGCCACCGAAGATCGCCTGGAGGTCGTACGCTATATTTCCGACGAGTTACGCATCAGTTTCCGCTGCTGCGGATCATCGACCCTCTCGCTGATCGAAGTCGCGATGGGCGAGACCGACGGCTACGTGGCGCTCGGGGACTCGACCTGGGATGTGATGGCCGGACTGCCCATTCTCGCCAATCTCGGTGTCTCCCATACAATCGACTGGGATCGTACCGAGCTCCAGGCAAAGCTGCGGTTCGCCTGCGGCAGCGAAGAGTTCCTGCAAAAGGTGCGCCCATTGCTGCAAAAAGTGTCGGCAGCAGTCTGATGCCGAAGGAACTCCCATGACTGGCGGCGCTGAAAGAGATCTCCGGGCCGTTCGGGCACTGCCGCCGGCGGAATTGCGACAGCGCACTGTAGACGGCAGGGGTGTCGCGGACATTCGGCTGTTGCAGATGGAAGACGGCCCAGGGACAGGACAGCGGCTGCTCGTCGTTCGAAACGCGAACGGCATTGGGTTTGAGATCGCGCTGGATCGAGGTTTCGATATTTCCAGTGCGACCTGGCGCGGGATCAACATCGGGTGGAACAGTGCGAACGGCTTGCCGTGGCCGCCGAATTCGCTCGATGCGGAAGATGGCGTCGGCTTCTACAGGAACTTCGATGGTTTCATCGTCACTTGCGGTCTTGATCATATAGGCGGTGCGAAACGGAGTGATGCCGGGCATTTTATCCACAAACATCGCAAGCAGGTTTTCCACCCGCTGCATGGGAGGATTTCCAGCCAGCGCGCCACGCTATCGGGTTATGGGATCGACTGGAGCGCAAGCGCGCCTGTCATCTGGGCAGAGGGCGTCGTCAGGCAGAGTTCGGTGTTCGCAGAGAACCTTCTTCTTCGCCGGCGCATACAAATCGATGTGTTCGGCAACGCCATCCGCCTCAACGACGTTGTCGAAAACCAAGGCTTCCGGCCCACGCCGCATGCGATCCTCTATCACGTGAACTTCGGCTATCCATTCCTGGACGAGTCGACGCAGCTCGCCGGCGATCTGAGCCGCGATCTTGTCTCAGCGTTCAACGGCGAGGACAAGCGTCCAAGGGCCGACTTCGTGGATTATTTTCAGGAGGCGCATGTCGTTTGCGATCTGCCGGAGGCGTCCGTGGAATTGCGTAACAGTGCCTTGCTTGGTGGAGTGCGCGCCCGGCTCTCGTTTTCCCGTGAGGCTCTACCGAGCTTCGGCATCTGGAGAGCTTATCAGTCCGGCGTGTATGCTCTGGCGCTCGAGCCGACGCGGCGATTTGAGCCGGAAGGGAAGTCGGAAAATGGTTCACTGACTTTGGGAGCAGGAGACACCGCCGAATATTGGATGACAATCGATATCGGATCGACGCCTTGAAAGACCTTCCATTTCCATTCGTCTCTGGCTGATGGCTCGCTGGTAGTTAGCTCGAAGCATGGACTGGATGCTGCTGTTTCCCGGCATCGCGAAGCCTGCTTTCGATGAGCAATCCGCTCTCGTCGAGGATCGGATGGGCGACCGAGACGATATGGGCGTTGATCCGCTTCAGGTCACGCAGCATGTCGAGATGAAGCGAGCTCGTTTGCAGGCTGTCGGCGCGGCCGTCGCGCAGGCGTTCGAGATGACGCTCGGCCGACTGCTTTTCCATGCGCCGCACTTCGACCTTCATTTCCATCAACTGCCTGGCGAGATTGAAGTCGCGGGTAACGAAGATCGTCCGGGCGATCCGCAGGTTGTCGATGGTCAGTTCGAAGAGCGTCTTCAACTCTTCGTACCCATCCGCCGAGAGCTTCAGGCCGAGCGAGGTTTTCTTGACGACCTGCGGCAGGAGACCTTTTTCGATGATGTCACCGATATGCTCCAGGTTTATCGCGTAGCCGATGATGACGATCGACCTGCGGCCGTTCTCCTCGGTAAGGACCTCGCGACCCAGCTTGGAGAGGTAGATCTTCACCTCCTGCTGCAGGCTATCGACACGCTTTTCCAGCAAAGGGATCTCGTTCGACGTCGAGATGTCGTTTTTCTCGAACGTCTCGAAGGCGTGTATCAGCATGCGTTCTATAAGATCCCCGATGCCGAGCACCTCACGGGTGGCGCTGGCGAGTGCTATCACCGGCGTAGATAGCTCTTGGGCGTCCAGATATTTTGGACCGTTGTCGGACTGCGGTTCGTCAGGTACCAGGTTGATCATCAGACGCGACAAGAGCCGGGAGAACGGCCATGCGATCGCTGCTAGGACGACGTTGAAGCCAAGATGCGCATCGACAGGCAATTTTTCAGCCGATAGAGGCAGCATTTCGAGCAGATGGGCGCCGTAGCCCGCGAGCGGTAGTGCGATGAAACAGCCGGCAGCCCGCACGATGAGGTTGGCGAGCGTCACGCGTTTTGCCGATGGCGGCCTTGAAAGCGATGCGACAACGGGCGGAATGGCGCCGCCGAGATTGGCGCCGAGCACCAGCACGATGATCAGCCCAGCCGAAAGAATGCCGGTCGAGGCCAACGACAGGATCAGCACAACTGCGGCCAGGCTGGAGGACGAAACGAAGGCGATACCGGCCGAGAAGACGAGCGCGACCAGCCACGCATTGTCGAGCAGACCGATGAAGGCGGCGAGCGCCGGCGAATGACGCATCGGTTCGGTAGCAGCCCCGAGCAGGTGCAGCGACAGCAACATCAGCCCGATACCGATCAGTGCCGTACCGCCGCCCTGGCGATTGGTCGAGCTGCTGCGATACAGGACGATGCCGGCCAGGATCACGAGCGGCGAGAGCCACTCGATGCCGGTGGCCACGATCCAGGCGGTGACGGCCGTGCCGACATTGGCACCGAGCAGCACGATCTGCGCCATCCGCGGCTTGACCAGTTCACGCTCCACGAACGAAGCAACCATCAGCGCCGTCGCCGTCGAGCTCTGCAGCGCCACCGTTGCAACGAAGCCGGACAAGAAGGAGCGCACGCTGCCGCGCGTTCCGGACGCCAGCCCTGTCCTGAGTTTTGCCCCAAGCGCCCGCGATACGCCATCCTTGACTTGCGCCAGACCGAACAGCAGCAAGGCGACCGCGCCGAACAGGTTGATCATCACGATTGTGGTTTCCAACTCCGGCCTCTCTTTCGCGGTATCGCGGGACAGCGGTGGTGGCTGATCCATACGAACAATAGCGGTTGCTCCCAGGCGAGCCGCCGCCTGCTTTACACAGGGTCCGCCTAAAGGCAGGCGGCGGCCGTCCCCGGGAGGAGGATGCTGGCTCTACTGCGCCAGCCGGCAGGCAACGGCTTGCTCAGCCGTTATTTCGGTGTCCATACAGGCCCTGCCAGGGCCGATCACTCGCGGCCGACTTGTCGGTAAAGCCCCAGCCCTCGTGGGCGAACACCTCGCGGACGAGAACCTGCCAGCTATCGGGATCCGTCGCCGTCAAAAGCGCGCCAGTGCGTTTGGTCGCGTCGTAGGCCGACCCATCAAGGCAGGCCACGTGAGCGCCGGCCTCTGTCGCGATCAGCGTGCCAGCGAGATGATCCCAAGGGGTCAGCCGGTCGAGCATCACGAAATGGCCGTGGCCGCTGGCAAAGGCACGATACATGTGTGCTGCGCAGCGATGACTGGAGAACATCCGTGGTTTCGCGAGCTTTGCCAGAATGTCAGGCTTGACCGCTGCGGGCAGAAAATCCGTGGAGACGTAACCTGTCATCTCCGCCAGTGGTGCCGGCTCCGATATCTGGAGCCTCCTTTCGGTCCCGTCGCCCCGAACCAGAAAGGCCCCGCCGCCCTGTTCCGCCATGACCCAGTCATCGCTCATCGGATCATAGATGACGCCGGCGATCGGTTTGCCATGCCGCACGACCGCCGCCATGACGCCGAAGAGCGGCATGCCCGCTACGAAATTCGCCGTTCCGTCCAGAGGATCGACAACGACCGCCAGTTCGGCGTTATCAAGGCGATTCAACAACCCCGGGTCCTTCGACGCAATTTCCTCGCCGACGAACAGCGCGTTTGGCAACATGCGTGCAATCTCCTGGGCGAGGAAGCGCTCGGCAGCTTCGTCAGCCACTGTGACCAGATCCGTTGCATCCGATTTGGCGCGGACGTCGAGGTCGCAACCATCCAATTTCTTGGCCTGCTGAAACCGGGGAAGGATTTCTTGTCCTGCAGCCTGACGAAGCTTGTCACCAAGTTCTCGAAGATCGAATTCCACGACGTCCTCTCTTTCTGAGCGATGAACGGGCCTCAAACGGATGCCCTGGTCCTCGCCGTCGCTAGCTGATGTGCAGCAATGTAGGAGCGCAACTTCTCCATTTCGTCTGTCTGCACGGCGGAAAACCCGGCCCGCAGCAACCGTCCCCAGATCGCATCGGGATCTTTGAGAGCGGCGGTGTCCGTGAAGCCCGGAGAGGCAACGCCATCAAGCGTGTTGACCCACAACGTAATGCCGGCGTCTTGGAAACGTTGGCTGATCGCCTCGACCTGCGCGATGTCCTTGAACGAGACTTCGCAGATCAGCGGCTTCAACCGGAAGACAAGTTCCACCTGCTCATCGGCATCGTCGTGCTCCAGGTGCGTGCGTGCTATGAACGGGACGTCGTGGAAGGCAATATTGTCCTTGATCCAGCCGAGGTCGTCCTCGGTCTTCAGATCGGCCCAGAAGTCGACTTGCTGGTCGACACCCATTTTCTGGGCATAGGCCAAGACCTCCGGGATGACGTGTCGGTGCTTGATGTCCAGATGGATCAGGATCTTGTCGCGGGTGATCTCGAATACATCGCCCAGGCTGGGAAGCCTCTCGCCAGTCAAGGCGTTTTCCGGCCCGCCGTCGCGGTTGCGCAGCGAAATGGAGGTCAGTTCCTGAAGCGTCAATTGCTCTGGCTCGCTGCTTATCCCGGCCATGCGCTCCAGTGTATCGTCGTGCAGGAGAACGAACTCGCCGTCCAATGTACGGCGCACGTCGATCTCGACGACGTCATACCCTGCGTCGATTGCCCGCTGGATCGAAAGAAGGCTGTTCTCCGGAGCATCCTGCCAGACGCCGCGATGGGCGACGATCGCGCACTGGCGATGCGGGTCGGTCATGTAGTCGAAATAGTTCATTTCTGGTCTTTCGTTGTAGCGGTGAGCGCCCCTGCGATTGCCTTGCCGGTCAGCGCATCGAACAGATGCAGCTTTTGCTGGGGACATGTCAGGAGCAGCGCCTTGGTGTCGGGCGCCTGCGAGCCAAAGGGCGTGGTGATGCGGACCGTCGTGCCGGAAAGGTCGGCGGCAAGAATGGAGTGCGAACCAAGATCCTCGCTGTAGCGAACATGGGCTTTGAGTGCCGGACCGGCGTCAGCAGTACCGATGATGAGGTCTTCGGGTCGAACGCCGAGCTGGAAATCGCCCTTCAGGTGACACTCGGCTACCGGTTGCCCGTCGGACAGACGCAGCATGGATCCATCACTGCTCGCGGCTAAAATGTTCATCGGCGGCGAGCCGATGAATTTGGCAACGAACACGGAGGCAGGGCTGTGGTAGATCGCCTTCGGCGTATCGTATTGCTCGACCTCACCCTTGTTGAGGATCAGGATCCGGTCGGCCAGCGTCATCGCCTCGACCTGATCATGGGTGACGAACACCGTCGTCGCGCCGATCCGTCGATGTAGGTCTGCCAGCTCGACGCGCGTATCGTGTCGCAATTGGGCGTCAAGGTTCGACAATGGCTCATCGAACAGCAGGACAGCCGGTTCGCGAACGATCGCCCGTCCGATCGCCACCCGCTGGCGCTGGCCACCGGAGAGCTGGCCAGGCTTACGGCCAAGATAATCTGTCAGGCCGAGCATCTTCGCGACGACATCGACGCGGGCATGCCGTTCAGGCTTGGTCAGGCCGGCGATCTTGAGACTGTAGGCGATGTTGTCGAAGACCGTCATATGCGGATAGAGGGCATAGTTCTGGAAAACCATGGCACAGCCACGTTCCCTCGGCTCCAGATCCTGGACTTCCCGGTCGCCAATAACGATCTTGCCGCCGCTCACTCTTTCGAGACCGGCGATCATCTGCATCAGCGTGGACTTGCCGCAGCCGGAGGGTCCGAGAACGACCGTGAACTCCCCTGACCTGAACTCGACGTCGAGCTTCGGGATAATGGTGACAGAGCCATAGGATTTCGTCACTCCGTCGAGCCTGATATTGGCCGCCGCGATGTGGATCGCGGGATCGATGGCGTTCATTGTCATTTCTCCGATAGAACCAGACCCTGGACGAGATACCGCTGCAAAAGAGCGATCATCGTCAGGGGCACGATGGATACGAGGATGGCGCCCGCCATAATCAGCGGATAGTCGGGCACAGCGCCCTCGTCTGGGACAAGCCGCGCCAAACCCACGACTGCCGTCTGCATCTCCGCGGTCGAGGATGCGACGAGCGGCCACAGATACTGGGTCCATCCACTAAGGAAGCTGAGTACGAAGAGCGAAGCGAATGTGGTCCGCGACAGGGGCAGCAGGATGTCGAACAGGAACCGCATCGGTCCAGCACCATCCATCCGCGCCGCCTTGAACAGGTCCTTAGGCAGGGTCAGGAAGAACTGCCGGAACAGGAAAGTCCCCATGCCGTGGGCAAGCAGCGGCACGACAAGCCCGACATGCGTATTGAGAATACTCCATTCCGCATGGAAGGGCGCGCCGAACACGGCTGCGATCAGGTCATTGAGCCCCGTTGCATCGAGGACGGCATTGACCGGCGAGAAGACGTTGGATGCGACCTGATAGGTCGTGACGAACCGCATGTCGAGCGGCAGGATCACGGTCGCCAGGATGAGCGCGAAGACGGCACTCGCCCAACGGACCCGAAAATAGACAATTGCATAAGCGGAGAGGAACGACAGGACGCAGGTCGCGACGGCGTTGCCCGTTGCGACGACAAGGCTGTTGATCATCTGCAAGGGGATCGACGTCTCGGTGAAGATCCGCTTGATGTTGACGAGGAAGTCACTGCCGAAAGACCAGACGAGACCATTCTGGAGCATGAATTCGTAAGAATGCGATGCGGTGGTCAGCGTCAGGTAGAGCGGCCCGGCGATAAAGGCGATGCCGATAATCAGGATCAGGCTCGCGACGATATTGATGGAGCGTGCGTTCTCGACCATGGCTCAGCGCTCGTAGTTGATGCGACGGCCGAGCAGCGCGAACTGCAGAGCGGCGACGAAGATGAAGAAGACCATGAGGATCGCGGTCTGGGTGGAAGCGCCCGACAGGTCATAAGCGCCAAAACCGTCGAGATAGATCTTGTAGACCAGCAGCGTCGTCGCACCGCCCGGGCCACCCTTGGTGATCGTGTCGATCAGCGCGAAGGCAGAGGTGACGCTTTCGGTAAACTCCAGCACCAGCGTCAGGAAAAGCTGCGGCATGATCAACGGCAGTTGGACATCGAGGATGCGCCGCCATGGGCCGGCGCCATCCATGGCAGCGGCCTGAACGATCGTATGCGGAATGGCGCGAAGGCCGGCGAGAAGGATCACGAAGTTGAACGGGATATTACCCCAGACATGCGCGGCGATCAGCGTGACATAGGCGTCGAAACTGTCGAAGCCCGGATTCCAGATGCCGGGAAACAGCGTGTTGAGTGGTGTAAGAACGCCGACGAACGGATTGAAGATAAAGGAGAAGACCAGGCCGATGGAGGCTCCGGCAATGCCCTTCGGCCAGACCAGGACGTTTCTGGCGGGAAGCGACATCCGAACCGCGCGGTCGGCAGCGATCGCGAGGATCAGCGGAACGAGAACCGCAAGCGACGAGGCGGTCGCCATGAAGATCAACGTGCGCCAGCTGGCTTTCCAGAACTCCGGATCGGACAGCACGCGGGCAAAATTGTCCCAGCCGACGAATTCCGAACCGCCGCCAAACGGACGTTCCAGATAGAATGACCAGTAGAACGCCTGGAAGACCGGCGCGTAGAAAAACAGAATGACCAGCAGGAAAAGCGGCGCCACGAAGAGCAGCGGCAGCCATCGATGCCGGAACATGGTGGATTCAGTAAGCATGACGTACCCCGAATTGTGGGAGTGATGCGGGGCAAGTGAGCCCCGCATCATGATTGGGATCAGGGTAGTTCTACGCCCTTGTAGGTCTGCTGGAAGCGACGCAGCAGTTCGTCGCCGCGCTTCTTGGAATTGTCGAGCGCGACCTGCATGGTCTGCTGACCGGCAAACGCCTTCTGGGTTTCTTCCGTCCAGATCTGCCGGAACTGGATGTAGGAGCCGAGACGGATGCCGCGCGTGTCGGGCGTTGCAGGCTTGCTCATCGACCCGATGCCGACCGCCGCGGTGGCGTATTTCGGGGACTTGGCATCCGGGCTATTGGCAATGGCGTCGAGGACGTCGTTGGTGACAGGCACATATCCGGTGGCAGCGACGAAGGACATCTGCTGGGCAGGCTGGCGCAGGAAATTGAGGAAAGCCTTGGCGCCCTCGACCTCGGCCTTGTCATGTCCCTTCATGATGTAAAGTGACGCGCCGCCGACCAGCGTGTTGTGGCGCTCCTGGCCCTGATACATCGGTGCCATGCCGACGGAGATTTCGTATTTGCCCTCGAAGGCTTTGGTGAAGGTCGAGTACGAACCGGACGACGCCTCGATCATCGCGCATTCGCCCGAGCTGAACGCGGCGACAAGGTTGCCGCCCTTGGTATCTGCGTTCAGGCGAACAAGGCCTTCATTGCGCCAGTCCACGAGGTTGGTCAGGT
The DNA here is from genome assembly GCF_056397445.1 of Neorhizobium sp. 05N33. Taxonomy (NCBI): domain Bacteria; kingdom Pseudomonadati; phylum Pseudomonadota; class Alphaproteobacteria; order Hyphomicrobiales; family Rhizobiaceae; genus Neorhizobium; species Neorhizobium sp. 05N33. The sequence goes on along the minus strand of NZ_JBFTNK010000029.1, from coordinate 2,244 downwards.
GCTTGGCGGCCAATGTCGTGTTGAACACATACTCGGCATCCAGGCCATCATAACCATTGTGCTTACTGGCGATCGGCAGGCCATGGCGGGCCGAGAACTGTTCAAAGACGACCCAGGGTTCAGCGTTGGTCACGAACGGGCAGGTGCTGCCGGCGGCCTTCAGTTTGCGAGCAGCCTCGATCACCTCTTCCCAGGTTTCCGGGGTCTTGGTGATACCGGCTTTCTCGAGTTCGGTCTTATTGGTATAGAACAGCAGCGTCGACGCGTTATAGGGCTGGGCGAAGAGCTTACCCTTTGGCGTTTCGTAATAGGCGCGGGCGCCGGCAATGTAGCTATCCCACTTCACATCGGGCAGAAGGTCCTGGATCGGCTCGACGGCACCCGACAGCATCATGTCGAGCGTACCGGCATCGAGAACCTGCAGCAGGACCGGAGCATTCTTGGCGCGGTAGGCGGCGATCGCCTTCTGCATCAGGACTTCATAGCTGCCCTGCCCGACGCAATTGACCTTATGTTCGCTCTGGGCGGCGTTGAACGCATCGCATTGGGCCCTGATGGCCACTTCGACAGGTCCTATATTGCCGTACCAGAAATCGATGTTCGCAGCGTTTGCGGACGCTGCGCAGCCAAAAAGCGCGGCCGACGCCGCCAGAGTGGAAAGTTTCATGATGCCCTCCTGTTGGAACGTCACCGAGCCCTCCTCGGCGATGATGGCGACGTCTTAGTTACTCAATTAGAGTAACAATAATATGACGAAGTGCAAGCCCTTGAGGTCGGAAAAAATCAACGCTACTAGTAGACCGAACGTGTTGGCCGCAACCGTTGATACCTAGCCGCAGTAACTTATTGAGGAGAAAGGCGTATGGGTTATTCCCCGGAGCCATTGATTGCCCCCCGCTTTTACCGGGCGACGGACGACGCGGTTGCGTCCCCCAACGAGCGCAGCATTTTGCGGCTGATCTGGCGCAATCCGGGCATCTCCAGAACAGAGCTCACGGGTCTGAGCGATCTCGCGCAGCAGACCATTCACAGGCTACTGGACCAACTGGCGGAGCGGGGAATTGTTCAACTTGGCTCACCCAAACCGGGTCTCGGAAAAGGACAGCCAAGCCCGATATTGAAGCTCGAGGGAGGCTACGCGTATACGTGCGGGATGTCGGTCAATACCGACGTGATCGATGTTTGCCTCATGGACTTTGCCGGACAGGTCTTATGCGGAACCGACGTGCAGATTCGCGAACGCACGGTCGATCAGGCCCTCGAACTTGTGCGCGCCTGGGTGCGCAAGCAGCAGAAAGTTTTGGGCCTCTCGGATGAAGCGTTCTTCGGAGTCGGGTTGGGGATCGCCGGGTTTCATGTGAGCGGCACCAGCTTCAATGCCTCCCTTCCGCTGCATGCGTGGTCGCTGATTGAACTCGGCCCGCTTCTCACGCGCTACTTCGAGAAGCCGGTCTGGGCCTTGAACGGCGGCAAGACGGGTACGATCGGGGAGTCGATGTTCGGTGTAGGCCGTTATATCAAGGACTTCGCCTATCTGAGCTTCAACTACGGTTTCGGCGGCGGCTTGATCAACAACGGCGAACTGCTGCACGGCGGCAACGGCAATGCGGGTGAATTCTCGCAGATGTATGAGGACGAGGAAATCACGCGACGGCCCGCCCTGCAGTTCATCATGGAACGGTTGAACCAGAACGGGGTCGAAGTGCCTTCGATCACCTATCTTCGAAAGCACTTCGACCCCCAATGGCCGGGTGTTCGCGAGTGGCTGGACGAGATCACGCCCGCCTATAATCGTTTGGTGAATGCAATCTGGGCCGTGTACGATCCGCAGGCCATCGTTTTTGGGGGACAAATCCCGCCAGATCTGGCTCACCTGATGATCGAGCGGACACGGATCTTCGGAAAACCTCGGTACGGGGTCGGGCGTGCAAGCCCCAAACTCCTCGTATCGGAGATTCCAACCGACGCCGCCGCCATGGGGGCGGCCGTCACGCCGTTCAAACTGACCTTTTTCTGATCAAGACATTCCCCAAGCCTGTGTCTTTCGGATGGATTGCCAGCAGCAAGACGACGAGCCGAAGCCCCGCTGGCGCGGGGCTCAGACTGCTGACAAACCCGTCGATATTTTCGGCGGGTTTTGTTTTTGTGGATTTGTTTTTCCGCCGGGAGGTCTTGGCGGGAGGCGCAGAAGGATGGGCTGGCTCATGCCGCGGCTGGTTTTGGTGTTTTGATGAGCGCCATTGC
>NZ_JBFTNK010000028.1:0-29798 GCF_056397445.1 Neorhizobium sp. 05N33 | reverse complement strand
TCAATCTTGCGAAGCAGGTGATCCTTCGGCACCAGACCCTCGAGCGTCACCATCTCAAGAGCCGTCTGGCAAGGGGTAGGTTTCTTCAACATGTCCCAATGAATCACAAACCCCCGGACCACGCCAGGGGTTTGTCAGCAGTCTGAAGGCAGGCCGGAGGGTCTTCCGGCCTGCCTTTGAGATCGAGCCATATGGGCGGATCAGAATTCCGACCACTCTTCCTTCACGGCGGCAGCGCTCGCCGCTTTGCCGGAGAAGGCGCGGGCGACGGTGGAGCGCAGGGCGTTTGCCGGCGATGCCACCGGACGGGCTGCCGACGGGGCCGCAACCGGACGCGACGCCCGGACCGATCGCGTGCCCCCGAAGTTGAACTGCCTCAGCAGGGCATCGAGCGCCTGGGCTTCCTGGGCGAGCTTGTGGCTTGCCGCGTTCTGCTCTTCGACCATGGCGGCGTTCTGCTGCGTGCCCTGGTCCATTGCGTTGACCGACGTGTTGATCTCCTGGAGGCCTGTCGACTGTTCGCGTGTGGAGATGACGATGGCGGAGAGGTGCTGGTTGATCTGCTGCACTTCGCCGACAATCGCTTCCAGCGCCTGGCCAGTCTCGCCGACCAGCGCGACGCCCGCATCCACCTGCTGGCTGGAGGTGGTGATCAGCGCCTTGATCTCCTTTGCCGCATTGGCGGAACGCTGGGCGAGTTCGCGGACTTCCTGTGCGACGACCGCAAAGCCCTTGCCCGCCTCGCCGGCGCGCGCTGCCTCGACGCCTGCGTTCAGCGCCAGAAGGTTGGTCTGGAAGGCGATGTCGTCGATGACCGAGATGATATTGCTGATCTCACCTGACGACTTCGAGATTTGCTCCATGGCGGAGACTGCGCGGCGGACCACCTCGCCGGACTTTTCGGCGCCGATGCGGGTGCGCTCGACGCGCTGGCCGACGTCTTCAGCTCGGCGGGCCGATTCCTTTACCGTCGTCGTCACCTGTTCGAGTGCGGCGGCTGTCTCTTCGACGGCTGCGGCCTGCTGTTCCGTGCGGCGGCCGAGATCGTCAGCCGCGGAGCGGATTTCGCCGGCACCGGAACTGATAGCCGAGGCGTTCTCGCCGACCGCCTGGAGGGCGGCCTGCAGCCGGCCGAGCGCCTGGTTGAAATCGGTGCGCAGCCGATCGAGATTGCCGGAGAACGGCTTTTCGATGCGGTAGGCGACATCGCCATCGGCAAGGCTTGCAAGCCCGGTGGCCAGCGCGTCGATCGCAAACTCGATATTGGCGGCTTCGCGTGCCTTCTGGGCGTCGTTGTCGAGGCGTTCGCGCTCGCGGGTGTCGCGCAGGACATCCGCGTCACGGGCCAGACGCTGCTTTTCGATCGCCGCATCCTTGAAGACGGTAACGGCCTTGGCCATCCGGCCAACTTCGTCGCCGCGTTCGAGAGCCGGAATGCCGATATCATGATTGCCGCCGGCAAGGCTGGTCATGGCCTCCGTCATGCCGACGATCGGTTGGACGATGGCACGCGACAGGGCAAGCACCAGGGCGACCGCGATCAGGCCGGCAATACCGCCGCCGATGAGGAGCGTCAGCAGCAGATCGGTATGGGCCTGGGTCTGGGCGCTGACCATGGTGGTCGACAGGTCGAAAGCCTGCTTCTTGATCTTGGCGGCAGCCTCTCGGAACACGTCGAGCTGGCCCTTCGACTGGTTGCGGCCGATCTCGATGACTTCCTCGATCGGCTTGCCGGTGTTCTTGCGGGCGTCGAGCTGCGGAACGGTAAGCTGGGTGTGGAACACCTCGGCTGCGGCACGCATCGCATCAAGCGAAGCGACCATATCCGGCACGCCGGCGGCCGCCTTCTTGGCGGCGTCGATCGCCGCGATCATCTTTTCGCGGTTGTTGAAGACGTCGGCATAGGTGCTGTCGCTCTTGAAGAGCAGGAAGCCGCGCTGATTGACGGCCTGTTCCAGCATCGCTTCGAGCGCCGCGTCCACATTCATCATGATCGTCTGGGAAACGACCTGCTGCGCAGACGAGCGGCTCGATTTCAAGGCCTGCCAGTAAACGCCGGCGGACGCCAGCAGACAGACCGACATCAACGCCGCGAAGGTGATGATCAGCTTCTTGTTCAGGGATAGGTTTTTAAGCGACATCGGGGGCTTCCGCTCTCGGGTGAAACAGCATTGGGCATCTCCTCCGGCGGCGAGAGAATCCCAACATGATTAAAATTTGATTGAACCCGGCGCGGGTTTTCACGAAGCAAGGCCCTTGCAAGCCGGCCGATAGGCAGGCATTGACTGCGACCATGTCCTCAAGCCCTGAAAACCAACGCCTCGACCAGCTTCTCGTCTCGCTCAATCTCGTGGCGAGCAGAGCTCGCGCGCGCGATGCGATCGCCCGCGGCACCGTTACCGTCAACGGCCGCGTCGTCACCAAACCGAGCCTCACCTTCCCGCTCGACGCGAAACTCACGATCGACGACCCGGCGCAGGATTACGTCTCCCGCGCCGCGTTGAAGCTCGTCGCGGCGCTCGATCACTTCAAGCTCGATCCGGCCGGCCATGACTGTCTCGATATCGGCGCCTCGACCGGCGGCTTTACCGAAGTGCTGATCATGCGCGGCGCAGAGCATGTGACCTCGATCGACGTCGGCCACGGACAGATCCATCCGCGGCTGCTCGCCGAGCCGCGGGTCACCAATATCGAGGGCCTCAACGCCCGCTATCTGACCGCCGAGGATTACGACGACCGCGAGATCACCTTCATCGTCTCCGACGTCTCGTTCATCTCGCTGAAGCTGGCGCTGGCGCCGGCCTTGGATCTTGCCGAGCCCGGCGCGCGTTGCGTGCTGCTGGTCAAGCCGCAATTCGAGGCGGGCCGCGATGCGATCAGCAAGGCCGGGCTGCTGAAGGAGCCGGAGACGGCGCCCCAGGTCGCGGCCGAACTCGAACGCTGGCTCGTCGAAGAAATGGGCTGGTCGAGCCTCGGGCTCATCCCCTCCCCGATCGTCGGCGGCGACGGCAACCAGGAATACCTGCTCGCAGGCAGGAAGCCCGGTGAACCTTCATGAGCACGGTCACCGTCACGATCAGCCGGCTCGGCGCCCAGGGCCACGGCATCGCCAATGGCGAAGACGGCCCCGTCTACGTGCCCTATGCGCTGCCCGGCGAAACGCTGGCGATCGCCCGCAATGGCGACCACGGCACGGTCATGTCGACGTCTAACCCGTCGCCGGACCGGGTTACGCCGCCCTGTCGCCACTTCGGGCCTGACAGCGACGCCTGCGGCGGCTGTTCGCTGCAGCATCTGGCCGACGCGCCCTATCACGCCTTCAAGCGCAACCTCGTCGTCGAGGCCCTGAAATCCAAGGGTCTGACGCCTGAAGTGGGCGAACTGGTCATCGCCCATCCCGGCGAGCGTCGGCGGGTGGTGTTTTCCGCCCGCAAGACCGAGAAGGAATTGCTGCTCGGCTTCAACCGCGCCGAGACCAACCACATCGTCTCGATCGTCGAATGTCCGATCGCCTCGCCGGGCATCGTTGCCCGGCTCGAGGCGATCCGCGCTGTGGGCAAGGCGCTGGCGACCGGTTCTGAGACATTCCGCATCGCGGTTCTCGAAACGCTTGCCGGCCTCGATCTTGCCGCAGAAGGGCTGAAGCCGCTTGACGACAAGCAGCGGCGCACGGTCACCGAGACGGTGCTGGCGCTGAAGAGCATCGCGCGGGTTTCGGTCAATGGCGAGATCGTCATCGAATTGCAGAAGCCGCTGGTGGATTTCGGCGGCGTCAAGGTCTCCCCGCCACCCGGCGCCTTTACCCAGGCGACGAAACCGTCGGAAGACGCTATGGCCGAACTGGTGCTGTCGCATATCGGCAAGGCCAAGCGGGTTATCGACCTGTTTGCCGGCTCCGGCACCTTCTCGCTCCGGCTCGCCCGCATCGCCAAGGTGCATGCAGTCGAAGGCGACGAGAAATCGGTCAGGGCGCTCGACCTTGCGGGCCGCAACACTCAAGGCCTGAAGCCGGTGTCGGTTGAGAAGCGCGATCTCTACCGCCGACCGATGATGGTTTCGGAACTGAAAAACTACGACGCCGTCGTCTTCGATCCGCCGCGCGCCGGTGCCGAAGTCCAGATGAAGGAGCTTGCCCGCTCGACCGTGAAGACGGTCGTGGCGGTGAGCTGCAACCCGCTGACGCTTGCCCGCGACCTTCGGATTCTCGTCGATGCCGGATACCAGATCAAGACGGTCACGCCGATCGACCAGTTCCTGTGGTCGCCGCATGTCGAAGCGGTGGCGCTGCTGCAGAAATAAGCTCGGGCGGGCGGACCGCCGGGCTTCCTACCGATCCAGATCAAGCGTACCGGTGCCAACCACGCCGGAGCAGCGGCAGCGGCTGCCGACGCGGCCGGGATCGGCATTGCAGACATAGGGGCGGCGGCGGTCCATGCTCGGCGGCGGAGAGACGACGCAGACATAACGTTGCGGGCGGGGACGATTTCTATCGCGGTCACGGTCGCGGTCGCGATCTCTGTCCCGGTCACGGTCCCTGTCACGATCACGGTCGTCGTCACGGCGGATGATGAGTCCGTTGGGGCCGATGGTGACGGAAGGGCTCTGGGCGAGCTGCAGCGGCTGGCTCTGCGAGGGAAACGCCAGCGTCTCGGCCTGCGCCGGCGCTATTCCAAGAAGCAGTACGAGCAAGCCCGACGAAATACGATGCGCCATCATTTCCTCCCGATCGATTGGAGGCAATCTAGCGCTGAAGTTGCGTCAAAAGAAGACGGGAACAGAAATTTCCCGTGCGACACCGTTAACGCCGCATGAAGGCCTCGAAGGCGGCGCGCGCCTCGGCGCTTTTAAGCTGGGCGGAGAAATGCACCAGCTCCTCGTCGATACGGGCAAGCACCGCCTCGCGCGGTCCGCGCACCAGGTCACGGGCGATCTTCAGGGCCTGCGGCGGTTTGCTGGCAAGGCTTGCGGCAAGCGCCAGCGTCTCAGCTTCGACCGCCTGCGGCTCCACGATCTTCCAGATCAACCCGGCATCGAGTGCAGCTTGCGCCGAAAACCCCTCGCCCGCCACCAGCATGGCAAAGGCGCGCTGGTGGCCGATGGCCTTCGGCGCCAGCACGCTGGAAGCGGCTTCCGGCACCAGCGCCAGGTCGACGAAGGGCGTCTTGAACAGGCTGCGGGCGGAGGCGACCGTCAGGTCGCAATGCATGTTCAACGTGGTGCCGATGCCGATCGCCAGGCCATCGACGCCCGACACAAGCGGCTTGTCGGCAAGCGCTAAGGCCTTGATGAAAACGGCGGCGGCAGGTGCCTCCTTCGATCCGGACATGGCGTAGGTAAGAAAATCCCCCATGTCGTTGCCGGCGGAGAAGCAGCCCTCGCTGCCGAGGAAGGCGACGGCGCGAACGGCGTCGTCTCTGTTTGCCTCTTCGAGCGCCGCGGTCATGCGGTTGTACATGGCCGAGGTGATGGCGTTCTTCTTTTCCGGCCGATTGAAGCGGATCACCATGACGCCCGGCCGGGCCTCGGGGCGCTCGATGAGGATGTGGTTGTCGCTCACGGATGCCTCCTTCAGGCGAGGATCGCGCGGGCGGCTTGAAGGCTCGCGGCGCCTGAAACGACGCGGTCCTTCAGGGCCGAGGTTTCGGCCAGCAGGTTTTCGGCCATGAAGCGGCAGAGCGCGACGCGCTTTTCCGGGCCACCGTTATCGACAGCGACAAGCGCGCCCTTGGCGAGATAACAGCCGGTCAGCACCAGGCCGAACAGGCGCTGATAGGGCGTCGCCCCGGCGAGCGCATCCGCGGTCTTGCCGGCGGCCTGGGTGTCGAGGAGCCAGCCGGTGGCGGTTTCGAGTGCGGCGATGGCGGCGCGCAGGCGGTCACCGGTTTCGCCGAACGCCGTATCGTTGGAGGCTGAAATCCTATCGGCAATCTCCTTCAGCTCACCGATGAAGCCGCGCACCTGATCGCCGGAGGAAAGCGGCAGCTTGCGGGTCACGAGGTCGATCGCCTGGATGCCGTTGGTGCCCTCGTAGATTGGCGCGATGCGGGCGTCGCGCAGGTAGCGGGCAGCGCCCGTTTCCTCGATGAAGCCCATGCCGCCATGCACCTGGATGCCGAGCGAGGCGACGTCGACGCCGGCATCGGTCGCGAAGGATTTTGCGATCGGTGTCAGAAGGGCTGCCCGTTCGGTCCAGTGGCGGGCCTCGTCGCCCTCGGTGTGATGCGACATGTCGGTCGCGTGGGCGCAGGCGTAGCAGATGGCGCGGGCGCCTTGGGTCAGTGCCTTCATGGTGATCAGCGTGCGGGCGATGTCCGGATGGTCGATGATCGGGCTCATTCCCTCCCCCGACCAGCCGGGCGCCTTGCCCTGGGTGCGTTCCTTGGCAAAGACGACGGCCTTCTGGGTGGCGGCTTCGGCGATCGCCACGCCCTGCATGCCGACCGCCAGGCGGGCATTGTTCATCATCGTGAACATGCAGGCGAGGCCCTTGTTCTCCTCGCCGATCAGCCAGCCGATCGCGCCCTTGTCCTCTTCGTTGCCGGGAGAATATTTGCCGTCGCCATAGATCATCGTGCAGGTCGGCGAGCCGTGGATGCCGAGCTTGTGTTCGATCGAATGGCAGAACACGTCGTTGCGCGCCTCCAGCGATCCGTCGTCGCCCACGAGAAATTTCGGCACCAGGAAAAGCGAGATGCCGCGGGTGCCGGCAGGCGCGTCGGGAAGCCGTGCCAATACCAGATGGATGATATTGTCGGCAGCGTCGTGCTCGCCCCAGGTGATGAAGATCTTCTGGCCGAAAATGCGGTAGCTGCCGTCGTCGCTGCGCTCGGCGCGGGTCTTCAGGACGCCGAGGTCGGAGCCGGCATGCGGCTCGGTGAGGTTCATGGTGCCGGTCCATTCGCCGGAGACCAATTTGGCCAGATACTTTTCCTTCAGCGCATCGCTGCCGTGCGCCACCAGCGCCTCGATTGCTCCCATGGTCAGCGTCGGGGCGAGCGCGAAGGCCATGGAGGCGGAATTCCACATTTCGAGCGCGGCGACGTTCAGCATATGCGGCAGGTTCTGGCCGCCATAGGCTTCCGGCGCGGTCAGGCCGTTCCAGCCGCCTTCCCGCCAATGACGATAGAGCTCCGGCCAGCCGTCCGGCGTTTTCACCTTGCCGTCGGTCAGGCGAGCGCCCTGTCTGTCGCCGATCTCGCCGAGCGGCGCCATCTCGTTGCCGGCGAACCGCCCTGCTTCCTCCAGGATCGCCTCGACCAGATCGGCGCTCAGGTCACCGAACCTGCCGATCTCCAGGGCGTCCGCGAGACCGGCCACGTGGTTCAGGGTGAAGGCGATCTCCTCGACCGGTGCTTTGTACATGATGCTCCTCCTCGTGGGCGCGGTTGTGACCGCCTTAACTGGCCGATTCTACTCAGCCACCATCCTCACTTTGCTTTTTACGTAAACGTAAATGCGGTTGTCAATGTTCAGGCCAAGCCAAAGAACACGGCAAGCGACCGATTCACGGCTACGAGAATGTCATCTTCGATCGAGCCGAAAACCCTCCCTATCTTTTCCCGCTTGAGGGTCATCGCCTTGTCGATCATGATCTGGGAGGGGCTGTTGAGCGCGTTCCTGGGCGTGGGCTGGACCAGGATGCGGATGAGCGGCGTATCCACAACGGTACTGGACAGCAGCAGAACCGTTAGCGTGTCGGTGTCGAAAAGGTCGGATTGGATCACAAGGGCGGGGCGCGGTTTTCCGAAATCACCAGCCAGAGCAACCGTCACAAGATCGCCCCTGCGCATCATTGCTCCCCGAGATCAGCCAGGGCATCATCCAGAAATTTCATAAGATCGGGATCTGCTGCATCCGCCGCCGCGACCAAACGCGACTGCCGATGGCATTCCTCTGCAAAACCAGGGCGCCGCGTATCGGGAACCCAAATTTGCACTGGACGCAACCCGGACGCCCGGAGATTTTCACGACGTTTTCTGACACGCTCATTCACGGAACTGGCCATATGAAATACTCCTTGATTTGTTACATGTAACAAACGGCGCTGGAGCGTTCAAGGAATTTTTAGAGAACGTTGTTGAAACAGGCGTTACACAAGAGGTCTATGGAGTGATGCCTATGCTTTCGGATTCCTCGGCCATGTCCCTCATGAACCCCGCTATCCCCGGCCTCGTCTGGGCCTATCACTTCCATCCGGGAGCGGCGCCCTGCACCAGGTTGCCGCTCGATGCGGCGCGCAGCGATCTCGATGTCGGCGACGGTTTTCTGTGGCTGCATCTCAACCTCGTCGACAGTCGGGTCAACGCCTTTCTGGAGAACTTCCCGGGCCTGACGCCACCGGCCATCGCCGCACTCACCACCCACGACACGCACGCGGCGGTGACGCTCGACGAGCAGCTGGTCTATGGCACACTGGTCGATTTCCAGCGCGAGTTCGACAGCGAGACCCGCGATATCGGCTGGCTGCATTTTTTCGTCTCCGACAGGGTGATCATCACCACCCGCCTGCAGCCGTTGCGCTCGATCGACCGGGTGCGGGCGGCGATCGAAAAGAACGCCTCGCGTTACAAGAAGCCGATCGACGTGTTCGAGACGCTGGTCGCCGAATTCCAGCGTACGCTGATCGCGCTGGTGATGGAGCTGACCGAGGAAATGAACATCATCGAGGATTTCGTCTACGACAACACGCCGCGCGACGAGCGGCGCCGCCTTGCGCCGATCCGGCGGACGGTGGTCCGGCTGCACCGGCACCTGAGGACGGTGCTGACGCTGCTCAGGCGCGCGGCGGCGACCGACGACGACGAGATGCCGCCCGGTTTCGACGACGCTGCCTCACGGCTGATCGGCCGGCTGGAGGCGGCGGATCACGACGTCTACGCCCTGCAGGAGCGCGCCCGGCTGCTGCATGAGGAAATCGACTCGAAACTCTCCTCCGAGACCAACAGGCACCTCTACATTCTGTCGCTGATGACCGCCTTCCTGCTGCCGCCGACCTTGGTCACCGGCTTTTTCGGCATGAACACTGCGTCGCTGCCCTTCGAGGGGAATGGCTCGGGGACAGCCTATGCCTTCGGCCTGATCGTCATTTCGGTGCTTGCCGCCTGGTGGCTGTTGAAACGCACCGGTATTCTCTGACCGCTGGACAAACAAAAAACCCGCCCGGGGATGATGCCGGACGGGTTGAACGTTGCCTATCGACCGCTCTTAGAAATAGGGCGAATAGCAGGTCTGGCGCGGGCCGTAGTTCGGCTGGAACGAGTTCGAATAGGCATCGTAGGAGCGGTAACGCTCGGCGCACCATTCGTAGTGGCGCGGATTGATGTCGTCCCCGCCGCCATAGACCGGCGCCGGCTCGACGTAACGCGGCTGGGAGGCAATGGCACCGCCGATCAGCGCACCGGCACCAAATGCCGCCAGCGGGAACCAGTAGCCGTTATGGCGGCGATAACCCGGGCGGTAGTCGCGATAACCACGATACCCGCCATACCAGCCGCCGCCATGGCGACGATACTGCACGAGGGTCGCGTCGGCATTGGCGTTCGTTTCGATCCCGGCGGCCGGAGCGGTCGGTGCCGGCATCGCCTGAGCCGGCATCAGCGAGCCGGCGAGAACGGCAGCAGAGATGCCCGCAACCGCAATCTTCTTCAAAAGAGTCATATTAAGTCCCCCATATCCCTTGTCGGTGTTTCAATTTTTGCCAGCCAATTATTTCAGTATGCAGCGAAATAGAATTTCGCTGCAACCCTTGGGAAGTTCATCCTGAATGCGTGATTAACGTGCGCCGCGACAAACAAGCCCGGCCACCGGCTTACGCCGCGACCGGGCTCCGCGTCGAGAGGGCCAATACCTGCTTACCTGTAAGGCGAGATGCAGCGCGCCCGCACGCCGGCGCGCGGTGCATAGGTATCGTCCCAGGCCCGATAGCTGCGATAACGGCTTTCACACCAGGCGACGTGGCGGCTGCCATAACCCCGATCCGCCTGGATAGCGCCGCCGATAATGGCACCGGCACCGAAGGCGGCCAGCGGGAACCAGAAACCGTTGTGATAACGATAACCGGGGCGGCGGTCGCGGTAACCGCGATGGCCGCGATACCAACCGTATCGGTCACGCCGGAAGTCGCGACGGTACTGGACATTGGTGACATCGCCGGCGGCCGAAATGCCGGATGGCGGAGCCGGCATTTGGACAGCCTGCGCAGGTACAAGGCCAGCAAATGTCGTGACAACGGCGACTGCCGCTGCGGTCAGGCGTAGGCGAAAGGCGTTCATGCGGGGTGCTTCCTCATTCTGATTTTCAATCAGAAAACAACGCCACACGCGGGATTCCGTTCCTGGAGCCACGCCCCGCGCCGATCAACGCCGATCACGAATTGGCGATCAGGCGACGATCGAAAGTTTCGCCTGGTCGCCCTGCAGCCGGTTGACCATGAAGTTCGAGTACCATTCGACGAACTGCATGACGCCGCCTTCGTGGAGTGGCGAGTAAGGACCGGGCTCGTAGGCGGGCGAGCGGATGCCGAAAGCGTTTTCCTCCACGATCTGGCGGTCCTGGTCGTTGGTCATGTTCCAGACATGGGTCAGGTCTTCGAGATTGTAGTCGACGCCCTCAACCGCGTCCTTGTGGACCAGCCATTTGGTGGTAACCGCCGTTTCTTCCGGCCCGAGCGGGGTGACGCGGAACGAGATCGCGTGGTCACCGAGAATGTGGTTCCAGCTGCTTGGATAGTGGAACAGCAGCATGGTGCCGATCGAATTGATCGTCACGTCGTCGGAGAGTTTGCGYTGTACGGCGTTGCGGCCGCTCATCGTATAGCTCTCGGCATCCTCGATCAGCGGCATGCGCGCGACGCGGAACTGGCCGGTCTCGTCCATCCGGAATTCGCTCGGCAACCCGGCCTCCTCACAGCGCTGCCAATGGGCGGCGATGACCGGATCGTCCTTGGCGCCCTGGACACCGGTCGCGGTCGGCGATTCCGGATAGGTGCGGCAGAGCTCCGGATGGTTGGCGGCGCAGTGGTAACATTCGCGGTTGTTTTCCCAGACGAGCTTCCAGTTGCCCTTCTCGATGATCGTCGACTGGTGCGCGACCTTGGCTTCCGACAGGCGGTGCGGGGCCATATAAGGCTCGATGGCGGCGCGAACCGGCGCGAAATCCGGCGCCTCGTTGGCAAGACAGATGAAGATAAAGCCGGCGACGCTCTCGCAATGGACCTTCTTCATGCTGAATTGGGTCTTGTCGAAGTCCTGGCCCATCTGGCGACCGACCAGAAGCGAGCCGTCCAGCTCGTAGGTCCATTGATGGTAGGGACAAACGAGCCGCACCGCCGAGCCATGTTCCTTGGTGCAGACACGGCTGCCACGATGGCGGCAGGTATTGTGCAGCGCCCGGATCTGGTTGTCGCGGCCGCGCACGATAACGACCGGATAATCGCCGATCTGCAGGGTGAAATAGGCGCCGGCCTTGGGCAGCTCGCAATCATGCCCGACGAACAGCCAGTCGCGGTACCAGATCATTTCCAGATCGAGCTTGAAATAGGCGGGATCGGTATAGAAGGGCTGTTCGAGGCTGAACCCCTCGCGGCGGTTCTTGAGCTGCCGCAGGGCCTGATTGCGAATTTCCATATACTTACCTTCCTCGTCAATGTGGACAGCGGAAGGACATGGAAATGCCGGCCGGCCCCAGGCCCGCCCCAAACCCTGTCCCGAACGCCCGCCGCGTCCGGTCGTCATCTTTTGTCCCGAGGCTGGTTTCCGGGCTCAGGAGCTGTCCGTTGCGGGACGGGCTCGGCGCCTTCCCGGGCGGCCTTTTCGGCTCTTTCCCAGTGGCCTGTACCAAGCTTTGTTGCTCCACCACCGTTGCGGGGGCAGCGCCGGATCAAGGTTTCGAAGACCCCTGCCGGCTTCCCAATTCTCCGCCTTCCCTAGACAGGCGGCACCTCAAGATCGAGGCGGATATAACCATCGAGCGGGCGTGTCGCATAGGCGACATTGCGACATCGGCAACCGCGTTGGCGACAGCGGCGAAACGGCCCGGAATGCAACACTCCAGCCCCGCGAAAGCGAAACCTGTCATTAAGGGATAAGCCATAAAATCCCGGCTCGAATGGGAGCGATGCCACCGTGCAGGCCAAGGGGAAAATCCGTTACTATAAAGCTCCTCCACCAAAGCCTCCGGCGCCGGTGGCAGTGAAGACCGCTGCCCATTCCGAATTCCTTCGGACGGGGCGCATCGCCCGCTACAATCCGATCTGGCTGCCGGAAGAGCGCCGTTATCTCACCCATGACGAGGTCGCCGAGCGCACAGGCAAAAGGCTGGAGGCGGCCGGCGAGACGAGCCACAACCGGATCAACTCCTTCCATCGCTCGATCAAGTTTCCGAAGATCATCTTTCACCACACGCTCGATGAGCGGCCGCATCTCGGCTATTGCCATGTCACGGCGGCAAGAACGCAGCTTGCCCACGGCGTGCCGGTAAGCTGGTCCTTCTACATTGCCAACTTCGTTTCCGAGATGGGCGGGGAGGAAACGTTCTTCGAGCGTATCAGCACGGCCTATTCGCGCATGTATTTCGCCGTCGCGGTCGAACGAGAGGCCGGCCAGCCGCTGCAGATCAACCGATCGATCCGCAAGAATGGCCTTCTGTTCCGCACCAACGATCCGATGGAAGCGATCAAGAACGTGCTGATGCTCGGCACTTCCAACGAAATGCTCCGCGAGATCATCAAAAAGCTATGAAGACGCCGGGCTCCGCGTTATTGACGGGCGGATATGACGGCTCAAATCATCGACATCACCCGGGACCATGACGGCGCGCTCGCCCAAGCCTGCGCCGTGCTCGGCGGTGGCCTACCCGTGGCGATCCCCACCGAGACGGTCTACGGGCTTGCGGCCGATGCCACCAATCCCGCCGCCATCACCCGCATCTACGAGACCAAGGGCCGGCCGCGCTTCAATCCGCTGATCTGCCACATGTCGGATCTAGCCATGGCCGAGCGTTATGCCGACTTCGACCCGATTTCGCGAAAGCTTGGCCAAGCCTTCTGGCCGGGCCCCCTCACCCTGATCCTGGCCCTAAAGCCCGAAAGTGGCATCCACGCGCTGGCGACGGCCGGGCTCGATACGGTCGGCATCCGGCTTCCCAAGGGCTTCGCTTCCGATCTGATCCGCGCCTTCGGCAAGCCACTCGCGGCGCCGAGCGCCAACACGTCCGGCAAGGTGAGCCCAACCAGCGCCGCCCATGTGGCCGACGACCTGGGCGACAAGCTGGCTTTGATCATCGACGGCGGCGCGGCTCCGGTCGGTGTGGAATCGACCATCGTTCGTGTCGAGGATGGCGTGATCCGGCTGCTGCGGCCGGGTGGGGTGGCCGTGGAAGAGATCGAACGTGCAACCGGCCTTGCGGTGATCCGACCGGAAGGACCAGCGGCAATCATCGAAGCTCCCGGCATGCTCGCTTCCCATTACGCGCCAGGAGCGGCGGTCAGGCTCAATGCCGACCATGTCGAGACCGGCGAGGCATTGATCCGGCTCGGTTCTGCTCCCGTGAAAGGAATGGAACTCGCGACGGCGGTTTTTGATCTGAGCCCGTCGGGCGATCTTGCGCAGGCGGCGGCAAACCTGTTCGATTACCTGAAGCGGGCCGACGCCACCGGCGCCGCCAGCATCGCCGTCACGCCCATTCCCGACCATGGGCTCGGCGAAGCGATCAACGACCGGCTGGCGAGGGCCGCCGCCCCGCGAGAATGAGCCGGGGCAAAAGAGGAGGAGACGTTGATGGATATTTCCGGGCCGAAACCAGAACTTCTCGACCGCTTCGCCGCGATCGTCGGCGAAAATCACGTGCTGCGCGACGCGAACGATCTTGCGCCGCATCTGGTCGAGGGCCGCGGACTCTACCGGGGTTCCTCTCCGATGCTGCTGAAGCCGGGCTCGGTCGAGGAAGTGTCCGCGATCCTAAAGCTCGCGAGCGAGACAGGCACGCCGATCGTGCCGCAGACCGGCAATACCGGCCTTGTCGGAGGCCAGACGCCGCGCACCGGCGGCAGCGACCTGATCGTCTCGCTCGAACGCATGAACCGCATCCGTGACGTCGATCCGGTCGCCAACGTGCTGGTCGCCGACGGCGGCGCCATCCTTGCCGACGTGCAGAAGGCGGCGGAAGCCGTCGACCGGCTATTTCCCCTGTCGCTCGGCTCAGAGGGCTCCTGCCGCATCGGCGGCAACCTCTCCACCAATGCCGGCGGTACTGCCGTGCTCGCCTATGGCAATACCCGCCAACTCTGCCTCGGGCTCGAAGTGGTGCTGCCGACCGGCGAGATCTGGGACGGCCTGCGCCGGCTCAAGAAGGACAATACCGGCTACGATCTGCGCGACCTGTTCATCGGCGCGGAAGGCACGCTCGGCATCATTACCGGCGCGGTGCTGAAACTTTTTCCGCAGCCGGTCGGGCACCAGGTCGCACTTGCCGGCCTCAATTCGCCGGCAGACGCGTTAAAACTCTTCGAGCGGGCCTCGAACCTCTGCGGCACGGCGCTGACCGGTTTCGAGCTGATGCCGCGCATCGGCATCGAATTCGTGGTCCGGCATATAGAGGGCGTGCGCGATCCGCTCTCCGAGCCGCATCCATGGTACGCGCTGATCGACATCTCGACCTCGGATTCCGCCGAGACGGCTAGTTCCATGGTACAATCGCTGCTCGAACAGGGTTTCGAGGCAGGCCTCATCCGCGACGCCGTGATCGCCTCCTCCGTCGCGCAGCAGAAGGCGCTCTGGCACATGCGCGAAAGCATGTCGGATGCGCAGAAACCCGAAGGCGGCTCGATCAAGCACGACGTGTCGGTGCCGGTCTCGAAAATCCCGACCTTCATGGCGGAGGCAGAACAGGCGGTGCTGGCGGCCATGCCGGGTGCGCGGGTCTGCGCCTTCGGCCATCTCGGCGACGGCAATATCCATTACAACATCTCGCAGCCCATCAGCGCCGACATGGCGGGCGACAAGGCGGCATTCATCGGCCGCTGGCGGGAGATCAACGCGATCGTCCACAGCATCGTGCTCGCCGCCGGTGGGTCGATCTCAGCCGAACACGGCGTCGGTCAGTTGAAGCGCGACGAACTCGCCCATATCCGTTCGCCGATCGAGATGGACCTGATGCGGCGCATCAAGCAGGCGTTCGATCCCGCCGGCATCATGAACCCCGGCAAGGTGGTGACCATTCCATGAGCCGGCCCTCGAAGACCACGATCCGGATCGACCTCGACAACGGCGTGCGGCTCGGTCCGGGCAAGGCGCAGCTTCTGGAACTGATCGCCGAACACGGCTCGATCCGGGCGGCGGGCGCCTCGATCGGCATGTCCTACCGGCGGGCATGGCTGCTCGGCGACGAGATCAACCGGATGTTCAAGGAGCCGTCGATCTTTACCCGCCACGGCGGCAAAAGCGGCGGCGGTGCGGGTCTGACGGAATTTGGCCGGGAACTGCTGTCGCGCTACCGGCGGATGGAGAAAGCGAGCCGCGACGCGATGCGCGCCGACCTCGACTGGCTCGAATCGAATGCAGATCCGCACTTCGAGACGACGGCAAAGACCACCGACGCCTGATAACCGCCCGCTCTCAGCCCATCCGGATCTGGGACAATGCCCATAGGGTGTCCGAGCTGATGCCGACCGAACTGCCGTCGCTGCTTAGAATGCTTACTGCCGATGCCGTATTCTGGCTGTTTTCCAGGTCGTACATGATCGTGAAGCGCTGGACCAGTTTCTTGACCTTTTCCGGATCGCTCAGATCTTCGAGGTTGAGCTTGTTCTTGACGATCTTGGCCTGCTGGTCGACGTCCATGTTGGCGATTTCCGCGGGCAGGCTGAAAGTGACGCGAAAGAACTCCTTCAGCGCCTCGTCGCCGAGGATCACGTATGGGTCGGTGATGCTGTCCGACATACGCTCGAAATAAAGCGCCAGGCGGACGCCCGGATTTTCCTCGCCCTGCTGGTTTTCGAGAAGCTGGCGGACGTAAAGGTCCTGGGTCGCGACGACTTCGCCGCCGTTCTGGGCCTCGCCTGCCGAGCTTCGGTCGATCTCACCCTTGGAGTCGAAATTGAAGGTACCGACGAGCTGCGCGAACCGCTTGTCCGTCTGGGTATTCACGAAGCTCTTGGGGTCGGCGGGATCCGAATTGAAGGCCTTCTTCAGGAAATCATTGGTGACCTTGGAAGGGTCTATCCCCTTCGATATCAGCAGGATGTCGAGCGTCTTGCGATCGGCGAGCAGTTCATCGCGACTGCCGATGCGCTGCATCGCGTCAGTATAATATTTGGCCTCCGTCTGGGCTTTCGCCCTCGCCGCCTTGAGTTCATCGCCTTCCATGAACCGGCTTTTGCGCAGGATATAATCCTTGGCAACGTTGGTGATTGCCGCATTGGACTGGAGCAGCACCTGGCGGGTGACGGCCCCCTTGGGGTCGAAGTTGAAGAGCTTGGCAAGCGAGACGAAACGTTCGTCCTTCAGCTTGTAGATATAGCTGTTCGGGTCGGAAAGGTCGCTTTTCAAGGCACTCTTGATCGTCAGCTTCGAAACGGTGGCGGGGTCGAGGCCAACCGCTTGAAGAGCAAAATCGTAGGATTTGTCGGCATCCGCGCTCAGAAAGTCGTCCAGCGTCCTCACTTCCGAAAGGTCGAGCTTGTAGAACTTGATGGTCTTGTCGAGGTCCGCTTCCTGTTTGTCGTCCCAGCGGCTCATATAGTCGCTACGGGTGGTACTGGTCTGTAATTCGTCCTGGGCCTGGCCGGCGGCGACGGTACCGTCGGTGTTGAAGTTGAAAGCCTTCGCGAGATCCAGATATTCCGGATTGGTAACGCCAAAGCGGTTCGCATAGCTGTCAGGGTCGGAGAGATCGCTCGTCAATATCTGTTCGATCGTGGACTTGACGACCGTGACCTTGTCGAGATTGAAGGCGACCTTGATATATTTGAGAAGCCGGGGATCATTGATGAAATCGCTGACGTTGGTAGCCGTCTTGAGCTTCTGCTCGAAGAGCTCCTGATTGAACATCGCCTCGCCATGCGTGATCCGGGTCTGCTTGTTGAAGAAACCTCCGACAATCTCCAGCAGCTTTTCCGGAGTGACCGCGCCGCCTGCCGGCACAGAGCCGTCAGCGTTGAAGCTGAAATCCTCGGCGAGCGATTTCATCAATGCGAGAAAGGGTGCATCGGACGCCCCGGCGCTGATGATGGTCGCGAGTTCGGCGCGTCGCGAGTCCGTCTGGGCGATCGGCACCAGCCTGCCATCCAGCTCGGTATAACGCGTCTGCGACGTCGTCAGGTTATCCTGGTCCGTCTGGATTGCCTGCACCGTATTGGTCAGCTCCACCTGCATGGCGTCGATCTCGGCCTGGAGGGTCGCCGGACCGCCATTGTTCAGCTGATCCTGCTTGGCGGCGATCTGGGTTTCGAGATCGGTTTTCTTCTGCTGGCCGAGCGCGATCGAATCCTGCAGCGTGGGAATGCCGGTGCTGAGGCTCAGCCGCTCGGCAAGCTCCGTGTCTTCGGTTTTCGCCGCATTGTACTGGTCGAGGTTGTTGCCATAGGCGGTGTTGTAAAAGCTGGTCGGATCGGCCGGATCGCTGGTCAGCACGCCGCGGATGGCATTGTAGTTGTAATATTTCGTATCGATGCCATAGGCGGTGAACAGGTAGTCGCGGAGCCTCGGATTGGCCAGCAGCTGATCGACATTGGTAATATTGCCGGTTTCGCCCAGCATGACCTTGAAATAACGGGTGTCTTCCTCGATCGTATCGTTCTGGGCTGCGATCGTCTGGTCGTAGGTATCGAAGAGTTCGTCCATCTGGCCGTTGGACTGGGCGGCTGCCCCCTCTCCGTTGGAAACGCCGAAATTGAAGGCTGCGGCGATATTCTTGTAACGGTCGTCGGTCAGGCGGTTTGCAAAGCTGTTGTCGTCGCTGAGATCGCTTTCCAGCACCTGCTTCATGAACGCCTTGGCATAGATCATGTCGTCCAGGCCGTGGGCCTGCATCGCATAGGAATAGAGGCGATAATTGCCGAGGAACTCGTCGACGGTTTTTACCTTGCCGATATTGTCCTGATAGTACTTCGTATCGTTGACGACCGTCGTCTGCCCGGCAATGTTTTTCAGGCTCTTCTGCATGTCGCGATTGACAAGATCAAAGGTGAGATAGGTCGATACCATGGAAGGGCCTCACGACTCGGAATTATGCTGCCGCAATCATTGCAGTCTAGCCTTGCCTGTGGCTTTTCGAAAGGGTTTCGACATCCCGTCCGGAATGTCCCAGGCCTGCACAGCAATGCCGCGATTCACCTTCCGGAAACCCAAATCCGACCCCTTTTGCTAACCATCCAGGCAGGCAAGGCTTCTTTAACCGCTATTTTTAAGCAGTCTCGAACATGGCCCGCCCTATGCTTTGGGTATCAGAGGACAAAAGTCCCGTAGGGAAACCGGCAACGGCTCTCAGGTAAAACAAGGGTAGCATATCGATGACCAACACTGTTCTGAAGCCCGTCTGGGCAGGGTCGACATTCAGGCTCGATCCGTCTCGTTTCCCGCAGCAGGTTACCTATGCGCTGCGCGAGACCTCAGGAGATGTCTCCATCACCATCGACGAACGCGGCGCAGTGCTGCGTAAGATCCTTCCCGCAAGCGGCCTGCCGCTCTCCTTCGCCTTGCCCGCCCGCGCCTTCAAAGGGGTGGCGGCCCGCGCCATAGACCACGGCGACGGCGAAGTGACGGTCACGCTCGAACTGCATCACGACGACCCGGATCTCTGCATTCCGCTGCTCGTCGCCCACGATCTCTGCGACATCGCCGCCGATTGGCGGAGCTGGTCGGACGCCTATCGCATTCCGATGCTGATGGTGGAAGCCGACGGCATCGCCCGGCCGCTGGAAAACCATATCGGCGACGTGCGAACCAGCGGCGTCAGGCAGCGCCGCCGACATTCCTATTTCGCGGCCCGCCGTCCGCGCTTCCTGGTCCGCCGCACCACCGGCAGCCTGGGCGTGACGATGAAAATCGAAGGCAAGGAAATTATCGCGCGACGCTAGGGCTTTGCTTGTCCCTTTGCCCACCGCCTCTCGCGATAACATGGGAGGGAGCCCGATCCTTGAGCGGTCGGGCTTTTTCCGTTAGAGGGCAAGCGACAGGACGAGGCCGGCAAATAGGATCGCGCCGACGCGGGTGTTCGACTTGAAAAGCCTCAAGCACTGGTCGGCATCGTCGATATCGAGGATCAGCACCTGCCAGCCGAACATCAGGGCTGCGGCGAGAAGCCCGAGATAGGCGAGGAAACCGACGCCGGCCGCTGCGAACGCGAGCAGCAGGAAGATCAGCGTCAGGCCGTAAAGGCCGATCAGCCAGGGCTTGGTATTGTCGCCGAAGAGACGTGCTGTCGAGCGCACCCCGATCAGCTCGTCATCCTCCTTGTCCTGATGGGCATAGATCGTGTCGTATCCGATCGTCCAGGCAATGGCGGCCAGGTAAAGCCAGAGGGCGGCGGAGGAGAGGCTGCCGAACACGCCCGCCCAGCCCATCAGCGCGCCCCAGGAGAAGGCAAGGCCGAGGAAAAATTGCGGCCAGTCGGTAAACCGCTTGGCGAAGGGATAGATCGCCACCACCGCCAGCGACAGGATGCCGAGCAGGATGGTGAAACCGTTGAACTGGATGAGGACGAGCAGGCCGATCAGCGCCTGCACGCCAATGAAGACCTTGGCTTCGAAACGCGACACCCGGCCGGAGGGCAGCGGCCGCGAGCGGGTGCGCGCCACTTCCATGTCGATATCGTGATCGACGAGGTCGTTATAGGTGCAGCCTGCGCCGCGCATGGCGACCGCGCCCAAGAAGAACAGCACGAGGTGGAAAAGCAGAAGGCCGAAGGAAAACGCGCCCTCGCCCTTGGCGGCGTTCGCCGCCAGCGCCGCCGACCAGAAACACGGCCACATCAGAAGCTGCCAGCCGATCGGCCGGTCCCATCTCGCAAGCTGCGCATAGGGCCAGGCCGGCCGCGGCAGAACGCGATAGACCCAGTTGTCGGATGGAGCGTCGGCCACGCGGCCGCTGAAATCGTCGGCGTTCGTCATGGCCGGTTCTAGCGCCAGCCGAACGCTACGGTCAAGCCGGCGCTTTGTCGCCTCACGGCGTGGAAGAGCCGCGCCTTCCGTCGTGAGCACGCTCACGACTTAGGGAAGCGAGAAGCCGAATTTGTAGCTTGCTGAAACGCCGAACATCAGCTGGTTTTTCGAACCGCGTTCGCGCACGAGACTGCTGTCGGCAACATCGCCGGTCAGCCGCTTGTATTCGGCAAACGAGGTGAGCTCGAGTTTCTCCGTCGCCTTCCAGGTCAGTGCGGCGCCGACGCCGACCGAATGCAGGCCGCCGCCCGGATCGTAGGCGGACAGCCCCGATGCCGCCGACTGGCTCGGCGTCACCTTGTAATAGGCGTCGTTGTAGCCGTTGCTGGCCCAGGTCGCGCGCGGACCACCGGAAAGCCTGAGATCCGGCTGAAGATCGGTGAAAGCGTCGACCGAGACATCGGCGACGACGCCGTCATGGCTGCGGATGCCCTGGCGGACTTCGGCGCGGGCGCGGATCCAATCGGTCGGATAGATATCGATGAAGCCACCGACCTCGCCACCGAGCTTCACCTTTTTCAGACCCTTGAGATCGTCGGACGTGTCATCATCGCGCGGCATGATCAGCTTCGCCGCCACGCCGGCGCGGATCGAACCCTGGTCGATCAGCGCGAAGGAGATGTTGTCGTTGCGGGAAGAGAACCGCGCCTGTTTGGCGTTCTGGCGGCCGAGCGAGATGATCGGCGAAAACTGCAGGCTGCGGCCGTTGTCGCCCTCGAATTTCGGCGCCACGAAACCGGCGCCGCCGAGCGTCAGGTACCAGTCACCGGACCAGAAGCCTTCCTGAGCCTCGGCGCTCCCCGAGGAAACAATCGAAAAAATGGAAAGAAAAAAGGCAGCCCGGACAGGCAAGGACATGGCAACGGATCCTGAAAACGCAAAACAGAACAGAGATCCCACTGGGGATTTCTGTTCTATTATCGCATTTGCATTGCCAGCTTGTTAACCAAGCGAAAAATCACACCGCTACCTTGTCGAGCGGGATGCGGCTCCCTTCGAAGGCTTTCAGTTCCGCCTCGCGCTCGTAGATGTAGTCGCGGTTGTCCGGAACCGCGGTGCGCTTCTTGACGATCTGCATCTGGAAGAGGCTTTCGTCATGGCCGGTTCTACTGCCCACCCGAGGAACCGCTCAAGCATTTACGGGTGACACCGCAGGCGGCAGCTCATCTGCCCCGTGCTGCATATAGACATTTGCCAGGACAGCAGCTGCATACGTGATGCCTATAGCATTAATGGAAAGCGCAACCATTGCGACCAATATCAGAGGTATATTTGGCACTCCGGCCGGCACCAGCATCGTCCCAAATGCCGCCATGCCTATAGCACCGATAACCAGCGACATAGCGGACATGGCTACCAAAGAGACGGCGAGGTGCCCGAAAGTCGTCAGGAAATTCGGAGCACCCCGAGCCCAAGCCGCCTTAAGCGATGTTCTGATCCCCGTAATGTTGGATGTCGGCCAAGTACCGACCAACGACATCAAGGCCGCATAAATTACGACCAGTGCCGTGGTCGACACCATCAGCCAGCCAACTGTACGGCCGTTGAACACCGCTGCAAACCATAGAAAGGCCGGCAGAGAAAGTCCGACTGCAATTATCGCTAGTGTAATAAATTTCAGAGAATAACCGAAAAATCCTTTGTAAAACTCCGGCTTCGCACTGAACTCAAATGTCGTTTCCCGTATTATTGAGATTTGCACCCACATCGCCAGGTAAATTGTTGGAAAAAAAGAAGCAATATTCGACGAAGAACTCCCAGAAATTTCTTCGAATACCGATAGCAGAACGGAAATTATTATCCATACGAAATAATAAACCCAATTTCTAACGATGATAGAAAAAACTTGTTTAACCACGCGAATGCCCCCATTGCCCAGCATCGGCTCCACAACCTTGGCAAGTTGCGGACCAGATGCTGAACCATAGAGGGCGCCATACCGTTTTCCAAGATAGGTGCCGGAACCAACGGTTAATTTATACTTGTATAGGGGTTAGCCCAGTTCACACCGCTACCTTGTCGAGCGGGATGCGGCTCTCTTCGAAGGCTTTCAGTTCCGCCTCGCGCTCGTAGATGTAGTCGCGGTTGTCCGGAACCGCGGTGCGCTTCTTGACGATCTGCATCTGGAAGATGAAGAAGCTTTCGTGGGTGAAGGCCATTTCCGAGCCGGCGAGATAGAACTCCCACATCCGCACGAACCGTTCGTCGTAAAGTGCCGCGGCCTTGTCCTTGTTGGCCATGAACCGCTCGCGCCAGTGGCGCAGCGTGTGGGCATAATGCATCGGCAGGATTTCGATGTCGGAGACGAGCAGGCCCGCCTTCTCGATCGACGGCATCACTTCCGAAAGCGCCGGGATATAACCGCCCGGGAAGATGTATTTCTCGATCCAGGGATTGTTGATGAGGGCCGGATAGGGCTGGCCGATCGAATGCAGCACCATGACGCCGTCATCGGCGAGCACGTCGTTCACCTTGCCGAAGAACTTGGGATAGTTCAGCCGGCCGACATGCTCGAACATGCCGACGGAAACGATGCGGTCGTAACGCTTATCCGGCGGCAGATAATAATAGTCCTGCAGCTCGAAGCGGACGCTGTTGGCAAGACCGCGCTTGGCGGCGCGTTGGTTCGAAATCTTGAGCTGCGCGGTCGAGAGCGTGATGCCGGTCACGTCGACGCCGGAGGATTCCGACAGATACATGGCCATGCCACCCCAGCCGGAACCGATTTCCAGCGCCTTCTGCCCGGGCTCGGCAAGCAGCTTGGCGACGATATGGCGCTTCTTGGCGATCTGCGCCTCGTCGAGCGAAATGCCCGGCGGGTTGAAATAGGCGCAGGAATATTGCCAGTCCTCGTCGAGGAAGAGCGAGAACAGCTTTTCGTCGAGGTCGTAATGATGGGCAACATTGCGCCGGTTATGGTTGATCGGCACGCGATTGCGGAACTGGGAAACCAGCACGCGGGCGATGCCGCGCCAGATCATGCCGAAGGTCAGGCCTTCGCTGAGGGTATTGTCCTTGATCAGCGCAAGGAACTCATAGATGTCGCCGTCATCGATGACGAGACGGCCGTCCATGTAGAGCTCGCCGAGCTTCAAGGGAGGATCCGCCACCAGTTCGCGTTCGGCGGCTTCGTCGATAAACCGTATCGAAACGGATCGCCCACCGCCGCTCCCGTAACGTTGCTCACCTCCCGAGCCGCGTACGATCAAAGTTCCTGTCTTGATGATTTTGCTGAGAAGATTGTGAAGGGACGAGGCCACGGACCCACCTCCAATAATAATACTAAGGGTGCCTTACTAATCCAAAATCTAATAGTTTCCCTGCGACTTTCAAGCACATTGCAGCCATGAAAATGACATAAAAAAACAGGCCGTCAAACCCCCGTCTGACGACCCGCATCCCCTGATTGAAATTCCGCCGAAGCCGGCCGGAATCACTTGCGTTTTAAAGCTTCCGCGAGTGCTGCGCCGAAAGCGCCCTGCGATGAGGGTTTTTCAGTTTTCATCATTTTCGGGTTAACCGGCCGGACGTCGCGGTCGCCGCGCGGGGCCGGAGCCGTCTCGCCGCCGTCCTTGCGCATGGTCAGCGCAATTCTCTTGCGCTTCACATCGACCTCGACAACGCGCACTTTGACGACGTCGCCGGCCTTTACCACCTCATGCGGATCCTTAACGAAACGGTCGGCGAGCTGCGAAACGTGGACAAGGCCGTCCTGGTGCACGCCGATATCGACGAAGGCGCCGAAGGCGGCCACGTTGGTGACGGTGCCTTCGAGCATCATGCCCGGCTTCAGGTCGGTGATCTCGTCCACGCCTTCGGCAAAGGTGGCGGTCTTGAAGCTCGGGCGCGGGTCGCGGCCGGGCTTTTCCAGCTCGGCGATGATATCCTTGACGGTCGGCAGGCCGAAGGTTTCGTCGATGAACCGCTTCGGGTCGAGCGCCTTGAGCGCCGCACTGTCGCCCATCAGCGAGCGCAGGTCGCGGCCGCAGGCGGCGACGATCTTCTTGGCGACGCCATAGGCTTCCGGATGGACGGCGGACGAATCCAGTGGCTCCTTGCCGTTCGGGATGCGCAGGAAGCCGGCCGCCTGTTCAAACGTGCGGTTTCCGAGACGGGCGACCTTCAGCAGGTCCCTGCGGCTCGAAAACGCGCCGTTCTGGTCGCGATGGGCGACGATCGCCTCGGCAATCGAGCGGCTGAGGCCGGAAACACGCGAGAGCAGCGGTGCGGACGCCATGTTCAAATCGACGCCGACGGCGTTCACGGCATCTTCGACCACGGCATCCAGCGAGCGGGAGAGTTTCCCCTGGTCGACATCGTGCTGGTACTGGCCGACGCCGATCGATTTCGGTTCGATCTTGACGAGTTCCGCCAGCGGATCCTGCAGGCGGCGGGCGATGGAAACGGCGCCACGCAGCGACACGTCGAGGCCGGGGAATTCGAGGGCGGCGGTTTCCGACGCCGAATAGACCGAGGCGCCGGCTTCCGAGACGATGACTTTGGTGGGCTTCTGCCCAGGCAGGTTCAACAGCATGTCGGCGACCAGCTTTTCCGTCTCGCGGCTGCCGGTGCCGTTGCCGATGGCGATCAACTCGACATTGTGCTTGCGGATGAGCGCGGCGAGTTCGGCCTGGGTGCCGCGGATGTCGTTCTTCGGCGGGAACGGATAGACGGTCGTGGTTTCCAGCAGCTTGCCGGTGGCATCGACGATTGCCACCTTGACGCCGGTGCGGATGCCCGGATCGAGGCCCATCGTGGTGCGCGAACCGGCGGGTGCGGCGAGCAGCAGGTCCTTGAGGTTGCGGGCGAAGACGTGGATCGCCTCCTCCTCGGAGCGCTCGCGCAGTTCGCGCATCAGGTCGAGCGACAGCGACACCGAGAGCTTGACGCGCCAGGTCCAGCCGGCGGCTTCCATCAGCCAGCGGTCGGCGGCACCCCGGTCCCGGATGTCGAAGGCAAGCGCGATGATGCGCTGGGCAGGCTTGACGGGCGACGGATCGTCCTGGTCGACCTCGATCGTCAGCGTCAGGAACTCCTCGTTCCAGCCGCGCAGCATGGCGAGCGCCCGGTGGCCGGGCGCCGTCGCCCAGCGTTCGGAATGATCGAAATAGTCGGAGAATTTTGCGCCGGCCTCCTGCTTGCCGTCGACCACTTTGGCCTTCAGCGTCGCGCCGGCCCGCATGTGCTGGCGCAGGCGGCCGAGCAGGTCGGCATTTTCGGAGAACGTCTCGGCGACGATATCGCGGGCGCCTTCGAGCGCACCCTTCACGTCGGCGACCTCGTCCTTGACATAAGCTTCGGCAAGCTTTGCCGGATCGACGCTGCGGTCGGCCCAGATCGCCTCGGCAAGCGGGCCGAGGCCACGCTCGCGGGCAATCTCAGCGCGGGTGCGGCGCTTCGGCTTGTAAGGGAGATAAAGGTCTTCGAGTTCGGCCTTGGTCGTCGCCTTGCCGATCTTTACAGCAAGCTCGTCGGTCATCTTGCCCTGCGAATTGATCTGGTCGACGATGGTGGAGCGGCGCGCTTCGAGTTCGCGCAAGTAGACCAGCCGTTCTGCCAGGTTGCGCAGCTGCGTATCGTCCAGCCCACCCGTCACTTCCTTGCGGTAGCGGGCGATGAACGGCACGGTGGCACCGTCGTCGATCAGCCCGATCGCGGCGGCAGCCTGTTCGGGACGGGCATTGATTTCCGCAGCAATCGCGGCGGCAAGGAAACGGAGATCGGCGGCCATGGGCGTCCTCGTTCAAATGGGAGGCGCGACCATAGTCGAAGTTTGTGGCAAGGCAACGTGGCGAATGCCGGTTCCACAATTTGCTTTCAACCAACCGTGCCGAAACGAAACACGGGTTGACCGGCCGCTAACCAAGGCCCTGTGGAAAAGAACCAATGCACTCTCACCTCCGGCAAGAGGCCATTAAAACCATTCCGCCGCATGATGTGGCCGAATGGAGATACGAATGCCCAAAAAAGCCGCCAGGACACTGGCATTTGACACGGCGGTCGCCAATGAAGAGCTAGAGGCTGCCATTTCCTATCTCGAACAGAAGCTGGACGATGCGTCCTTTCGGAACGAACCGGTGCCTTTCCTCGCCTATCGGAACAAGGTGATCTTCCAGACGACGCTGGATATCCGCCGCGGCGCGAAAAACCGGCGCGGTGAATTCTGACCTTTATCGAACGCGACGGCCTCCCATCGAAACGCCATGACGGACAGAAGATGGGAGGCCACCTAAGCCTTGGCCCTTGACCTTTGCCTCCCCTCCCCTTAACCGCCGCGCAAGGCCAAGGTTTTCAGCGCAGACGAGGGCGAGACATGAAGGTTCTCTTGATCGGTTCGGGTGGACGCGAGCATGCGCTCGCCTGGAAACTCGCGCAGTCTCCGAAACTCGGCAAACTCTACGCCGTACCCGGCAATCCCGGCATCGCCGAGCATGCCGAACTCTTGTCGCTCGACATCGACGATCATGCCTCCGTGGCGGCCTTCTGCCTCGACAATGCGATCGACCTCGTCGTGATCGGGCCGGAAGCGCCTCTGGTTGCCGGGCTCGCCGATGTACTGCGCGCCAAGGGCATCGCGACCTTCGGCCCGTCTGCTGCCGCAGCCCAGCTCGAAGGCTCGAAGGGTTTCACCAAGGATCTCTGCGCCCGCTATGATATCCCGACCGGCGCCTATCGCCGCTTCACCGATGCCGCCGAGGCGAAGGCCTATGTGCGCGAACAGGGCGCGCCGATCGTTGTGAAGGCGGATGGGCTTGCCGCCGGCAAGGGCGTCACGGTCGCCATGGCGATCGACGAGGCGCTTGCGGCGATCGACGACTGTTTCGACGGCGCCTTCGGGCCGGCTGGTGCCGAAGTGGTGGTCGAAGCCTATCTCGATGGCGAGGAGGCAAGCTTCTTCTGCCTTTCCGACGGCAAGACCGCACTGGCGCTTGCCACGGCCCAGGACCACAAACGGGTCGGCGACGGCGATACCGGCCCCAATACCGGCGGCATGGGCGCCTATTCGCCTGCCCCGGTGATGACGCCGGACATGGTTGCGCGCACCATGAAGGAGATCATCGAGCCGACCATCCGCGGCATGGCGGAAAGTGGATATCCGTTCACCGGCGTATTCTTCGCCGGGTTGATGATCACGGCCAAGGGGCCGGAACTGATCGAATACAATGTCCGCTTCGGTGATCCCGAATGCCAGGTGCTGATGATGCGGCTGAAGAGCGACCTGCTCGACCTGCTCCATGCGGCGGCGATCGGAACGCTCGACCAGGTTTCCGCCGAATGGAACGACGACGTGGCGCTGACCGTGGTGATGGCTTCCAAGGGTTATCCGGGCGCCTATGACAAGAACACGCCGATCGCCCATCTGCCCGAGGGCGCTGCCGGCGAGAAAGTCTTTCATGCCGGAACGGCGCTCAAGGATGGCGCTCTCGTTGCAATCGGCGGCCGCGTGCTGAACGTCACGGCGACCGCCAAGACCGTCGCAGATGCGCAAGCCCGCGCCTACAGGCTCGTGGACCAGGTCGAATGGGAAAACGGCTTCTGCCGCCGCGATATCGGTTGGCAGGCGGTGTCCCGCGAAAAGAACTGAGTGCCGGACCGCCATTTCATTTAAAATTTACCGATTATCCAGACGGGATCGAAACGAAACCGCGATAATCATGGGAGACCTCAAGAAGGATTCCCTGTCATGCGTCTCGTTCTGGCTACAGCTCTGGTGTTTGCAAGCAGTTCGGCTTTCGCGTCGTCGATCACGGTGATCGACAACACGCACCGGGCCGGCGTCAGCATCGTCACCAAGAGCTGCGCGAGCTGCCCGAGCGCCGCAGCGCCCAAATCGGACGAGGCGACCTACAAGGTTCCGGATCTGCCGGCAGGGATCCAGAAGACGGAGATCATCGAGATCAACGGCGAAAAGAAGTTGGCCCGCACCGAGGCATGGCTTGGCGGCTCCCCGGTGATCCATGTCAGCAAGCTTCCCAAATGGATGGCCGAGGAAAACGCCATCGCCGAGCTTCACCCGACCACCAACGGCTCCACCGAAACGCAGATTGCGACCGCAGAAGCAAAAAGCGACGGCATCGATGCCGACGCCACGACCAGCGCGGTGAAGATCATTGGCGCGGCTGAGGTCGGAATCGTCGAAGCATCCCTTACGCCGAAGCCGCTGGCGCTCGACACGTTCGAACTGCGCACCGATCGCTTCTAAATTTAGAATATCATTATATTTACATAGCAGAAAGTGCTTCTGGAATAGCGCTTCCCGGTATGCGCGCAAATTGCGCATCATCAGATCCGACCTGCTCAAAATATTCGCATTCGGCGCTGTCAAGGGCCCCATAATTAAATTTTTATTCAAATATTCGGGATCACTCTCCCGTCATAGTGCGGTGTAGCACGTGACCGGTGCAGAACGCGCCTTCCCCAAAAACTTCGTCCCGCTCCGGCTCCTCCGGGAGAGTTCGGCTGCCTGAAAGTGAGTCGAAACATGAAGAATCTCAAGATCTCCCACCAGTTATTGGCCATGGTGGCAGTGCTCATGGTGGCTTTCACGGCCGTCACCTACTATCAGATCCGCGCCTCGATCGCCTCCATCTATTCCGAGCGCTACGACATGCTGCGCACCCAGGTGGAGTCCGGCATTTCCATCCTGCAATCCTATTACGACCGGGAAAAATCGGGCGAACTGAAGCACGAGGACGCGCAGAAGCTGGCTTACGCAACCGTGGCAGGGATCAAATACGAGCCGGCCGGCTACATCTTCGGCCTGAACTACGACACGGTCACGCAGTTCCACTACAATCCCAAGCTGGTCGGCGTGAACCAGAAGGGTCAGCCGGACAAGATGGGCAACCTGTTCCGCGAAGAGATGGTCGCCAAGGGCCGTGCCGGCGGCGGCGTCACCACCTATTATTGGGAAAAGCCCGGCATGCCGGCCGACCAGGTTTTCCAGAAGGCTGCCTACTCCCGCGCCTTTGAACCCTGGCAGATCATTGTCGGCACGGGCGTCTACACCGACGACCTCGACGTCAAGATCAACAAGACGATCCTGGAAGTGGTCGGCGTCGGTTTCCTCGCCTTCCTGCTTGCACTCGGCGTCGCCCTGATAGTCATCCGCAATATTACCAGGCCTTTGGCCGCAGTGCATGGCGCATTGCAGGCCGTCGCCGACGAAAATGTCACCGCGACGATCCCGCACACGGACATGTCGAACGAAGTGGGGATGATGGCGAAGGCGACGCAGGCGCTGCAGGAAAAGATCCGCGAACGGCATGCGATGGCCGCCCGCGAGGAAAAGCAGAAGACCGAGCTCGACCGCGAGCGCCAGCAGAACCTCGACATGCAGCAGCAGGAGGCAGCGCTGCAGACCCGCGTCGTCTCCACCATCGGCGAAGCGCTCGAATCATTGGCCCATGGCGACCTCACGGTTCGCTGCGCCGATCTCGGAGCCCGCTACGAAACGCTGCGCCACAACTTCAACGAGGCGCTCGTCCACCTCGAAGCCGCGATGAGCAAGGTCAATGCCAAGGGCATCGATATCGGCGGTTCCAAGGAGGAAATCCGCCGCGCCTCGAACGAGCTGTCGCAGCGCACCGAACGCCAGGCCGCCAATCTCGAAGAGACGTCGGCCGCCCTCGACGAACTCGCC
>NZ_JBFTNK010000027.1:0-30503 GCF_056397445.1 Neorhizobium sp. 05N33 | reverse complement strand
TCAATCTTGCGAAGCAGGTGATCCTTCGGCACCAGACCCTCGAGCGTCACCATCTCAAGAGCCGTCTGGCAAGGGGTAGGTTTCTTCAACATGTCCCAATGAATCACAAACCCCCGGACCACGCCAGGGGTTTGTCAGCAGTCTGAAGGGGCGGTAAAAACCGCCCCTCGAATTATAGGTCAGCTGGATTACAGGTCAGCGGGGCGCGGAGGCCGAACCGTCCTTGTAATAAGAGACGTAGCTGCTGTGCAGCCGCTCCGGCGCGCCCGGATCCGCATATCGGTGCAGCTCCGACATCTCTGTCTTGTTGAGGATCACGCCCACCGTTTTCGAAGCGATCTGCGGCTCGGACCGGATCACCGACTGCACCGCCTTCGCCGGCGTCACGCCCCATTCGGTGACGAAGACGAAACCATCGACATAGGGCTCGAAGGCCTTGGCATCAATAACCGGGAGGAGCGGCGCCAGGTCGACGACGATGACGTCGAACGTATCCTTGATGCTTTCGAGGAAGTGGCTCATGCCGGAAGAAGCGAGGAGTTCGCTCGTATGGGCAAGCTGCTTGCTACGCGTCGTCATCGGCAGGATCGTCAGGCGCGACCGGCGGTCGACACGCGCGGCATTGGTCCATGGCGTCTGCTGGAGCACCACTTCGACCAGTCCGACTTCCGGCTCCGAGGCCAGCATGCGGCTGAGACCCGGATTACGCAGGTCGGCGTCGATCACCAGGGTTCGAACGCCCGTCGAGGCGATCAGTCCGGCGAAATTGGCGGCGACCATCGATTTGCCTTCGCCCGGCAGGCAGGAGACCACGCCGATCACCCGGCACTTCCGCTCCTGCAGCATGATATCGCAGGCAAGCTTTGCGTTGCGCAGCGTCTCGGCGAATTGAGACCGCGGCGCCTCCACCGCGACCCGCATCAATCGGCGGAACGAGATCGGGTTGCCGGGAGGCGCTCCGGCCGCCTCGGCCTCAGTTGGTGGCGGTGGCGGCGCGTCCTCCGCGAAGGCGCCGCTGACCTTCGGCAGGTAGCCGAGGAAGCGCAGGCCAAGCTTCTCCTGCACATCGTCGCCGGTCCGGAAGAACCGCTCGCGGAATTCCAAGAGCGTTGCCGCCGCGCCGCCGATCAGCAGGCCAAGCACGACGGAGAGCGCCATGGTCAGCGTCTTGCGCGGGCTGGACGGGGCAGTCGGCAGGCCAGCGTCAGAGATCACGCGAGCCTTGGCGATCGGGAAGGATTGCCGTTGTGTTGCCTCTTCGAAACGACCGAGGAAGGATTCGTAGAGCGTCTTCAGCGCCGCTGCCTTCTGCTCCAGTTCGCGCAGCTGGACCATCGAGACATTCGCCTCCGAATTGCGGCCCGCAACCCGGTCGATGCTCTCACGCAGCGATTTTTCGCGCGAACTCGCCACTTCGAACACGTTGCGGAAGCTGCCGGTCAACTGCTGCAGCTCGCGATAAATCTGCTGCGCGAGTTCGCTCTTTTCCGTCTTGAGCGCGACCGCCTGCGGATGGTTTGCGCCGAACTGCTGGATGATGCCCTGCTCGCGGTCGGAAATGTTGATATACCGCTTGCGGAGGTCCTGAATGACCGTGTTGTCCGTATCGCGAGCCGAAACGACTGCGTTCTGAACGGCCGCGTCAGGCCCCTTGTCGATGATCGCCTGATATTGGTTGTAACGTGCCGAAGCGGTTGCCGCATCGGCCTGGGCGACGATCAGCTGGCTGTTGAGATCCGAAAGCTGCTGCGTCGACAGGAGTTCGCCGCGCGGCGAAACCAGACCGTGTTGGGTCTTGAATTGCTCGACGGCAAGCGAGGCCTGCTGCGAGCGGGTGTTGAGGTCGTTCAACCGTTCCTGCAGCCAGAGCGAAGCCCGCTCCGTCGCGTCGAAATTGGCGTTCAGCTGTTCGGTCAGATAGGATTCCGCATAGGTCCGCGTGATCATCGCGGCAAGCTGCGGGTCTGGCGAACGAATGGACAGAGCGATCACCGAGCTGCGGCCGACACGCTCCACAGTCAGCGATTGCTGCAGAACGGCCGCCGCTTTTTCGACCCGGCCCATCCTGACATTCTCCTCGGAAGGCGGTGGGCTGCCGGGCGTCAGAAGCGCAACGACACTGCGGATGGCGCCCTTGGCAAGATCGACGGGCGACTGCGGCGGGTTGACCACCGCCTCGTTCTGGTCGAGCTTGGCCTTGTCGACCACCCTTACCGCCAAGGCCTTGGATTTCAGAATCTCGACGGCACTCGACATGCGATTGTCGATCTGCTGGGCCGTCTGACTGTCCTGAGGGTCGTCTGCGTAACGCGAAAGGTTATCATCGATCAGTATCTGCGTCAGCGCAGTATAAATCGGCTGCGCCATCACGAGGTAAACCCCGGCAAGGACAACCGTCACAACGAGGCACACGACGATGACGCCCGAACGACGGATCGCAGCTGCCCAGAGCTTATCGAGATCGATGAATGTGTCGTGATCCCGCGTTTCGCTCGGGAATATCGTTCTCGGTCTGAAGTTTACCTGATCCATAGGGCTCGCTTTCTGGAGCTTTGGGGGACGGATGGCGGAACCGCCGCCATCCGCCTCGTATGACTTGAATGCGCGTCAGGCGGCCTTGACCCGCGTTTCGTGCGACATCAGCAATTCCTTGATGGAGGCGTAAATCTCGGCCCCCATGTCCTGGCGAAGCATGGCGAAGGCGACATTCGCCTCGATGAAGCCGCGCTTGCTGCCGCAATCGAATGTGCGTCCCTGATAGGGATGCGCATGGAACGGCTGGACCTGCGCAAGCTTGTGCATGCTGTCCGTCAGCTGAATTTCGTTGCCGGCGCCGCGTTCCTGCCGGGCCAGCAGTTCGAAGATTTCCGGCTGCAGAATATAGCGCCCATTCAGGTAATAATTGGACGGCGCCTCGGCAGGTTTCGGCTTTTCGACCATTTCCGTCACCTCGAAACCGTGCGGCACGCTGTGGCCGACCCCCACGATGCCGTAGCTCGACGTCTCTTCGGGTGCGCATTCCTCGACCGCGAAGACATTGCCGCCGACTTCTTCATAGAGATCCATCAGCCCCGCCATGCAACCCTGCGAACCGTAGGAGACCATGTCGGGCAGAAGCAGTGCGAAGGGTTCGTTGCCCACCAGTTCGCGGGCGCACCAGACCGCATGACCAAGTCCTAGCGGCACCTGCTGGCGCGTATAGCTGACGGTGCCGGCGACCGGCAGCATCTTTTCGAGCTGGGTAACCTGCACTGTCTTGCCGGAACGGGTCAGCGTCGCGACGAGCTCCGGCGCGCTGTCGAAATAGTCCTCGATCGCGGTTTTGTTGCGGCTGGTCACGAAAATGATGTTCTCGATTCCCGCCTGCATGGCCTCGTCGACCGCATATTGAACGACGGGCCGATCGACGATCGTCAACATCTCCTTCGGCATGGCCTTGGTGGCCGGCAGGAACCGAGTGCCGTTGCCTGCGACGGGTATCACCGCCTTTCGAACTGGTCTTTTCATGTCCATTCCTTCGTCCTTTCTGAGGGCGCCCCCGCCCTATTGATCGGATTTTCAGTTGACGTCGGCCGTTTTCACCAGCCGACGCATGCGAACGGCGATCGGCATGCGCAGAAGTCGGAGCGCACGTGGGTTTTCGATTGCCGTTTTCAGGAAGCCGCCGACGGAACCTTTCTTGATTTCGTCGACGAGCGTGAGAAATGAACCCGCTTCAAGGATGCTGCGGGTGCGCCTGCGTTGGGCAGCCGAGGCCTTCGCATCGAGCTTATAGCGGGCGAGAAAAGCGCTGTCGGAGGCCAGCATCGCATCCAGATGGCTCTGCTCCAGAACGCGCGAGATCGAACCCTGACGCAGGTGATAGACATATCCGATCTCCGGCACGATCGCGCATCGCGCGCCGCTCGCCAGGGCGGAAGCAAGCAGCAGGTAGTCCTCGCCGACCCGCAGCGCCTCGTCGAAGCGCAGCCCGTGCTCGACGAGAAATGCGCGTTCGAAAATCGGCTTCATGTAGCCGAAGTTGAAGGTCGATTGGAAAATCACGTTCGAGCCGATGAAATCGGAAAGCGTCATCATCGACCGCTGCCTGAGCGCCTCCTTGGAGAACATCTCATAGGGCTCGCCGGCATCGAACGGGATGACGTCGAGATTGTCGACGACGATCTGCGCCCGCGCGTTCTCGGCCCGCTCCAGCATGGTCAAAAGCCTGGTAGGGTAAATCGAGTCGTCGGAATCGAGGATCGCGACCCAACGGCCCCTTGCCGCGGCAAGTCCGGCATTGCGTGCGGCGGCCGGCCCGCCATTTGTCGCCTGGGCGATCAGCCTGACGCGGTGATCCGAATAAGCCTCCGCAATTGCTCGCGTCCCATCGGTCGAGCAATCGTCGACGACGACCACTTCGAGGGTCACGCCGATTTGCGCAAGGGCGCTGTCGATCGCACGCGCAAGCGTCTCCTCGGCGTTATAAGCCGCAATCACGAAGCTCACGTCGGGCTGGAAATCCGGGGCCTGCAGATCATGCATCGTCATGTGGCTTCGGCGGCTCCGTATTGGCGGATCTCTCGGACGCCGAGCGTGCCCGTGACGGCGCCGGCATGGAGTGCCGCACGAAGGGCGTAGCGAACGCGGGTAACCGGCGAGGCAATGGTTGCCACCGTCACCGCCAGGCAATAACCGAGCTTCAGCATCGCGAGACCGGTCTGCTTGAGGCGGCCGAGACCGGAGTTCTTGGCGGCGAGAATGCGTCCATGTGTCTGTCCGGAGCGGAAACGGCGCTTGGCAAGCCAGGAAAAGCTTGCCCGCTTTTCGGGTACCAGTTCCTCGATCACCGCATCCGGCGCAAATTCGATCCGCCCGCCGGCATCGGTCAAAGCGGTGAAGAAATGCGTATCCTCGCCGCCGCTTTGGCCGAGCGAGAGCGCAAACCTGCGGCCTGCGACGACCGGTGAGCGCAAATGGAGGAGGACGTTACAGGTATAACCGGTCCTGATCTGCCCGCCGACCCAGACAGGCATCGTCGAGTGGAAATCGCCATTGCGCATCCAGCTGGCGCTTTGCGATCCGTAGACGGCTCGGACCGGCCCGAGAACGGCGTCCGCCCCCGTGTTCCTCGCCATCGCCATCAGTCCGGCCAACCATTCAGGTTCCGCTGTCTCGTCGTCGTCGATGAAGGCGAGGTAGTCCGCATCGCTTTCGGCAAGGCAGGCATTGCGGGCGATCGAGATATTCGACTTCGGGCAATGCACATAGCGGATCGGGAACGGCGAACGCGCCCGCAAACCATCCACCAGCCCGCTTGCGCTCGGGCTCGCGTCGTTATCGGCAACGATCAGGCGCAATTCCGCGCCTGCCGGGACGGCAATCTCGAAGAGCGAAATCAGCGTCTCGGCCAGCTCCGGCCGCCGATAAGTGCAGATGCCGATATCGATGCGGACCGGCTTTTCCTCTGCCGTCATCAAGCGATCCTCCGTGGCCGGATGCCGATCAGCTCCAGCCAAAAGCCGGCCGACCAGGCGAAATGCATGATCATCGCCGAAAGCGAGGCAAGCGGGCCGTAAGGGTTCTTCTGCCCCACCGCGAGCCAGAAGCCGTAACCGATGCAGGCCGCGGCCCAGACGACCATCGGCACCGCCGCCCACCAATAGAGGAGTGCAAGCAGCGCAGCGACGACGACCGGCGCGACTGCAAGCGGGATCGCTTGCCGGAGCTTCGGAATGGTACGATGCTTGACGAGGTTCTTCGCCCGGCCCCGGCCATAGGCGAGATATTGCCGGAACAGCGCCGAGGCGGTCGAACGCGGATAATAGGTCATGTAGGTCTTGCCGGTCATCCAAATGCGGAAAGCGCCCGCGCGCAGCCGGAAGTCCAGTTCCGCATCCTCGTTGTGACTGAAACTCTCGTCATAGCCGCCAACGGCCCGGAAGGCCGAAATCCGCATCAGCGCGTGGTGGCCATGATCGACCCACTCGCCGCCGCCGCCGGCGCGATGTTTCGAACCGCCGTTTCCGAGCTTCGAGTTCTGCGCCACCGCAGTTGCCTTCTGGAAAGTGCCGAAGCCGATCGTCTCCATGCCGACGACGACGGAGTCGGCGTCCATTTCGACGGCCTCCTGCAGAAGCGTCCGGCAGTAATCGTCCGGATAATCCCCATGCGCGTCGATGCGGATGAGAAAGTCGCGATCCTCGCCGAAACGGTCGACGGCGAGGTTGATGGCTGCACTCTGGATGCGCTTGCGGTTTCCGATCAGCACGAGGTCGCGGATTTCCGGAATAAGGTCCTGGACGATGTCCGGCGTGCCGTCCTGGCTGCCGCCGTCGGCGACAACGATCAGCATGTCCATGTCGCCGCGCTGGCCGTTCAGCTTATGCAGCAACGGCGCGATCGTCGCCGCTTCGTTGAGGCATGGGATCACCAGAAGCGTCCGGATTTCGGACATCTGGGCATTGGAGTGAGAACGCAAAACCATACTCCACCTCACGATTGTACGGTTGAAACGGCCGGCATTTCGGCCGGCGACGGGACGTTGGGATGTAGGGCGGCGAGCCGCGAAACAAGAGCGCGGCATTCCGCCGGTCCGGTCACCCACTGACAGCGCTCGACGGCCGCAAGCCGGGAAAAAAGGTCGACGTAGCGCGCTTCCGTCATCTCGTTGAACAGCGTTTCGAGGGTCTCCCCCGTCACGTGATTGCGCACCAGACCGATGCCTCGCTTGCCGACGAAACGGCCGGTCTCCGTGCCGGCAAGCGCGATCGGCACCGCTCCGTAAAGCCCGCCTTCGTAAAGGCGGTTCGGCAGCAGCCAGCTGGAATTCAGCCCCTCCTCGAAGAAATCGATCGCCCAAGTGAACTGCACGTCGCCGTAGATCGCAGCGAGATCCTCCGGATTGCGGTAGGCACCGTGGAACTCCACATGCGGGGCAGCCGCGACCGCCGCATCGAAATCGTCGAATTCGCTGTAGGCGGGGCGGCCGCGTAATACGATCTCAACCTTGCCGTCCATGCGGGCCGCAAAATCGATCAGCATACCGAGCGACTTGCGGCAGCGGATCGCTCCGAACCAGCCGATCCGCCAGGGTTTGCCCGGTTCCGGCGGACGGGGCTGGAGCGGCCCGGAAACCAGTTCTGGCTTGAGGGCAAGCACCTTGTTTTCCAGAAGCAGAACCGGCAGGTCGAGGCCGGAACGCGGTTTGAAGAAATTTTCCACGAAAGCCGGGGAGCTGGTGATCAGTAGGCTCGCCCGGCGACCGAAGAACCGCTGCGCCTGGCGCACCAGACGGCCCTTCATCCCCTCGTCGAGAAGCAGGCGGTGAATATCGAGGCATTCGTAGACGACCGGAACCCGGCGGCTGAACATGGACGCGGCACGTCCGGCAAGCGCCAGCGTCTCCAGATTGCGAGCGATGATGACGTCGGGCACAGCGATATCAGCCAACGTCCGCTTCAGCCTCATGCGGGCGGCAAGAACCGCTCCGATGCGCTGCGCAAAACGCCCGTCCGCCGTCTGCCCGAGTGAAACGGTCGTCACATCCCGCTCCTCGGCAAGCACGTTCGCGCCGCGCTCGAAGCCGGCGACGGTGACGCTCGCGCCACCGGCCTTCAAGGTCAGCACGCGCCGCCGGATAGCCGCGTCGGCCATGTCATGCGCGAGATAGAGAACGTTCAACGTCAAATCGTCCAACTCCATTGTCGAGCCGCCGAGGCGGCTCAGCCGAGCGTGCAGAGCACGGATTCAGGAAAGCGGCAGGGCTCGCCGAGCGCGGTAAAAGCGACCCGGTCGACGATCATCGAGGTCGGCTGAGTGTAGGAAAATGCGCCCATCCACTGCTTGAGCGTGTCGGTGCCCCAGAGACTGAGAAAAATCTTCTGAGGGTTCTGCGGTATCTTCGCCTTGTCCGTTACTTCTTGAACGAGCTTGCCGTTCACGAAGTAACGGAGGCGGTTTTCCTCCCAGATGAAGGCATAGTCGTTGAAGCCCTGGTCCGCACCGCCGGCGACCGGCACCAGCTTTTCGTTATTGCCCTTGGCGGAAACATACTGGTTGACCTGAACTTGGCCGGTATTCTTGCCGAGCACTTCGAAGTCGATCTCGTCATGCGGTTTCTTGTCGGTCGGGCCGATATAGGTGAAGAACGCCGAATTGAGCCCTGAGCCCGATGCGGATTTCATCCGCACCTCATAGGTGCCATAGCCGAAACGCGCATTGGTCTGGATTTCGCCGCAGGCGAAGTCGCGGTCGCTGGCCTTGTCTTGCGCACCGGTCTTGTCCTGCGCAAAGCCGAGCTGCAGAGTACCGCCCTCGACCTTCACCTGTTTCTTCGACCAGTTGCAATTCTGATGCTTGCCGTTGTTCCAGCCGTCCGAGACGTACCAGAAGGAACGGTTGAGTCCGTCGAAGTTTTCCACGAAGGACTTGCCCGCGTTAGCCTGCTGGGCCTGTGCTGCGGGCGAGAGAAGTCCAGACACCGCTGCAGCGATGATAACCTGGCAGGTTAGTTGAATCTGTCTGGCCTTGGCCGTCATGTTTCACCTGTGCTGTTGCGTTATTGCGGGTTCGCCGGGACCGGAAGCCTCGGCGAGTGGGTGGGATTTGGTGGCGGCCAGAAGCTTGGCCTTGCGACCGCGGCTGCCGGTCAACACCTCGTAGAGACCGCGCATTCTGTGCGAGACGAGGCGGTTGCTGACAAAAAGGATGACGAAGCTTGCAACGGCGGCGACGCCGTAGAAGAGCGGGTAAAGGTCGTCGCCTGCCACGCGGTTCCACACCATCCACATCAGGACGAGCAGCGGATAATGGGCGCAGAACATCCAGAAGCTCAGGCTTCCGGTGGCAGCCAGCCGCTGACCGATCCAGGAACGGATGACGATCGCCGACATCAGCCAGAAACCACCGGCTCCAAGGATCGAAAGCGCGTTGCGCGCCATGTCGAGAGGCCAGGGGAAATCCGGGCCGGTCCAGTAGAGGCCGATGGACAACAGCACCGCGGCGGCAAGCATCACCGCCGTACCCGGTCCCGCAAACCGGTCCGCGGACTTGAGGTCCACCTGGTAGAGCGCCAGGAAGATGCCGAGGGTGAAGCTGAACAGGATCGATTTCTTCAGCACGATGCCGACCGTCAGCATGGGGGTGATCGCCAGCAGGAACAGAACGCCGAGCGTCGCTGCCGGAAAACGCCGCACCAGCACGGCAAGGATCGGCGACAGCAGGATGCAGACGATCAGGTCGCGCAGGAAGTAGAGCGGAATATTGATCGGCAAGCCTTCCGTCGCGAACGCGTTACTTAGGAGTTCGCGCGTCGAGATGTTCCAGAGATCGGGAAAATATCCAACGCCCATGTCGACGCGTTGGATGACGAACATGGCTCCAAGCAGACCGAGGTTCCACAACAGGAAAGGCAAGAGGACGGTCTTCGCCTTGGAGCGAAGCGTCTTGGAATAGTTGAACGTCTCCCAACCCCGCTGGAACAGTAGATAGCCGGAAATCGCGCTGAGGCAGGGTACGCCAATGCGGAACAGGCTATCCCCGAGGAAAACCCTGAGCCAATCGAACAAACCATTCAGCCCGAGGAACGGGCTGGTGTCGGGATCATGCGGCACATGGACGAAGAGAATGCCGGAGATCAGCAGGATGCGCATCAAATTGATACGGGAGGATATATTTGGATCGACAGTCAAACGAGTCACCCTTTTTGGGCAGTGCCTCCCCGCCACTACCGTTTCAATCAGAGCAGACTTGAGCCCGCAGTCACCCAAAAAGGATCGTGCCGAGTTTGGCACAAAATGTGGCGGCGCAGCAAAAAAGGAGCTTGTAGCGGAATGGGAAGGGCACGAGGAGGCGCCCCTCCGGCGGCCCGCTGCCGCTCCTTGGGCTTATGATTTTCAAGGATTCACGGCATCTTGGAGCCAGGGCAATGCTGCACCGCAGCAGCACAAAAAAATCTTTTTGCAATAGACCAAAACGGCTAATGCGTTTGTATCTGGATACCTCTTTACGTCGAGGCGGTCCCGTAATGTGGCGAAATAAAGGCAAATCTGCGACACAATCAAACGAAAGGGACACCGGCTGCGCTGCTCAATCCGAGTCGCCGGACGAGTTCGAGAACGCTCCATGAAACTGCGCGTATTCGGGCATCAGAAATGGCCCCGATGAAGTGATCGCCCGGCAAACTCCGCCCCGCCCGCTCCCGGTAGGAGTTCATTAACCTCTCCGCAAAGACGTGCGGGACGGCTCGGCGATCGCTGCCAAAAACCACATAAGAGTGAGCGTCACCGCCACCGATCCAGGATCTTCCAGGGTCGGCACTCTTGCCAGAATGAGGGCTGTGACAAATTTCAGCCCGAATGTAGCGGTCTTTGATAGCGCGCTCCACCGACATTGGTCGCGTTTGTCTTTACGCCTTGGCAGGGGGCGAAATGGTCAAGTCTTGTTACTGGGAGGTCATTCGATACGGCAGCGAACTGCCGCTAACCCGAAGCCCGGCAACTGTCGGCGGCTTGCAATTGTT
This sequence comes from Neorhizobium sp. 05N33, assembly GCF_056397445.1. Lineage (NCBI taxonomy): Bacteria > Pseudomonadati > Pseudomonadota > Alphaproteobacteria > Hyphomicrobiales > Rhizobiaceae > Neorhizobium > Neorhizobium sp. 05N33. The sequence goes on along the minus strand of NZ_JBFTNK010000027.1, from coordinate 20,002 downwards.
TGAGAAAGCAGGGGCGAACACATGGCGACGTTCACCGTAATTATCCCATTTTTCCAGAAGGAAGCCGGCATTCTTCGCCGCGCACTGAAATCGATTTTCGATCAAACCAATCAGGACTTCGAGATCGTCATTGTCGACGACGAATCACCCCTATCCGCTGATGTGGAGCTTCAAGGCATTGAAGATGCTTGGAAAACCCGCATCCGCGTGATTCGCCAGCAGAACGGCGGGCCAGGTGCCGCACGCAATACCGGCCTCGACAACGTCCCGGCTTCGACCCGTTTCGCGGCGCTTCTCGATTCGGACGACGTCTGGCTGCCGGATCATCTGAAAAACGCCTTTGAGAGCATGACCCGCTTCGATACCGAGTGCTATTGGGCCTCGATGCAGGCGAGCGACGAGTTCTATTACCACTTCGGCATGGCCGAGCTCGAACAGGCGGAGGGCGGCACGCGGCTTTCCGAAAACCCGCTCCTGATCGAAATGCCGGATCTCGCGAGTGTCATGCTGAAGAACTGGAGTTTCCTGCATCTCTCCTGCATGGTCATCGCCCGGCCGGTCTTCGAGACGGTTCGCTTCGAACCCTCCCTGCGGCTGGCGGCTGAAGACGTGCTGTTCTTCGTCGACTGCATCCTGAAATCGAAGCGAACCCTGCTTTGCGACGAAGAGGGTGCGGCCCGCGGCATGGGCCTCAATATCTTCCACAGCATCGACAATCGCTCTCCGCAGTTCCTGCGACAGCAGTTCAACACCTGGGTGGCGCTCGATACGCTGGAGGAGCGCTTCCGCTCCCGCCCCAGCGACGTCGCCTCGATCGCATCCTACAAGAACACCGCCCGCCGACAGGCGCTCTGGAGCCAGGCCGGACGAGTGAAACGCCGCCAGGCGCCGGACCTTGGCCTGCTCGCCCGCTGGGTCATGCGCGATCCCGCGCTGATCCGGGCGGCATTCGAACTCGGAGCCGGGAAGCTCGGCCGCAGCGCACGCTAAATGCTTGCGTTTCCTTTCAAATTCATCATTCCACGGAGGCCCGCATGAAAGCGTACTACTGGGAATCGCATCACGGTAATTTCGGCGACGACCTCAATCTCTGGCTCTGGGATGCGCTGCTACCCGGTTTCCGGGACGTGCATCCTGAAGTCCTGCTGGTCGGCGTCGGCACAGTCCTCAATCCGGTCCTGCTGCCTGTCGGCCAGAAGAAGCTGGTGATCGGCAGCGGCTACGGTTATGGCACGCCGCCTGATGTCACCGACGCGGCGGAATGGGACGTGCGGGCAGTCCGCGGTCCGATGACGGCCGCCAAGCTCGGCATTTCGCCCGACAAGGCGATCACCGATCCGGCGGTCATGATCGCCGACATGCCGGAATTCCAGAACCTGCCGAAAATCCACAGGAAGACCTTCATCCCCCATTGGGAGTCGGCCGAATTCGGCATGTGGAACGCCGTCTGCGAGCCCGTCGGCCTCACCTATCTCGATCCGCGCGGCGAGGCGAAGTCGGTCATCCGCCATATCGCCCAGTCGGAACTGATCATTGCCGAATCCATGCATGGTGCGATCCTGGCGGATGCGTTCCGGGTTCCCTGGGTGGCCGTCAGCAGCTCCCGTTCCATCAACAATTTCAAATGGAATGACTGGGCCAAATCCGTTGGGACAACATACGAACCTCGCTACGTGCCGGTCTCCACCCGAGCCGAAGCTGTCGCCAAGCGCTCGCGTTTCTGGGGCATCAGCTTCGACGGTCAGGAGCAGCCAAGTCAGGCCGCACACGACACTCATGGCGGCGAAGTCATGACCCACCCGGCGCCGTCACAAAGCGGCCTTCGCGGCATGGCGAAACAGTTCCTCGCAGCCCCATCCGTGCTGGCGCTCTGGCAGGCAAGCCGCGCTGAACCGCGGCTCAGCCCCGTCGAGGTTCTGGAGGAGCGCAAGGAGAAATTCCGGGCGATGCTGGAAGGGATTCGCCGCGATTATTTCTGAGCGGCGGGTATGCCGGGCAGAAGATAGCGCATGCCGGCCGGCTGCGCCTGCGGCCCGGACGACCTGGCGCGCAGAAGATCGAGCTTGTCGAGGAATATGCCGGTCGCCACGGCCGGCAGAACCCGCGGGTGGGAGAGCAAGTGCCGGATGGCCGCACCGTTCCCCGCCTGCGACTTGATGTCGAGGAAGGCACGCAGTTCGTAGCGGTCGCGCGTATGGTCGCGATGCCGGACGATCACCGCCCGCTCCTCCTCGCTGAGCGCCGGATCGGCAAGGAGCGCGTCGTCCGCCTCGTAGAATTTGCGCAGGTCGTCGGTGCGATGCCGGCCGCTCAGCGAATCCTGGCGCACGATGGCGCCGTAGCCGCAATGCTCGATCACCTTGTAGCGCGCGCCCTTGGCGAGCGCCCGGGCGTAGAAGTCGTAATCCTCGCCGAAACGCATGTTTTCGTCGTAGCGAAGACCATGGGCGTCGAGAAACGCCCGGCTCATCACCGGCTTCAGGAAACCGGTCTCGCCGCGCTTGACCCCGCGCTTGGAAATATTGCCTTCCACGAATTCAGTAAGCGACATGCTCCGCGCCCGCGTCTCGAACCTTTCCGGGCGAATGAATTCGCTTGGCTCGTAAATGAAGGCGATATTGTCGGCAATCAGGTCCCAGCCGTCCTCCGCCAGCATCGGCGCAAACCGGCCCGGAAAAAAGAAGTCGTCGGCATCGAGAATACCGATCAGCGGCGCCGCCGATATGGCAATGGCATGATTGCGGGCAGCAGAGGGTCCGCGATTCTGATCGAACGAGACAACCGTCAGCCGTCCTGACCTATCATCCGATCTGCGCGCGACATCCGCGGTCTCGTCGGAGGAGCCGTCGTCGACCACCACGACTTCGCTGACATGCGCCTCGTTCAAGGCGGATTGAATCGCGATTCCAATGGTTTCAGCGGCGTTTTTGGCCGCGATGATGACGCAGATCGTCTGGGAAGCGTGTTCAACCATAGCCCTCTCCATGTTGCATCCGTCCGCAACTATGGGCTCAGGAAAATGGCTCTCGTGTGAAACTGGCGGAAAAAAGCGTCAGAACGGTCAGGTATCGCCGGCAGGAAGGTTCGGGGCGGCATCGGCACGCAATCCGTCGCGCCGGCTGCCATCCTTGGAGCTCTTGGCAGCCGCGGCAGCTTCCGAAGTCGCTCCCGTCTCCCGTATCTGCTTTTCACGGCGAACGAGGTAAAGGACAGCAGCGAAATATCCGGCCTGGATCAGGACTGCACAGATCAGCGTCTGTATAACTGCCGTATAGAACGACCCGGTGATAAGATACGCAGCCACCGCGAACACGATCAGAGTCACTGTCATGCTGATAAAGACGCGTGGCGCGTACATGATCGTTCCTCCCGAACGTGGCTGTTCAGTTCGTGGTTTTTCAGGCTCCTCTCCCGATAAGACAACCATATGAGTCTGCAGGAGAGGATTCAAGTTTTCCGATCTCGATAATGCCAGACTATTGGTGAAACTTTCGTAAGGTCCATGAGGTTCCGAACAAATACTGCGGGCAGCAGGCCCATCTCTATCACAGCGCCACATGCACTGCGCCTCTCTTTTGCCACATTTATGCCCGGATTCGCCGCTGTTGGAACGAACTCGCCAGCCGCATCTCTCAATTCCCCTCGAACCCGATCAACTTTTGTTACAAAGCTAACTCGAAACCGACAGGCGTTGTTGCGCCGCAGCATTGTATTGCGGCGCAGCAGGAGTGGGCCTTTGGTCCCAGACGCAAGCTACTTTGGTCCCCGTCCCCAAGCAGCTGGGCGATCTATGACTAGGCGGCCGACAGGAGAGAATGCCGGGATAAGTTTGAACCAGGTCGGGAATATTAGCCACTAGACCGCTTTTACACGCCCAGTACAGTATTGACTGCGCTTCCGGCGTATATCTCCCAAGTTGTTCCCGGCCAATCGCGGGTTGGAAACCGCGCCCCGACTCCGGCGGGATGCGGTTGACGGAAAAGTTTGATCTTCATCAAATTGCGAACACAGACTTATTATCACATTAACGCTCAATGACGCGCCGTAATGGCACCGACTATCGCAAAACATAAGTGGAGTTCACTCTATGAAGTCAGCGACACGTTCGGCAGGTTCGCCGTTCTCAACGTCAGACCAAGCCCGCATGACTCTCCCAACTGGGGGCTTGGCAAAACGAAGTTTCGATATCACCGCCGCCGCCCTGGCCCTCATCCTGTTCAGTCCCATCTTCCTGATGATCGCGGCGTTGGTAAAGTTCTCCGACAATGGCCCCATTTTTTATGGACATCGCCGGATCGGCCACAACGGTCGTACCTTCAAATGCCTCAAGTTCCGCACGATGGCCGTGAATGGCGATGAAGTCCTGCGAAACTATCTGAAAGCCAATCCGCAAGCGGCGGAGGAATGGCGAGCGACGCGCAAACTCAAGTTCGATCCCCGGGTGACGGTTGTCGGCACTGTGCTGCGTAAGCTTAGCCTCGACGAACTTCCGCAGCTTCTCAACATCCTGCGTGGCGAAATGAGCGTGGTCGGCCCTCGCCCCGTGGTCGACGAGGAACTGAACCTCTATGACAGCTTTGCGGCTTTCTACCTGAGCACGCGCCCGGGCCTCACCGGTCTGTGGCAGATCAGCGGTCGCAATGACGTTTCCTATGATACCCGCATCGCGTTCGACACCCAATACGTCCAGAACTGGTCGCTGATCGGCGACGTCGCAATCATTGTGAAAACGATTCCCGCCGTCTGCATGGCGCGCGGCAGTTACTGATAGTCCATCCTCTCTGCTGAGGCGCCGGACCGCTTGACGGGATCGGCAAATCTGGCGGCTTCGAGCGCGGACTGGTTCCGCGCCTTTTGAAGGAAAAATCCATGCAGACACAAACCGCCTCCGCGAGGAGCTTGCGTGCGTTATGTTTTCTGGCCGGTGCGATCACAGTCGCTCTGGCCGGGAACGCGACTGCGGAAGAGACCGGTTATCGCCTCGGGGTGATGGACAAGCTTCGCGTCCGCGTCGCCGAGTGGCAGCCGGCCGACGGCACGATCCGCAACTGGGATGCGGTGAGCGGCGACTATACCATCGGGCCGACCGGATCGCTCTCGCTCCCCTTCATCGGTGACCTCCCGGCTGCCGGCAAGACGGCGGGCGAAGTCGCAAAAACCATCGGCGAGGAATTGCGCGGCAAATTCGCGTTGCGCAACCTGCCGTCGGCTTCCGTGGAAATCGCCCAGTTCCGGCCGGTTTTCCTGGCTGGCGACGTGCATACGCCGGGCGAATATCCCTATACCCCCAACCTGACCGTGCTGAAGGCCATCAGCCTCGCCGGCGGTCTTCTCCGGTCTGATTCGGGCCAGCGTTTCGCCCGCGACTTCATCAATGCCCGCGGCGACGCCTCGGTCTACGATTCCCAACGCGGCCGGCTTCTCGCCCGCCGCGCCCGGCTGTTGGCGGAAGTCGCCGGTGCTACCGAATTGAAAGTCCCGCCGGAACTCAAGGACGTCGGCAATGCCGAAAAGCTGATCGCCAGCGAAGTCTCGCTGATGAAATCGCGGCGAGAACGCTACGAGCTTCAGTTGAAGGCTCTCACCGACCTGCGGACGCTGCTCGAAAACGAGGTCCAGTCTCTCAGCCAGAAGACCGACACCCAGAAGCGGCAGCTGCAGCTCGTCAGCGAGGACCGGGAAAAAATGGCGAAGCTGACCGAACAGGGACTGGCGACCTCCAGCCGCCGCATCACCGCCGAGGAAAGGGCCGCGACCATCGAAGCGAACCTCCTTGATATCGACACGTCAATACTTCGCGCCAAGCAGGATATCAACAAGGCGAACCAGGACGAGATCAACCTGCGCAACGACTGGGAAGCCCAGCGCGCCCAGGAGCTGCAGAACACCGAAGCCGAACTCGAAAAGCTCGGATTGCAGCTCGGAACCAGCCGCGAGCTGATGTCGGAAGCCGTGGCTCAATCGGCCGAGGCGCTGAAATTCGACCCTTCGGGCAAGTCCGCCACCATCAAATACACCGTGGTGCGGGACGAGGGCCAGGGGCCGAAAGAGGTCGCCGTCGGCGAAAACGACAAGCTTCTGCCCGGCGATGTTGTCAAGGTCGCTGCTGAACTCCTGATGCAATGAGGATCGCATGAGGATTGCGAAATCTGCGCTGATCGACCCGGCTCGCAATGAAGTCTACGGCGTGGCTGCGGTCGCGCTGTCCTTCTTCGTGTTCGCCTATTCGAGCCGGTTCGGGCAGATTTCGATCCTCGCCTATTATGGCCTCTGGTTCCTGCTGGTAGTTGCCGACTATCGGCAGGCTCTCGGTAATTATCTGAAATATCTTTGGATATTCGGATTTGCGCTGTTCTGCTTCGTCTCCGCCTTCTGGTCGCCCGCCTTCGGCATCTCGCTGCGAACCGCGATACAATACCTGACGCATGTCGTCTGTGCGCTGATCGCCATGCGCACGATCAGCGTGCTGACATTGACCCGCGGTGCGATCCTGGGCACGGCGATCGTGCTCGTCTTCTCCATCCTGTTCGGAACCTACCTCTACGACGCCATTGACGGCAGTTATAGTTTCGTCGGAGCCTTCTCCTCGAAGAACCAGCTCGGTTTCTACGCTTCGCTCGGCCTTTTCTTCGCCGCGTCCTATCTGCTCATCTGGCGGCAGAAAGGCCCCTGGTTGATGGCGTCGGGCGGCGTCGGCCTGCTCAGCGCCTATTGCCTTCTCGCCTCGCAGTCGGCGACCTCTGCCATTACGACCGCCGGCGTCTTGGCGCTCTGCGCCGGTTATATGCCGGTCGCACAGCTTTCCCCCAATCACCGCAAGCTGCTGGTCTCCGGGCTGGTGGTGGTCGGCGTGGTCGCGATCATCGGAGCGCTGCAGATGGGCGCTGTCGATGCCGTTCTCGGCATCTTTGGCAAGGATTCGACGCTGACGGGACGGACCTATCTCTGGCAGCAGGGAATCGAGGCGATCCGCGACAACCCGATTCTCGGCACCGGTTATCAGGGTTACTGGGTTCCCGGCTTCGCCGATGCCGAGAGGCTATGGGATGATTTCTTCATCACGGCCCGTAGCGGCTTTCATTTCCACAACACGTTCATCGAAGTCACCGTCGAGACCGGTCTGGTCGGGCTCGCCCTATTGTGCATGATCATGCTGATAAACGTCTTCGGCCATCTGAGCGCGATGCTGAGCCGCAATCGCGATCCCGCGTCGACGCTGTTATGCGCGCTGAGCGTTCTGTTGCTGATCCGGGCCTTCGTCGAAGTCGACGTACTTTTCCCCTACCAGATCGGTTCATTCCTGATGTTCTACGCGGCCGGCCGGTTGACCCTTCGCCAGAAGTCCGCCGAATTCACCTCTCATCCCGTTGGAGGCAGGCGGACCGTTACCGCTTGAGCTTTTCGAAGAGGTGCTCGGCGAGCCGGAGCGCCAGCGCCACGGCCGGCAGTGTCGGATTGGCATGGCCTCCTGTCGGAAACAGGCCGCTGCCGGCGAGATAAAGATTGCCGATGCCATGCACGCGGCAATTGGCATCCGCGACGCCATCATCGGATGTATCGGACATGCGGCTGAGGCCGATCTGGTGATAACCGTCGAACGCCTGGCTCAGCACGGCCTGCCGCCGCTGGGAAGCATCATGTAAATATTCCAGCCGACCGAGCCCGGTTCGACGTAACCACGTATCGAGAATCTCGTGCGATTTCAGGATCGAACTGACGTCCTGTTCGACCACTTGATAATCGACGACAAGGGCGGCCTGCCTGCCCGCTCCACCCTGTTGAAGGTGGACCCGGCTTTCCGGATTGGGCACCTGTTCGGCATGGTAGCGAAGCAGATAACGACCTTTCGGATTGATCAGCGTACGCCACGGCTCGATGCGCCTCTCCAACATATTGAGAAGCGACCCGAACAGATCGAATACCAGGCGGCGATCGGCGCGGATATTCCGCCAATGCTGCCGGCGGTCGATATTCTCAGGCCCCTTGGCCGTCGGTGCCAGGCCATTCGAGAGACGGCGGTAGAGGCCGAACATTTTCAGGAACAGATAGATCAGCGACAGCGCGCCGGAGGCATGCGCGGGGTCGGCGACCGAAATCGCGTCGATCCAGAAGACGCAGTTGAGAAGCCCCTCCTCTGCCTGGATCTCCGGTACGATCTGCAGCCTGCGACGAAAGACATAGTTTTCGTCGTCGACATTGAAGGCGAAATGGCTCGCGATCCTGGACCTGTCGAATTGCAGCACGGCAATATAGCCGGTGAGGTGCCCTTGATAAAAACGGCCGAGCGGACCGCTGGTACCGCCCAATGCCTCTGGCTGCCTCTCCCGCAGAGCAAGCAGCAGGCGGACATTTTCCAGCCCTCCTCCCGCAAGCACGAAAGTCCTTGCCGTAATCTGGCTTTCCTGCCCGCTGTAGGTGGCGAGGCCTTCGACGCGTCCACCAGAAGCATCAAGCGTGATCCCGGTGACGATCGTGTTGACGAGACGAATACGCTTGGAAGCCTTGAGCCGCTCTCCGTAAACCGGGCCAAGATCCGGAGACCGGCTCCATCGCTCCAGAGCGTTCGCATCGACCCCATGGTCGGAAACGTCGATCGCCTCAAAAGCAGGCTCGGCGGCATTGCAATTGAGAAATGTCAGCGCCTGCGGATAATGGCGGCGGAGCTCCTCGTGAGAAATAGGCCAGCCGGAAAAGGGGACATGATCTCGCTTCTGTAGATCGATATCGTCGAAGGTAACGCACCGGCCGCCCCAGAGCGCGGAAGCGCCGCCGATGCCTGGCCGGGACATCGCCATCGAAGGTGCATGATGGCCGTTGGTGAATTCGATACCACCGGCACCGGCATCATCCGTTGCTCCGCCCGCACCCATCTCGACAAGGGTTACCGAGAGCCCCAACTCCTCCAGCTTGAAGGCGAGTGCCAACCCGACGGGGCCGGCGCCGACGATGCAGACATCCGTCGTCTCAGTATCTGCTGAAGCCATGTATGCCTTTGAGAGAGAACCTTGGATTACCAGCACATAGAGCGTGCCGGCAGAAAGGGAACCGCCCATGCACCGCTAGAAGCTGACCGCCTTCGGCTCGATGGCCACCAACCGGCCGCCGTCGATCTTGTAAAGCCCGATCTTGCGCTCAGCCATACCACTCGGCGTAAAGCGGAACAGACCCGTAACCCCTCGAAAACCGGTCTTTGTCATCAGCATTTCCGGCGTCAGTGCCGCAGCACCCTTACCTCTGACGATGCCGGCAGCGACCGCTATGCTGTCGTAACCCTCGGCGGCATAGACCGAGAGCGAACGCTTGTTGAAACGGCGATAGCGCTCGCCGATCAGCAGCGAAGCATCCGGATCGACCGCTGCGATGATGACGCCGCTGGCTGCCGGATCGGAATAAAGCTCCATCGGCCAATGGCTGGTTCCGACAACCGCCAGCTTGGCGAAAGAGGCCCTGACACCCTTCAAGATAGGCCCGATCACCGCAGAATCACCCATCAGCACTAGGGCACCGGCATCATCGAGCAAAGCTTTGTTGCGGGTAAGCAGGTCACCAAGCGGCGCGGCTGGATCATAACGAACCACACCTATCAGCGCACCGCCGGCCTGGCTGACGGCCGATCTCAGGCGCTCTTCGTCAACACCGGCTATGCTATTGGGCGTCAGAACGACAACTCTCTTGTGGCCGGAAGCGATGACCGGGTGCACACCCCGAGCAACGCTCGCCACTTCGTCAAACCCGAAATTGAAGACTTTCGCGCCGGTTACAGGACTTGAAAGATTGATCAGCGGCGGTCGCTGATCGGCCGGAATGGCGGCAATCGCCGCCGTCGTCGCCTGCGGCGCATAACTGATCAGCAGACCGGAATTGCGTGCCTTGGCAGCTGCGAGCGCCGCAGCCACCGTAGTTGGCCCTCCCGCCACGTCGACCACCTTGATCTTCATCACAGCGGCATCGTCAAGTTCGCCGATGGCAAGCGCCGCACCGTCGCGTATGTCGCGCGCGGCGCCCTCATAGACGCCGTTCGGCGCCTTTGTCAGAAGCAGCGTAATTTCCGTCGAGCCCCGGCCGAATGTTTCCTCAACCATGGACGGCGGCGGCTTCAGCGCCTTGTCGTCCAGAACCTTATCGGCGACGGACGAGGACTCGCAGCCGGAGAGAACGGCGGCAGCAAACAGACTTAGCAGCCATAAGCGTACCGGACGCAGGCGCATCGTCATCCGGAAGGTTTTATGAGCAATGTCGGCGAGATCTGAACAGTAAAAAAATGAACGTCCCTGGGGCATTTCGTGGACCACTCTGCGGCCTTCTTGATTGTCGCGGCGGCATGCTAGCCCAGACAAAACTCGTTAACAAGCGCCCACGTATGAATATAAAATTTTATGCTTTTTCTCTCAAATAACTTATTTATAGATTATCTATCTTCAAAAACCAGAAATTCAGGCGGCTTTGCTAACTTCTCCTCAACAAGGGAGACAGAAAATGGCAAACAAAAAGAATATGCTGAAAGCCGCAGTCGTCGCCACACTAGTATTACCATTCATTGCTTCAACAGCACTATCCGCCCCCATGAACAAGCAACAATTTCAGATCAATACTGGATCAACGGTATCGATCATCGGAAGTCATTTTCTTGAATATCTTCCGAAGCCGCTTTCCATCATGGCTTCGCTTGCATTCGGAAACGTACAGGTTGCCGCAGCATTTCAGACATTCAGCGAGCTCGGCTCGAAGATCGCTCTGCCTGCGGCAAGACCTGCGAACGTGACCGAGGTCGCAATTAAGCCGGCCGACCTTTACCCGTCCCGGCGAGTAGAACCAGCACCGTCCAACGGCGCCGTGTTCGATACGGTCGCTATTCCTTTCAAGCGGCTTGCCGCCTTGAAGAAGCTCGCTCCGGCTCTCGAAGAGATGGACAATGGCACTGCAGTGAAATGCAACGGCAAGGGCTGCAGCCCTGCCTTTGCCGCCATCCAGCTTGTCGGCATGAACACGTCGCAATCGTCGCTCCGCGACAAGCTCAATGCTGTCAACGCCGCGGTGAACCAGTCCATCCGCTACCGCACCGACCAGGACGCCTACAAGGTCGCTGACCGCTGGAGCACTCCGCAGGAAACGCTCAGCCTCCAGCAGGGCGACTGCGAAGATTTCGCGATCCTCAAGATGGCGGCGCTTCGTGCGGAAGGCATCGATCCCAACCAGATGTCGATCGTCGTCCTGTTCGACCAGAAACGCCACTTTTACCATGCCATCCTCTCGGTCGAAGCCGGCGGCAAGTTCTTCATCCTCGACAACATGCGCAATCAGGTTCTCCTGGATACCCAGCTTCCCGACTACATGCCGCTCTACTCCATCAAAGGCGGCAAGGGCTTCCTGCATGGCTCACGCCGCAAGGACCAGAACGTGGCGATGGTGACGCCGCTGGAAAAGATTGCGCCGGGCGAAGGTGCCAACTTCTAAGCTTTCCATGGCCGGCGCGCGTTGCGCTCCGGCCTTCAACCTTGAGAACATCAATAACGGGAAATATAGCCGACCAGCATCGGCTTTTCGTGTGCCGGGGCAAGGGCCAGATTGATCTGACCCTTGATGACCTGCCTGGCGCAGGAGATCGTGAAGCCGGTATTCAAGGTCTTGCCACGGTTCATCTGCAGCGTATCCATGGCATCCTCGATCTGCGTGTCGATCGAGAACTTCAAGGTCTTCATCAGCTGCGACGTATCCTCCCCCACCAACCGGTGCCGAAGCATGACCAGAAACGGCTCGTTGAAGAATTGCAGGCGCTTTTCACGTGTCAGCACCACCGTCGGGGACGGCGAAGCCTGGACCAGCGCATTGAGATTTTCGAGCGACGACACATCCTCGACCGTCGCCAGCCGCCCAAGTGCCCATTTAAGGCTGAGGACGCGCAGCAGCGAGGTGAGATTGCCCGCTTCCGGCATCTGGGCCGCAGTGTACTGAACCAGATCACCCGTGGTTATCTTGCCCGCCGCCGACATCCGGCTGAGGCCTTCCCAATAGATCTTCTCAAGCCTGATACCACGGCGCTCGCCATTGCGCGCGACAACCGCGCGAAAACGCGGCTCGACTTCTTCCTTGTCGATGATCGGCAGCGGGTCGCCCGCAGGTTCGATGACGGACATTGAAAGCGCACCTGATTTCATTGGAGGCCTCTACCGCTCGGTAAGCGCATCGGAACGCGCCCGATTGATAGGCTTCATAAGGTAGCTGAGGACTGTCTTGCGGCCCGTCATGATTTCCGCGGACGCAATCATGCCAGGAATGATCGGATAGAGCTTGCCGTTGCGTTCCAGCTCGGACTTGTTGGTCTTGACCTGGACGAGGTAGTAGGTCTCGCCCTTTTCCTTCTCAACGATACTGTCGGCTGAAACGTTGGTCACTTCGCCTTCGAGTCCGCCGAAGATCGCGAAATCATAGGCCGTGATCTTGACGATCGCCGGTTGCCCGCGGCGGACGAACGCGACGTCGCGTGGCGATATCCGCGCTTCGATCAGCAGCGTATCGGCCGTCGGGACAATTCCGGCAACCACACGGCCCGGATCCACGTAAGCGCCGATCGTGTTGACTTCCAGGGTATTGACGATGCCGTCGACCGGCGAGCGAATGTCGGTACGCTTGACGCGGTCCGAAGCACCGCGGATCGTTTGGTCGATGACCGAGAGCTCTGCGAGAGCTTGCGCCTTATCGGTGAGGGCCTGTTGACGAACCGCCAATGAAATTTCACCCACTTGGAGCTTTGCTTCATCGACAGCACCACGAAGGCGTATCAGGCTTTCCTGATAGACCTTGAGCTGACCCTGCTGGTCCGTAAGCTGGCTTTCGATCGTCAGAAGCTGCGTCTGCGAGACCAGCCCCTTTTTAGCGAGAGGACCGTAAAGATCGCGCTGCCGCATCGAGGAGGCGATATTCTGTTCAAGCCGATCGATATTGGCATTGGCTTCGCTGAGTTCGTTCTGACGCTGCTTCACACGCTCCTGCAGCACATCAAACTTGTTCTTGTAACTGGCCTTGTTCGCCGAAAACAGCCGATCTTCGTTGTCGCAGACGTTCTTGGCGACCTTCAAGACATCCGCCGGACATACGAACGGCTGGTCGTACTCGCCTTTTTCTTCCATCTGCAGGCGTGCGATCTTCGCACCGATCGCCCTTGCCTTGGCAACCGATTCCCCGAGCGTCGATTCGGTCGTCGTATTGTTCAGCTGAACAATCAGATCGCCTTTGCGGACCACTTGGCCGACCTGAACCGCAATGTCCTGCACAACCCCGGCTTCGGACGACTGGATGATCTGGGTCTTGGAAATGGGAATGACCTTGCCTTCGCCCCGGGCGATCTCATCGATCTCCGCAAGCGCGGCCCAGGCGAGGAATGTCGCCATGCAGGCCGCCACCAGGCCGACCAGCATGCGAGCGAAGAACGGAGGATTGTCGTGAACGCCTTTGCTCACGGCTTTGCTCCCTTGCGCTGCATCGCCTCGAGTACGGCAGCCTTCGGCCCGTCGGCAACGATGCGGCCCTTGTCGATCACCACCAGCCGTTCACACAGTTCCAGCATGCTGAAACGGTGCGTGGCGATCAGCAGCGTCGTGTCGCGGCTGAATGCGGTCGAGAGCTTGGCGAGCAGATGGCGCTCGCTTGCAAGATCCATGGCGCCTGATGGCTCGTCAAGAAAGACAATCTTCGGCTTGGTCAGCAGCAGGCGCGCGATCGCCAGAGCCTGTTTCTGGCCGCTGGAAAGATTGCTGCCGCGTTCGCCGACCGGCATGTCGAAACCGCGCGGATGGTTGGAAACGAACTCGTCGACGCCGGTCATCTGCGACACGTGGAGCAATTCCTCGTCCGTCGCATCGGCGCGGCCGATCAGAAGGTTTTCCTTCACCGTCCCCGAAAACAGATCGGATGATTGCCCGGCCACTGCCACCGCCGAGCGGACTTCCGACATGTGATACTGGCGAATATCGACGCCGTCGATCAACAGGCGACCGTCGGATGGCAGGAAGAGGCCGTCGAGAAGGCGGCCGAGCGTCGTTTTGCCCGAGCCGATGCGGCCGATGATCCCAACCCGCTCGCCAGGAGCGACGGTCAGCGAAAGCTGATTGATGACCTTGTAGTCAGAGCCCGGATACTGAAAGGAAACGTTCTGGAAGCTGAAGCCGCCCCGCTTGATCTCGCGGTTCACGAAACCCACCGTGGAGGGACGATCCTCCGGCTGTTCCATGATCTTGTCGAGGATCTTGAGCGACGTCATCGCCTGCCGGAACCGGGCAAGCGCCATGGCGATCTGGCCGAGCGGAGCGCCGGCCCGGCCTGCCAGCATGACGGTCGCGATGATCGCGCCCATTGCCAGATGGCCCTCGGAAAACTCGTAGGTACCGGCGATCACGATCAGGACGCTGACCATCTGCTGGACAAGATTGGTGAGGTTCACCGCATTCGAAGAGACATGCTTGATTTCTTCGCTGGTGCGGCTCGAGAGCTTCATCAGTTCCTGCCAGCGACGCAGCATGCCCGCTTCGGCGCGAAGGCTCTTCACGGTCTCGATCGTCGAAATCGTCTCGACCAGCAGCGACTGACGGCGTGACGCCTCGTTGGTGGCCGCTGCCATGCGGTGACCGATCTTGGCCTGGGCATGCAGGCCGATCAGCACCGACAGCAGCAAGGCTACCGACGGGATCACCACAAGCCAGCCGGAAAGCGTGTAGATCACGATCAGGAAGATGAACACGAACGCCGTATCGATCAGCAGGCCGACCGTGTTGGACGTGAAGAATTCACGGACGAACTCGTACTGCGTGACGCGGTTGGCATATTCGCCCGTCGATAACGGACGCGAAGCGAGCGTCGAATTCAACACCTTGTCGAAGATCATCTGGGACAGGCGCAAATCCGCGTTTCGCCCGGCATGGTCGATGAGGGCGGCACGGGCGGTCTTCAGCAGGAAATCGAACGTGTAGGCTAGCGTGATGCCGATGGCGAGCACCCAAAGCGTCGGAAACGCCTTGTTGGGAAGCACGCGGTCATAGACGTTCATCGTGAACAGCGGCGAGCCGAGCGCAATCAGATTGATGAACAGCGCAGCCATGATGACGCGGATATAGGTGCGCCAATAGGGAACCAGCGCCCGCAACAGCCAGTGGCGGCGCTCGATTTCTCCGGCTGTACCAACCGAGGCATGCTCGGACGCGTTCTGATAATAAAGCGTGAAGGCAAAACCGAAGCTCGGCTTCAGGGCCACGAGTTCCTGACGCGTCAGCTTGACGGGATTTCCCGAGGCCGGAACGAGGTCTGTGATGTAGTTTCCGTCGGGATCGGTTTCGAGCAGCGGCAGCACGCCGCCGTTCTCGAAGACGATGATGGCCGGGCAATCGAAATTGCCCTCGCGACACTCGCGTTCGCCGTGGCGGATGACTTCCAGCCCGATACGCTGGGCAAGGTGTTCGACATCGTCCAGTTCCAGAGATTCGGAAACCTCATCCGGCAATCCGGAGAACAGGACGATGTCTGACGTCGGGCGCCCGTAAAAGCTCGCAACAGACCTGAATGCAGTTTTAAATGTCCGAAACGGCGTAGTATCTGCGTGGTCGAGCTTTACGTTGAGCATTTGGTCCTTGCCAATCCGTTACTGTCGGATCGGCGCCAGGAGATCCATGGGCATGCCAGCCTTTTGACGGGAGTCAACTTCGACATAGCCAGGATTCGTGACGCCACCCGGGACAGCAAACTCATTCCGGGCATACGCCTCAGCCTGGCCGACCGGCTTCAGCTTCATCGATTGAAGCAGACTGCCGGATGCGGCCAGGATCTTGTATTCGGCGAAAAGGGAAGCAAATCGTGCGGTTTCCGCAAGAATACTGGTGTTGAAACGGGTGTTCTGGGCATCCAGCACATCGAGAAGCGAACGCTGATTGACCTTGAATTGTTCGCGATACGAGGTGACAAGGCTGCCGTTCGTCGAGGACTGGCGCGCCAGGATCCCGGCCAGTTCGCCGCGGCCGCTACGCTCGTTCCATGCGGAGCGAATGGATTCTTCGACCTCGCGATGGGCCTGGGCCAAACCGTAACGCTGCTCGCTGGCGCGACGGATCTGCTCCTGCTCGCGCGCCTGATCGATACCACCGCGATAGAGGTTCCAGCGGGCGGTCACGCCGACCTGAACGTCGTTGGTATTACCCTGGTTGCCATCGATGTCGTTGCCGACCCGCGCACTGCCCTGAAGATCGACCTTCGGGAGATAGTTGGCGCGTGAGCCACGCACACCGGCATCCGCCGCATCGACATCGGCATCGGCCGCATGAATCTGCGGGCTGTTTTTCTTGGCGATGAAGATCGTATCGTTGAGCGTCTTCGGAATGAACTTCGCCAGCGATACCGGCGCCTTCACAGGGCCGATCGGCTCGCCGACCGTCTTCAGGAAACGGATCTTCGTGAGTTCCAGCTCTTCCTGGGCTTCGCGCAACCGGGCACGTGCCGCTTCGAGTCGCTCGCGGCCCTGCAGACGATCGGCGTCGGTCAGCGCACCACCCTGGATGCTGGCACCGATATCGCCGAGGATCTGATTGTGGGCAGCAACGTTCTGCTGCGCAATAGCGACGATCTTGGACTGAAGGATATACTCGAGATAATCTTGAGTGACCTGAAGAGCCAGCGACTCGGACCGCTCAACAACGCGGAACGAAGCCCCATCAACGCGCGATGCCTGCTGCTCGACCTGAGAACGGCGACTGCCGCCGTCAAACAACGTTTGAGTAATCGTCAGGCTCGCGTCGGACCCTTTAAAGTTTTCATAGTCGCGGGTAAGCGTACCTGTACTGCTGTTCGACAGTCTACGCCGGCTTACACCCGCCTGCAAATCTATCGAAGGAAGATAAAGGCCCCGTGCCTGCCTCAACTCGAACTCCACAGCCTCGCGGTTTTCTACCGCCTGCATGATTTGCGGGTTCGTTTTCAAGGTTTTTGCTACCGCTTCATCAAGCGTCATTGCATTGGCAGGCGCGCTAAACACGATCCCCAAAGCTACAGTCGCCAACAGCGTCGCCAAAATTCTTTTGCTCTTAAACAATCGGAAGCCCCTCGCCGATCTAAATCCCATTACGGCATTCATATACTGCGGCGATTTCGTTGGGAAGTATTATCATTTCTAATTCAGAGGCCCAAGCCCGCTCGGAATATTCCATTGCCTAGGGTTAATTACCAAATGGAAACTATCTATATAATTGTTTTCTATGTGAAATTTCTAACGACAAAATATCGGCCTAAAAACTTGTGGTTTGGCATCTAATTGCCCAGGCGTATACATTTACCTCTTGTGTAGCCTCCGAGACACATCGGCATGTCCCTTCCGTAGTTGGCCGCAAATCACGTAACGCCTCAAAAGTGTATAAAATTGAAGAGACTCAAGTTTTGGTATTATTTTATTGATCAGCATCTTCTGAAACAAGAAAAGGCGCCTGCGCGCCTTTTCCGTTGTTTCGATTTTGGGCAATCTTCACTTAGACATGAGATATGTTGGCCGCGTGCTTGTCGTCGTCGAAGAGGATCTTGACGGCTTCCGTGTGATTCTGAAGCACGGCGACGTCCTTCCAGCTATCGGTCGCGACCTGAACGCTGACGGTCGTGTCGTTCCCGGCAATCGTGGTGCGAACGTTCGCGGCAGCCTCTTCACCGGTTGCCTGATGACCAAGCAGGGTGTCGAGGAGCTTCGAAACATCGACCGCATCGCCTTCGCTCGACTTGTAGTCGGTGATGATGTCGGCCATGTCGAGTTCGTGCAGGGCCGAAGGGTCGAGCACGAAGGTATCCGCGCCGGCACCGCCGGTCATCTGCGTCAGGCCCGGCATGCCGGCAAGGATGTCGTCGCCATCGGTTCCGACCAGGGAGTGGTCAGGCGCATCGCTGAACAGAGTGTCGAACCCGACTTCCACGAACGAGCCGGTCGAACCGTCTGCGTAGGTGAACGAACCCTCTGCAAACAGTGACTGACCGTCGATATAACCTTCCGCGCCATGAGCATCGAGCGAGATGCCGGTGATGCCGTAATCGTGGAGGCCCTTCAGCTCGCCGGCGTCGCTGATGCCGTTGCCGTTGGCATCCTGCCAGACCAGCAGCTTGTCGAAGCCGGTGTCGGAGGCATCGATCTTGCCGTCATGATTGACGTCAAGCGTCGAAAGCGCCGCCACACCGCCGGCATGCGTGCCGCCGCCAAAGTTCGGGGTGAAGATCTCCGAACCGTTGTCGATCTTGCCGTTGCCATCGACATCGAAGGCAAGGATGCCGTCGGTCTTGGTCCAAGCCACCTGGTCCTTGTGGCCATCGGCATCGATGTCGAACTTCACGCCATTTTCGACCGAGGTGAAGGTGAAGCCGTTGTGATCGAGATCGAGGATGATGGGGTCAATAGACGATACGACACCATTAGGGTTGAAGGGGGTGGTGTAGATGTCGGTGAGCGGTGCCCCGGTCAACTCTACCAGTGTTCCGCCCGCGCCACTTCCGGTTTGCTGATACACGTAGCCGTTACCCATTGCGTTAAACGCAAGTGTCGCGCCGGCTTCGCCAATGTTAGTGGCCATAAGATATTGCACAACAGCGGCAAGAGCCTGTGTCGAGTTTATCGAAAGGGGCGGGTAATTCTGATAGGTCTGCAAGTTATCGGTGCCATAGAACGTAGCAATACCCGTTTGATAGTTGACCGTGTGCAGTTCGACGGTATCTCCGCCGATTGCGAGAGTAGAGTCAACACCATTGGTGACGAATAGATTGGCCTGCTTCACTGGCACCGAGAAGTCGAGCTTGTCCGCAGTTCCGCCGGTACCCCAGTCGGTGATCACGTCATAGCCCGTGATGGTGCCGTCGTTTAAGGTCCCGCCAATTTGAGGCGTGGAATCGCCGGCAGCAATCACGAACGTGTCGCTGCCTGCGCCACCCGTAAGAGTGTCGCCGCCGCCACCGCCGGTGATGGTGTCATTGCCACCACCGCCGGTAATGGTATCCTTGCCCGCACCGCCGCTCAGCGTATCGTTGCCCGAACCGCCCGTGATGGTGTCGGCCTTGGACGAACCGGTCAGCGAGACAGCCGTGGAATCACCATCATTGGTCAGTGTCCAGCCATTCGCGCCGGTGGCATTGGCAACGCTGATGTCGTGGCCAGCCGCGATGATCGTTGCCGAGCCACTGTTGGAGGAAAGCGAACCCGAACTGCTCGACGCCGACCAGTTAGTGTCAGCTGTCGCAACGGTGGTTCCCGCCGCCACGAGAATGTCTCCGTTGCCCAGGTCGGTGATGGTGTTGGTCCCCGTGCCAAGGGTGAACCTGTCGTTACCGCTGCCGCCGGTGATCGTGTTGGTGCCATTGCCGGTCGTGATGGTGTCGTTACCGCCTCCACCATAAACCGTGTTTACACCGTTGCCGGTTGCAATGGTATCGGCACCGGTGCCGCCAATAAAGATATTGTCACCATTGCTGCCGGTCATTGTGTTAACGACCCCGTCTCTGGCTACGAGAATATAATTCCCGTTGTCCGGCGTTGTGATCGTGGAGCCACCGACCACCGACACAGTTCCCGTCGATCCGTCGCTCAACTGATAGGTAAACGAACCACCGCTCGTGATGCCGATGTCCTTGATCTGAATGGATTTACCATCAGCGGATATATCACCGCCATCTAGATCAAGGCTGCTTACATTCGAAATTGCAGTGATCGTCGCGGAAGACGAAGTATTACCGGTAAGCTCCGATGCTTGAATGGTCATGGCATTGCCCTGACCATTGCCCGCAATATCGGCGATGACGGAATAAGTCGGCGCATCGCTTGTGCCGGCAATATTGACGGTGATCGTCGTCGTCGCGCCGTCTGCGGACGACACCGTGATGCTGTCCGTATAGGTCTGGCCGGCCACGAACTCGTCGTGGGCAGTGTTCGTGGCGTAAGTCCACGTTCCATTCGTGTTGATCGTGAACTTGCCATAGCCGTTCGAACCAGCAGCATTCGTCTGAG
>NZ_JBFTNK010000026.1:0-33700 GCF_056397445.1 Neorhizobium sp. 05N33 | reverse complement strand
ATGCCGGGACCATCGCCGCAACCGGTTCCAACGCTGCGCAAGATGAAAGCTTCGCGTTTCCGCCGGTTGCTCAAACCGCGCCATTTGGCATATTCAAAGCCGCCGAGGCTCTAACCGCCGCTGGATGAAAGTTCAGTGGCAGGTCAAGTCCGATTCACGCAAGTTGGGAGCATCAGCATGACGGTCATCGACCCACCGAAATAGAACCCACTTGCAAACCACTTTCCGACAACATGCCTCTGAGTGGGACAGAAGTGGACCTACGCCACATAATCAGACCGTAAGACGGGCCGATGGTTCAAATCCCATCAAGAGCATAGTACGGCGAAGTGGGCTAGTCTTTGGGCGCCACATTGCTCAGGGGCGAGGCAGCGTCGTCCGAAAAACCGCGATACCGTAGATGGCTACGGCTAAGATGAATTCTCATCGCCTCGCGCGCCCGTTCCGCACTGCCTGAGCTAATTGCCTCGCAGATTGCCCGATGTTCGACCACAGTATTCTGGATATAGTCTAGAGTTATGAGCGCAGGATTGAGCTGCTTGGAGAAAGCCGGTTGCGGGAGAATCTGCAGGCTCATAAGGCTGAAGAACTCGATGAAAGCACCATTGTTCGTCGCTTCTGCGATTGAACGATGAAAGACGAAGTCGAGATGATCAAGCGCAGCTTCGTCTTCAAGTGAGGCTTCGAACTCGCGAGCGGCGTTCCAGATATTGGATTCCTGAGCCCAGGATCGCCGAACCGCCGCCAGCCCGGCAGCATGCACCTCGAAAGCCATTCTGAGCTCCAGCAGATCCATGAATGACGTCTGCAGACGAGCCAGGGGAGCAAGCGCGAGGCTTGCATCCAACGAGTTGGCATCTTCGATATCGGGGCTTGGTCTGTTGCGAACGAACACCCCGACACCATGTCGCGACTCGACAATGCCGTCGGACCGCAAGGCGGACACTGCTTCTCGAATGACTGTTCTGCTGACGCCGAACTGCTCCGACAATTCCGCAAGCGATCCGAGCTTGGTACCGCTTTCGAACTGGTTGCTGCCGATGTGAGCTTTAAGTGCCTTTATTGTTCGGCCCGTTAAAGTGTCCAAAACCTGTTTCCCTTTGTCTAAGTCGCGCCCCGCTGAATGACTGCAGGGTTTGACGCAAGTTATCACTTCATCCCGAGGTGATGCTACTACCCACCACTGATTTATTGCCTTAGTGTGCGCACACTTGACGTAGAGAAGTTCCACTGGGCGCAAATCAGCGGCCGGCCTCAAAAAAAATGCGGGAAACGGGTCGAAATTTTAATGCCGCTACCAGAGAAGTGGTCGTCTTAAGTTGGCTAATATCTTGTAAAAGCTTCTAAAAAGTAGCATGTAGGAAACCGTCAGCTCAAGAGATAGTACCTCTGAATTCTCTCTTGACATGAGATACTATTTCGTCAATCTTCATCATCAGAAAAGTGGATCGACATTCGACGCTTATGGCTTCTGATGAATGGTCCCGGGAACGTGGTTCGCGCATCAGCGCGTCTTACAATAACGGAAAACTGCTATGGGTGTCGTCGTCGCACGTCTCTCGGAGCTCGGTATCGTTTTGCCTGCGATTGCCCCGGCTTCAGGAAATTACATTCCTTACAGGCTCGTCGGGAGCCTTCTTTTCGTATCGGGCCAGATCCCGCGGATCGACGGTGTCGAGCATTATGTCGGCGTGGTCGGTCAGGACATTTCGCCCGAGGACGCATACAAGGCCGCTCGCCTTTGCGCGCTCAACATCGTTGCCAGAGCGAATGCCGCGCTGGATGGCGATCTGGACCGGGTCATTGCCTGCGCTCAATTGCGTGGTTTCGTTAATGCGCCGCCGGATTTCGGGGGCCATCCAGCCGTCATCGACGGCGCTTCCGACCTTCTCGTGGAGATCTTTGGAGACAAGGGACGCCACGTTCGCACCGCGATTGGTGCGGGCTCATTGCCGCGCGGATCTTCCGTAGAAGTCGACGCCATTTTCGAAGTCGCACCGAAAGCCTGACATCAAATAAAGGGGAACTGGCCATGAACGGGACCAGCATGTCGGAAAAAGCCATAGCCATGACGGGCGTCAACAAATGGTACGGTCATCTCCAGGTCTTGAAGGGAATCAACCTTGAAGTTGGTCGCGGCGAGCATATCGTTCTGTGTGGACCTTCAGGTTCCGGCAAATCGACCCTTATCCGCTGTATCAATCACCTGGAGGAAATCCAGGAGGGAAGCATTGCCGTCAATGGCACGGAGCTGAGCCAAAAGGGTAGCAATGCCGACCATATTCGCCGCGATGTCGGCATGGTGTTCCAGCAGTTCAACCTGTTTCCGCATCTAACCGTCCTGGAAAACTGCATGCTGGCGCAGCGCCGGGTGCGCAAGGCTTCGGTGACTGACGCAAAGGAAAAAGCGATGCGTCATCTCGAGCGCGTCCACATTGCTGAACAGGCACAGAAATATCCGGCTCAGCTTTCCGGTGGTCAGCAGCAGCGCGTGGCAATCGCGCGGGCGCTCTGCATGGACCCCAAGATCATGCTGTTCGACGAGCCGACTTCAGCGCTCGACCCTGAGATGGTCAAGGAAGTGCTCGACACGATGATCTCGCTTGCTGACGACGGCATCACGATGATCTGTGTAACCCACGAGATGGGGTTTGCACGAGCGGTCGCCCACCGTGTCATCTTCATGGACCGCGGCGAAATCATAGAGAGCGCCAAACCCGACGTATTTTTCAGCAATCCGGCTCACGAGCGAACCAGAACGTTCCTCAGCCAGATCCTCAACCATTGAGGAGGGGCTGATGAATTACACTTTCGACTTCGCACCCGTTTTTGCTGCGTGGCCAACGCTGCTGGAAGGCGTGATCGGTACGTTGAGAATGTCGTCTCTCTCGATGGTGTTCGGATTGTCGCTCGGCATTTTCTTCATGATGATGCGCATGAGCAAGCTGCCAACGCTGCGCACGATTGCGATTGGCTACATCGAGCTGATCCGCAACACGCCTATCCTCGTGCAGGTGTTCTTTGTCTTTTTCGGCATGCCCGCAATTGGCATCCGGCTCAGCGGCGAACAGGCGGCAATCCTGGCCATGACGCTGAATTGCGCCGCCTACGCGGCTGAGATCGTGCGCGGCGGTGTGCAGTCTATCCGTCCAGGACAGATCGAGGCGGGCAGGGCGCTTGGGATGCATACGGCTGATATCTATCGGTTCATCGTCTTCCGGCCGGCCATCCGGACCGTCTATCCGGCGCTGTGCAGCCAATTCATCCTGATGATGCTGAACTCAAGTCTGGTTTCGTCGGTCTCGGCGGAAGAGCTTACCTATTTTGCACAGACGCTGGATGCCCAGACATTCCGAAGCTTCGAGATCTATCTCACGCTCGGCGTCATCTACCTCCTGTTGTCCCAGTTCGTTTCCGTCACCCTCGGCATGATCGGCCGGGTCTATTTTTCCTATCCGGCAAAGTGAGGCAGTCCGATGATCCGTCAATTTGGCTGGAATGAATTCCTCTTTTTGCTTGAAGGCGCACGTTGGACAGTTGTCCTTTCGCTTCTTGCCGTCACGGTCGGCGGAGCGCTGGGTCTGGCTGTTGCGCTTGGACGCACCAGCAAATGGAAACCGTTGCGCATCTTCATGGCGACGTACATCCAGATATTTCAGGGCACGCCATTGCTGGTTCAGCTGTTCTTCGTGTATTTCGGCCTGCCACTTTTGGGCTTCAAAGTGGATGTCTGGGTGGCGCTGACGATCGGCCTGTCGCTTCACACCAGCGCGTTCCTCGGCGAAATCTGGCGCGGCAGCATCCAGGCCGTTCCCGATGGACAGAGCGAGGCGGCACGCGCACTGGGCATCGGCTACAGGCATCGCATGGTCGATGTCGTGCTGCCCCAAGCCTTGCGCATCGGCCTGCCGGCCACCATCAGCTTCCTCGTCAACCTGATCAAGGGCACGGCACTTGCCGCGCTGCTCGGTCTCACGGAACTGACCCGCTCCGGTCAGTTGATGTCGAACATCACGTTTCAGCCGCTGCAGGTCTACGGGGCGGTCGCACTCATCTACTTCTTTCTCTGCGTACCACTGACCTACTGCAGTGCCCGGATCGAGCGGCGCCTCAACGCCGCGCGGTAAGACAAAACGCATGCCAAGAAACCAACCAGAGGTGATCACATGACCAACGCAGTCTCTACCCCTTCGCGTTCGAAAGCCCTGAGCGGCCTTACCGCCATTCTCTTCGCCGCGACTTCATTCGCAACGACGGCAATGGCTGTCACATCCGAGGAGATCAAGGCCAAGGGCACGGCAACCATCGGCGTGCAGATGGACCAGTTTCCGTGGGGTTTTATCGACTCCAAGGGCGGCAATGACGGTTTCGATATCGAAATCGCCAAGATGATCGCCAAGGAGCTGGGCGTCGAGGTGAAGTTCGAACGTATCACAGGCCAGAACCGCATTCCGCTGCTGGTGAACGGCAACGTTGACTTCCTGGTGCCGTCGATGACGATCACCGAAGAACGCGCCAAGGTGATCCAGTATGTCATTCCCTATTCGTCGAACGACATTACTGTCTGGGGCAAGACGGACGCCTCCATAAAAGGTAACGAGGATCTTTCGAAATACGTGATCGGTGTTAACCGCGGCAGCGCTTTCGAGCCGCTGCTGGTCAAGGTCGCGCCGAAGGGTACGCAGATCAAGCGCTTCGATGACGACGCCACGACTGTTCAATCGCTTTTGTCCGGTCAGGTTGATGCGATCGTAGGCAGCGTCACCTATGGCCTCGTCATCAAAGAGACCGGTTATGACAAGCAGTTCGAACGCAAATACAAAGTCGCCGACAACTTCCAGGGTATGGCGGTCCGCAAGGGCGATAAGGAACTGCTCGCCTTCCTGACGGACTTCGTTATCAAGCACACGACGGACGGGTCACTCGATGCCCTCTACAAGAAGTGGATCGGCGTCGACCGTGCAAAACTTCCAACAGAATTGCCGGGTGTAGACTTTACCGGGAAACTGTAGCGCCAAAGCTCTGCGTTGCCGCTACAGCTGCCGCGCTGAGCTTAAGAAACTCAACACATTCAAGAGCTTTTGACCCCCGCCCGTCTGTGCGGGCGGGGACAGGCCGCTGCACGCCGAAAATCGGGTTATCGGGCAAGCGCAACAACAGCTCGCTTAGGGAGCATAGTCGAGAAAATGACGAAAGATGGCAAGCAGATCAGGGTCGGTGTGGATATCGGCGGCACCTTTACCGACGTTGCAATGGAGGTCGGTACCACACTCCATTCAATCAAGGTGCTGACCGATTATTCCTATCCCGAAAATGCGATCGTGAAGGGCGTCCGAGAGGTCGCCGAGGTCGCCGGTGTCGAGCTTTCGCAGATCGACACGATCATTCATGGCACCACGCTCGCCACCAACGCTCTGATCGAACGGCGCGGCGCCCGCACCGCCTTTATCACCACCAAGGGCTTTCGCGACGTCATCGAGATGCGCACCGAAAGCCGCTTCGAACAATATGACCTCGATATTGTGCTGCCGTCGCCGCTGGTGCCGCGAAACGAACGTTTCGTCATCGATGAAAGGATCGGCGCCGACGGTTCGGTGCTGAAACCTCTCGATCTTGCCGAGGTTGATGCGCTGTGCGACAGCATCGTCGCTGCCGGTTACGACAGCGTCGCCATCGGCTTCATCCATTCCTATCTTAACGGCGCGCACGAGAAGGTTGTTCGCGACCGTCTTCTGGCCAAGAAATCCGATATTTCCGTGTCGATCTCGTCGGAAGTCTCTCCGCAAATGCGCGAGTTCCAGCGCTTCAACACCGTCTGCGCCAACGCCTTCGTCAAACCGTTGATGGCATCTTATCTCAACCGCCTCGTTGGACGCCTGACCGAGGAAGGCACGCGCTGCCAGGTCTTCATGATCCATTCGGGTGGCGGCATCATCAGCGTCGAAAGCGCGATCGAGTTTCCGGTTCGTCTGCTGGAATCCGGTCCTGCCGGCGGTGCGATTTTTGCCGCCCATATCGCCAGCAGCTACGGTCTTGATCAGGTCCTTTCCTATGACATGGGCGGCACCACTGCAAAAATCTGCCTGATCGAAAAGCAGACGCCAAAAACCTCCAAGACCTTCGAGGTGGCGCGAACGTGGCGTTTCAAGAAAGGCAGCGGCATGCCGATCTCTATCCCCGTCATCGAGATGGTCGAGATCGGTGCCGGCGGCGGCTCGATCGCCACCATCGACAGCATGCGCCAGATCCGTGTCGGCCCGCACAGCGCCGGCTCCGAGCCAGGCCCGGCCTGCTATGGCCGCGGCGGCGCGAACCCGACCGTCACCGATGCCGACCTGATCCTCGGTCGTCTCGATCCGGAGGAGTTCGCAGGTGGCGCGATGAAGCTCGACCGCCCGGCCTGCGACAAGGCGATGGATGCCGACCTCGCCTCCAAGCTCAACACTGATATCGCGACCGCCGCTTACGGCCTCAGCGAGGTGGTCGACGAGAACATGAGCAACGCGGCGCGTATGCATGCCGTGGAGAATGGCAAGGAGCTTTCCGAATTCACCATGATCGCCTTCGGCGGCGCAGCTCCCATCCACGCCGCCCGTCTGTGCGAAAAGCTCGGCATGTCGGACCTGCTGATCCCGCCCGGTGCCGGCGTCGGTTCTGCGATCGGCTTCCTGCGCGCTCCCTTCGGTTTCGAAAGCGTGCGTAGCGCCTACAGCCGGCTTAGCCGGTTCGATGCGGATGCGATCAATCAGACGATCGCTGACCTCAGCGCCGAGGCCATATCGTTCGTGCGTTCCGGTTCGCCCGAAGCAAATCCAGATCTCGAATGTACGGCTTACATGCGTTACGTCGGTCAGGGGTGGGAAGTGCCGGTCACGATCGAGGTACGCGACTACGCCGATGCGGACGGCCACCTGTTCCGCAAGCTGTTTGACGAGCAGTACGAACACTTTTTCGGTCGGGTCATCGATGGTCTCGACGTCGAGATCGTCAGCTGGTCCTTGCGCGCAACCTCAAAGGTTGCCCCGCCGGCGAGGATAGGCAAGACCGCAAAGGTCGGCGAAGCCAAGGTCCGCGGTACCCGCGAAATCTTCGACGTCCAGGAAGGCAGCTTTCTGAGCGCGTCGATTGTCGCGCGCGTCGACATGAAACCGGGCGACTGGGTTTCCGGTCCCGCTGTCATCACCGAACGCGAGACGTCAACGATTATCACCACGAGCCGCGAAGTCATCATGCAGTCGGATGGCTGCCTGCTCATACGCGTCAAGCAGAGCGCTTGAACGGAGGATTTGACATGAAAACCAGCGCACTTTCCGACGTCCACATGCAGATCATGTGGAACAGGCTGATCTCCGTTGTGGAAGAACAAGCCGTCACGCTCATCCGAACCGCCTTCTCGACCAGTGTGCGTGAATCAGGCGATCTTTCCGCCGGCGTCTTCAACCGCGGTGGCAAGATGATCGCCCAGGCGGTGACCGGCACACCCGGCCACGTCAACGCCATGGCCGAGGCCGTCGGCCACTTCATCCGCGACATCGGGCCTGAAAACATCTTCGAAGGCGATGTCTACATCACCAACGATCCGTGGAAGGGCACCGGTCACCTGCACGATTTCACCGTGGTCTCGCCCAGCTTCCGCAATGGCGCGCTCGTCGGCTATTTCGCCTGCACGGCGCACGTGGTGGATGTCGGCGGCCGCGGTTTTGGGCCGGATGCCAACGAGGTCTACGAAGAAGGCATCTTCGTCCCGATCATGAAATTTGCCGAGCGCGGCAAGGTCAACAAGGACCTCGTCAACATCCTGCACAACAACGTCCGCGAAAGCCATCAGGTGGTCGGTGACGTCTATTCGCTGGCCGCCTGCAACGAGATCGGCCATCGTCGGCTGATGGACATGATGGAAGAGTTCGGGCTCGCCGATCTGGAAACGCTGGGCGATTTCATCTTCAAGCGTAGCTATGACGCCACCATCGAGCGCATCGCGGCCCTGCCGAAGGGCACTTATTCGAACACTATGCGCGTCGATGGGTACGGTTCGCCGATCGATATCGCTGTGCGTCTCGACGTGGCAGAGGACCATATCCTCGCTGATTTCGAGGGGACGTCACCGCCAAGCCCGAAGGGTATCAACTGCCCGATCATCTATTCGGCCGCCTATGCCTGCTATGGCATGAAATGCTCGATCGCGCCGGAGATCCCCAACAACCACGCGTCTTTGCTGCCATTCCGTGTAACCGCCCCGAAGAACTGCATCCTCAATGCCCAGCACCCGGCGCCTGTTTCCGTTCGCCACGTGCTTGGCCATCTGGTTCCTGATGCGGTGCTCGGGGCCGTGCACAAGATGCTTCCCGGCAAAGTGCCGGCAGAAGGGGCAGGGGCATTGTGGAACCTGCATGTCAGCGTGCGTCCGCTACAGGGGGATAAGGCACCAGCCGAGGGCGGGCAACGTGCAGAAGTGCTGTTGTTTAACAGCGGCGGCGCCGGTGCTCGCTCCACACTCGACGGCCTCAGCGCCACGGCGTTCCCGAGCGGCGTGCATTCCATGTCGATCGAGGCGACCGAGCATGTCGGCCCGGTGATCTTTTGGCGCAAGGAGTTGCGAGACGGTTCCGGTGGCGCCGGACAGTTCCGCGGCGGTCTAGGCCAGGTGGTGGAGATATCGCCGACCGAAGGTCACGAGATGCATTTCAACGCCATGTTCGATCGCGTCGACCATCCACCCCGTGGACGTGAGGGTGGGGCCGATGGCGCCGCGGGTGCCGTCTTGCTTGATGACGGAACGGTTCTTGCCACCAAGGGGCGTCAGCATGTGCCGGCCGGCCGCAGATTGATCCTGCAGCTTCCGGGCGGTGGAGGATACGGCGCGCCCGATAAGCGTGATCCGGCGGCAGCGCAGCGAGACAAGGATTTCGACTACGCGCCGAAAAGCTAATCCGCCAGTGACCGGTGGTGAGATCCGCCGGCCACAAACACAGTTTCCCTGGGGAGTTAGACATGACTTTCGAGAACAAGCGGGCGGGCGGCGTCAAGTCGTCCCCGAGCATGGCCATCGCGATGGCGTCTGCTGCTGCGAAAACGAGAGCGGACAACACAGGGGTTCCGATCAGCCGGAGGTCTGCGGCGTTCCATCTCGATTTTCTTGGCGTCTCGTAATCTCTCCGTCATGCCACTGCCCAGGCGCTCGTCTCTCGCCATTGACATTCATCGCATCCGCGCCATGGCGCGTTGGAACGTCGTGACGGGCGCGTTACCCGATCTCAGACAGCAGCGGCATGGTTCGATCACTGCTCGATATCGTGACAATTCCACGCCCCACTCACTGACATATGGTTTAGGCGACGACGCTTAGATGCGCAGCAATTCTGCGCCGCTGGTCAAGTGTCGACCGGGGGCGTATAATCTTCACGCGTGCAGGTTCAGTCCTATGGCGCCGTTCCTAACGCGGGTATCCGTTGTGGTCGTTGTTGTCTGTGACAAGAATGGAGAGGAATTGTTATGGCACATTTTCACGTGATCGCGGGAGGCGCCAGGAAGGTGGCCTATCCCACCGTGCGGCGCATCAATGTAGCAGATGTCTTCACTTCGTTGCGTCAGGGGTTGGATGATTTCTGGACCAAGCCGTCGCACTACGTCTTTCTCTGCCTGATCTACCCTATGGCCGGCGTGATCCTCGCGTATTGGACATCCGGTGCCAATGCGTTGCCACTGCTGTTTCCGCTCATGTCAGGCTTTGCCCTGATCGGTCCGATAGCGGCGCTGGGTCTTTATGAAATCAGTCGCCGGCGGGAGCTTGGCCTTGACACCTCCTGGCAGCATGCGCTCGAAATCAGACATTCCCCGGCGGTCCCGGCAATCCTTGCCATCGGTCTTATGCTCGCGGTGATTTTTATCCTGTGGCTTCTGACGGCGCAGTCGCTCTATGTCAGCCTGTTCGGGCCGGGACGGCCGGAATCGCTGATGACTTTCGTCAACGAGGTGTTCTCGACGAGCAGGGGTTGGCAGCTGATCCTCTACGGCAATGCCGTCGGCTTCCTCTTCGCTCTGGCCGTGCTTTGCACCACAGTCATTGCATTTCCGCTGCTTCTTGATCGTGACACCGGTGCGGCGGCGGCGGTCTATACCTCGATGAAAGCCTTCGCGGTCAATCCCATGGAATTCATGCTCTGGGGTCTCATCGTGGCGGTGCTTCTGGTCGTCGGTTTTGCGATGTTCTTTGCCGGTCTGGCTATCGTGATCCCGGTACTCGGCCATGCGACCTGGCATCTGTATCGCAAGGTCGTTGAACCGGAATCCGGCTTGGGGAGCAGCAGCGGTCGGTAGGTCGGAAAACCGGCTTCGGCACTGCCCCTCAGGGACCAATGCCGAAGAAGGCGAGGCGGGTGAAGATCGTATAGTCCGCCTCCGATACCATCAGCGCGACGAAAACAAGCACCAGCAGCGGCGGCAGCAGGATGGCGTAAACGAGCGCCAGCCGTTCCCAGGCCATGTGCATGAAGACGGCAACGATCAGCCCGGCCTTCAGCATCATGAACAACAGGATCAGCGTCCATCTGAGATAACCCTGGAAGCCGAGATAATCGACCATGTAGGAAAAGGCGCTGAGCACGAAGAGCATGCCCCAGACGAGGAGGTAGAGCCGGATCGGGTGCTGCTGCCCGGTTTGGAGCCGTTGTCCAGATTGGATGTGTGCATGCGCCGCTGTCTCGTTCATGACGACCTCACCACAGATAGAAGAATGCGAAAATGAAGACCCAGACCAGATCGACGAAGTGCCAGTAGAGGCCCATGATCTCGACGGCCTCGTAGCGACCTCTCCGGCTGGTGAAGAAGCCGCGCCGTTCCTGGTCGAAATCGCCCCGCCAGACCTTGCGGGCGACGATGAGGAGAAAGATGACGCCGATCGTGACATGGGTGCCGTGAAAGCCGGTAATCATGAAGAAGGTCGATCCGAACTGTGCCGCCCCCCAGGGGTTTTCCCAGGGGCGCACACCTTCGGTGATCAGCTTCGTCCATTCGAAGGCCTGCATGCCGACGAAGCATGCGCCGAGAAGCGCCGTTAGCAGCATCAAGACCGCGGTCGTGCGGCGGTCGCGGCGATAGCCGAAATTGACTGCCATTGCCATGGTGCCGCTGCTCGAGATCAGCACGAAGGTC
Organism: Neorhizobium sp. 05N33; assembly: GCF_056397445.1. Taxonomy (NCBI): domain Bacteria; kingdom Pseudomonadati; phylum Pseudomonadota; class Alphaproteobacteria; order Hyphomicrobiales; family Rhizobiaceae; genus Neorhizobium; species Neorhizobium sp. 05N33. The sequence goes on along the minus strand of NZ_JBFTNK010000026.1, from coordinate 22,549 downwards.
ATGATCGCGATCAGGATCAGCGGCACGTCCTGGCCGCCAATATGCAGCGCGAAGACCTCGCTCGGATTGGGCCAGGCGACCGGCGTCGACATGCGGGCGGTCATGTAGGCGATCAGGAAACAGCCGAAAACGAAGGTGTCGCTCAAGAGAAAGATCCACATCATCGCCTTGCCCCAGGAGGCGGTCTTGAAGGCGCGCTGATCCGACGCGAAATCGGCGGCGACACCGCGCAGGCCCGCCGGCCTGAGGTCTGGCTCGCCATGTGTCCCGATAGTCTGTGCCATCTGCAAATCTCCCGGTTCGGCCCCTAGGTCAGCAATGTGCGGCAGAGATCGACGAAATCATTCGCCCACCCGGCAAATAGCGCAAAGAGCAACAGCCAGACGGCGAGCATGAAATGCGAATAGATGGCGGAGAGATCGACGCTGAGGCGCAGCCTCTCCGGCGCAACGTCGGTTGAAAATGCCCTGACCGTCGTGTGCGCAAGCACGGCCAGCCCACCGAGGATATGCAGCCCGTGCAGGCCGGTCAGCATGTAGAAGAAGCTGTTGGCGGGATTGTCGGCCAGCACGTAGCCGGCTGACACCAGTTCCCGCCATGCCTGAATCTGCCCGACGAGAAAGAAGACGGCAAGCGCAAGTCCTGTCACAAGCGCCGGCCGCAGGCTTTCCATGCGGCCGTGTCCCGCTTCTCGTCTCGCCCATTGCAGCGCGGCACTGCTCGATGCGAGTGCTGCGGTGTTCACCCAGAGGAGGCGCGGAACCGGCATGCCCCACCAGTCGGCCGACGCCATGCGCATGAAATAGGCACTGACGGCAAGGCTGAAGACGGCGCCGACGACGCCGAGAAACACGAAGAGGCCGATCTTCACCGCCGGCGGCTGTCGCCGGTCTGCGCCGATATGATCCGGCAGTTGCACCGACCCGGTTTCCAGCCAGGGCTTCGAGGTCAGCCGCTGCCCGGAAAGCCACCAGATGATGATGGCGGCGATCGCGGCAAGGAAGATCAGGATGACGTTCATGCGGGAACCTCCCGGGTGACGCCATCGCTTGCCGGAACATTCTGCGGAATGAAATCCTCGGCCGCTCCCGGCACGCTGTAGTCATAGGCCCAGCGGTAGACGACGGGCAGGTCCTTGCCCCAGTTGCCATGGGCGGGCGGGGTCTGCGGCGTCTGCCATTCCAGCGTCGTCGCCCGCCATGGATTGCCGCCGGCCTCTTTCCCCCGGAAAAGGCTCCAGACGAGATTGAACAGAAAGACCATCTGTCCGGCCCCGACGATCAGCGCCATGACGGTGATGAAGATGTTCAGCGTATGGGCCGAAGGCGGAACGAAGGCCGTTTCTCCCATCTCGAAATAGCGGCGCGGCACCCCGAGCAGGCCGAGATAATGCATCGGAAAGAAGATCGCATAGGCGCCGAGGAAGGTGATCCAGAAGTGGATATGGCCGAGCACGTCGTTCAGCATGCGTCCCGTCACCTTCGGATACCAGTGATAGATCGCCCCGAAGATGACGAGGATCGGCGCCACACCCATGACCATGTGGAAATGCGCGACGACGAACATCGTGTCCGACAGCGGCACGTCGACGACGACATTGCCGAGGAAGAGGCCCGTCAGCCCGCCATTGACGAAGGTGACGATGAAGGCGAGCGCAAAGAGCATCGGCAGAGTCAGGTGGATGTCGCCGCGCCAGAGCGTCAGCACCCAGTTATAGACCTTGATCGCCGTCGGGACGGCGATGATCAGCGTCGTGGTGGCGAAGAAGAAGCCGAAGGCCGGGTTCATGCCGCTGACATACATGTGGTGTGCCCACACGACGAAGCTCAGCGCACCGATGATGACGATCGCCCAGACCATCATGCGGTAGCCGAAGATGTTCTTGCGCGCATGCGTGCTGATCAGGTCCGAAACGATGCCGAAGGCGGGAAGTGCTACAATATAGACCTCGGGATGCCCGAAGAACCAGAACAGGTGCTGGAAGAGGATCGGGCTGCCGCCGCCGTGCTGCAGCTGCGTGCCCATCTCGACGATGGCGGGCATGAAGAAGCTCGTGCCGAGCACGCGGTCGAACAGCATCATGACGCAAGCGACGAACAGGGCAGGGAAGGCGAGCAGCGCCATCACGGTGGCGGTGAAAATGCCCCAGACGGTGAGCGGCATGCGCATCAGTGTCATACCGCGCGCCCGCCCCTGCAGCACCGTCACCACATAGTTCAGCCCGCCCATGGTGAAGCCGATGATGAAGACGATCAGCGACGAGAGCATGAGGAGGATGCCCCAGTCCTTGCCGCCGGGGGTGCCGGAAAGAACGGATTGCGGCGGATAAAGCGTCCAGCCCGCCCCCGTCGGGCCGCCGGGGGCGAAAAAGCCGGCGACCAGGATCAGCACCGCGAGCAGGTAGATCCAGTAGCTCAGCATGTTGGCGTAGGGAAACACCATGTCGCGGGCGCCGACCATCAGCGGAATGAGGTAGTTGCCGAAACCACCGAGGAACAGCGCGGTGAGGAGATAGATCACCATGATCATCCCGTGCATGGTGATGAACTGATAATAGTGATCGGCATCGATGAAGGCGAAATAGCCGGGAAAGGCAAGCTGCAGCCGCATCAGCCAGGAGAGCACCAGCGCTACAAGGCCGATCGAGATAGCGGTCATCGAGTATTGCACGGCGATGATCTTGGCATCCTGGCTGAACACATATTTCGTCCACCAGCTGCTCGGATGATAAAGCTCGACATCCTCGACTTCGGCGGCGGGGATGGCGCCTGCACTTCCGGATGGAATCTCGACCATGATCTCTCTTCCCTTTCCTTCCGAAGCGGCTTCCGGCCGCTCCGCCGGGTCAGTTTGCCGGCCGCGGCGGCTCTCCCGATGACGCCGTAAGCTGGGTGAATGTCTGCTGCTGCCCAAGCCAGGTCTGGTAGTCCGCATCCTCGTCGACGACGACGGTGCCGCGCATTTGCGGATGGCCGACGCCGCAGAGTTCGGCGCAGAGGATCTCGAAGCTTCCCGTGCGCGTCGGCGTGAACCAGAAATAGGTGATCATGCCGGGGATCATGTCCATCTTGGCGCGGAATTCCGGCACGTAGAAATCATGGAGAACATCGACCGAGCGCAGCAATATGCGCACCGGCTTGCCGACCGGCAGATGCAGCTCGCCGCCCTCGATGATCACGTCGTCGAGGCCGCTTGCGTCGTTCTTGTTCAGGCCGAGCGGATTTTCGGCGCTGACGTCGCGCGTCTCGGCGCGGCCGAGCTTTCCGTCCGCGCCCGGCAGGCGGAAGTTCCACAGCCACTGCTGGCTGACGACCTCGACCGGCACGGCATCGTCGGGCACCGTGATGAACTGGTTCCACACCACCAGGCCAGGCGCAAGCATCGCCGCGACGCCGACTGCCGTTCCCGATGCCAGCAGCCATTCCAGCCTGCGGTTTTCGGGCTCATAGGCCGCCTGGTTGCCTGGCTTGTGTCGGAAGCGAAAGACGCAATAGGCCATGAACGAAACCACAGCCACGAAGACGATGCCGGTGATCCAGAAGGTGATGACGAGCGTGCTGTCGATATAGGTCCAGTTGGAGGCGATCGGCGTCCACCACCACGGGCTCAGCACATGGAACAGCACGGAGCCGACAACAATCAAGACGAGAATCAGCACAACAGCCATTTCCGCCCCTCCCTGAGCAGGTCGACCGTGAAACCGCATTCCGCAAAAATACGGGGTTATTATCGCACGAATGGAAAAGATGGGCAATTACTGCAATTTAGGCATGTCCAGCCGGTGGTCTCTCGGCCGGTTACTGGGAATATTGTTTGAGATAGGCGATGAGATTGGTGATCTCCTGCTCGTCCTTCAGGCCGACGAAGGTCATCTTGGTGCCCTTCACCTTCGCTTTTGGATTGTGCAGATAGTCGCGCAACGTCGCCTCGTCCCAGACGAGGCCGCCGTCTCCGGCCTCTTTCATCCCGGTCGAATAGGCGAAATTGGGATGCGTTCCGGCCTTTCGGCCAAACAGCTTGTTCAGTGACGGGCCGACCTTGTTCGTATCGGAATCGACGATATGACAGGTCGCGCATTTCTTGAAAACGGTGGCGCCCGCCGTCGCGTCACCTTCCTGAGCTGCGGCATCAAACGACGAAACGGCGACGATAGACGCGCCGATCAACAGAATAACACGATAGGTCATGGCAAACCTCATCCTCCTCAAGGTTGCCCAATCGCCCCATCATCCACCCCATCCGGGCGTGGATATGCTTGCGATCACTAAAGAGTAGTCCTTAAGGTTGGTAAGTCAACCGGCCCCACAAGAGGTCGAGGATCATATTTAGCTCAATGGCCCTAACGGCGTTGTGTCAAGGAGTGGGGCATGGATATGGTGGGATGAGAATTCGCCCATCGGCTACAGGCGTCATCATTTCCCACAACAAATCATGGTCGCAGACGATCCTTCTGACCACGTTCCCGTCTGCTGAGAAAATGGCGGCTGTTCTCCGAACGCCGGCCGATCCTTCCGACCGCGATCAGTTGTGTGAAGCCTATGGTCGATGATCTGGATGTCTTCGACAATCTAGACATCGAATGGTTCTACAGAGTTGTTGCACCCTACATGGGCAGCCCGACGATGGGAGCGGCGAATTTTCATCAGATCGAAAAACGATTTTCCCCTTTTGTCGATGCAATCAGAAATATCGCCCTTCATTATATACTAAATTAATAGACAAATAGCGGTGCATTTCAGCGATGATCCATGAGGTCCCCGATGTACGCTCTGAGCCTTCTCGACAAAAGTCCCATTTCGTCCGGGGAAAGCGCCATTTCGGCGCTCTCCAACACGGTCAATCTGGCGAAGAGGGCGGAAGAGCTGGGATATCGCCGTTTCTGGGTGGCGGAGCATCACGGCGGAACCGAACTCGCCAGCTCTGCGCCGGAAGTGCTGGTCTCCTGGATCCTCGCCAACACTGCGAGTATCCGCGTCGGGTCAGGCGGGGTCATGCTGCAGCATTATAGCCCCTTCAAGGTGGCAGAAGTGTTCAACCTCCTGTCTTCGCTGGCGCCTGGCCGTGTCGATCTCGGGGTCGGCAAGACGCCAGGCGGGCTGCCCAAGGCAACAGCTGCGCTTCAGGCCTATCGCGCCGCAAAGCCGGATTTCGTCGAGCAGCTTTCCGATCTGACCGCGTTTCTCGATAATTCTGCCATGGTGAAAGTCGGTGAGGCGCTTGCATTTTCCGGGCCGAGGCCGCCGGTCACCGCCGACCGTTTCCTGCTCGGCGCCAGCCCCGACAGTGCTCGGCTTGCCGCGGCCCATGGCTGGAATTTCGTCTTTGCTGGCCATCTGAACGGCGATCCGGGAAACCTCCAGCTGAGCCTTGATACATTCCGGAAACAGAGTGGCGGTAAGTCCGCGATCCTGGCACTCGCGGCCTATGCGTCGGAAAATGCCGCCCACGCGGCCGTACAGATTTCCGAGTTGAAGATCTTCAAGGTGTTTCTAGACAACGGCCAGTCGGTCAGCCTCGGCCGCCGGGATCAGGCGGAGGAATTCGCCAGACAGGCCGGCGCCAAGGAATACCGCATCGAGGAACGCAAGCCGAGCGTGCTGCACGGCACGCCGGAAAGCGTCCATGAAGAACTCGCGCGCCTTTCGAAAGCCCACGGCATCGAGGAGTTTATCCTCGAACCGCCCGCAGTGAGTGCCGATGAGCGGCTTGCATCCATCGAGCTTCTGGCCCGCCGGCCGCTTTCGGCCGCGGCTTGATTTCCTGAAGGAGATACAAAATGACCAAGAAAATCAGTTTCGGCATCATGCTACAGGGCGCCGGTGGCCACATGAATTCCTGGCGTCATCCGAAGAGCCCGGTGGATGCGAGCGTCAACCTCGATTTCTTCAAGGCGACGGCGCTGAAGGCCGAAGCCGCGGGCATTGCCTTCGCCTTCGTGGCGGACGGGCTTTACATCAACGAGAAGTCGATCCCACATTTCCTCAACCGCTTCGAACCGCTGACCATCCTCTCGGCGCTGGCGACCGTCACCACGAAGATCGGCCTCGCCGGCACAGTTTCGACGTCCTATAGCGACCCCTTTACGGTCGCCCGCCAGTTCGCCTCGCTCGACCTGATCAGCGGTGGCCGGGCCGGCTGGAATGCGGTGACGACGCCGCTTGAAGGCACAGCCAAAAATTACAGCCGCCCGCATCCGGAACATTCGCTGCGCTACGAGATGGCGCATGAATATCTGGAGATCGTCAAAGGTCTATGGGACAGCTGGGACGACGACGCCTTCGTGCGTGATCGGGCAAGCGGCAGGTTCTTCGATCGCAAAAAGCTGCATCGGCTGGACCACAAGGGTCGCTTCTTTCAGGTCGAAGGTCCGCTCAACATCCAGCGCTCGCCGCAGGGGCAGCCGGTCCTCTTTCAGGCCGGTTCGTCGGATGCCGGCATCGGCCTCGCCGGCAAACACGCGGACGCGGTTTTCACCAATACTGTCTCGCTGGAGGAAAACCAGACCTTCTTCCGGCGTGTGAAGCAGTCTGCCGTCGCACAGGGGCGCTCGGCAGATGACGTGAAGATCTTCCCGGGCATCGGTCCAATCGTCGGCGAGACGCAGGCCGAAGCGGAAGAGAAATACAATATCATCCGCAACCTGATCTCGACCGATGATGCGCTCGCCTATCTTGGCCGCTTCTTCGATCACCATGATTTCAGCGTCTACGATCTGGATGCGCCATTCCCTGAACTCGGCGATATCGGCAAAAACAGCTTCCGCTCGACGACCGACCGCATCAAGCGGATCGCTAAAGAAAAGGGGCAGACACTGCGAGAAGCTGCACTGGAAGCCGCAACGCCACGCGAAGGTTTCGTCGGCACGGCGGAAGCGATTGCCGACAAGCTCATCGACTGGGTGGAGCAGGAGGCCGCGGACGGCTTCATCCTTGGCTTCCCGGTCATCGCCGAAGGACTGGACGATTTCATTCGGCTGGTCATCCCGATCCTCAAGAAGCGCGGCTACTTCGATCCGCATCTGGAAGGCGAGACCCTGCGGGACCATCTCGGGCTGCCCCGGAAAGAAAGCATCTACACGGACGGTCATCCGGCTGCGGAGAAGGCTCGGGCATAACGCTCAACGCTTAGCGCACTGAAGAGGTAAACGGGTGCACAAGGCGTGCGCCCCCAACCTTCGGAAAGCAGAAGATCATGAATATCCATATTGACGGCGCGCGTCATCGCGACGACGCCGAACGGGTGATCCTTGCCTCGATCGACGAGCTCGTCGCTATAAGGCGCGACCTCCACCAATATCCCGAACTCTCTTTCCAGGAGCGGCGGACTTCCGGGCTCGTGGCCAGATACCTCCAATCCTACGGCTACGAGGTGACGGAAGGTATCGGCGGTTATGGCGTGGTCGCGACGCTTTCGCGGGGGCAGGGCGGCAAGCGCATCGGTATCCGTGCGGATATCGATGCGCTGCCGATCGAGGAGGCGACCAATCTCGATTATTCCAGCCGCAACCCCGGCGTCATGCATGCTTGCGGCCATGACGGGCACGCTACGATCCTGCTCGCGGCGGCTCGTTATCTTGCTGAACATGGCAAATTCGACGGTACCCTGACGCTGATCTTCCAGCCGGCGGAGGAACTCGGTGCTGGTGCCCGCAAGATGATTGAGGACCGGCTGTTCGAGCGGTTTCCGATCGATGCGATCTTCGGGCTGCACAACTGGCCGGGTGTCACATTGGGACAGTTCGGTTTCGTCGAGGGACCGGCGATGGCCTCAGTGGACCAGGCGCTGATCCGCATCGTCGGACGGGGAGGGCACGGGGCGGCGCCGCATGAGGCCGTTGATCCCGTGCTCGCTTCGGCCTCGTTCATCACCGCGCTGCAAAGCATCGTCGCCCGCAATGTTGATCCACTGGAAATGGCGGTGCTGACGGTGGGTTCGATCCATGGCGGCTCCGCCTCGAATGTCATTCCGGAAAGCGTCGAACTGAAGCTGACCGCCCGGGCCTATTCCGAGGCGATCCGCGACAAGTTGGAGGAGCGCGTGCCGGCTTTGGCGCGCGCCCAGGCGGAGAGCTTTGGCGCCTTTGCGGATGTGAACTACCGGCGCGGTTTTCCGGCCGTGATCAACCACGCCGAGGAGACACGATTTGCACGTCGCGTCGCCGAGGAAAACTTCCCGGTGGAACAGGTCGCGAAGGATTTCCGGCCGCGCACCGCCAGCGAGGACTTCGCCTACATGCTGCAGCAGCGGCCGGGCTCCTATCTCTTCGTCGGCAATGGCGACAGCAGCGCGCTTCACAGTCCCCACTACAACTTCAACGACGAGATCATCGCCCCCGCCGCGCGGTTCTGGGTGCGGCTCGCCGAAACTTATCTTTCCTGATCCTGCCTTAAGGAGCGACCATGAGCGACCGATTCCTCTACACAAATCCGCTTGATCCGCTGGCCAGGCCGCTGATCGATGAACTCACGTACGAATACGACAGCCGCTACGGCAGCTTCTATGACGCCGAGGGTGCGACGAAGGAGATGAACCGCTACGGACCGGAGGTTTTCGCGCCACCGCACGGCAATTTCCTCCTGCTGCTGCGGGATGGCGAGGCGATCGCTGGCGGCGCGTTCATGCGACATCAGGACGAAGGCACCACGGAGTTCAAGCGCGTCTGGACCCACTCCGCGTATCGCCGCCAAGGCCTCGCTCGCAAGGTGCTGGTCGAACTGGAAGAGCAGGCGGTGCGGCAGGGTTATACCCGTATCTACCTAACCACCGGTTTTCGCCAGCCTGAGGCCGTTGGCCTCTACCTTACCCACGGTTATTCCGCGCTGTTCGACACGACGGCGGATCCTGAGACCATCCGCAAGCTGCCGTTCGAGAAAGCGCTCGGTTTCGGCAGCTACGCGGCGCGCAAGGCGGTCGTCTCGGCCACTTTGCACGGCGCGGCGTGAGGAGGCGGGGATGACGATCACCAGCGATTTCAGCGACATCCAGGCCGCTCCTCCGCGACAACCCGCAGCCGCCAAGGGGGATTACTCTCATTACCGCATTGTGCCGGCACGTTATCCGGCACGCACCGTCGGCACCGTCTTCGCACTGATCGTTATCGCCGCGACGATCCATTCGGTTCTCGGCAATCCGCGCTGGGGTTGGGATGTCTTCGCAGAGTGGTTCTTCGCCGAGCCGGTTCTGATTGGCCTCGGCCGGACGTTGTTGCTGACCGCCCTCGGCGCACTGTTCGGCTTCATCCTCGGCACAGGGCTGGCGCTGGCACGGGTCTCTCGTTCTCCTTTGCTGGTCGGGGTGTCCTGGACTTATATCTGGATCTTCCGTTCGATCCCGCTGATCGTTCTGCTGCTGATCCTCAACAATCTCGGTTATCTTTACGAGACGATCACTGTCGGGATCCCTTATACCGGCATCAACTTCATCAGCTGGAATACCACACAGCTCATCACACCGTTCGCCGCCGCCGTGCTCGGACTGACGCTCAATCAGGCGGCTTTCGCCTCGGAAATCATCCGCGGCGGCATTCTCTCGGTTGATCAGGGGCAGCTGGAAGCCGCTTCCGCACTCGGCCTGCCCCGTAGCCGCCAGGCGTCACGGATCGTGTTGCCGCAGGCGATGCGCTCCATCCTGCCGACTGCCTTCAACGATATCATCGGTCTCGCGAAGGGCACGTCCCAAGTCTATATCCTTGCGCTGCCGGAACTCTTCTACACGATCCAGATCATCTACCGCCGCAATCTGGAAGTGATTCCGCTCCTGATGGTGGCCACCGTCTGGTACCTCGTCATCCTGACGGTATTGTCGATCATCCAGCACCATGTCGAGCGGCATTATGCCCGCGGTGCTCTCAAAAACCCGCCGCGGTCGATCTTCTCCAGCCTCTATCGCCGTTTCGTGCCGCAGGTGGCGGTCGCGCCGAAAGCGGCTGAAGTGATTGCCAAGCCAGCCCCGCGCCAAGCCGGAGTTGCGCCACTCAGAGCCCTTGGCGGCGAAGTGACGATCCACGGGGTCTCGAAAAGCTTCGGGCAGTTGAAGGTTCTCGACGAAGTCACTCTTTCCATCCCAGCAGGAAGCGTCACCGCCATTCTCGGCCAGTCCGGCTCCGGCAAGTCGACGTTGCTACGCTCGATCAACCATCTGGAGCGGGTCGATGACGGTTTCATCGCCATCGACGGCGAACTGATCGGCTACCGGCAGGATGGCGAGACGCTCTATGAACTGAAGGAGAAGGACATCCTGAAGCGCCGCGTGGAAGTCGGCATGGTGTTTCAGAACTTCAACCTCTTCCCGCATCTGACCGTTCTGGAAAACGTCGTCGAGGCGCCGATCACGGTGCGTCGCATTCCCCGCGAGCAGGCGGAAGCAGAAGCGCTCGATCTTCTTGCCCGCGTCGGCCTTGCGGAAAAGGCGAATGCCTATCCGCGCCAGCTTTCCGGCGGCCAGCAGCAGCGTGTTGCGATCGCCCGTGCGCTCGCTCTCAAGCCCAAGGTCCTGCTCTTCGACGAGCCAACCTCGGCGCTCGATCCCGAATTGGTGGGCGAAGTGCTCGATGTCATCAAGGAGCTCGCCCGGTCCGGCACGACGCTCGTCATCGTCACCCATGAGATCGGCTTTGCTCGCGAAGTCTCCGACCTCGTCGTCTTCATGGAACAGGGCCGTATCCTTGAAACCGGCGTGCCGGAGAACGTCTTCAACAAACCGGAACACCCGCGCACGGCCGAATTCCTCGCCAAAGTCCTCTGAACAAACAAAACATAAGGAAACACCCAGCATGCCCTACACGTCCAAGCTTCTTGGTCTGACTATTGGCGGCCTCCTGTCGCTTTCGGGGTTTTTCGGCGCGTTCGCTCATGCGCAGGAAGTCGATCTCTCGCCCGAGCAGAAAAGCCGGGTGAGGGCGGAGAAAGTTGATTCCGCCATCAAGCTTATTCCAGCTGGCTACAAGTTCATCACTCCCGGCAAGCTGACGGTCGCCTCCGTTCCCGGCCGTCTGCCTTTCGCGGCCTACGCTACCGACAACAAGACGCCGGTCGGCAGCGAGCCGGATTTCGCGCAGCTTATCGCAGATAGTCTCGGCCTGCAGCTGGAACTGGTACCTATCGCCTGGGCCGACTGGCCGCTCGGGCTCGTTTCCGGCCGTTTCGATGCGGCAATCCACAACATCACTGTGACGGAAGAGCGCAAGGAGAAGTTCGACTTCTCGACCTACCGCAACGACCTGTTAGGCTTCTATGTACCGCTGAACAGCAAGGTGGCCAAGGTCGAGAAGCCGGAAGATGTCGCCGGCCTCAAGGTGATCGTCTCGTCGGGCACCAACCAGGAGCAGATCCTGCTGCGCTGGATCGAAGCCAACAAGGCGAAGGGTCTGCCGGCCAGCGAGGTGCAGTACTACGACGACGAAGCGGTGCTGGATGTCGCCCTGCAATCCGGCCGCGCCGACGCCTATCTCGGCCCGAACGCCACCTCGGCCTTCAAGGCGGCCAAGGAGCAGAAGACGAAATTCGTCGGCGGCTTCTCCGGCGGCTGGCCGCAGACGGCGGAGATCGCCGTCGCCACCAAGAAAGGCTCCGGCCTGGCGGACGCCATCACGGTCGCGCTCAACGAGCAGATCAAGGGCGGTAGCTACGGAAAGGTGCTTGCCCGCTGGAACCTCGCCGCCGAGGCGGTGAAGGAAGCGCGCACCAACCCGCCCGGCCTGCCGAAGAAGTGACCCCATTTGGCGCGGGCTTATCCCTCTTGGCTCGCGCCCCTTTTCACAAACATGGAAACTGATCATGTCTCTCTTCAAAAAAACATTCAGCCTCCTGGCCGCTGGCCTTTTGAGTTCCGCGCTCGGACTATCCGCGGCCGATGCCGCCGAAGATATCTTCGATCTCTCGCCCGACCAGCCCGGCCGCATTCGTGCCGAAAAGGATCCCGCAGCGATCGCGGCAATCCCGAAGGATTTTAAGCTCGCGACGCCGGGCAAATTCACCGTCGCCGTTTCGCCTGGCGGGCCGCCGCTTGCGACCTATGCCACCGATGCCAAAACCGTCGTCGGCGCCGATCCGGAATATGCACTGGCGATTGCTGACAGCCTCGGCCTGAAGCTTGAACTGATCCCGGTCGCCTGGGCGGATTGGCCGCTCGGCCTCGTCTCCGGCAAATACGATGCGGTGATTTCCAATGTCGGCGTGACGGAACTGCGCAAGGAGAAGTTCGACTTCTCCACCTATCGCCAGGGGCTGCACGGTTTCTTCGTCAAGGCCGATAGCGCCGTCAAGGAAATCAAGGAGCCGAAGGATGCCGCCGGTCTGCGTATCACGGTTGGTGCCAGCACCAACCAAGAACGTATCCTGCTCAAGTGGAGCGATGAGAACGTCAAGGCCGGCCTGAAGCCGATCGAACTCGTTTATCACGACGACGATGCGGCCCGGCTCGTGGCGCTGCGCTCCGGCCGCGTCGATGTCATTGTCCAGCCGCATGCTCAGCTCGTCTATATCGCCGCTCGCGACAAGAATATCCGGCGCGTCGGCACGCTGTCGGCCGGCTGGCCGGAGCGCTCAGACGTGGCGATCACCACCCGCAAGGGTTCGGGTCTCGCTGCAGCGCTGACGCTCGCCACCAACAACCTGATCAAGAACGGTACTTACGGCAAGCTTCTTGCCCGCTGGCAGCTTTCGGAAGAGGCGCTGCCGCAGTCGCAGACCAATCCGCCCGGCCTGCCGAAGAGCTGATCGATCCTCCCTCGTGACAATCGCGAAACCATGACACCATCCCCGCTCGACATTCGCCATATCGGCTTCCTCACCCCCGGCAATTATCCCGACGACGACCCCGCCAGCGGGCTCGAAGCCTCGCTCAAGCTTTTCGAAGCGGGCGAGGAACTGGGTTACGACAGCGGCTGGGTCCGCCAGCGGCATCTCGAGCACGGCGTCTCCTCGGCGCCGGTTTTCCTCGCTGCCGCCAGCCAGCGCACCAAGCGTATCCAGCTGGGTTCGGCGGTAATCCAGCTCGGTTATGAAAGTCCGTTTCGGCTGGCCGAAGACCTTTCCATGACGGACGCGCTTTCCGGCGGGCGCCTCAATGTTGGCGTCAGCGCCGGACCGCCGCTGCACGCCGAACTGGTCGCGCCGCTTGTCTTCGACGGCGACTGGCAGAACTTCGATTTCTCTTATGCGCGGGTCGAACGCTTGCTTGCCGATCTCGAAGGCAACTATATCGGTGATGGCGAGACCTATGTGATCTCTCCCGGCAATCGCCAGCAGGCCCGTCTTCAGCCCTTCGCGAAAGGATTGCGCGACCGTGTCTGGTATGGCGGCGGTTCACTTCGGTCATCGGAATGGGCCGGAAGAACCGGCCTCAACCTGATGATCGGCAGTCTCACCTCCGGCGACATTTCCGACGACTTCCTAGAGGCGCAGGCGAGGCAACTCGCCGCTTTTCGCGCCGCTCTGCCGGCTGGTCGCAGTCCCCGCGTCGCGGCAGGCAGAGTGATTGTCCCGACTGACGGAGCCGACAAGCACACCAGGGAAAAATACCGAAATTATGCCGCAAGCCGACATGAGCGAACGCTCTCGCCTCAGGGGCCGCGCCGCGCGCTTTTCAGTCGCGATCTGGTCGGCAGCTCAGACGAGATCATCGAAAGGCTGCTCGCCGACAGTGTTCTGCGCGAGGTCGGCGAACTCCGGCTCGAGCTGCCCTATGAATTTGCTCTGGAGGAGTACGCCCAGATCATCACCGATTTCGCGACGAAGATCGCGCCCGCGCTCGGCTGGAAGCGGGCGCTCGCCAAAGATCCCATCGATACCCGGAAAGCATTCGCATGACTGAAGACCGCAAGCAGACGGGCGCGCTCGGCATGAATACCCAGCTCGTTCGTGCCGGATATGACCCGTTCGACTATCACGGCTTCATCAATCCGCCGCCCGTCCGGGCATCGACCGTCCTGTTTCCGAGCGCCGAAGCGATGGATACGCATGCCCAGAAATACACCTATGGCACGCGCGGTACACCGACCACGAACGCGCTCTGCGAGGCCCTTAACGAACTGGAAGGTGCGGCCGGAACGATCCTGGTGCCTTCGGGCCTTGCGGCCGTGACGATCGCCTTCCTCGCCTATCTTTCCCCCGGCGATCATGCGCTGGTGGTGGATTCCGTCTATGGCCCCACCCGACATTTCTGCGAGACGATGCTCGCGCGGTTCGGCGTGGAGGCTGAATTCTATGACGCGATGGCCGGCGCCGATATCGAAAAACTGTTCCGGCCAAACACTAAGCTGGTGCACACCGAAGCGCCGGGTTCGAACACGTTCGAGATGCAGGATATCCCGGCGATCGTGGAAGTCGCGCATCGGCAGGGCGCAGTTGTCACCATGGACAATACCTGGGCGACGCCGCTTTATTTCCGTCCGCTCGATTTCGGCGTCGACATCTCCATCCAGGCCGTCACCAAGTATCCGGCGGGCCATTCGGATATCCTGATGGGCACCGTGTCCGCCAACGCGGAGCACTGGCCGCGCCTGAAGGAGACCAATGGCGCGCTGGGCATCTGCGGTGCGCCGGACGATGCCTATCAGGTGCTGCGTGGTCTGCGCACCATGGGCGTCCGGCTCGAACGCCACCAGGAAAGCGCTCTTGTCATTGCCCGATGGTTGGAGGGCAGGGACGAGGTGGGTCGGGTGCTGCATCCGGCATTGCCGAGTTCTCCCGGTCACGATCTTTGGAAGCGAGACTTCAAAGGCGCGAGCGGCATCTTTTCTTTCGTGCTGAAGGTCGAGCACAAGAAGGATTACAAGAGAAAAGCCCAAGCTTTTCTCAATGGCTTAAAGCTTTTCGGCCTTGGCTATTCCTGGGGCGGCTTCCCGAGTCTCGCGCTGCACGTGAACCTGTTCGATCGCAAGATCATTTCGCCGCCGGCCGGCGGCCCTGTTCTGCGCCTGCAGATCGGGCTTGAGGATGTCCAAGACTTGATCGCTGATCTCGAAGGAGGCTTTGCAGCGGCCGCAATGGCATAAGCGTCTTCAGTGTAAGTCGTAAGCCTATGGCGACAGACTTAACTGGCTTATTTAATTGCCGCCTCTTTCCCAAGTTTACGTCCGATTCCGTTCAAGAGCCTAGAAGGCCTCAAGGTTACCGGTTCCACGAGCGCAATGCGTCTATCCGGTTAAGTTGGCGTGAACACACGCGGCGGAGCGAGCTGGATCGTTTATCCCGGTCATGAAGCATGACCGAAACGAATTTGTCACCCGGCACCGGTTTGAGAAAAATACATTTCTTATAAAATCTATCGTTTCGCTGCACTTTTATCCCGGCCGGTGTTCGACACCGATTTGTTAGCTGGGGAACCGACCTGTGAACCGACGTACATTCCTATCCTTTGCCTCCACCCTTTCGCTCGGTCTCGCGTTTGGCCGCCAGACCGAGGCAGCCCTGACGGTCGATCCCAACACCACGCTTGCCGTCGCGGACCAGAGCGAATTCGTTCGCCATCTTCTCGATGCCAGCGGCGAAGCACCGAATCTTGAATTTAAGGCAAGCTTTCCGAATTTCGCCGGTGGCCCCGCTATTCTCGAGGCGATGCGGGCCGGTGCGCTGGATATCGCCTATGTCGGCGATACGCCGCCAATCCAGGCGCGGGCGGCCGGCACGCTTCTGCCGATCATCGGCACGTTTACGCGAGAAGTGGCGCAATATCGCCTGACGAGCCGTCCCGGACTGGTCATCAACAAACTGGCAGAGCTCAAGGGCAAGAAGCTCAGCTATGTCGAAGGCTCCGGCCGGCAGGTTTTCCTGATCGAGACGCTGAACCGTACGGGCATTTCGCTCAAGGATGTGGAACTGGTGAATCTTCGCGTAGCCGATCTGCCGGACGCGGTCCGTTCCGGTGCCGTCGACGTCGCCGTTTTGACTGAACCGCATGTTACTCGCCTGACCAAGCAGTCCGGGGCTTCGCCGGTTCTCGATCCGGTCGAGCGCCAGATCCTGCCGAGCACCAGCTATTTCTACGCCCGCCCCGCTGCTCTGGCCGATTCGAAGAAGGTCGCGGCCATCGAAAGCTTCCTCGGCGCGTTCACCCGCGGTGCCAAATGGGCGAATGCCAACAGGCAGGCCTGGGGGAAGTTCTATTACACCGATTTCCAGCGCATCTCGCCCGACGATACTGCGGCGATCCTGGCCGCGGAATCGCCGCTCGTCCTGCAGACGTCGGCAGAGGCCATCCCCCATCACCAGAAGCTGATCGACATTCTCTATCAGGCCGGGTCGATCAAGGAACGTTTCGACGCCAAGACGTCGTTCGTCAGCACATTCGACCCGGTCATCGTAGCTGCGCGCTGATGCCGCTTTCGATCTCCAGAGAACACGAGGAGGAACCGTGACGGACTTCATTTCATATCCATACCTTTCGGGGCGCTTGGAAAAGACGCAGTCTGCCGGCGATCAGCAGTCAGAAGTCGGCAAGGCTGTCCGTTTGACGCCGAGGCAGCTTCCGACCGGTGCAAGGCTGATCGGTCCTCTCCTCGTTCTGATCGTCTGGGAAGCGGCTTCCCGCCTCGGCATCTTGTCGCCCTACACCCTGACGGCCCCGTCGGCCGCGGGGGTGGCCGGATACGGAATGCTGGCCGACGGCACGCTGCTGCCGCACCTGCTGGCTTCGGCCGGGCGTGCCTATGCGGGACTTTTTCTCGGTGTCACGGTTGGGGTCATCCTCGCACTTCTGTCCGGCCTGACCCGAAGCGGGGAGGCGCTGATCGATGGCATGGTGCAGATCAAGCGCGCCGTTCCGACGCTGGCGCTCGTCCCGCTCGTGATCATCTGGCTTGGCATCGGCGAGGCGATGAAGATCTTCCTGATCTTCACCGCAGTTCTGGTGCCGGTCTATATCAACACCCACGCGGCGCTGCGGGGGATAGACATCGGCCATGTGGAACTGGCCCGCACGCTCGGCCTCACCCGCGGCGAATTCATCCGGAAAGTGGCGCTGCCCGGTGCTCTGCCCGGTTTCTTCGTGTCGTTGCGGTTGGCGGTGACCCTTTGTTGGACGGCGCTCGTCGTCCTCGAGCTCATCAATACGCAGACCGGGATCGGCTATCTCATGAACCGCGCCCGCGACTGGGGGCAGACTGATGTCATCGTCGTCGGGATCTTCATCTATGCGATCCTCGGACTTGTCTCCGATACCGTCGTACGGCTGATCGAGTCCCGCGCACTCGCCTATCGGAGGGCTTTGGGAGCATGAACGTCCACACCTCGTCGTTCTCGTCGGTTTCGCTCCGCAACCTTTCGCGCGGTTTCGGCGACAAGACCATCCTCAAAGACATCACGCTCGAAGTACGCAAGGGGCAGTTCGTTGCTCTACTCGGCGAATCCGGTTCCGGCAAGACGACCCTGCTTCGGGCGCTTGCCGGGCTGGACGACGATGCGGTGACCGAGGGAGAGTTCCGCCGGCCGGCAAATACGTCCGTTCTGTTCCAGGATGCACGGTTGCTGCCATGGATGAGCGTCATCGACAACCTGACGCTCGGATTACGCCGCGCCGACGCGAAAGCAGCGGCTCTCGCCATGCTGGAAGCGGTGGGGCTGGGCGACAAGGCCAATGTCTGGCCGTCCACCCTGTCCGGCGGTCAGAAACAGCGTGCGGCACTGGCAAGGTCCCTGCTGCGCCGGCCAGAACTGCTGCTGGCGGACGAACCGTTCGGCGCTCTCGACGCCCTGACACGGATCCGCATGCATGGTCTTTTGTTCCACCTGGTAGAACAGAACAAGCCGACGGTCGTTCTCGTGACGCATGACGTCGACGAGGCGCTGCTGCTTTCCGACCGCATCCTGGTTTTGAAGGATGGGCGGATCGCCGAGGATCATCAGGTCGATCTGCCTCATCCGCGCAGTCTCGGGCATCTCGCCTTCATCGAACTCCGCCGCATGCTGCTCGCCAGCTTCGGCGTCGAACATAACCTCATCTGAGAGAAATCCAATGACGCGTCAGCTGCACTTCAATCTATTCCTGATGCCCCGCGGCCACCACGAGGGCGCATGGCGTCATCCGGATTCCACACGCCGCGCCCTTACCGATCTGGAACTCTATGTCGAGGCTGCGCGGATTGCCGAGGTCGCCAAGTTCGACGCAGTGTTCCTCGCCGATGCCCTGGTTGCTCCCAACAACGGCGGGCTGGTCGCCAGCGGCTCGATGGAGCCGATTACCCTCCTGTCGGCATTGGCTGCCCGCACCGACAAGATCGGCCTGATCGGCACCGCTTCGACGACCTACAGCCTTCCCTATACGCATGCCCGGCAATTCGCTTCTCTCGACCACCTGTCCGGCGGACGCGCGGGCTGGAATATCGTCACATCCTGGGCTCCGCAGGCCGGCCTCAACTATGGTCTGGCACAGGATGTCAGCCATGGCGACCGTTATGAGATCGCCGAGGAATTCGTCGAAGCCGTCGACGCCTTGTGGCGGAGCTTCCCCTCCGAGGCAATCCGCGATAACCGGGAGACGGGGCAGTACCTCGATCCCTCGCTCATCCAGCCGGCCAACTACAATGGTACGCATTTCCGCACGCAGGGACCGCTGAACGTACCGAACAGCCCGCAGGGCCGTCCGGTTTATATTCAGGCGGGCCAGTCGGATTCCGGCCGCGGCTTTGCGGCACGCTGGGCGGAGGCGATCTTCACAGCGCATCTCGGAAAGGAGACCGCGCAATCCTTCTATTCCGACGTGAAGGGGCGGGCTGTCGGTTACGGCCGTCGCTCGGAGGATATCGTCGTCTTGCCAGGCATCAGCGCCGCCATCGGATCGACCACGCGTGAAGCCCAGCAGGTGTGGGAAGAACTCGACGCGCTGACGAGCCCCCAGATCGGGCTTGCCCGGCTCTCGGCGCGGTTCGGAGGCCATGACTTCTCCGGCATTCCGCTCGACCGTGTCCTAACCCAGGACGATTTCCCGGATCCGGCGCAGGTGGAGGCCTCCAAGAGCCGGGCGACCGGTTACGTCGATCTCGCGCTGAAGGAAGGCCTGACGCTGCGCAAGTTGCTCCAGAAGCTTGCCGGCGCAAGAGGGCACTTCACTGCGACAGGCACCCCAGAGCAGGTAGCCGATATCATCGAGGACTGGTTCAAGACCGGCGCCGCCGATGGCTTCAACGTGATGCCGCCGATCGTCAACAAACAGTTCGAGCTGTTTGCAACCGAAGTGGTTCCAATCCTGCGCAAGCGGGGTCTCTTCCGTACCGATTATGAAGGCAGTACCCTACGGTCGCATTTCGGGCTGGAGCCGGTCGGGGGGAAGATACCGTTTGCCAGGACTGCTTAGAGTCCGTCCGAGAATTCATGATGGGCGTGCGATCCGTCTGACGAGGGTCATGATGGATGCCGCATAAAGGAAGGCCTTGGCGGACTTGATGGTTGCTTCCGGGTCTTTCCATAGCCGGCGGTTTCGGCTGCATCCGTCAGGTCGGTTTCGTATCGTGGCTGTTTGCGACTATACCGCCGCCGGGTGGTCGGGTTCCACATGGCGTTTCCATTCAGGCTCCAGACACCTCCTTGGAATCATCATCGGCCCGATCACTCAACCCAATTCTCGGACGGGCTCTGAGGTCGGCGAGTGTTTCTGCGCGTCCAGATGCTCTGGCCCGAGCAGTACAGTATGCGCCCGCTGGCAGAACTTCAGTCTGGTGAAAGACGGCATTCGTTGGCGACATCGCTGCGCAGAATGACATGCGAAAACATTTCTCGATGCGATACTCGTGGCATAGCGAACCGGCCGGCGCGATCGGTCGCTCAAGGCCTCAGGGCCATCATCCTTGTAACGGTTGAAGATCTTGTAGCCGGTCTTGCGCGAGATGCCGAAATCCCGGCAAACTTCGCTCATGCCTTCGCCCTCCAGAAGCCGGGCGACAAATCGTAGACGCTCTTCCATAACCGAAGTCTCTCTCCACGGCATCAACACCTCCCGCCGAAAGCGAAAAGTGTTACCCATGTCTCCGGTACAAACGTCACCTATCTCTCAGGTCGGGCACAGATATCGAAGGCGCCAAGCCCGTGGTGGAGGCGGCTGATACTGAAACCCTCCCAGGCTGGCGAAGGTGCGGCGCGAAAGCGCAGCACGCAGGGAAGAAAGCGGCAGGGGGCGAATCCGTTCCGCCACCCTCTCCAGGCGTTCCCGCCGCTTCTAACAATGCAATCCCCTTGATGAGGAGATCAGGCTGCTGCGGGACCAGCTAGCGCGCAAGCTTCAGCTGCAAAATGCACAACTGAAGAGGATGCTGGAGCGGTTCGAACGCTGAACGCGCTTATATCGCCGCACGTTCTTGGATAGCTGCGCGATTTGTGCTTTTCGCATAGGCCGTGCGCGCCCGCGCTTGTTTCCGGGCGGGAACGTTCATCGTTTGTTTCGGCTGCCCTGATTTCTTCAGATGGTGAAATATCAGTTAGATAGGAAAGTCACGCTGGATTTTATCTCGCCTGAATATCCCCGTCGAACACCTCACCTTTATACTTAATGGCGTGTGGTGCTCACCGGAGAGTTGTTTGATGTGCAAGACGGATTGGGTAATGTTGGTCGCAGTGGCCATCCCGGTTGCGCCGGCCCTTTCAAGGGAGGTCCGGCTTTGGTAGGAAACCTGGCGGAAGCATCGGCGGGCCGAGCGTCAGAGGCACGCTGAGTAACCTTGATGTTTCCCCTCGCTTCTGGTGATAGTTCATCGGGTCCTTTCACTTTCTGGCGGGCCGTGGCGGGAGGAGGGCGGGCCAAGCGTCCCGTCAAAGTGGAGAAGGCAATTTGCTCGGCCATGCGGCTATGCGACTGTGGGCTGCCGTCACAGGCGTGCCCGACCCAATGTTGGGGAACACCGGTCGCAAGCATCGTTCTAATGGGTGCCGTTGCACTCGACTAGGTGCTCTGCTCAAACACTGCAAAGCCCGGCTATTGCCCGACAAGGTCCCGGACCGCGTCGTAGGCGCAAATCGGCAAGGGGAAAATGCATGAATCCGTTTGTCTTCAGTACAAGCGCACAGATCGTCTTTCGACCTGGTGCTGCATCTGCGATCGGCGATCTCGTAAAGCAGAAGCTCGGCCGCCGTATTCTCTTCGTGACAGACCCCGGATTGCGACAGCTTGGCCTTTGTGAACCTGCTCTTGCGTCTCTCACTGCCTCCGGCATCGAGACCACTGTGTTCGATGGAGTCGAAGCCGATCCATCCCTCGAAACCGTGATGGCCGCGGCAGGTGCCGCCAAGGCTGACAATGTCTCCGGGATCATCGGCTTCGGCGGCGGTTCTTCACTTGACGTGGCCAAAGTCGTCGCATTGCTTTGCGGTTCCGGTGAGCCACTCGACGATGCTTGGGGCGTGGGGAATGCGAAGGGTCCGCGGCTGCCCCTGGTTCTTGTTCCCACCACGGCCGGAACAGGATCGGAGGTCACCCCGGTGTCCATTATCACGATCGGTGGCGACGAGAAGCGGGGCGTGTCGTCGCCCATCATCCTGCCTGACATCGCGATCCTCGATCCCGATCTGACCTTAAGCCTTCCCGCTCACATAACGGCCGCCACCGGCATCGACGCCATGGTTCATGCGATCGAGGCCTATGCGTCGAAGAGCGCGAACAACAATCCTCTTTCAAAGATGCTTGCGCGTCAGGCGCTGCAGCTTTTAGGCTCGAATATTGAGAAGGCGGTCTTGGACGGAAAGGATCGTGTCGCCCGCGGCGCAATGCTTCTCGGCTCTATGCTGGCTGGACAGGCCTTCGCGAACTCTCCTGTGGCGGCGGTTCATGCGTTGGCCTATCCGATCGGCGGGACCTTCCACATTCCCCACGGCCTTTCAAACGCGCTCGTGCTCCCGCACGTCCTGCAGTTCAATTCGCCGGACGCTGCATCGATATACGCGGAGATCGCAGCGGACGTTTTTCCGGAACTTGCTTCGGAACAGGGACACCAGCGACGATGCGCCGCTTTCATCGAAGGGCTTGCCGGGTTGTCGCTTAAGCTCGGCCTTCAGCCGCGGCTGCGGGACGTGGGTATCGGAGAAGAGCACTTGGCCGGAATGGCGCGGGACGCCATGAAACAGACCCGACTTCTCGTCAACAACCCTCGCGAGATTGGCGAGGCTGACGCACTGTCGATATACAGGGCGGCCTGGTAGTGGCGGAGCGAACAGCTCCTCAACGGTCCAGCCCAAAAAGTTCCGAACGACTGCGATCATGACCCTGGTCCTCGTCGGAATCTTTCTGGAGCCGCTATATCGTCAAGGGGCTGACGGCGGGCGCCGTCAAATAAATGGCATTGAGGAGGACATTATGCTCAAGAATATTCATCCGGCGCTGAACGCCGACGTGCTGCACGCGCTTCGCTCCATGGGGCATGGCGACACGCTGGTCGTCTCCGACACCAACTTCCCGAGCGACAGCGTCGCCCGACAGACGGTCGTCGGCCGGCCGCTCAGCATTGCCAATCTCTCGGCTCGTGACGCGATCCGTGCCATTCTCTCGGTGCTGCCGCTCGACACGCCGCTCCAGAATTCTGCCGGTCGCATGGAAGTCATGGGCGCGCCGGGCGAAATTCCGACCGCCG
>NZ_JBFTNK010000025.1:0-34327 GCF_056397445.1 Neorhizobium sp. 05N33 | reverse complement strand
CTCGTCGGACACGGGCAATCGTATCCACTCTCTTCAACTCCCCACCCCATCCACTGGCAAAAGCCGGATGGTCGGATGAAATCCAAGGGGGGTCAAAATTGGATAAGTATTACCCCGCCAGAGGGGTCAACATTCCATGCTTAAACACACTTTCGATAAACGCTTGGCGCCCCAGCCAAGCTCGTGCAGCCGCAACATTGCCACCACCTCATCTGCCTGAAGCATATCTTCGCCCTGCATCGTTCGCGACAATGCAGGATGCCCTGAAATCAAGTTCGTCATCCATCTCTCCTCGTTGTGAAACGAGGGAGCAGTTCTTCATTTCGTTAGGGGGTCAGTTTCTCATTTCGCCTGACATCTATCTCAGATCGACGATGACCTATTACGGCGAATACTGTTGACATCCTGCTGTTGCAGGCCACCTTGCCGGCGCACAGCAACACGATCGAGATGGAGCTATATTGAATTCCGTCAGCTACGTCCAACGATCGAGTATACGATGCCATCGTGGGCCTTCAGCATTGGCTCATCAGGCAAACAATCTCAGCAATAACCGAGATGGCGATTGCAAATGGACTTGATTTGCCAACCGAGATCCCGATGGGCGATCTAAACTTTGCGATATCAAGGTCATTCAAGCCGTCTTGTTTCAACCAGTCGACTTTCAGCGGCCGCTGCCGCTTTGCACCGATCATCCCAACATAACCCACTTGAGACCGCAGCGCTTGGGCAATGTTCTCTCTATTAGATTTAAAGTCATGATTGGCGAAAACGACGGCAGCGCGACGATCCAGGCCAAATTCTTCGAAAACCTTCCCCGGATGCGTGGGGCGATAGACCTGGGGTGCGACAGGGGGTGGTAGAGACGGTCCGAGGGGTCGGACGAAGATGATTTCGAACTCCGCTTCTTTCCCGAGTTGAGCGATCGCAAGGGCAGTCGGATCAGACCCTATGATGAAAAGCCTTACCTGAGGGCGATAGCGCACCCAATAATGCACAGCATCGATCTGGCCTCCGGCTCGCGGTGAGGAAAAAGCTTGCTCAGCGAATTTGAGCCATCTGGGACCGAAATCGTGAGGACGTGACGCCGCGATCCGCTCCTCGCCGTCGGATATCAAGATTATATCCTCTCGCCTCGCGGCCATGTTCATGAGATTTTCAGCAACCGGATCGGTGGGCCGCATCCGTTCGATCGCAATAGTGACGGAAGCATCGCCAAATTGGCTCCCCCGACCATAGATCAACTTGCGCGGCTCTCCGTCAAGAAGGGTAGCCTTCGCGTGAAGAGCAACGTCGGCCTCTATGCATCCTCGCGAAAGGAACCCGGTCATGTTGTCGTCGGTAAAAGCCATCTGCGTTCCCGGCGGACGTGGCGAGCCTCCATCGGTGTGGATGAGTGTGGCAATCGCAACATCAGCACCAGCAATCAAATGCGCCAGAGCGAATTGCAGGACGTTCTCGCGAATTCCAAACATCGGCCAGTCTGGGTAGATCGCCGCGGTATCGGTCATGAACATTGGGGATACCTTTGAACACAGGAAGGCGCGACCCGCCGTTTAGGAGTTGGTCTGAACGCAGCTAAAAAGGTCAGGACCGCAATGAATTATCAGCCCTCGTCATTCGCAAATGGCTGGACACCACACCTGCGCACCGGCAATGAACAGTGCACGATACTATTCACCAGGAAGCTCCGATCGCTTCGAGTGCCGTATCCTTGGCGTTATATTCGTTCAGCGGATCGTCAAAGTTTTGAGGTACGCGATAATGTCTGCACGGTCGCCAGGTTTCGCGACACTTGTGGTCATGCGTGTGCCCTTTAACATCTTGGGTGGACCCGACAAGTAGGTCTCGAGTGCTTCATCGGTCCATACTACGTTCGAACCCATGATGGCATCGGAATAGCGAAAACCTTCAAACCCTCCGGCTTTCCGACCGAACACGCCATTCAAAGCGGGTCCGGTTTTATTCTGCCTGTCGATTGAGTGGCAAGCTGTACATCGATTGAAAAGTTGCTTGCCGCGGACCGCGTCCCCGTCTGCCGAAGCAGACGTAGGAGAGGTGATCCAAACCGCCGACAATATGGTGAGGATGCGGAAGGTTTGCATCAGCTTAGCCCTCCTTGAGGTATTCGGTATTGACCGGCAGCGTTCGCACGCGCTTGCCTGTTGCAGAAAAGATCGCATTGGTGACAGCAGGAAAGACCGCTGACGTTGCTGCTTCCCCTATCCCGCCGGGTGGCTCGGCGCTCGCAACTATGTGAGTTTCAACGTGGGGTGCCTCTTCGATGCGAAGCGGCAGGTAAGTGTCGAAATTGCTCTGTTCGACACGGCCGTTCTTGAACGTGATCGCGCCATAGAGAGCCGCGGTTAGGCCGTAAAGAGCGCCACCTTCCATTTGGGCCGCGATCGTATCGGGATTCACAGTCATCCCGCAGTCGACTGCCGTAACGATACGTGTCACCCGGACAGAACCGTCTGTTCCAACCTTGGCTTCGGCAATCATCGCGAGATACGTGCCGAACGCGAACTGCACGGCGACGCCGCGGCCCTCCCTGGACGGTAATGGCTTACCCCACCCAGCCTTTTCCGCGGCAAGTTTTAACACGTTCAACGCACGAGGATTCTCCGCGAGCAATCGCTTCCGGTACTCAACCGGATCGGCCTTCGCAGCATCAGCGAGTTCATCAATGAAACTCTCGACCACGAACACGTTGTGCGATGGCCCGACACCACGCCACCAGCTTGTCAGCACGCCTTGCGGCTCGACCTGCTTGAACTCGACTTGTATCGCCGGAAGCTGGTATGGGGGACGGGCTGCACCTTCTACACCATCGGGATCCACGCCGTTTTGCATGGCGCGCGGCGCAATACGAGCGAAAATCGATGATCCAGAGATACGATGCATCCAGGCGACAGGGTTTCCATTGGCATCAAGCCCCCCCGACATACGGTCGTGGTAGTATGGCCGGTAGTAACCATGCTGAATATCTTCCTCGCGGCTCCAGATAACCTTGACGGGGCCCTCGACCTGCATCGCCACTTTGAGAGCATGGACGATACCATCGACTTCGAGGCGGCGGCCAAATGCGCCGCCGACTATATAGTTGTTGATGATGATCTTCTCCGGCGCGAGGCCGGTAACTGTTGCGGCAGCTTGTTTGGCTGCGGAAAGGCTCTGAGTTCCGACCCAGAGTTCACATGCATCCTCTCGCACGTGAACGGTACAGTTCATCGGTTCCATTGCGGCGTGGGAAAGGAAAGGCAATTGGTAAACTGCGTCGATCCGCTGCGCGGCTGTTGCCAACGCATTGATCACGTCGCCTTCGCTCCGTGCGACGGCCCCTGGCTTGCGCGACTCCTCGTCTAATTGCCGTGTGATGTCGGCACTGGACACTTTTGCGTTTGGGCCGTCATCCCACTCGATGGCGGCTGCCTCCAGGCCCTTTTTGGCCGCTCCTGTATGATCCGCCACGACTGCCACCGCGCTGTCCGTCAGCACGACTTGGCGTACCCCCTTGATCGCCAACGCAGCCTTTTCATTAACTGATTTTGGCTTCCCGCCGAGAACTGGGGATACGGCGATCGCCGCAATCCTGGTGCCGGATGGTGATGCGTCGATACCATATTTGAGGGCGCCATTGACCTTGTCAGGTGTGTCCAGGCGCTTCGCGGACGTTCCAAGGAGTTTGAACTCGCTGGGGGATTTGAGGGTTACGGTTTCGGGTGAAGGCATGGGAAGCGACGCGGCAATATCGACTAACTCGCCGTAGGGCAGCCTCCGCTTTCTGGCCTCGTCGAAAATGAAGCCGTCTTCGGCGCGGCACGCCCCGGGATCTACATTCCACTTCTTGGCTGCAGCCTGAATGAGCAGCGTTCTGGCTGTCGCACCGGCCTTTCGCAGGGGCGTCCAGAACGCACGGATTGAGGTGGAGCCGCCTGTCATCTGACGCCCCAGCATTGGATGAGCGTAGAGAGCCTCGTTAACGGGCGCGTGTTCGAGCTTGACACCATCAAGTGCCACTTCCAGTTCTTCGGCGAGCAGCATTGCTTGAGCCGTATAGATTCCCTGGCCCATCTCCACTTGCGGCATTACGAGCGTGACAAGGCCCTTCCGGTCAATGCGAATGAACGCATTGGGAGCGAAGACACTGGTGGCGGCGATCGAAAGGTCGGGCCCGAACGCCAGGTTGACGACGAGTCCCCCGCCGACGCCAATGCTGGCCTTCAGGAAATGGCGCCGGTTCAGTTGTGGGCCGAGACTATCGTTCGACATGATTTTCTCTCCCTTACGCACTTGCGCGTTTGATGGCGGCACGAATGCGTTGGTAGGTCCCGCAGCGACAGACGTTCCCTGACATCGCGTTGTCGATGTCTTCGTCGACCGGTTTTGGCGTTTCGTTCAGCAACGCGGCGGCTGACATCAGCTGCCCTGACTGACAGTAGCCGCATTGAGCGACTTCAAGCTCAATCCATGCATCTTGAAGCGCCTTCCCATGGGCGATGGTATGCAACGCTTCGATCGTCGTGATCTGGCTTCCTCCGACGCTGTCCACAGGGGTGACGCAAGATCGCGTTGGCACGCCATCGAGATGGACCGTACAGGCTCCGCAAAGGGCTTGCCCGCAGCCAAACTTCGTACCAGTCATTCCAAGTACGTCGCGAAGCACCCATAGGAGTGGGGTGTCGCCTTCTACGTCAACTGAGTGGGTGCGGCCGTTGATTTGGACCGAATGTGCCATGCGTCTGCTCCAGCTGTGGCCGTTTGCTCGGCAGAAGATGGCCAGATTAGTGGCAGAGATAAATGGGGTATTGCTGCACTTAGTGTATAGCTGAGCTAAACAATCCCTGTGGCAGACCTCGATCCCCAGTCGCGGTCAGATCAATGAACGTCTAAGCTCGGAACAGATGTCAATGAAGGCACGCAGCTTTGGCTGATTTTGCGTGGTTTTGGTAAAGTACAGGAACAATCCGTCCGTCCCCGGTGAGTAGTCGAGCAGAACGGGCTCAAGTTGGCCTGCTATAACTTTTCGCGATGCGTGAAACGTCGAGGAATAGATGAGCCCCAGGCCGCGCACAGCGAGATTCTGCATGAGTTTGCCGTCATTCACCGTCAAGGGACCATTGGGTTCGATACTGATATTTTGCCCGTCCTCAAGAAACTCCCAGCGGTAGATGTCGCCTTTGGCCGGCCGCCGAAATCGAATGCATTTGTGTTTTATGAGATCCCCCGGGGCTTGAGGACGCCCATATTTCCGGAAGTAGTCAGGCGACCCGAACACCGCCCATTTGAAGGGCGGCGAGAGTCTCACCGCGATCATCTCCTTGGCTATATACGATCCGATGAGAATGCCCGCGTCGTAACCCCCAGCAACGAAATCCCGATGCGTATTGCTGACCGTTACATCGACTTTCACATTCGGCCAAGCTTCGCAAAAGGCGGGAAGTATCGGTTCTATGACGTGGGACAGCGCAAGTCGCTCGACGATGAGCTTCAACGTTCCCGACGGCTCGCGTGATGACTGGGATGTCTCCCCCAAACTCGTCTCGATGAGTAGCGCCGCTGGGGAAATTTTCTCAAGCAGGGTCACCCCCGCTTCCGTCAAAGAGATCCGGCGCGTCGTGCGGTGAAAAAGCGGAGCGCCTAAACGCCGCTCCAGCTTTTGCAGCGCTTGGCTGATCGCACCCGGTGTCACCTCGAGATCGAGAGCGGCCTTTCGAATGCTCTGCTGCTTTGCAATCGCTAGGAACTCGGGCAATCCATCGAAAGTGTTTTGCCGACTCATTTCATTTCTCCACGCAGACGCACTCAGAGTACCGTAGAGCAGAAAAACAACTGTCTATTTAATGTTGTTCGACAGCGGCGAAAATTTTAAACGTTTCGTCCGCAATTCGATCCTTCGACCCGCACACGACAGGCCGGCAATCATTCCAAGATAGCGACCCTGAGCACGATGGGAGGTCGTACCGCATCGGACACCTACGATCTCTGGACCGGTGATATGCGACGACGACGATCACGTCGGGTCTGTGATGCAATGCCTCCAGGTAAACGGCCGGGATCAGATTGGAAAGCCAAAAATGGTTTCGCGCCGCGCAGCTTCTCCTTCAGAAACCAGCCCAGTGGAATCCAACACATCATGAAGAATGTGTCAGCCCCCATATTCCGCGCAGAAACTCACCGCATTGAGGATGGGCACCCCATGAGAAACGCTAGTGTGTTTCCAACGCGGATGGCGAAGACGCAAGCAAGGATTTGGTGTACTCATGCCGGGGGTTTTCAAACACGGTGGCTGTGTCGCCAGTCTCGACAAACGTCCCCTTGTTCATCACCGCGACTTTGGTTGCCACAAGTCGGACCAGTGGTAGATCATGAGAGATGAAGATATATGCGAGAGCGCGCCGCTCCTGGAGTGTCATCAGCACCTTGATAACCTGGGCCTGTACGGACACATCCAAAGCGGAAACCGGCTCGTCGAGAATGAGAATTTTGGGCTCGAGAGCAAGTGCACGCGCGATGGCCACTCGTTGCCGCTGTCCGCCAGAAAGTTGGTTTGGATAGTAAGATGCAAAATGGTGCGGCAGATTAACTTCAGTGAGGAGCTCTTGAATGCGAGCCGGCCGCTCAGCCCTGTTAACGACGCCACTATGTATCTGCCAAGGCTCTGAGATCAGTTCGGCAACTGTCCTGCGGGGATGTAACGAGCCGTATGGATCCTGGAAAACCATTTGCATAAAGCGGCGTTGCCGCTGCATGTCGGCATTTGAAAAACGCAGGATGTCGTTCCCCTGATAGAGAACGGCACCGCTGTCTGCGTCGACGAGCCTAAGAAGGGTTCGGGCCAAGGTAGATTTGCCAGAGCCGGATTCACCCACAATTGCCATGCACTCGCCTGCCTCGAGAGTGAAGCTGATGTTGTTGACAGCGACAATCCCTCCAGGAGATCTGCCTAGCCCCCCGAAAGTCTTCCGGAGGTCCCTGACGTGGAGCAGGGGTGCACTAATTGCGGCTTGCCTATTACCATTCATCGAAAAGCTTCCCTATTGGCTCAGAGTGACCTGAGGGACAGAGTGTGGCATCCCACCACCAGATGAGGGATCTGTGACGAACGCATCCGGAATCGGTTCAAGTTGGCGCCACGACCGCGCGCGGGCCGGGTGCGCTTTCAAAAGAGCCTGCGTGTACGGGTGCTGAGGCCTCTGGAAAACCTCCTCGGTATCGCCTTCTTCGACGATCTGGCCTGCATACATCACGATCAGCCTTTTTGAAATCAGTCGCGCAACGGCCAAATCGTGGGTGACAAAGATAAGGCCCATGCCCGTTTCGGCTTGAAGCTCCTTGATGAGGTTCAGAATGCCCGCCTGCACTGTCACATCCAGAGCTGTGGTCGGTTCATCCGCGATCAGGATTTTCGGTTTCATACCGATCGCCATCGCTATGCAGATACGCTGTCGCATACCTCCAGAAAATTGATGAGGATAGTCGTCAAATCGTTCTTCCGCGTTTCGGATGCCAACTAGCTCCATCAGTCGGATCGCCTCTGCCCTTGCTTGGGTGCGATGCATTGCCAAACGAACCATGAATATTTCGCTCAATTGAGAACCGATCGTATAGACCGGGTTTAGGCCGTCCAAGGCATCTTGGAACACCATCCCAATCCCCAACCCACGAACCTTCTTCAGTTGCTTCTCATTGCGGCCGACGATTTGGGAGCCGTTGAACAATATGCTCCCACGGACGACACCAGGGGTATCAACCAGTCCCAACAATGAACGGCCAAGAACGGTTTTGCCCGAGCCGCTTGCGCCAACAACGGCTATCGCATCGCCCATCTCCATTGAAAAAGATACGCCACGAACAGCGTCTACTTTGCCAAAACCGCTCTCAAAGCTTATTTGGAGATCGGACACCTGAAGCAATGTCATGATCCGGCGACTCCCTTTTTCTTCTTTTTAGCCCTGAAGAATAGCGTGCTCTGGGCAGGATCTTCGACAGCGCGAAGCCAGTTGGAGAGAATATTTGCCGAAAGAGCGGTCAGTACAATGACGATCCCCGGAAATACCGCGACGAACCATGCAGACTTTAAATAGGCTCTTCCGTCGGAGACCATCATCCCCCAGTCCACATCAGGGCGTTGCAGGCCGATTCCGAGGAAAGTCAAGCTGGCCGCGGCAAGGATAACAGCGGCGACTTCCAGCATAGCGAGCGTCCTGACCGTCGGCAGCACCAGCGGGGCGATCTCACGCGTGATGATCCGCCAATTCGAAGCCCCGAGCGAGCGAGCAACCTCAACGAACATGCGCTCTTTGATTTCCATCGTTTGAGTGCGGCTCGTCCGAAGATATACGGGGATGCGCGTGATGCCCAATACGATGATGAGGTTGAAGATGCTCGGCTGGAGGACAAAGAGAACGACCAAGGCCATCAAGAGCGATGGGACCGTGTGGATGATGTCGGCAATACGAAGGAGAATATTGTCGACCCAGCCGCCAAAAAATCCCGATATCAAACCTATTGCATAACCTAGCGCCGAAGAAATCCCGACCGCGAAAACAGCGATGAGAACTGATGTGCGCGCGCCGACGATCAGTTGGAGCATGATCGGGCGACCCAAGCTATCTGCACCAAGAAAGAAGGAGAAGCCCTTGCTGAGCTGGAACGGCGCGAAGAACCGCAAGGAGATCGTCTGATTGTTCGCCTGATCTATAACCAGGGGGGCGACAGCGAACGCCAGTACAACCACCAACAAGAGCCATAATGCCGAGGCAACTGCTAGAGGCGATGAGACGAACATCTGCCATTTGGGAGATGTACGCCACCGCGAAAGCCTGTTTCCAGTCGTTGAGGGAACAGTAGTTTGCAAAATCCTTACTCCCTCAACCCAGCCTGATGCGCGGATCGACGATCATGCAGATGACGTCGATCAGAAGATTCAGGATGATCACCGAGACCCCGATAACTGCCACGCTTGCTTCCAGGACAGGGAAGTCTCGGTTGAGGATTGCCCCAACGATTAATTTCCCGATACCTGGAAATGCGAAAACCACGCCGACGATAACCGCGCCGTTGACCATACCCGCGGCTATGTCGCCGGCGACAGAAATGATGGGCAATGCGGCATTGCGAAGCGCGTGCCTGTAGACGATGCGACGTCCCCCGAAACCCCGCGCTCTGGCGTTGCGAATGTATCCGGAGGAAAGCACATCGATCATGGCACCGCGAACAACTTGGGTGAGGACACCTATCGGTCCAATACTGACTGTTGCCAAAGGTAAGATCCACGATTGCCAGCTGTTGCTTCCTGAAGTCGGCAGAAGTCGAAGCTGAACGGCAAATATCAGAATCCCGACAAGAGCAAACCAGAAGTGGGGCATGCTGCTGGTCACAAGGGAAACAATCGTGATAACGCGATCGATCGTTCGAAAGCGATAAACCGCGGCTAAAGAACCGAGCACCAAGGCGACGAGGATCGAGATAGTCATGGCTAACCCTGCCAGCAGTAAGGTCATCGGCATCTCGGTCAGGGCAGCCTCCATTGCTGGCCGCTGCTGCCAGATCGAGGTACCGAAATCGCCTTGTGCGATATTGCCAAGGAATATCCAGAATTGTTGGATGAGAGACTTGTCGAGGCCATACGCGCGGTTGAAAGCTTCGATCTGCGCAGGTTCGGCCCCTTCCGGGAAGAAGAGATCGATTGGCGAACCAGTCAGTCTGGACAGAAAAAAGACGACTACGACCACGCCGAGAAGCGTTACAAGCCCCGAGATGAGCCGCCGACCTAAGAACGTCAACATGTTATATTGTCCTCTGCTGCGGGAGCCGGTCACAACCTGACTCCCGCATTTGGCAGTAGTAATCAGTTATCGAGGCGAACGTCCGCAATTCGCACCTCGAGGCCAGAAAGCGGGTTCGGCTGATAGTGAACGCCTTCACCGAGCATGATCAATCGAATCTGCTCTGCAATCCCGATCATCCCGGCTTCTTTGAGAAGCAGCTTGGATGCCGCTTGGTAGAGCTCTGCTCTCTTGTCGCCAGCCGCGACCTCGGCTCCCGCAACCAATTTATCCAGCTCAGGGTTACAGATGGCGGAGTTGATGCCCTTGCACGTAATATACTTGGGATAGCTGAAGCTAGCATCGCCCGAGGTATTGTCGTGCGAGATCATTTGGAGCGTTGGGCGCTGTTCCGGCGGGAACGGCTGCCGCAAAAATTCGCGCCAAGCCGTATTCTCCATGCTCTTGATGTTGGCATTGAGGCCCACTTCCTTCAGGTTTTGCGCGATCGCCTGCACCAGTTCGCCGCCGTCGGGAAGGATATCCGGTCGCGTGATGATGTCGAAAGAGGTCTCAACGGGGTGCCCGTCTGCCTTGGCCGCTGCGATGAGCACCTTCGCCTTGGCAGGGTCGAACTTCATCGCATCGTTTTCGTTGTAGCCCGGAATGAACCCGTTCACCTGGGGGCCTAGCATCTGGTAGTAAGGCGCACCGGTCATCCCAAGAATTGCTGGAACAATCGTGTCACGGTCGACCGCGTATGAAAGAGCTTGACGAACTCTTGGGTCGATAAACGGTTCCTTGTGGGTGTTGGGGCGCATCACGAAGATGCGGTTGTCCTTAAAGGTTACGGTGCGATCGTCGTCGGTCGCGTCCTGTGCTTGGATGCTGAGCGCAATGTTGGCCTCTCCTGTCTCAACCATGCTGGCTCTGACGGACGGCTCCTTGCGGACGATGTAGGTGACGTCTTTGATCTGCGGGGCACTTCCCCAATACCCATCAAAACGGGTTAACTTGACGGATTCGCCCTGCTTCCTGCTGACGAACTTGTAAGGGCCGGTACCGGAGGGGTTAAGAACCTTTGCGGCCTTCTTTTGGCTGGCGAGATCACCTATGTCGATGTAGGAGAGGCGCAGCGGAAGGATTGGATCTAAAACCTTTGTCGTCACCCGTAGAGTTAGGTCGTCAACGGCCTCAGCTTTGACGGGATCTGGAATTTGGCCGCTGTTCAGGCAAGCCAATCCCGGGTAGTCCGCCCCACCTTGCGTTCGCATGATGTTAGCGGCGGCGGCAGCGGCGGTAAAATCAGTTCCGTCGTGAAATTTAACGCCCTTTTTCAGTTTAAATTCCCAAACAAGGTCGCTCGTCTGTTTCCACGACTCGGCCAGGAGAGGCTCGACCTTCCCTTGCGTTGGGTTTACGTGGGTCAACGATTCAAAGATGTTCCCCCGGGTAATGTTTGCGTTTTGCGCCGGTTGTGTGTCGCATGGGTCGAGTGAGTCCAACTCCACCGCAAGAACCACGGTGATGGCTTTGTTCGACGTCTCTGCGAGGGTCGGCAGTGTGGTGAAGGTCGCCGCGATACTGGCGACACCTATTGCTGACAAGAATTTACCGTGCTTCATTACATCCTCCCTGATGTTAAGCGGGCAACCGCGGACGCGGCGCTTAGATGAGCCTTCTCCTCACGCTTTCGGCGTGAAAACGTCTTTCTCCGACAGTGCGTTGAGCAATGACTTCCCGTCGCGGTACCGGCGAATATTCTCCAAGATCATGTTGATTGAACGCCGCCGCTTGTCGGGCAGCCCCGGCGTCATATGTGGCGTCACCAATACGTTCGGCTGATCCCATAACGGTGAGTCGCCGGGTAAAGGCTCTTTGGTAAAAACATCCAAACCGGCCCCTGCAATCTCACCTGCCTCAAGTGCCTTGATCAAGGCAACTTCATCGATCACAGGACCGCGCGCCATGTTGATAATGAATGCCGTGTCTTTCATTCGAGAAAATTGCACAGTGCCAAACATATGGTACGTGACATCAGTAAGTTGGGTAGCCAACATGATGATATCGGATTGATCGACCAAAGCGTCGATGCTTTCACCACGTTCAGTGCACAGCATCAAATCGACATTGGTTGGCGACGTTACAACACTGCGATTGTAGGCAATCACTCGCATTTGGAATGCTTTGCCGAGAGCCGCCATTTCGGCACCAGTCTGACCGTACCCGACGATTCCCAGGGTTTTCCCTGCAAGCCCTAGCTTGTCTTCATAGCCTGGAATCGCGCGCCACGCGTGTTCGGCTTGCTTGGCAATGAGCTGTTTGGCATCGTAAGTTAGCGCGAGCGCGAAATAGAAAGCATGTTGTGCAAGGGCTGCAGCCGATCTCCCGGCTGAGCCCGTGACCAGAAGGCCTCTTTCAAAGATCTCTGGGCGGGCTGACTTCGTAAGGCCAGAATGATCGCAATGCACCCATTTGAGGTTTGGGGCGGAAACAAACCGCTCGTCCAAATCACCGGCGATGATCGCGACATCAACCGTCTGTAGAGCGCGAGAGATAGTGCGATCGTCGGTCGGCGAGCAGTGAATGAAATCCGCTGCGTCTACTGCGCTTTTCAATTCCTGCAATTCTTCTGGGCTGTAAGGCACGGTAGCCAGAACAGACTTGATCTCACGACGAGTCGACAAGCTAGGTTCGGCCGCTGACTGTTGCATCTCTCGTTAGTCCTCCCATTGATTGGAAAGCGGCCATTCTCCTAGCGAAAGGCACGTCATCCAAATTGATGTTATCTGTTCGACAACAAAATGCAAGTGCAAACAACTTCCCCCGGTGCCCGGGGATGAGTTTTTTCGTAAGGGGAGAAGCCCCTTCACACAGCTTGGGGTTCTGGTCCTCTGCTCGACTGCAGCCCGAATTTGGCTATTGGCGCGCCCGGTACATCGACTGGAAAGGCGATCACCGTCCCGGCGACCCCTGGACTGTCCCCTAAGGTAAGCGAAGTGACGAACATGGTCTTCAGGTCGGGGCCGCCAAAGCAAGGCATGCTCGGAGCGGGAATCGGAAGAATAATCTTTCGATCAAGGCGACCATCCGGTGCGATGCGGTTTAAACATCCTGCAGTGACACCAGCAGACCAGTAAAATCCGTCGATGTCACATGCAGCGCCGTCCGGCCTGCCGTCAGCATCGTCCAGCTGGATAAGTTGCCGGCGATTGCTGATCCCACCGGAACCGAGGTCGTAGTCAAACGTCTGAACATAGCAGCCTCGACTATCCGAGTGGTACATTGTTCGTCCATCGGGCGACCAAGCAAGGCCGTTTGAGACAAGGAGTTCGTCCAAAACACGATTTACCGATCCGTCAGGATCGATTCTGAACAAAGATGCTACCGGTTCTTTCGGGTTCCTGGTGTCCATGCTCCCGACAAAAAAACGGCCGTCGGGGGAGACCTTCGCATCGTTTAACCTATTGGTCGGCCGATCTTTTTCCGGATGGCAAATGAACTCAAACTCGCCAGACTTCGGATCGAAGAAATGCACGCCATTTCGCAGGGCGACAATGATCCTGTCGTCGAGACATAAGCCGAAACCGCCAATTGTTGATGGCATCTGCCAATGGTTTAGTTGCCGATCTCCGAGGCTCAGTCGAAAAAGGGCCGGCCCGCGGATATCGATGAAGTACAATGCCCCTTCGTCGGCACTCCACAGCGGCCCCTCCCCCGCCCCTATTGGGAAGTCAATGATGTGCTCGACCTCGGGACGATCAATGCGCACGTTTGAATCTATCACTCTCACAGACGCTCCAAGGGGTAACGATGATCTGCCTGACGGTCTCTCTGACATTGTAAAAGGAACCGAAGCGCGTGCTTGCTTCGATGGGTGCTTTTAAGATCCTGAATCTTGGGCACGCATATCGGGCTTATCAGGTGTCAGAACTCGTCAATCTCAGTCGGGCTTGGCGCTGGAGCCGGGGCTGGAAATACACACATTCGGAAGCTGTACCGATCTCGTACGCGCGGCCATCGTCAGCGGGCATGTCTCCGATATTGCGACGACTAGGGTATTTGATGATCTCCTCTTCAACGAGTTCGACGCCCAGGCCCGGCGCGTTGGGCACAGGGAGGAACCCGTCCACGGCCTTGAGTACTGGCGTAACAACCTCGTACCGGCCAGGCCAATCGATCTCAACCCGTTCAAGCATTAATGCATTTGGTATTGTCGCCATTACATGCAGGGCCGCAAACTCGGCCACGGGACCAAGGGAGCCAGAATGGGGGGCCACACTGATGTAGTGGGCTTCGGCCATGGCGGCCATCTTTCGCATCTGTGTGATGCCACCAGCGCGACCAGTATCAGGCTGTATAACATCGACCAGCTCGCGCTCGATATAGGGGCGAACACCCCATATGTTGCTTACCCGCTCGCCCGCGGCCAGCGGCACATTCACCGCGTCGCGAACTCGTTGCAAAGCATCCAGGTTTTCCGGGGCTACCGGATCCTCCAGGAACAGGAGACCCAATGGCTCCAGTTGGCGGCCGACTGTAATCGCATCTTGCGCAGTCATCCATGACGGACCATGCGCATCAACCATGACATCGATCTTGGGGCCGACAGCTTCGCGAACCGCAGCAACTTTATCGAATTCGACGGCTCCGGTGAAACCGACCTTTACTGCCTTGTATCCACGATCCAGAAGCTCGCGGGCGCGCTCGGGCGTCTTGGCGTGTCCGTAAACGCCAATCTTGTCGCGGAAACGACCACCGAGGAGGTTCCAAATTGGCTGCCCCAGGACCTTGCCCTTGATGTCCCAAAGCGCCATCTCAATACCGGTCAATGCACCGCCGCCGACAGTCCCAAGCATGCCATGACCCATCGAGCCCACGAACATTCGGTGCCACAGTCGATCGATGTCACGGGGATCCTCACCGAGGAGAATAGTCCTGTAGTCCAGCACGGCCGTTTGGACCACGCGGGGCCAACCCGAGCACTCCCCAATACCAGAGACGCCTTCATCAGTTTCGATTTTTACGAACAACCAGTTCCGTGAACCCCGAAAATCAGCTTCACCTGCAACGCCGGTTGGCGACGCTCCGGGCAAGCCCGGCCGAGCACCAACCTGCATAAGATAGGTCTTAATATCAGTGATTTTCATCTTGTTACCCTTTGTCTTAAGCACCTTAGCTGGTGCGCGTTCATTTCGGGGTTGGCCCGACAGGCATCCCGGTTGGGCCTCGCCAAGCTTCGCGGGCTTCTCGACCAAGCGTGGGTCAGCGGGATTGGGATCGACAAAATGAAACGCCTCGAAACGGTGCCGCTGAGCGCCAGAGGGTATCCTGACCAGCCAACAAGCTGAAATCGGTATAACAGCTATTGACAGGAGTCAACAGGATTAGGCATATTCGGACACATTATGGCGTCATATTCATCGGCGTCAGCCGGCATTTCAGATCCTGCTGGCGTCCCTAGATTGAGACTGGATAATTCTGCCAAAGTTGTAAATGTTTGTGCAAGGTCGTATACACGGTGAGGAATTTTATCGTTCTGTGTTAGGTACATCAGAAGATCGGACCTCAGTGTGGGAACTGCCCCATGTGCAGCGGATGAAGGACAAAAGAGATGCCGTCGCGGGCGCCAAAAGCTGAGGTGGAACAGATGAATGACACGAACCTATATTTTCCTCTTCGAGCGAGCACATCGCCAGACCGGTTGAGCGATGTTGTGTACGATGGCATCGTCGGCTTGATCGCGCGGGGCGATCTCATCATTAATAGCCGGCTTCCTTCAGAAACCGACCTGTCGGATCGGTTTGCAGTTTCGCGAACCGTCGTCAGAGAAGCTCTCGGGAGGCTTCGAGAAGATGGCGTTATCGTATCGCGACAAGGCTCCGGATCATATGTGACGCGCAAACCCGACATGGCGGTGCTCCGTTTTGCGCAAGTCGGGTCCTTGGCGGACGTGCAGCGGTGCTTTGAGTTCCGGGCGGGGCACGAAGCTGCAGCGGCCGTGCTTGCTGCCGAGAAGTGGCAGGACGAAGATCTTCAACGAATGAAAGATGCGCTCGACCTTCTTGAAAAATGCCTCTTAAATGGGACGGTCGGCATCGAGGAAGATCGACTGTTTCACGAGGCAGTAGCGCAGGCAACACGCAACCAATACTATATATCAATCCAAGTTTCACTTGCGTCCCATATCGCCACCGGGATGAATATAACGCGTCAGCTAAGTCTGATGCGAACACCTGAGCGGCTTCGTTCCGTCCAACAGGAGCACGATGCAATTTTCGAAGCAATCCGGCAGCGTGACCAGAGCGGCGCCGGGCGGGCGATGCAGCAGCACATCCTGAACGCACGTCAGCGGATGTTCGAGGGAGTTTGACGTATGCCGGTTCGAGACAAGATTCCATCTGACGCAGATCCTGCGCCAGATCGAGGAATAATCTCCTCGAACAAGATGGTAGCATTGATCGGCGGATCGGGAAGGGTCGGCCAGCGGCTACGCCACGCCCTTCGAGGCAGAGTTCGGTCACTCCGCATACTCGACCTAGTCGATCCAGGTGCCCTGAGTGAAAACGAAAGCTGGTCCCAATTGGATATCTGCGATCAGGCCTCCACCACGGACGCTCTACAGGGAGTCGAAGCCATTATTCATTTGGCGGGCTTTCCTGGCGAAAGGCCAATAGAGGAAATTATCCGCGTCAACGTGCTGGGAACGCACAACGTTTACGAGGCCGCTAGACGTCTAGGGATATCGCGGATCATCCTTGGTTCAAGCAACCACGTGACCGGATTCTACCCCAGGGATCAAATAGTCTCGCCCGATGGGCCAATGCGGCCTGATAGCTTCTATGCTCTGGGAAAGTGCTGGAACGAGCTTGAGGCCGGTCTCTATTTTGAAAAATTTGGTATCGAGAGCTTCATAATCAGGATCGCCAATGCATCGATCGATCCAGAAGATCCGCGAAGTGATGACCGGAGCCGCGCAACCTGGATCAGCGCCCGCGATCTCGCCCAGCTTGTTGTCATCGGTCTTGAAGAACCAGGCATCGATTGCACCGCGGTGTACGGCGTTTCGCAAACCCCATATGAGTGGTGGGACAATGCCCGAGCCTATGAACTTGGATATCGTCCCCTCGACCGTGGAAGCGATTTCACCCAGTCAGCCAATATTCAGTCATCCTCGCCGCAGAACTCGCACATTGCTGGAAAATTCCAAGGCGGCCGCTTCTGTTCGATCGACCATGACGGTACCGTTCGCACACGCCGGTCGGTAGGGGGCACCCACAGCCGGCCGAGCGGCTCGGAGCAAAACCAGACCTGATACACACTTTTGCGGGCAAAGGAGGCGAACTCTGCCTTGCTCCTCGCAGGATCTCTCTTGATGAGCGTGATGATCAAAAGCGGTCCTTTCGAGGCCTTTTTCAGTCCTGAGAGCGGAGGGCGGCTGACCCGCCTATCGCACCGGGAATACGGAGAGGTTGTGGTACCAATGGCCGAGGGGCCATTCGATCCCCTTGATTGGCCGAAGGCCGGCGCCTTTCCGCTTTTTCCATACCATGGGCGGCTGACTGGTGCGATTCTTACCCATGACGGACGGCGGTTCGAACTTGAACGCAATCCAAATCGATACCCGGACGCCATGCACGGCCCAGGGCAAAGGCGACGCTGGCGGGTTGAACAAAAGTCACCTCATGCGCTGACAATGGAGTTGGATTATACGGCAGATCAAGATTGGCCGTTCGACTTTCACGCTTCGCAGCGTTTCGCGATTAGCGAGGAGCGGCTAGATGTCGAGCTTACGCTCACAAATCGGTCGCCAAGTTCCTTCCCAGCGGGGATCGGCTGGCATCCTTACTTTGTCGCTTCTCTGGACGACACTATTCTGTGTGATGCTGCGAAGCTGTGGGTGCCCCCAACCGGGGATCTTCCTATCCTTGAGCAACCCCGGCAAATGACTCGAGTTCCGCTCGCGCATGAAGCCATAACCAACCACCTCTCAGAGTGGTCACAGGCGACAATCGTTGCTGGCGACAAGATCACGACACTTTCAAGCGGTCCATCGCTCGACTATCTCGTCTTTCATCGCACGGCAGGTTACGCCTGTCTTGAGCCCGTTTCTCATCTAGCCGGTGCATTGTCTCTTCCCTCGCACGATCACGCGGCCGCCGGGTTGCTGATTTTAGAACCAGGAGAAAAGATGGGTGAACGACTATCGATCTTGATTAAGGGGAAGGAAGCATCGAACGCGTAGTCCACGTGACTCTGCCTAAATCCTAGTTCTGGAAACTGCCGTTAATGGCGCTAGAGACAAACTGAGCGTCACGTCGCCCCGGCGCTGGATTTGAAACCGGGAGGCATCTGGATTACGAACTCGAAAACTGTCTCACGCTAAATGGAGTGCCATCTTCGGGTTGCGGCACGGCACCTCGAACTGATTCGTCAGGGATCGCGCCGTCAGGCGCTCCGGTGTCGGATCGTCCACAACGTTGGGAAGCGATCGCGCCCGACGTCGGCGAACTGATCATGGACGAATCCAGCCACTAGGCCTGAGCCTTGGTCTCCGGTCAAAATCGACACTTTTGAAACGGTACGGTGAGCCTGTCTCCCCGGTCGCAGCACGGTTATCCCCGGGACAAATGCCCGACCTGCTCGGGGCAAGCGAGCATTGACTTGCCGAACATGTCGAAATATGGCAATTGTTGTCCAAATTAATTCCTAATCGTTGGTTGCGTTCTTGATCAGGTAGACATCTGTCCGCAATTGGCCGAAGAGAGCCCGAATGGGTTCGGATATGCCGAGGTTTGCGACCCAATAGGATCGGCCGCCGTTGGGGGAGCAACGGAGGCCGTGCAGCTCGAAACAGTTTTATGTCCTGCTTTGCAGGCTCGTATTTACATCTGGGAGGAGATCAAATGCGCGACGACGAAAATATGTCTTCCGGCGTTACCCGCCGAACATTCCTCGCAGGCGTTGGCGGGGCGGTTGCCCTGTCAGTTGCGGGCGGCAGCGCCAGCGCGGCTGCGACCAAGGAGGCGCCGCAGCTTGCGGCCCTCGTCAAGGACGGCAAGCTTCCGCCGCTTGCCGAACGTCTTCCGAAGAACCCGATGGTCGTAAAACCCTGGGAAAAGATAGGCACTTACGGCGGCACGCTGCGGCGCGGCCTTCGCGGTTCGTCTGACCATAACGGCATCCTGCGCATGGTCGGCAACCAGGGCCTGGTGCGCTGGAACATGGACTTCACGCAAGCTCTGCCGAATCTCGCGGAGAGGTGGGAAGTCAATGCAGATGCCTCGCAGTTCACCTTCTACCTCTTGAAGGGCGTGAAGTGGTCGGACGGCCATCCGTTCACGGCCGACGACGTGGTGTTCGCAATCGAAGATGTCGTCAAGAACAAGGAACTCTACAGCTCGACGCCGGCGCAGATTTCCGTGGCCGGCAAGCCGGTCGTGGTCGAAAAGATCGACGACTATACCGTCAAGTTCACGTTTGCCGCAGCCAACGCGCTCTATCTGGAAACTCTCGCCACGCCGCTCGGCCAGCAGCCCACATTGTTCGCCAAGCACTACTGCAGCAAGTTCCTGCCGAAATACAACCCGAACCTCGACGCGGACGTGAAAGCGGCCGGTTCATCGAGCTGGCCGGACCTCTTCCGCGCCAGGTGCGGTGATACCGAAATCCCATCTCGCTGGGGCAATATCGAGAAGCCTACCCTTGATCCATGGGTTGTCAAAGAGCCCTATTCGGGCGGAGCGACCCGGGTGGTCATGACGCGTAATCCCTACTTCTGGCAGGTTGATACCGAAGGCAACCAACTGCCGTACATCGACGACCTGAATTTCAGCATCTCGCAGGACGTCGAGTCGCTGATGCTCAATGTCATTTCCGGCAAGATCGACATTCAGGAGCGTCATATAAACTCGCTCGCGAACAAGCCGACACTGTCGCAGAACATGAAGAAGGGCGATTATCGCCTGATGGCGCTAGAGCCATCGTCAGCTCAACAGTGCCAAATTTACTTGAACATGACACATAAAGACCCGGCCATGCGCAAGATCTTCGGGGACAAAATTTTCCGGCAAGCCCTTTCGATGGGCATCAATCGCCAGGAAATTATTGACATTGTCTACTTCGGCCAAAGTGAGCCTTATCAGACCGGACCGCGCCCAGGCCATCCTTGGCATCATGAGCGGCTTTCTCGCCAGTTCACGGAATTCGATCCGGAGAAGGCGAGTTCGCTTCTCGATCAAATCGGACTCAACAAAAAAACGGCGAACGGTATCCGACTGCGGGCCGATGGTCAGCCGCTGTTCTTCGCGATCGACGTTATCCCGACGCTCAATCCAGATCTGGTGGATGCACTCGAGCTCGTGAAGTCTCATTGGCTGGCGATCGGTATCGACATAAAGATCAATACGATGGAGCGCGCGCTCTACTATACCCGGGGCGACGACAATGCGCACGATGCACAGGTCTGGTCAGGAGCCGGCGGTCTTGACCCGATGCTAGATCCACGCGATTATTTTGCTTTCCATCCCCAGGGATCACGCTACGCCATTCCGTGGACGCTCTGGTACACGTCCAATGGCACCAAGGGCGAAGAGCCCCCGGAAAGCCAGAAGAAGCGCATGAAGCTCTTTGACGAGGCTCGTGCCACCGCCAACCTCGACAAGCGAGGCGCGACTATGAAGCAAATCTTCGACTTGTGCGCCGATAGTTTTGAAACGGTAGGTGTTTGCCTCGCTGTTGGCAGCTTCGGCATCATTCGCAACAATCTGCGCAACGTTCCGGAGAAACAGCCGGACAGCTGGTCCTGGCCGAATCCCGGCCCGGCCCTGCCGCAGCAGTTCACGTTCACGAGCTGATTTGCTCCAACTGTGCCGTCGCCCGACCGGCGGCGGCAAAATGGTGCCGGCGCGACCGTCACGCGGATCGCAGTGTGCTGTAGGCGATGTCAACGAGCGCAAGGGAAAAGAAGGCCTGAGCGTGGCCGTATAGCCGCACCATTGGGAAACCCCGGCGGGAGAACCGTTTTTCAAGACCGCGTCCGATGGGAATGTCGCGAATTGGGGGTGTCGATGTAGCGGCACCTCCTGCCCTTTGGGAAAAGCGCGGTCCGCCCCACGTGCACGACATGGTCATTGTTCCAGACAAGCGTGACCTTTTTTGGATCGGGAATTTTGCTTTCTCAATCAAAGCGTCACGTCCTACAAAGTCACGATCGTAGTCTATCAGGGAACCATACCCAAGTTCGAACAGGTCGACATAATGGTATCACTCGACACAAAGCTTCCGCCCAGCCAACCGATGCGATCAAGGTGGTACGGCGAGAGCCACTCCGGATAGGGCTTCATGTTCTCGCCCTAATAGATGGCAGGCACCGGCATCGGCAGCCAAGCCGATTCCCGGGCGCTGGTAGGATAAGCGAGCGCTGCAATTTTCCGAAAGCCGAAATGTGCTCCGGCACGCTCGACCGCGGCGAACGTCCTGATGGTCGTCCCATTTTTCCGTAGATTTCAAACTCTGGGGTTTCCGGCATGCCGTGCCTGAAGGCACGCACCATCTCTCCAACGATCTGAAACTCGCCAACCGAGAAGAATTTGATCTCCGGCAAGGTTCCCTTCGTCACCTCCTTCATGAGATCGGCAGCATGTGGCCCCTGGATCTGGACGCGGAATCCATAGCGAGGCCCTTGGCGACAGACCAGTTGCCGTCGACTTCAGACATCACGTCCAGGTGAGACCAATGCAGATAACCCTCATTCATGCCCTGCGCCATTCTGCGCCGCCTATCGAAGAGGCTTTCGCACGTCATTGGCCGCAGGCCAGGCTCAGAAATCTGCTCATGAGTCACTATCGAGCGATCTTAAGCTGGATGGATGGGTAACGCCTTCGATGTTCGATAGGTTTCTAGCGTTATCGCGCTATGCTGTCACCTGCCAGACGGACGCTATTCTGTTTTACTTGCTCGGCATTCGGACCATGCATTGCTCGGGCCGCGGCGGAGCTCGCCTCGCTTCCCGTGCTTAAGCCCAATGAA
Source organism: Neorhizobium sp. 05N33 (assembly GCF_056397445.1). Classification (NCBI taxonomy): domain Bacteria; kingdom Pseudomonadati; phylum Pseudomonadota; class Alphaproteobacteria; order Hyphomicrobiales; family Rhizobiaceae; genus Neorhizobium; species Neorhizobium sp. 05N33. The sequence continues at coordinate 12,527 of NZ_JBFTNK010000025.1, read as the reverse complement.
GCCATGATCGACGACGCAAGCAAAGCCGGACAACGGATTGGACTCATTGCTACTTTTGCCCCGACGCTGCAGACGCTTCCAGGTGAATTTCCATCATCGGTTCGTTTGAAAACGGCTTACGCTGACGGAGCGCTTGCAGCCCTCGACCGCGGGGATGGTGAAGCGCATGTTCAAATTGTGGTTGATGCAGCGCTTCGTCTCGTCGACTGCACCTTATTGCACTCGTTCAATTCAGCCTCGCACGAGCGGCGCCGGCGGTCATTGCGGCAACCGGCAAGAGAGTTTTGACCACTCCTGACAGTGCGGTACTCAAGATTCGTAGGCTGCTGACTCAAGGATTTTGATCGAGGACCTCGAATACGGTCCGCCCGCATCGTTCCGCGAGTTAACGGGGTGTCCTGCGACAGACTGCGTTTCACCGTCGCGAAGCTTCGTGCTGCGAGCGGCATAGGGCTAGGTTGGTTGATCGAATACGTTGCTGAGTGGGCCGAAACAGCCGCGGCTTTTGAGTCACGATGAAGATTTCGGTGTCGCGGCCGACTTTGCAGTCTAGAAGTGCTTCCCCGACGTAGCGGGCAGAACCCGAGGCGGCCAACACTGCCGAACAAAAACATGCTCTTTAAGGCATGAACTATCCTAGAGGATCGTCGCAAGACCGAGCCTCAAGCTTGTGCTTTGATATCAGCGCGAGCGCCTCCGCCATGCAGGTCAGCAATCTCGGTCTGTGCACGCTCGGTCAAAACTAACTGCAGACCTGGACACGACGGCGCCTCCACTTTCCGCCATGATAATCTCAATTTGAGAGGAGACATCATGCGCTTCAAGAACAAGACCGCCCTGATCACGGGCGGGGGGACGGGAATCGGTGCGGCGATCGCCCGGCGGATTCGATTGGAGGGTGGGAATGTAACGCTAGTGGGGCGACGTCCCGATCCACTCCACGCAGTTGCCGAAGAGATCGGAGCCACGGTGTTTGTCGCAGATGCAGCCGACGGCGCCAGCATGAAAGCTGCCGCCCTTGCCGTCGCCGAGCAGTTCGGCAACCTGGATATTCTCGTGGCCAATGCCGGCGGCCATGGTGTCGGCCCTACTGTCAGCATGTCGGACGAGACTTGGGATCTGGCGACCAGGCTCAACCTCAACACGGCCTTCGTCAGTGCGCGCGAAGCGCTGCCGCATTTGATCAAGAGCAAAGGCAATATCGTCGTGCTCGCCTCGATTGCAGGGCTTTTTGCCGGTCCGGATGCCGCAGGCTACGTCACCATGAAACACGCTTGTATTGGCTTGGCGAAATCGCTGGCTCGGGACTACGGCCGCCTCGGCGTGAGGACCAACACCGTCTGCCCCGGCTGGGTGACGACGGCGATGGCCGACGAGCAGATGGAATTCATCATGGAAAAATTCAAACTGACGAGCATCGAGGACGCTTATGCCCTGGTGACGAAAGACGTGCCGCTTGGCCGCCCAGCAACGCCTGAAGATGTCGCCAATGCCGTCTGCTTCCTGGCCTCGGCGGAAGCCGCGATGGTCAACGGTGCCATCCTGACCGTCGACGGCGGAGCCGGGACCGTCGATCTGCCCACGCTCGCATTCACCTGAGGAGGAGACAATAATGAACCAGAATCCGAAAGACTGGAAAACCTACGATCAATTCGCATACGGGATCGACGCGAACCGTCTGCCGGCGACGAATGCCCTTTCCGGCTCATCCCACAAGATCGTTTTTGACGATGGCCGCAAGCTCGAACTCACCTTCCACGATGACAATGTGCAATGGTCGGACGGCGATGACAGCGCAACGGACAAGGTCGAAGTCATCGAGGTTGCGCCCGACACCTTCTTCGTCGAAGTCATTTTCGCGGGTCGACCGAAAGAAGCCGAGACCTTGATCCTGAACGTTTCCCGCCGCCGCGTTCTCTCGATCTATTCGATCGTGCGCGAAAAGGAGCAATCCATCGGAGAGCCGCAGGTGGCGCAGATTTTTCGGCCCGGCATTGTCGAAGGCGGTGCAGCAAGCGGACCGGCGCCGGCCGAAAGCCGCGATCTGATCGGGCTGAGGGCGCATTTTACCTACAGCCCGAACCACGTCTACGAACATACCTATCTGTCGTCGCAACGCTATGCCTGGCAATGCCTCGTCGGCGTGCAACGCGGGCACGGCGACGTCGACCTGACGACCACCTATAAGTTCGATGACGACCAGTACATTTTCACCTTCCGGGAATTCAAGATCGCCGTGGCATCGACATTCTTCTACGATTTCAAAGATATGCGTTCGACCGGCAAGTTCCTTGGCATCACTGGCGATGGCCGTATCCAGAACAGCCCGGCCGGCGCCTTCATCCGCAAGGCGTCGATGACCTATTATCTTCCCGGGCAGGAACCCGTTTGAAAGGCAGAATGATGCGCACAGCTTATGAGATCGTGAAGGCACACTACGACGCAAACGCGCGCCGGGATGTGGACGGCATGCTTGCCGACATCGCCGCGGATTGCCGATGGACGGAAATGGATGGCTTTCCCTGCGCCGGCACCTATGTCGGCCCGCAAGAGGTCGTCAAAAACGTCTTCGCTGCACTCGGAGAAGCCTTCGACGGATACACCTTCACCCTGGAGCGCCTGCTGGATGCAGGCAGCGACGTGATCGGCATCGGCGATTATGCCGGGACTCACAGGCAGACCGGCAAGTCCTTCAAGGCACGTGTCGTTCACGTCTGGGGCGTCGCAGACGACAAGATTCGGCGCTTCGAACAATTCACCGACACGCTGCGTGTGGCCGAAGCAATGCGGTGAACGCGTGGGGCGCTGCCTGCCAAAAATTCACGCGGCGCCGACCTTTCGCCATTTGGACGGTGAAAGCGCGTAGCGGCTACGAAAGGCCCGGGAGAAATGCGCGCTCGAAGAGAACCCGAGTGCAAAGGCAATCTCGGATATCTCGCCCGGACGGCACGTCGCGTCCCGCAGCCGGGCCGCGGCTCTCTCCAGCCGCAAGCTCCAGATATAGTCGGCCGGTGTCGTGCCCTCGGCTTCGAAGGCGCGATAGACATAGCGTACGGAGCAACCCATACGGCGTGCGATCATGCCGATATCCAGATCTGGCCGCGAAATCTGGTCCGAGACGAAGTCCTTCACACGCCGTCGCAACAGGTCGAGGGAATGGGCGCTTGATCGTTCCCGCTGCGGATCGACGCCGATCATCGTGCGAATGAGTTCGATCATCGTCTGACCTAGGCTGGCGCGCGCGGTGTCGTCCAACTCGCCGATCTCACGGATTGTCGAATCCATCAGCGAAAGCAGGATTCGCTGCATTCCAGCATGCTCGGACATGGCGACAAAGGGATCCATCAACCGGGTGACCGCTGCGGCCGGCAGCGCACGCCGTGGCAATTGCAGGAGAAGCAGGCGGACAGCCGTGCTGTTGGTCAGGGTATAGGGACGGCTTGGATCATACATGACGAACGCGTCGGCCCCCACGGGGACATTGCGGCCATTTTGAGCGAGGGAGGAGCAGCCATGTGTCTGGATGACCAGTTTGATGGCGTCGGGATTGTCCGAGCCGAGGGTCACGCGATCGCCGAAAACGGTATGCGTATCCGCCTCCAGCCGCGTCAGGCGGCAGGTGCCGAGCATTGCCGACACCAGCCGGCATTTTTCTTCATCGCCACGTTGAAAATCGAGCCGCACGTTACCGAATATACTGCGGGCAACGCTTGGAAAATCCCTCCCCTTAGCGACCTCGACGGATGAGAAAACCGATTCCATGATGCCCTCCTCATGAGGTCTGGTAGCCGCCGTCGACCGGCAGGCAGACGCCGGCTATGTAGCGTACTGCCTCGGACGACAGGAAGACGATTGCGTCGGCGACTTCCGCCGCCTCTCCCCATCGCCCCGCCGGTATCCGGTTCTTGATCGGCGTCGAGACGATTTCATCGGCAAACAATGCGCGGCTCAGTGGCATTTCGATCCAGCCCGGCGCGACAGCGTTGACGCGAATATTGTCCGCCGCGAATCCCTGCGCCAACGACTTGGTCAATTGAACGATCGCCCCTTTGCTCGCCGAATAGCCCGGCCGATCGGCGGCGCCGAACGTCGAATACATGGAGGCGATGTTGATGATGGACGATCCGGATTTCATCCGGCCGCGGCCCAGGCGACAGCAGTCCATGACGGACGTCAGGTTGATTGCGATGACCTCGTCGAACTTCTCTTTCTTCCATTCGTCACGATCGCGGCTGACGCCGGTGCAGCTTACAAGGACATCGACCTGCTCGAGGGTCGCAAAGAAGTCGTTAAGAGCGCCGGGCTGAAGGACGTTGATTTCCCGGCTTTCGATCCGGTCGCTGTGCGGTCCGCTGGAGGCGCCAAGGCCGCAGCAGACGACGTAGGCACCGAGCTCGGCAAAACGATCGGCCGTCGCAGCCCCGATGCCCGATGTTCCGCCGGGAATTACGACCGTGCGGCCGGCAAAAAGACAGTTGGCAAAGGTCATCGTCTCTCCTTGATATCAGCTGGCGAGATAGGCGCCATGCAGGATTTCGGGATTGGCCTTCAACGTCGCTGAGGCACCGTCATAGACCAGCCTGCCGCGCTCCATGACCATCGCGTGGTCGGCAAGGTCGAGCGCAAGATTGGCGAACTGTTCGATCAGAAGCACGCCGATGCCATTTCGGGCCGCAATCTTCAGCGCTTCCGCCAGTCGCTTGACGACGGCCGGCGCCAGCCCGAGCGAAAGCTCATCGACGACCATGAAGCCGGGCTTGGCGATGAACGCCTGCGCCATCGCGACCATCTGCTTCTGCCCCCCTGAGAGATCGGAAGCCAGCTGGCGTTTGCGCTGGGCAAGTTCGGGAAATATCTCATAGGCCCTTTCGAGCCCCTCGCGGCGGACGGATGGCGACCCGTCGAGGGCGGCAACGAGAATGTTGTCTTCCACCGAGAGTTGACCGAGCACCCGATGCCCTTCTGGCACCAGCGCCAGGCCGGCCCGGCGGATGCGATCGGGCGAAAGCCCGTTCAGTGACATCGCGTCGAGCCGCATCGTGCCGCCAGCGACAGGCAGGACGCCAGCGAGCGCCATGACCATGCTGGACTTACCGGCGCCGTTGGCGCCCAGCAATGCCGTGATTTCTCCGCTCCGTATTGCAAAGGAGACATCGTGAACGACCCGTTTTCCACCGCGCTCGACGGCGAGGTTTTCGACGGCCACGGATGAGATCGCGGCCATCTCAGAATTCCCCCAGATAGGCGCGACGGACGTTGGGGTCGGCAAGCACGGTTTCCGTCGGCCCCAGCGCCAGCAGTTTTCCATAGTCGAGCACCATCGTTTCGCTGCACATGGCGCGAATGAGCTCGACGTCGTGATCGATCACCAACACCTGCGCCCCGACTTCGGCGGGGATGCGCAATACGAGTTCGCGAAACATGCCGCCCTCCTCTTCGGTCAAGCCGGCCGCGGGCTCATCGAGCAGAATGAGTTTTGGATTGCCGACCACGCATTTGCCGAGCTCGACCAGACGGCGCTGGAACAGATTGAGCGACTGGCCCGACTTGTCGGCCACGGTGCGAAGGCCGACAAAATCAAGAGCTGCATCGACAGCCGCAGCACGTTGAAGTGGTGCGACCACGTGATCCGCGATTGCGATGAGATTGCCCGACACCGACAGATCCTCGACGACTTGCTCGGTCTGGAAAGACCGGCGAAGGCCGGCGCGAACGCGCTGCAGCGGGGCAAGGTCAAGGAGTTGATTGCCATTCAATGCGACGCTGCCACGAGCCGGCCTGACGAAACCGGAGAGAACATTGAGCAGGGTTGTCTTCCCGGCGCCGTTCGGGCCAATCAGGCCGGCGATCGGCGCAGCGAGTGTCGCCGTCAGTTCATTGATCGGCCTGACGCCGCCGAACTGGACGACGAGTTTTTCGATGGCGATCATCGCGCCCTCTCCTTTGCCCAACGGAATTGCAGCCGGGTGACCAGTGAGGCGATCTGCCCGGCAATGCCGGACGGTGCCGTCGCCAATGCCTGGAACAACGCAACACCGAAAATCCCGATGGTCACATACCCATCGATGCCGAGATCGGTCAGCAATGCCGGCACCGCCCGCAGCAGCAGCCCGGCTATCAGCGCCCCGTACCAGTTGTAGACGCCGCCGACGATTGCCAGCGCGAAGAGATTCAAGCTCTCGAAGGCACCGAAGGCGCGGCCGTCTAGCTGACCGACGTTTCCGGCCAGCAGTGCACCGGCGACACCAGCGAGGAAGCCGCTGAGCGCGAATGCCCATGCCTTGTAGGTCAGCACATTGACGCCGCTGGCAATGGCGACCGTCTCGCCTTTGCGGATCAGAGCCCAGGCGCGGCCTGGTCGCCCCAGCTTATGCCATTGCGCGATCAGCAGAGCGATCGTCGCCGCAAGACAAACATAGAGAAAGTAGCTGACCGCTCCCTCGGCAATTCCAGGCCGTGGCAGCATGGCGCGGCCGGAACCGTCGGCGCGGCCGAGAAAACCATCGCCGCCGTCGGGAAAGCCCCAGGCGCTGATGATGATCTGAAACGCGCCCGCCAGCATCAGCGTGACAAGGGCAAGATAAAGCCCTCTCAGGCGCAGCGCTGGCAAACCGAAGGCAAGGCCGACCACGGAAGCGACGATACCTCCGGCCAGAAGGCTGACTTCGAACGGCGGGTGAAAGGCGTGGCCGACACGAAGGGTTACCCAGCCGCCAACCCCGACGAGCGCGAATTGGCAAAGCGAGACGAGACCGAGCTGCCCATAGAGAATCGCCAGCCCCGCCACCGAGAGCGACAGCGCCACCGCCGACGTTGCGGCCGACAGCCAGTAGGAATTGGCAAAACACATGACCACGGCGGCAAACAGTGCCATCGTCGCGGGAACATGGAGAAGCTGTTTAGGAAAGCGGCCCACCCAGGCGCGCCCCGGTGATGCCTGTATCGTCTGCTGCGAAGCCATCATCGGTCCTTCAACACGGCCTTGGCCGTACTCCCCAAGATCGTGACGGCGACAAGCGCGATAATGAAAGGTGCGGCTGCGCGATAGGGCGATATCCAGGCGACCGGCGTGAGCCCAGCTTCGGCAATACCGATCAGAAGCCCGGCTACGGCCGTTTGCCACAGCGAGCGCAACTGGCCGAGAATTGCAGCCGCGATCGCCGGGATGACCAGCAACGTCAGGAACGTGCCCTGAAGGCGAACGAGGTCGGCGAGCAGCAGTCCGGCGAAACCGGAGAAGACGCCGGTAATGACCCAAGCCGCCGTCTCGGTGTAGAGGATGCGAACGCCGAGGATTGCGCTCAGGTCCCGGTCGTTCGCCAGGGCTCGCATGTCAAGGCCAAGGCGGGTCCGATCGAGCAGCAGCGTGATCGCGCCGACCATGACGACGGCAAGCAGGATGGCGATGATGCGCGTGTAGGTCAGACGAACGCCGAAGAGGGAAACGAACATCTGATCGGTCGGAAACTGCAGGCGACGCGGCAGTTCCCCCCAGATGATCCCCATCAGGGCGATGAGCACGAGTGCCGGCGCCAATGTCCCGACGGCACGCACGACCGTATCGCGATGCGACAGCATGGGTGCAAAGATGCGCCCATAAAGGAAGCTGATGGCCGTGGACACGACGACGGCCGCCAGGATGGCGACGGCAAGCGGCATTTTCCATTCGAGAAGCTGCCAGGCGCAGTGAGCGCCGATAGCACCAAACGCGCCGAAGGCGAAGTTAAGGACCCCGGTTGCCCGAAAGAGGATGACAAGGCCGACGCCTGACAAGGCATAGACGGCCCCAATTCCGAGACCCGATATCAGAAATGGTAAAAAGGTCATGAGCGGATTCCGATGTGCGGCCGAAGAGACGGCGGGTAGCGTATCCCGTGGCTCGGACCACGGGATGTGCGCAATGCCCCAATTTACGGAGCTATTCCGGCGCTCTTTTCAAAGGCGCGGATGTCGGCCAACTCCGGATCGGGCGATGGCGCGCAATCGGAAATCACCTTCCACTTGCCACCCTCGCTGACCGCCATGCGCGTTGTCGAATTTGCATTGTGGCGCGGTTGACCATCGCCGAAGTACCAGGGCGCGCAGAAAATATCGCTGGCAAAGCCCTTGACCTGCCGGATGGCGGAACTGGTGCTTTTGCGCGTGATGTCCTTGGGATCAAGTGACATCAGTGCCTTCTCGGCAATCCGGGCGGCAAGATATCCGGCCTGGGCGAACGTGTCGCGCGGGTCGGAAGGCTTGCCATATTTGTCCATGACGGCAAGCCAATTCTGATTGTCGGGCGTCGCTGCTTCGAGATCGTTGAACTCCATGTTGACATAGAAGTTTCCATCCCAGCCTGCGCCGATTGTCCCAGGCACCGAAAGGTCGTAGGCCGATGCGGCACTCAGGAACTTGATGGTCTGGTTGAGCCCCTGTTCTTCGGCCGCGGTCAGAAGCGGGATTGTGACGCCCTTGGGTAGGCCGAGGATAATGACATCAGGCTTGGAAGCCGCCGCCTGCAGGATGATCGAGGTCGAGTCGGCCGTACCGGGATCCATCAGGATCGTATCCGCCGTGAAGCCTTTTTCCTTGGCCAGAGACTTAATGCCGTCGCAGGACCATGTACCGACGTTCGGGATGTTCGGACCGATGCAAGCCACCGACTTTGCCTTGAGCTGATCCAATGCGTAGCCCATGGCGCCCAGCGTGGAGACGCGCGGTCCGGCATTCGTCGCGGCGTAGTTCTCGGCAAAGAAGCACTCGCGAGGAACGCCGACGCCAGCGACGACGACAATGCCGGATTTCTTGTAAAAATCCGCGTTCGCGCCACATTCGACGAAGCTCGAATTGCCGACCATCAGCACCGCCTTCTCGTCGTTGACGAGCTTGGCGGCCAGCTGAGCGGCCGTCTCAGGATTCCACTGATCGTCTTCGACCAGATATTTCACCGGGCGCCCTTTGATCCCGCCATTGGCGTTCAAGCAGTCGAAATAGGCCTTGGCGGCCCTTGTCGAGTTCGAAAAATCGTCCGGGCCGGTTTTGCCGGTGATCGCACCGATGACAATCGGTTCGCCGGTCGCGGCCTTGCCGGTGTTGTCGCCGCAGGACGCAGCGGCATGAGCACTGACTGCCGAAAGAAGCATCAGGCCGAGGCCGACCGCCAGCCCCCTCATATCTATTCTCATCGTTTCCTCCTCCAGTTTTCGTTGCTGCCCGCACTCCCCGCGGACGTCTTCCATCTTGGAATTCCTGCGTCAGCCGGCAATCGCCTTGCCTGTCATGAAGGCGGCGGCACGCGCGGCAATCATCATCACCGGCGCGTTGGTGTTGCCCGATACCAGCGTCGGCATCACCGATGCGTCGCATACCCTCAGACCCTCGACGCCGCGCACCTTCAGATCTGCCCCGACCACCGCCATCGGATCGTCTGGCCGCCCCATGCGTGCCGTTCCTGCCGGATGGAAAACGGTCTTGGCCGTCTGCCGGATGTAGTCTCGCAATGCCGCGGGATCACTTTCGACCCCGGGTTTCGGCAGGACGCGTCGCTTGATAAGCTTCGCAAGCGCTGGCGCATCCAGAATGCGGATCGCTGTCTCGACACCGCGCACCAGCGTATCTAGGTCGGCCGGCTCGGAGAGAAGATTAGCGTTGAAATCTGCCCTGTCGTTCGGATCGGCGCTTCTGAGGCAAATGGTACCGCGCGAGCGCGGCCGGAGGTAACAGGGACCGATGCTGAGACCATGGCCGGGTTCGGGATCGCGATCGACGAAGCCCACAAGAACCGGCAGGACATGGAACTGGACATCCGGCTGACCCGTGCCGGCCGTATCCACGAAGCCACCGCATTCGACGACGTTCGACGCAAGCAGGCCGCGATGCGACAGCAGATAGCGCGCCATATGCCCGACGGCGCGAATCCCGCTGTCATGCCCGAGGATGGAGATCGGCTCGTGCGTTTCACCTTGAACCGGCACTTCAAGATGATCCTGATAGTTTGCGCCGACGCCTGGCAGGTCCGCCACCACGTTGATGCCGTGGGAGCGGAGATGCTGGGCCTCGCCGATGCCCGATAGCTGCAGGATCTTGGGTGTCGCGATCGCACCTGCCGTCAGGGCGATTTCCTTGGAAGCGCTGAATATGGTGCCGTCCTGCAACTCGACGCCCGTCGCGCGCCGGCCCTCGAACAGAATGCGGGCGACCTTTCGTTCGGTCAGGATCGTGACGTTCGGCCGTGTCTCCGCGTCGCGTAGAAACGCCTGCGCGGAACTCCAACGACGCCCCCGGTATGTCGTACTCTGATAGAACCCCACGCCTTCCTGGTCCGCACCGTTGAAGTCCGAATTATAGGGAATGCCTACTTGAGTGGCTGCCTGGATGAAGGCTTCACTCAACGGATGGCGGTGACGAGGGTTCGAGACGTGCAGGCCACCGCTCTGGCCATGAAATTCGCCACTGAGGCTCTCGTTATTCTCCAGCGATCGGAAAGCCGGCAGCACATCGTCGTAGGACCAGCCGTGGCACCCCATCTGCGACCAGGTATCGTAGTCGTTCTTGTGGCCACGGATGTAGATCATCGCATTGACGGAACTGCCGCCGCCGAGCACGTTTCCCTGCGGGGTAATGCAAGGGCGGCCGTTGAGGCCCTTCTCCGGCTCGGAGGCATAGGGGTGAATGTCGACACCCTTGCCGAGAACCTTAAAGAAGGTCGCTGGAACATGGATCCAGCGGTCGGTGTCACGCCGACCGGATTCGATCAGCAGGACCTTATTTTCAGGGTTCTCGGAGAGCCGGTTTGCCAGCACACAGCCGGACGATCCGCCACCGACGATGATATAGTCGAAGTTCGCCATGGCTCAGCTCAACACCGTCTGGATCGTGGTGAATTCCTTCAGCCCTTCGGCGCCGAACTCGACACCGATGCCCGATTGCTTGACGCCGCCAAAGGGGGCGTTCGGCTGGATCGTTCCGTGCTTGTTGATCCATACCGAGCCGCATTCGAGCTGCATGGCATAGCGCTTGGCTTTTTCGGCGTCCGCCGACCAGACAGAGCCGCCAAGCCCGGCGGGATTGGTGTTGGCGCGGGCGATGACCTCGTCGATATCGGTGTAGCGAATGATCGGCAGTGCCGGCCCGAACTGCTCTTCGTCGACGAGACGAACACCATGGTCGACGTCGGCAACAAGCGTGATCGGATAGAAGTAACCCGGCCGATCGATCGGCGTGCCGCCGGCGAGAATTCGGCCTCCGTTGGCGCGCGCATCATCGACAAGTTCGCGAACTTTGTTGAACTGCATTTCGTTCTGGACCGGGCCAAGAATGCTGGTTTCGTCAAGGCCGTCGCCGATCACGATCCTTCCGGCGTAGTCGGCAAGCCGTGCGCAGACGTCTTCATAAATGCTGTCGTGCACGTAAAGGCGCTTCAGCGCTGCGCAGGTCTGGCCGTTGTTGATGAACGCTCCCCAGAACAGGCCCTCGGCGATCTGCGCAGGATCGGCATCGGGAAGAACGATACCGGCATCATTGCCGCCAAGCTCGAGCGTCAGGCGTTTCAACGTCGCGACTGCCGAAGCCATGACCTTCTTGCCGGTCTCGGTCGAGCCTGTGAAGGTCATCTTGGCGATGCCGTCATGAGCGGAAAGTGCTGCACCGATGCTGTTTTCGCCGGTGATGACATTGACGACGCCGGGCGGCAGCACTTCATTCATGATCTCGACAAGACGGATGGTCGAAAGTGGCGTCAGCGGCGAGGGCTTGATGATGACCGTATTGCCCGCTCGCACCGCCGGGACAATATGCCAGCAAGCGATCATCACCGGCCAGTTCCAGGGTGTGATCGAACCGACGACGCCAATCGGCTTGCGATGCAATTCGACACGGCCCTCATTGTCGTCCTGCAGGATTTCGATGGGCAGATTCAGCTCTGCCGTATGGCGTGTCCACGCAAGCGCGCCGCCGATTTCGAACCGGGAGCCGAGACCATTGAGAGGCTTGCCCTGCTCCAGCGTCAAAAGCCGCGCGAGCTCCTCGCCATTGGCTGCGATCTTTTCGGCAATGGCGCGGCAGGCGGCCTGGCGCTCTTCTTCCGACACCTGGCTCCAGGTCCGAAAGGCGACTGAGGCTGCGGCAACGGCATGGTCGAGATCCGCCGGCGTCGCCAGCGGCATCTGACCGACGATGTCGCCGGTCGATGGGTTGCGAACGTCGGCATAGGTTGCGGTGTCGATGCGTGCTCCGCCGATGAACAGACTGTACTGCTTCACGATTGGCTCCTCCCTGAGCTTTGGAAGGAGTATGACGGGCCAGAAGAAAGCCGTCTTGGGCAGGAGCGCGCCGCGACTTGGTCTGAAACGCAACAGGCCGGCGGCTTATCAAGTATTCAAACCGCACTATTGTGCGGTCAGACTGCTGACAAACCCGTCGATATTTTCGGCGGGTTTTGTTTTTGTGGATTTGTTTTTCCGCCGGGAGGTCTTGGCGGGAGGCGCAGAAGGATGGGCTGGCTCATGCCGCGGCTGGTTTTGGTGTTTTGATGAGCGCCATTGCGA
>NZ_JBFTNK010000024.1:0-52597 GCF_056397445.1 Neorhizobium sp. 05N33 | reverse complement strand
CGCGTGGCCTTCGGCGTCTTGTCGGGGCTTCCGGCCCCTACAGGTGATCATCTCGCCTCGCTGCGTGGCTTTATTCGCGCCCATCCTTTCGGGACAGGCCTGCCACTTGCACGGCTCAACCGAACCGGACATGGCTGTCCGGGGGAGGCTTGATAGGCGGCTTGATCCGAAGACCTTGCCGCCATGGCTTTCACCTCTTCCACCATCGCCGCACGTTACGGTTCCGATGAAAGCGCCGGCTCCCGCCTGCCCGCGAACGTCTCGCGAAACACTCCGGCGACGGAAGCGGGGGGATTGTAGGCGTGGGTTCAAAGGGCGGGGATGATGATGCGGTTAAGTCATTGGAGATGCTGGAAGGCGGCGATGAATTATCCACGGGCGAAAGCCAGAAGTAATCGGAGGCGTGCCTCGTCATACCCCCCTCTGTCCTGCCGGACATCTCCCCCTCAAGGGGGGAGATCGAAGGAGGCGTCCTCAGTTGTCCCTCTCTGATTTGTGCGGCGACAGGAAGCTGGCAGGGAGTGGAATTCGGCAAGCTCAAGGTTTTTTGACTGGATAGGACCTTGCTTCTGGCCGATCTCCCCCCTTGAGGGGGAGATGCCCGGCAGGGCAGAGGGGGGTGCCTCGCGGCATTCTCGCGGCCATTCAGGAAGCCTTTAGAAGGAAGCAGGCCTCGGCCAGATCCAAGCCCGCATTTCGCGCAGGACCTGCCTTCCAACCCACCTCACATCACCCGATCGAGCCAGTCCATCGCATGGTCCTGCTGGTCAACCGGGAATGCATGAGCAGCACCCGGCCAAAGCCGCGTTTCGAGGCACCGTTCCGCGTCCGCGGCCGCCCAGATCGCATGAAGTTGCTCCTGCGCCGCCAAGGCGGCAGGCACCGGAAAATGCCGGTCTTCGGCGCCGCTGAAGATCAGTGCAGGTTTCGGCGCGGCGAGCCCTGCAAAATGCGGATAATCGATCTTTCCCGCGATCGGCGGATGCAGCATGGAAAAGGCCGACTGGCCGCGAAGCTGGTTGTTGCCCGGCTGCATGAGGCCCTGCAGCGTCCCCATCCAGCCGCCGGCGACGCAGGCCCTGGCGTCGTCCGAAAGTGCGGCAGCCTGCCAGGCGCGCGAGCCGCCCATCGAATAACCGAAGCTCGCCAAACGGTTTCCATCGACGCCGGGCAGCGCTCGAAGCCATGTCATGGCCTCGAGGTCTTCGAGCAGGATGACGGAGGCGTAGGAAACGCCGAACTGCATGAGATTGGCCGCCAGCGCCTGCTGCGCTTCGTAACCATTGCCTTTCCGGCTGCCCCAGCCGAGCGCGTCGGCGCAAAGCACGGTGTAACCGCGCCGGGCGAGTTCATTACCGACATGCCGGCCGCCATAAAGTTTCGCCGCCCATAGATCCGCATCCGCTGCGACTTCGCAAGCTTCGCCGGAGCGGCGGATCATCTTCTCCTTGCCGATCGAGAAGAACGAGCCGTGGTCGTGCAGCAGCAGCACGGCAGGCGTAACGTCATTCGTACCGGGGCGAAGGAGATAGGCTCTCGTCGTTTCGCCGTTCGAAAAGCCAAGTTCGAGCTCTTGGGCCCTGCAGCCGTCTTCAGCCCACTCTGTGACGACCGACGCGCTTGCGGGCGCGATCCGCCCGATGCCGAGTGCGTGGCGCACCTTGTTCCGTGTGCGGTCCTGCCAGTCCGGAAAGCTTTCCACAGCCGGTTGGAAATTCCAGTCGAACGAGAGGTTGTCGCGCAGCCTCGCCGCGAGGCTGGACATGTTCTCGCTGTCGATCATTGCTGTTGCCGCAGCCGTTCGAGCATCCGGTCGCGGCTGTCGCCCAGGTGCTTGCGCATCGCCCCCCGCGCGCCTTCCACGTCGCGGGCTTCGATCGCCTTGAGGATGGCACGGTGTTCTTCATTGACGCGCGCCAGATGCACGGAGAGGCTCGCGTCATCGACCGCATGGGTCGAGAGCCGCATGCGCGGCATCAGGGTCTCGCCGAGATAGTTGAAGATACGGAAAAAATGTTCGTTGTGGCTGGCGGTGGCAACCGAGCGGTGAAAATCGAAATCCGCCTGCGTGTCCCGGCTTGCACGGCGAACGGCGACATCCATGGCCTTGCAGGCCGCGGTCATTGCCTGGATATCCGCCTGGGTCCGCCGGTCGGCGGCAAGCGCTGCCGCTTCGGATTCGATGCCGATGCGCAGTTCGAGCCCCTTCACCAGGTTTTCGACCAGCATCAGGTTTTCATCGCCGAGGCGGAAAGGCGTCACACCCGCGTCCTGGCGAACGAAGACGCCGATCCCATGATGGATCGAGACGAGGCCGCTTGCCCGAAGATTGGCGATCGCCTCCCGGACGACCGTCCGGCTGACGCCCAGTTCATCGATCAGCGCCTTTTCCGTCGGAAGCTTCGAGCCGCGCGGATAGTCCCCAAGCTTGATACGCTCGGCGATCGTGCGCACGACCTGCGAACTCAGGGTCTCCCTGCGGCGCCAGGTAGAGGATGGGGCTTCGGCTGTCATCGGGCACTCCATGGCGTCTCAGACGTGAAACTCAGACAGCGTGGTCGTATTCGAGGCTCGCCTGGATCAGTTCCCGGGCATAGGGATCCTGGGCCTGGCCTGTCGCCAGCACGTCTCGGCTCATCACCTCGACCACGCGACCATGCTGCATGACCGCCAGCCGCTCGCACATATGATCGATCACCGCAAGATCATGGGAAACGAAGAGATAGGTCAAGTTGCGTTTTGCACGCAGATCGGCGAGCAGATTGAGCACTTCCGCCTGCACCGAGACGTCGAGCGCCGAGGTCGGCTCATCGAGAAGCAGGATGCGCGGTTCGAGAATGAGTGCGCGGGCGATCGCCACGCGCTGGCGCTGGCCGCCGGAAAGCTCGTGCGGATAACGCGACAGGAAGGCCGGATCGAGGCCGACATCGATCAGAGCCCGCTCCATGCGTTCGACCTGGCGGTCCATGCGATGGATGCGGAGCGGCTCCTGAAGCGCCGTGCGGATCGACTGGCGCGGATGGAGCGAACCGTAGGGATCCTGGAACACCATCTGGACCGTGCGGCAATATTCGACGAAGGGCATGTCGTTGACCGACCGTCCCTCGAGCTGGATATCGCCCTCCCAGACGTTCAGGAGACGGGCGATGCAGCGCAGGATGGTCGATTTGCCGGAACCGGACTCGCCGACGAGCCCGAAGGATTCGCCGGCCTCGACCGAAAAGCAGACGTCGCCGAGAATGCGCTTCTTTGCGAGACCATAGCCGAGATCGATCGAGAGATTGCGGACGTCGATGGCGGTCATGCGCGCACCTCTTTGGTCTCCTGGGAGATGATTTCACGGTTGAGGACCGGAAGCGGCTTCCGGCTGCCGCCGATATGCGGCTGTGCGGCAAGCAAGCCTTGGGTGTAGGGATGCGTGCAGTTGCGCATATCCCGCGCCGCTCGCTCCTCGACCACCTCGCCATGGCGCATGACCAGGACGCGGTCGCAGAAATTGCGCACCAGATTGAGGTCGTGGCTGATCATGATCAGCCCGAGACCCTTGTTGGTTACCAGTTCGTTCAGGATGTTGAGGACCTGCATGCGCACCGTGACATCAAGCGCGGAGGTGGGCTCGTCGGCGATGATGATCTGCGGCTCGGGGATCAGCATCATGGCGATCATGATGCGCTGGCCCATGCCGCCTGAGACTTCATGTGGATAAAGGCCGAACACCCGTTCCGGATCGCGGATCTTCACCGCTTCCAGCATTTCCAGCGTCTTCTGCTTCGCCGCCTGGACCGATGCCCTGCTGTGGACGCGGTAGGCCTCGGCGATCTGGTCGCCGACGCGGTGCACCGGGTTGAGCGAGAATTTCGGATCCTGGAGGATCATCGAGATGCGTCGGCCGCGGATCGTCAGCATCTGTTTTTCGCTGGCCGAGATGAGGTCGGTGCCGCAGAAATCCATGCGGTCGGCCTCGATCTTCGCGGTCGGCAGCAGCTTCAGCAGCGCCCGGCCGATCGTCGACTTGCCGGAGCCGGATTCGCCGACGATGCCAAGCCGCTCGCGGCCGAGATCGAAGGAGACGCCCTTGACGACGGTGTTGTAGGCCTTGCCAGCGCGATAGCTGACGCGGAGATTTTCGACCTTCAGGAGTGCTTGGCTGTTGTCCATGGGGAAAATCCTAACGCTGTTTCGGATCCAGCGCGTCGCGCAGGCCGTCGCCGAGAAGGTTGAAGGCAAGGCTGACAAGCAGGATGGTGCCGCCCGGGAAGGCGACCAGCCACCAGTTGTCCAGCATGTAGCGCCGGCCGGTGGCGATCATCGCCCCCCATTCGGGCAGCGGCGGCTGCGCGCCGAGGCCGAGGAAACCGAGGCCGGCCGCGGTCAGGATGACGGTCGCCATCGAAAGCGTGATGCGCACCAGAACCGAAGGCAGGCACATCGGCATGATCGACTTGATGATGATGCGCAGTGACGACGCGCCCTGCATGCGCGAGGCCGAGATATAATCGGCGCCGCGGAAGGTCAGGGTTTCGGCGCGTGCAAGGCGGGCGATCGGCGGCCAGGTGGTGAGCCCGATGGCGATGATCGCATTTTCGAGGCCGGCGCCGAGGGCTGCCACGAAGGCAAGCGACAGGATGAGGCTCGGGAAGGACAGGAAGATATCGGTGATACGCATCATGATCGTGTCGTACCAGCCCCCGAAATAACCGGCCGTCGTGCCGACCAGCAGCCCGATCGGGCCGACGATCACCGACACGATGGTGATGATCGTCAGGCTGATGCGCGTGCCGTAGATGATGCGGCTCATGATGTCGCGGCCGAGCTCGTCGGTCCCGAACCAGTGCTCGGCGCTCGGCGGCTTCAGCGTGTTGCCGAGATCGATGACATTCGGGTCATAGGGGGCGATCAGCGGCGCGACGATCGCCGTCAGGACCAGGATGGTGATGACCACGAGGCCGAAGCCCGAAGACGGGTTGCCGAGAAGCTCGCGGATGACGGCGAGCAGCCGGCGGAAGGCCGAATTTGGGTTTGAGCGAGTACCGTTCATGGCCACGTCCTGCATGTCGAGAGATTGAGCTGCCATGTCACCGCGTCCTCGGATCGAAGATCTTGTAAAGCGCGTCGGAAAGCAGGTTGAGCGCAATGAAGATGATGCCGACCAGCAGCACGCAGGTCATCACCGCGTTCATGTCGCCGATCAGCATGTTATTGGTGATATATTGACCGAAGCCCGGCCAGGAGAACACGGTCTCGATGAGGACGGCGCCCTCCAGTAGGCTGCCATAGGCGAGCGCCACGATCGTCACCAGCTGCACCCGGATATTCGCGAACGCGTGGTGCCAGATGGTACGGCCCTTCGACAGCCCCTTCACCCGCGCCGTGGTCACGTATTCCTGGTTCAGCTGGTCCAGCATGAAACTGCGGGTCATGCGGGTGATATAGGCCATCGACGAATAACCGAGGATGCTCGCCGGCAGCAGCAGATGGTTGACGGCATCCCGGAAGACCTCCCAGTCGCCGGCGAGGATCGCATCGATCAGCAGGAAGCCGGTCGTTTCCGGCACGAGGCCGATGTAATAATCCGACAGACGGCCGCCGCCGCCGACCAGATCCAGCGCCGCATAAAAGATGATCAGTCCGATCATGCCGGTCCAGAAGATCGGCATGGAATGGCCGATCAGGGTGAGGAAGCGGATGATGTGGTCGACCGGCCGGTTGCGGCGCACGGCGGCGAGAATGCCGAGCGGAATGCCGAGGCCCGCCCCGACGATGATCGCGAAGGTCGCAAGCTCGATCGTCGCCGGCATGACATGCAGGATATCGTTGATGACCGGCTGCCCTGTCCGGATCGACGTCCCGAAATCGCCATGAGCCAAATCGTTCACGTACCGGAAGAACTGCTGATAGAGAGGAAGGTTGGCACCGATCCGTTCCGCGACCGTATTGTATGTGGCCTGGTCGGCCTCTTCGCCGACAATGGCGCGGACCGGATCGACCGGCATCAGCCGTCCGATGCAGAAGGTCAGGATCAGCAATCCGAGAAGGGTTGCCAATATGGTGCCGGCCTGCCGCGTGAAAGCGGTGAGACGCTCGTTGTTCATGGGGCTTCCTCAACATCGATCCGGACGCCGCGGCGCTGCCGGGCCACAAGGCCCACGCCGCGGCAGCCGACGATTATCGTTCTTTCTTGACGGTGCGAAGCTGGGTCGACCAGGACGGGTTCAGTTCGAGACCCTTGATGTCGGCCCGGAAACCGACACTGTCGACCACTTCCGAGAAGGGCTGGATCGCCGGCACCATCTCCGCGTAATAGGTCTGGATGTCCTGGTATTCCTTGATCTGCTTGTCCTTGTTGCCTTCCACGAGAGCATCGTCGATCATCTTGTTGATCTTCTCATCATAGAAGGACGTGCGCCAGCCCTGGAAGTTCGTCAGCTTCGCCTCATCCGCATTGTTGGGATTGTAGACGATGGCGCGGAAGTTCGAGTCCGGATGCGGCAGCTGGCCGCCGCCGCCGCGGCCGACGACAAGCTCATATTTGCGTTCGCGCATCGCGCCGTAGATCTGGTCGCCGGAGCCGGTGACGATCTCCGCCTTGATGCCGGCCTGCGCCAGCGTCGCCTGGATGGCGGTCGCAAGGCTCATGAACGGCACGTCGGAAATGGCGCGCAGCGTGGTCGGGAAGCCGTTCGGATAACCCGCCTCGGCAAGCAGTGCCTTGGCCTTTGCGACATCGAGCTTGTAGCCCGCATTCGGCAAGGCGCCGAAAATGCCCGCCGGAACCGGACGATCGCGCAGCTTGCCGAAATAAGGCAGCACGCTGTCGTTCAGGCCCTGGTAGTCGATGAGATACCGCAGCGCCTCGCGAACCTTCGGCTTCTGGAACTTCTCGTCCTTCATGGAAACGGCGAGATAATAGAAGCCGCTGCCGCCATTCGTCTGGATCTTGACGTCTTTGCTGCTCTCGAGCGCCTTCAGATCGGCTGCGGACATGGAAAAGGCGATGTCGATATCGCCCTTTTCGAGCATCAGCCGCTGGCTCTGCGATTCAGCCAGATGGCGCATCATGATCCGGCGCATGGCCGGCTTCTCACCCCAATATTTCGGGTTCTGCTCGAGCGTGACACGCTCGTTCGACTGCCACTGGCCGAGCGTGAACGGACCGGAGCCGGCGGAGTTGTTGGTGAGCCACGCGGCGCCCATATCGCCGTTCTTGTCGTGCTCCATGACCGCCTTCATGTCCAGGATGGAGCCTGGGCCGACAATCCCGAGCGTCTGCACGATGATCTGCGGATCGACCTTCTTCGGCAGCTTGATGACGACCGTGCCGTCGTCCGGAGCGGTGAAACTTGCGTCGGCATTGGCCGCGGAGAAGCCATGGGTCTTCAGGAACGACGCCTGGGCCAGGTTGAGCTTCATCAGGCGCTTGAAGGACCAGACCACATCCGCCGAAGTGACCGGGTTTCCGGAAGCGAAGGTCGCCCCCTTGCGCAGCTTGAAGGTGATCGAGCCGTTGTCGTCGGCGACCGTCCAGCTTTCCGCCAGCTGCGGATCGACCTGGGCGCGATTGACGGCATCGAGCGCCACAAGGTTATCATATATGTTTGTGAGAACCTGTACGGTCTCCTTGCCGGTGATGGCAGCAGGGTCGAGCGTCAGGATATTGGTCATCGAGAAGCCGACAACCAGCATATTGGGCGGGGTCTCGGCGTGGGCAGGCTGGAAAAGCAGGGTGGAACCGAGCAATACCGGTCCCACTATTCTCAATAGCGGCTTCATGGCCGTCCTCCCTTGGATTGCCGGTCTCCTCCCGGCAGATAGATAATAGCGACCCAAGAGATATGATGTCTTACGACACCTGTCAATCCGAAATGCCGCCTTCTCCACTCGCAGCGCAGTGGCTGAGAGCAGGCACCAGACATGTTTCCGAATGTGCTTTTAGAAGCAGAGGAGGCATCGCATATCAGGATGTATGGCGGCGCGGCATTCGTAACCCTCCCCCTTGAGGGCAGGGTGGCCGGCAGGCGGGAGGGGTTTTTGCGGGGGCGAAGGCCCCTCCCCAACCCCTGCCACAAGGGGGAGGGGCTCCTCGCGCCGCCGCACGTTCCATATGCGATCGCCTGCCGGACGCTGGGCTTAGCCGCGCGGCTGATCAGCCGGCCATGTCGAAAATCGAGGCGGCGATGAAGCGTTCCTGATCGCTGCCGTAGTTGTAGTAATAGACGCTCAGCAGCTTCCCGTCCGGCCTGACGACCGTGCGCGGATAACCGAGGTCGGACATGCCGCCGTCGTCGCGGATGATGATATCCTCGCTCCAGGTCTTGCCCTCGTCGGAACTCACCCGGGCGCGCAGGCCAAAAGGCGCGTCGCGATAACCGAACACAAGCACCAGCCGGCCATCCTTCAACCGGTTCAGCGTCGGCGGATTGCCGGCGTAACCCGTATTCGGCACCGGCCGGCCGATCAATTCCCAGGTCTTGCCCTCGTCGCCGGAGGTATAGGCATCGATCCAGGCCTTGCGGTCCGGCCCGCGGCTTGCCGTCGAGCAGCGCACCAGCGTCAGCACCTTGCCGTTCATCAGCCGGATCGACGCGGGCATGATCGCAAAGCCTTCCGGCTCGTCGCCGACAAAACTTTCGAATGTAAAACTCTTGCCGCCGTCGCGGGCGCGGACGCAGAAGACCTGGCCTTCCTTGCCGTTCGGCTTGGCGGCGCTCAACAGGAAGAGCGCGTCATGCTTGCCGAGCGGCACGATGTCGGTGCGCGCCGATATGCCCGGCAGGCCGAAATCGCCGAGCCGGTAGGGACCGCGCCAGGTCCGCGCCCGGTCGTTCGAGACATAGAACCAGCTGATCGCCCCACCTAGCAGGCCGGTGCGGGCGCACATGACGATCGTTTCAGGATCGGTGAAATCGATCGGCTGGTCGAGCGGGCGAAGGTCCCGGTCGATGTCGATCTTCGGCTGCGCTTCGAGTTCAGGCAGCACATGCTCGTCGCCGGAGAGCGTCTGGCTGCCGGGCACGAAGGCGTTGAACCGCTCGATCGTCCAGGTCTCGCCGCCATCCATGCTGCGGGCCTGCACCGGAATGAACGGCCGGGTTTTGTCGCGCGCATGCAGGTTCTCCGCCTCGCCGCGGAAACCCTGGACAAAGATCGTCACCGCTTCCTCGCCCCAGAGCCACAGGCCGTAATTGGCCGGCCATGCGGCGAATTCGCCCGGTTTGCGGTACACTTCCACGTTCTTGGTCTGATCTGACTTGGCCACAGGCATCCTCCTTGCCGCCGGAGCGGCTCATTCATCTCTTGATTGATCGGTCAGCCCTTGACGCCGCTGGTCACGGCGCCGTCGATCACATGCCGCTGCGCCAGCAGGTAGACGATGATGACCGGCAGGGTGATGAGCGTCGCCATCGCCATGACGACGTTCCAGCGTGCATCCGGCCCGCTCTGCAGCAGCTGCAGGCCGATCTGCAGGGTGGCCATCTCCCTGTGCGAGTTGAGGATAAGCGGCCAGACGAAGTCGTTCCAGGCGCTCTGAAAGCTCAAGACGCCGAGCACGGCGAGCGACGGCCGGGCCAGCGGCAGCAGGATGCGCCGGAAGATTGTGAACGGAGACGCACCGTCGAGCTTGGCGGATTCCTCGTATTCCATCGGGATGCGGGTGAAGAACTGCCGCATCATGAAAATGCCGAAAGGTGTCGCCGCAGTCGGCAGGATCATGCCCCAATAGCTATTGAGAAGGCCGGTGCCGCCATTGCCGAGCCAGTCGTTGCCGCCGGCGAAGGGTATCTTCTGGACGATCAGGAAGACGGGAACGATCTGGCTCTGCGCCGGCACCATCAGCAGGCCGACGACCAGCGCGAAGATCAGGTTGCGGCCGGAAAACTGCATGCGGGCAAGCGCGTAACCGGCCAGCGAGCAGAAGACGAGGTTCGAAACGGTCGAGCCCAGCGCATAGATCAGGCTGTTCACCAGCTGCCGGCCGGCATCCGGCGAGGCCATCGCATCGAGGTAGTTCTGCCATCGCAGCCCGTCCGGAACGAAACTCGGCGGAAACCGGAAGATTTCCTGGTCGCCCTTGAACGAGGTCGAGACCATCCAGAGGAAGGGCATCACGGTGGCGAGCGCTGCAAACAGCAACAGCAGGTAACCGATGACATTCATCACGTCGAAGCGCGGGAACTCCCGGCCACGGCGGCGGGCCATGATCTGTCGTTCCATCGCGGCGGGCTGTGCAAGGTCGGTCATGCGTCTTTCCTCCGCATGATCCGGGTCCCGATGATCGAGAACACCAGGATGGTCAGGAAGAGTATGGTCGACATGGCCGCGCTATAACCGAACTCGGTATAACCGAAGGCCGTCTGGTACATCTGGTAAACCACCGTTTCCGTCGAGCCGAGCGGCCCGCCCTGCGTCATCACATAAATTGCGCCGAACACCTGGAAGGTCTGCACGATCAGGATGATCAGCAGGTAGAAGGTGACGGAACTCAGCATCGGCACGGTGATGCGCAGGAAGATATCCTTGCCCTTCGCCCCATCGAGACGTGCCGCCTCATAGAGGTCGTTCGGGATATCCTGAAGACCGGCCAGATAGATGATCATCGCGGTGCCGAAGTCGCGCCAGATCGCCATGATGATCAGCGCGTTCATCGCAAGGCTCGGGTTCTGAAGCCACGGCTGCGGCGGCAGGCCGACCCGGGTCAGGACACCGTTGAGCGGCCCGGCATAGGGCTCGTAGACATAAGCCCAGACGACAGCGGCCGCGATCAGCGAGGTCAGAACCGGCAGGTAGAAGATCGTCCGGAAAGCCATGCGCCCCGGCACTTTTTGATTGAGCGCGACCGCTGCCAGCAGGCCGAGCAGCATGGTCGGAAAGGTCACGCCGATCGTATAGTGAATCGTGTTGCCGACCGCCTGCTGAAAGCGGGTGTCATTGAACAGCTTGGTATAGTTGTCGAAGCCGATGAAACTCGTCGGCTTCAGGAACGAGACGTCCGTGAAGCTCATCAACAGCGTCGCCACCGCCGGCAGCAGCAGCGACAGGAAGAGGATGACGAGCGCGGGTGCGAGGAATGCGTAGGCGCTCCAGTTCTGATGAAAACTGACCGTTTTGACCGGTCTGGATGTCGAATTCTGAAGCGCCATAACCTGCTCCTCAGCTCTTTTTGAGCAATGCCTGCACTTCGTCCGCGGCCGCCTTCAGCGCCTTGTCGGGCGTGTTCTTCTGGAAAATGACTTCCTGAACGCCACGCGCGACGAGCGTCATCATGCGGGGGAAGACCGGCGTTGCCGGCGCGGTCGGCGGGGCGTAGCTCGCGGTCTTGATGAACTTGGAAAGATAGGGGTCGGCCTGCACGTCCTTGTTCTGCTGGGCGGACTTCAGGGCCGGCACGTTCTTGCTGGCGACCGCGAAGGCGATCTGCTGTTCCGGCGACATCGCAAACTCGACGAGCTTGAGGGCCGCCTCCTGGTTCGGCGCGCCTGCCCGGACGGCGAAGCAGAAGGGATCGACAAGCGATGTGAACCCGCCGCTCTCCTTCGGGAAGGGAACGACGTCGAATTCGACGCCGGCCTTCAACGCGTTATTGGTGGAGTAGTTGCCCGCGATCAGCATCGCGGCGCGTCCCTGGTTGAACGGGTTCGCCATGCCGCCGGGGCCGACGCCGAAACCCGCGTCGGTGATCTTGTCCGTGACGACGAGGTCTTGCAGGAAGGTCAGTGCCTTGACGCCTTCCGGACCGGCAAAACCCGGCGCCGACAGATCCGCCGTCAGCAGCGAACCGCCCGCACCCTGCAGCAGCAGCGTGAAGAGCTCGAAGGCTTCGAGGTCGTTCTGGTAGAGCTGGATGCCGGACACCTGCAGCATGCCGCCGCCGGGGCGCTTGGTGACGGCCTTTGCCCATTCGCGAAGTTCGGCCCAGTTCTGCGGCCCCTTGTCCGGATTGAGGCCCGCTTCGCTGATGAGCTTGCGATTGATGCCAAGACCGCGCGAGGTGCCGTAGAGCGGCATGGAATACTGGCCGCCGTCGGCACGGCCGTAGGCGAGCAGCGAGGGGTCCAGATCGGCCGTCTTTACATTCGGAAGCGCCTTGCCGAGTTCGACGAGCTTCTTGCCTGAAGCATAGGTGAGATTGTAGTCCCAATGCTGAACGATCAGGTCCGGGCCGGTATTGCCGTTGATCGCCGTCAGCATCTTTTCATTGAGCTGCGACGGTTCGGCATAAAGGCTGGATTGCAGCGCGACTTCCGCATGTGCGGCCTTGAAAGCGGCTTCGAGCGCTTCGCCGGCGGCCTTCTTGCTGCCTGCGAGCTGAGACCAGAAAACCAGTTGCTGGTCGGCCGCAAGCGCCCGGCCGGAAGCCGACATCAGGATCGGCAAGCTGGCGAGACCGGCAGCAGTGCCCGACAGAAATGCACGGCGTGTAGGCCTCATGGCATGCATGACATCATTCTTCATCGTAAACTCCTCCCGATTTATCGACGACGATTTAGTTTCGGCTGACCGTAATCCCTGCGGCGTCAAAGACGTGGATGTTCGCCGCATCGCAATAAACGTTCAGCTCCCGGCCCGGCTCGACGACCTGGTCGCCGGCAAACACGCAGGTGAAATTCTGACCCTCGATCGCGCTGTGAACGATCGTCTGGGCACCCAGCCTCTCGACCGATCGCGGCACGACGCCGATCTTCACCAGCGGCTCGCTGCCGGCCGGATGCGGCGCCAGAAATTCCGGGCGAATACCGAGAACGACCTCCTCGCCGATCTTGAGGCGCTTTGCCAGTCCGTCGATCACGATCGTCCCGATGCCGGCAGCCTCGAAGGAATAATATTCGCTTTCGATCGCCTTCACCTTGCTGCGCAACATGTTCATCGGCGGGCTGCCGATGAAGCCGGCGACGAAACGATTGACCGGATTGTGATAGAGGTCCATCGGCCTGCCGACCTGCTCGACGCGGCCGCCGTTCAACACCACGATCCGGTCGGCCATGGTCATCGCCTCCAGCTGGTCATGGGTGACGTAGACCATGGTGGCGCCGAGCTCCTTATGGAGCTGGGTGAGTTCGGTGCGCATCTCAATGCGCAACGCCGCGTCGAGATTGGAAAGCGGCTCGTCCATCAGAAAGATTTTCGGCTTGCGGACGATGGCTCGGGCGATCGCGACGCGCTGCCGCTGGCCACCCGAAAGCTTCGACGGCTTGTCCTTCAGCCGGGTGGAAAGCTGCACCGTGCCGGCGGCCTTCTCGACCTGCTGGCGGATGTCGCCCTTCGAACGGCGCTCCATCTGCAGCGGAAAGGCGATGTTGTCGTAGACACTCATATGCGGATAGAGCGCGTAAGACTGGAACACCATCGCCACGCTCCGCGTACCTGCGGGCCGGCGGGTCACGTCGTCCGCGCCAATTCTGATCGCACCGTCGCTGATCGGATCAAGCCCTGCGATCAGGCGCAGCAGCGTGGACTTGCCGCAACCGGACGGGCCGACGAAAACCGCGAATTCTCCGTCCTCGATGGCAAGCGATACGTCCGTAATGGCGTCGAACGCCCCGTAGCTTTTCGAAACGTTGGATAACTCCAGCCGCGCCAAGCTCGGTCCTCCCTGAATTGCCTCTCCCAAAGCGTCAGATGCCTGACAGCTTCACCATGCAACAAAAATTCGAACCTGTAAACATGTTGTTCGACAACTTCTATGAAAACTGATATGATCAGTTATGCATTAAGAAGGGCGCACATATGGCGATCGGCCGCCAAGATGTATGATGGCCAAGGCAAAACGCCGATAAAATAAAGTGGAAGGTGATCAGAACTCGATCGCCCGTTCACGGGCATGCATGATGTGGCGGTCGATGGCATCGCCTGCCGCATGCGGATCGCGGGATTTGATGGCGTCGATGATCGCCAGATGATCGGCGAAGGCCGGCGGCAGGACCTGCTCGGAAAGGCTGATCCTGTCGAGCTTGATGAGCCGCATGCGGATCGCGTTGACCGCGTAGGCCTGGATCAGCAGATCGTTCTGGGTCGAGTCGACGAGAAGGTTGTGAAATCCGTCGTCGACCTTCTGTCCGCGCTCGAAGACATCCGGCGAGGGAGCATTGCGGACCTCGTCGAGGATCGACTGGTGAAGCCTGGCCTGTTCATCGAGGATAACGTCGGGCATCCGCCTGACGGCCGTCAGCACGGCCTCGCGCTCCAGCGCCATGCGCACCTGGAAAGCCTGGCGGATGATCGAGAGGTCGATCTGGGTGATCTGGATGCCTCGCTGCGGCATGACCACCAGCAGGCCTTCATATTGCAGGCGCGGCAGGAGTTCGCGCAGAGCGCCGATGGAAAGGCCGAGAAGAGCGACGAGCTCCCGCTGGGACACGAACTGGCCGGGCCGGAGCCGGCCATCGAACAGCGCCTCGCGAAACCGCTCATAGGCGACCTGTTTGACCGAGCGAAGGTCTGGCTGTCCAGTGCCGGGCGGTGCAGTAAGTACGCTCATCTGTCTCCTATCGCCGGCGGCACCGGGCGGGTCAAGCAGCGGCGCGATAACCCGTCCGCTCGAATAATTCAATGAGCATAGCACGATCGCACTGGTTGAGAGCAACCAGAGGCGGCACCGCATATGCCAGACTTTCGTCGTTGCGATAATGGGCAAGAGCCGCCTTGAGGGCAACGAGCGATCCGTAGGCATCCACTGCCTCGATGCGCCGCGACTGCTTCTCCAGAAGGCCGGCATCGTCGGGATTGTCGTAAAGCGCCCTCAGATCGCGGGTAAAGACGTTCGGCATGCCGCCGATCATGCCGGCGCCCCCGGCCTTGACGAGCGTGGGCAGAACCCGGTCGTCGCCTGTAAAGACGGCAAGCTCCGGGAAGGACTTCACCAGCATCAACCCGTTGTCGAGATCCCCGGTCGAATCCTTTATCCCGGCGATGCGGCTGCCGTGCCTGCGCAGCAGAGCCGCAATCAGCGGCTGCGTGAAGCGGACCCGGCTGAGCTGCGGGATGTTGTAGAGCACGAGAGCGATTTCCGTATGCGCCTTGGTCCGCTCGATCAGTGCATCGAAGAACGCCGCAACGCCGTCCTCGCTCGCTCCGTAATAGAAGGGCGGCAGGACGAGCGCGGCGCGACAGCCGAGCTCTCCATAGGCAATCAGCGAGGTTACCGCATCGTCGAAACTCGGCGTCATGATCGCCGGCAGCTGACGGCCCATCTCCACCCCGTCCGCCTTTAGTGCCTTGAGAGCTTCGAGCTTCTGAGCGGTCGAAAAAGATGCGCCCTCGCCCGTGGTGCCGAACGTCGAGATGAAGCTGCAGCCATTTGCCAGGAGATAATCGATATGCGCCTTCAGACGGACGGTATCGATACGGAAATCGGCCGTCACCGGCGTGACGGAAGCGGCAACAATGCCTTTCAGCGCAACATTCGACATAAACGGGCCCTCGTTATAGAACTGATATAATCAGTGTAGGTATCAGTCGTCAAATATATATTTACATCAGTCACCAGCTGCGGCATGTTGCGAGCGGGCCTGGCGATGGAGGAGCGAATGCACGACTGCCGTCGGCATATTTTGAAGCGTGCAAAATCCATTGATTTTATTGGGATGCTTGAAAGCTCGGCTATTGGTACTAATTGCGAATGCCCCTGGGCTTCCACCTCAAACCAAGGAAACTGAACCTATGCCGGACATGCCTGCCGACACCCTCCCCGCCCGCCTCGCAAGTGCCATTCGCAATGCCATCCTGTCGAGGACCGTGCTTGATCCGGAGCCCTTTCTCGGGCTGCCGCTGGCGGATGCCTATGCGGTGCAGACGGACGTGTTTCGGGCGCTCGGCCAGCCGTTCAAGGGCGCCAAGCTGACCCTGAAGGGCGATTTCTGCCAGAGCGCACCGCTTCTGTTCGTCAACGAAGAAACCAGCCATGCCCATCAGCCGGGCATCTCGCTGGAGGTGGAACTGGCCTTCGTGCTCGACAAGGATGTCGTGGCCCGCAACGGCGATGTAACCCGCCAGGATATCGTCGACGCGATCGGCTCAGTGCGGATCGGCGTGGAGCTTCTCCGCAGCCGTTACCAGGGCGGCTCCCGGGGCGATCCGGCCCTCGCCGCAGCCGACATGATGAGCAATGTCGGTTACGTCCTCGGACCTCCGCTGGACCGGAGCCTGCTGGACGAAGGCGCATCGATCGGTCAGCTGTCGGTTTTCATCGACGGACAGTCCGGCTTCGACAAGCCCGCGGCGCATTCCGACGGCGATCCGCTGAAGACCATGGTCGTGCTGGCGAACCAGGACCAGCTCTCCTCCTTCTCCATGCTCAAGGCGGGACAGGTGATGACGACGGGCACATTGTGCGGACTGATCCCGGTCGCGGAACCGGGCAGGATCGAAGTCAACATGGGCGGACAGCGGTTCGTCCTCGACCTGCGCTGACGCCAATTTCGGCCTTTTTCGATCAAAAGCAGCTCTCGCGCGCAAGCTCGATATCGAGGTCAACATCTGCGGCATAGGCCAAGTGCAGCTTGCGTGATCGCGCTCGGTAGAGCCGTTCGATCTACGCAAGCGCCCGCACCTCAATTTCAATCAAATTGCCTGATTGACTTCTAACATGTTAGTGTGCGAGCGTCGCGGCAACACTGGGAGGATAAATAGTCTAACATGCGTTTCGGGCTCTCTGTCGCACTCGCGACCCCTTTTGACAAAGACGGCAAGATCGTGCTCGACGCGATGGTCGCCCAAGCTCGCCGCAGCCTCAATGCCGGTTGCGACAGCGTTACGGTTTTTGGCACGACCGGCGAAGGCGCCTCGATCGGCAACGGCGAACGGGAAAAGGTCCTCGCCGCCATGATTTCGGGCGGCATCGCGCCGCGCCAGATCGTAGCAGGTGTTCTCGTAGACGCGGCGGCGGACGCCGCGGAACAGGCCGCACAGGCGCTATCCAAGGGCGCGCGCAACATTCTTCTGGCCCCGCCCTCCTATTTCAAGAATGTCAGCGACGAAGGCCTATTCGGCTGGTTCTCCACCGTATTCGCCCTGCTGGGCGACAAGGCCCGCGACATCATCGTCTACCATATTCCATCGGTGACGATGGTGCCACTGAGCCACGCGCTGATTGGCCGGCTTCGCCAGGCGTTTCCCGGCATCGTCA
Organism: Neorhizobium sp. 05N33; assembly: GCF_056397445.1. Lineage (NCBI taxonomy): Bacteria > Pseudomonadati > Pseudomonadota > Alphaproteobacteria > Hyphomicrobiales > Rhizobiaceae > Neorhizobium > Neorhizobium sp. 05N33. Next base: position 35,478 of record NZ_JBFTNK010000024.1, on the reverse strand, counting down.
CCGGGGTGAAGGATTCCGGCGGAGAATGGGCCTTTACCGAAAAGCTGCTCAAGGAATATGGCGACCTCATCATCCTGATCGGTGACGAGCGGCATCTGGCTCAAGGCGTACGTCTCGGCGGGCAGGGTGCGATATCCGGCGTCGCGAATTTCGCCCCACGCGAAGTTCGGCGCATGGCCGTGGATGGCGAGGACGATCAGCGGGTCGTCGATCTCGTCGTGGAATTGCTGAAATATCCCGTCATTCCGGCGGTGAAGGTGATGATCGCCCATCTTTCGAACGACCCGTTGTGGCTGACGGTGCGGCCGCCGCTTCTTCGGATCGCTGATGAAGGCCAGCGCCTGTTGGCATCGGCCTTCGACGCTCTGTTCCGTTCGGAGGCTGCCTGAAAGCCATGGATCAGGGGCGTCCCACGGAAAGCCAGGTCGAGGAACAGCCGACGCTGAGGGAGAAGGCCTACGAGAGCTTCACGCGCCACCTTCTGGCCCGTGACGTACGCCCGGGCCAGTTCGTCTCGCAGCGCCGGCTGGTGGAACTGACCGGCCTGACGCTTGGCGCCATCCGTGAACTCGTTCCGCGGCTGGAGGCCGAGGGACTGATCAAGACCGTGCCGCAACGCGGGCTGCAGATCGCCCATATCGACCTCAACCTCATCCGTGAAGCCTTCCAGCTTCGCGTCTTCCTGGAAAAGGAAGCCGTTGCACTGTTCACCCAATCGGCCCCGGACCAGGAAATCGCCAGGCTTTTGAAGGAGCATCGTGAAATCCTGGAGGCGATCCAGGGCGGCAACGACAGCCGTGAGCTGGAGCTGCATGCGCAGGCGGTCGACTGGGGCATGCACGACGCCTTCATCGATGCGCTCGGCAACACCATCATTTCAAACGTCTACCGAGTGAATTCCATCAAGATGCGGCTGATCAGGCAGGAGCGGTTCCGCATCGACGGCCGGGTCGGCCCCGTCATGAGCGAGCATCTGAAAGTGCTCGAAGCGATCGAGCGGCGCTCCGTGGAGGAAGCGGTCGCGGCACTCGTCGCCCATATCAATCACGCGAGGGATCGCGCGATCAGACTTTAAAAAAAGAAGCCGGAGACAAGGGTATCCGGCGCATTAGGAGGAGGAATAGCATGTCATCTTCGTTCTGGAATCCCACCCGCCGCAGCTTCCTGGCCGGCTCGGCGGCGCTTGGTGCCGCCGGACTGGTCGGTTCGCGCCCGGCATCGGCCGCCGTCGACTGGAAGCGCTTCGCCGGCACCACGCTGGAAGTGAATCTCGTCAAAAGCCCGCGCAGCGACACCATCATCAAGTACCTGGCCGAGTTCGAAACGCTGACCGGCATCAAGGTCAATGCCGAAGCCACCCCGGAACAGCAGCAGCGCCAGAAGGCGACGATCGAGCTCTCGTCCGGCAAGCCGAGCTTCGACGTCATCCACCTGAGCTACCATGTCCAGAAGCGCCAGTTCGAAAAGGGCGGCTGGCTTGCCGATATCAGCGGCTTCCTGAAGGATCCGACGCTCACCGACCCGTCGCTGACGGAAAGCGATTTCGCCGAAGCCGGCCTCACCTTTGCCAAGGACAAGGACGGCAAGCTGCGCTCCCTGCCCTTCTCGGTCGACTACTGGATCGTCTACTGGAACAAGGAACTCTTCGAGAAGAAGGGTCTCGCCTACCCGAAAACCTTCGACGAGATGGCGGCGGCGGCCGAAGCGCTGACCGACAAGACCACCAATACCTACGGCTTCGTCGCCCGCGGCCTGAAAAACGCCAACGTTCCGGTGTGGACGGCGCTGATGCTCGGCTACGGCGCTACGGCGCTTGGGCCTGACGGCAAGCTGCGCACGACCTCCGATGAAGCCGTCGAGGCCGCCAAACTCTACCAGCGCCTGATGACCAAGGCGGCCCCCGTCGGGGTCTCCGGCTTCAACTGGGCGGAAGCCCAGTCTGCCTTCCTGCAGGGCAAGATCGGCATGTGGCTGGACGGCGTCGGCTTCGCTCCGCCGCTCGAAGACCCGCAGAAGTCCCGTGTCGTCGGCAAGGTCGGCTACGGCGTTATGCCGAAGGGGCCGAAGGCGCAGGCAGCCGCCACCTTCGGCGACGGCATCGGCGTCACCGCAGCCAGCCAGAAGAAGGAAGCGGCCTATCTGTTCTGCCAGTGGGTCATCTCGAAGGAGATGGGCGCACGCCTGCTGCAGGCCGGCGCCGGCGTTCCCTTCCGCCAGTCGATCCTTGCCGATGCGGAAGTCCGCAAGGGCGTCACCATGCCCAGCGCATGGGTTGATGCAGTTGCCGCTTCCGGCAAGGTCTCGCAGCTTGCGCTGCCGGTCATCATTCCGGTCACCGAATTCCGCGACATCTACGGTGTCGGCCTGACCAACATGATCGGCGGCGCCGACCCGGCAACCGAACTCAAGACGGCAACGGCGCAGTTCGAACCGGTGCTTGCCAAGAGCGAGGGATAATGGCCTCCGTGAGCATCGAAACAGCACGGACGGAAACCGGTAACAAGAGGAGCAAGCCGAGCCGGCTTGCTCCCAACTACTGGCCTTTCGTCGTTCCCGCCCTGGTCGTCATCGGCGCGGTCATCGTCTTCCCCTGGGTTTTCACCCTCTGGATGAGCGTCAACAGCTGGACGCTGGGACAGGCGCAGACCTTCGCCGGACTGGACAACTACATCCGGCTTGCGACCGATTTCCGCTTCTGGGAATCGCTCTGGCACACGCTGATCTTCACGGTGCTGGCGGTCGTGGCGCCGCTTTTCCTCGGCACGCTCGCGGCGCTGATCTTCGATGCTCAATTTCCGGGGAGGGGCTTCCTGCGCGGCGTCTTCGTCATGCCGATGATGGCGACCCCGGTCGCCATCGCCCTCGTCTGGACCATGATGTTCCATCCGCAGCTGGGCGTCCTCAACTATCTGCTGTCGCTGGTGGGCATCGGCCCGCAGGAATGGATCTATAACCGCTACAGCGTCATTCCTTCGCTGGTCCTCGTCGAAACCTGGCAATGGACGCCGCTGATCATGCTGATCGTGCTCGGCGGCCTCGCCTCTCTTCCGCGCGAACCCTATGAAAGCGCGGAGATCGACGGCGCCAACGCCTGGCAAAAATTCCGCTACCTGACGCTTCCGATGATCGCGCCTTTCCTGATGATCGGCGTCATCATCCGTAGCATCGATGCGATCAAGAGCTTCGACATCATCTACGCGATGACGCAAGGGGGGCCGGGCACGGCGTCCGAGACGATCAACATCTACCTCTACAACACCGCCTTCTCCTATTACGACATCGGCTACGGCTCGGCCATGGCGGTCGTCTTCTTCGTCATCATCATCGCGCTCTCTTTCGCGCTGATGATGGTGCGCGCACGGGCAAACTGGTCGGACATGGAGACGCGCTGATGGAACACGCCCTCGTCGAACGCCCCCTCAACAAACGCCCACTCGTCAGACGCAAGACGCTCGATCGCATCGGCCTTCTGTTCGCAGCCCTCGTCATGGTGTCGCCGGTGGTGCTGTTCTTCCTCTGGATGATCTCGCTGTCGCTCAAATACGAAATCGACAACGGTGCCTATCCGCCGATCCTGATCCCGGAAAACTTCGCCTGGTCGAATTATGTGCAGGTGTTCCGCGAGAACAATTTCTTCCTGTATTTCTGGAACTCCGTGCTGGTGACGGGGGCCGCGACGCTGCTGGCGCTCATCATTGGCGTGCCGGCGGGATACGGTATCGCCCGGTTGAAGGCTGAGAAGGCAGCGATCGTCATCATGATCGCCCGCATGACGCCCGGCCTTTCGTTCCTCATTCCGCTCTTCCTCCTGTTCCAGTGGCTGAACCTGCTCGGCACGCTCTTGCCCCAGATCATCATCCATCTGGTCGTCACCGTGCCGATCGTCGTGTGGATCATGATCGGCTATTTCGAGACGACGCCGATGGAATTAGAGGAGGCTGCCAGCATCGATGGCGCAACGCCCTGGCAGGTATTCCGCCTCGTGGCTCTGCCGATCGCCAAGCCCGGCATCGTCGTCGCCTTCATCCTGGCGCTCATCTTCTCCTGGAACAACTTCGTCTTCGGCATCGTTCTCGCAAGCCGCACCACGCGGACGCTGCCCGTTGCCGTCTACAACATGCTTTCCTTCGAACAGGTCAGCTGGGGACCGCTCGCCGCGGCCGCGCTGATCGTCACCCTCCCCGTGCTGGTACTCACCCTGTTCGCCCAGAAGCAGATCGTCGCAGGCCTGACGGCCGGCGCGGTCAAGGGCGGCTGAGCAGGCTCACAAACAGGATCGAATTTCATGGCAACCGTCACCCTTCACAACATCCAGAAGCGCTTCGGCGCGGTCAACGTCATCCAGGACCTGAGCGTCGATATCGCCGACGGGGAGTTCGTGGTTCTCGTCGGTCCGTCGGGCTGCGGCAAGTCCACGCTGCTGCGCATGGTCGCCGGCCTCGAAGAGGTCAGCGGCGGCGAGATCCGCATCGGCGCCCGCGAGGTCAGCAACCTGCCCGCCCGCGACCGCGACATTGCCATGGTATTCCAGAACTACGCGCTCTATCCGCATATGACGGTGGAGGACAACATGGGCTTCGCGCTGAAGCTCAAGCGGGCGAACCCCGCCGATACCGCGGAGCGGGTGAAGAAGGCGGCCGCGATCCTCGGCCTGGAAAACCTGCTTCAACGCTACCCCCGCCAGCTTTCCGGCGGCCAGCGCCAGCGCGTCGCCATGGGCCGGGCGATCGTCCGCAATCCTCAGGTGTTTCTCTTCGACGAGCCCCTCTCGAACCTCGACGCAAAACTGCGCGTGGTGATGCGCAGCGAGATCAAGGCCATGCACCAGCGCATCGGCACGACGACGATCTACGTGACGCACGACCAGATCGAAGCGATGACCATGGCCGACAAGATCGTCGTATTGCATGACGGCAACATCGAACAGGTCGGCGCTCCGCTGGAACTCTACGACCGGCCGGCCAACCTCTTCGTTGCGGGCTTCATCGGTTCGCCGGCCATGAACTTTCTGGACGGCAAGATCGAGGAAGGCGTTTTCCGCACCGAAAAGGGGCTGATCCTGCCGCTTTCCACGGAAGTCTCGCCGGCGAAGGCTGGCGGCCGCCCGCTCGTCTACGGCATCCGGCCGGAACACATCCGCGCCAGCGACCAGGGCATCCAGGGCCGCGCGGCGATCGTCGAAGGCACCGGCTCGGAAATCTTCGCCAAGCTCGATTGCGGCGGCGAGCAGCTCTCCTGCCTTTTCCGCGAGCGCATCGATGTCCGGTTCGGCGACACGGTCGGTATCTCGATCGACGCGAAGCAGGTTCATCTCTTCGACAAGGCGACGGGCCACAGGCTCTGAGTGAGAGCTGGCGGCGTCTGACCATTTGCGCAAGCGCAAAGACAGCCGCTTCTTTCTTCTCAATCTGGGGGCATGAAAGCAGATGCCACAATTCCCCGCCACTACGCCAATCTCCAGGATTTCGTGGCCCTTCTGGAAAGCAGGGGGCGGCTGAAACGGATTTCGCAGCCCGTTTCGCTGGTCCATGAGATCACCGAGATCCATCGACGTGTCCTTGTGGAGCAAGGACCGGCGCTGCTCTTCGAAAAGCCGGTCGATGCCTGTGGCAATACCCTGGCAATTCCGCTGCTTGCCAACCTGTTCGGAACCCGCGAGAGAATAGAGTGGGGCCTCGGGCTCGGAGCCGGCGGCATCACGGGGCTTGCCGATTTCCTGAGCGAATTGCGCGAGCCGCGGCCGCCGAGATCAATGCTCGACGCATGGCGAAAACTTCCGCAGCTAAGGGCGGCGCTCTCGCTGAACCCCCGCTCGGTCTCGCACCCGTCGTGTCAGGAGATCGTCTGGCAAGGCGCCGATATCGATCTCGACCGGCTGCCGATCCAGTCCTGCTGGCCCGGCGAGCCCGCCCCCCTCGTGACCTGGCCGCTGGTGATCACCCAGGCGCCGGACGATCCGGCGGATGTCAATGTCGGCGTCTACCGGATGCAGAAGCTCGGCAAGGACCGGCTGATCATGCGCTGGCTCGCTCATCGTGGCGGCGCTAGACACCACAGGATGTGGCAGGCGCTCGGCCGGGACATGCCGGTGGCGGTGGTCGTCGGCGCCGACCCGGCGACAATCCTAGCCGCCGTCATGCCGCTGCCGGACAAAATGAGCGAGCTGAATTTCGCCGGCGTCCTGAAAGGCAGGCGTCAGGCGGTTGCGCCGGCGTTTTCCGTACCGCTCCCCGTTCCCGCGGAGGCGGAGATCGTGCTCGAGGGCACGATTTCCGCGGAGATGGCGGACGAGGGACCTTATGGCGATCACACCGGCTATTACAACGCCGTCGAAAGCTTCCCGGTGCTTTCCCTTTCGGCGATCACGATGCGCCGCAATCCGATTTATCTTTCCACCTATACCGGACGACCGCCGGATGAGCCGTCCAGGCTGGGCGAAGCCATGAACGAGATCTTCATCCCGCTGGTCAGGCGTCAGTTCCCGGAGATCAGGGATCTTTGGCTGCCACCGGAGGCCTGTTCCTATCGGACCATGGTGGTTTCGATCGACAAGCGTTATCCGGGCCATGCCCGACGGATCATGATGGGCCTCTGGTCCATGCTGCCGCAGTTCAGCTACACCAAGCTGATCATCGTGGTCGATCCGGACATCGATGTGCGAAGCTGGCCGGATATCATGTGGGCGATTTCCACCCGTTTCGATGCCGGCCGCGACCTCATGGTGGTCGACAACACGCCGATCGACTACCTCGACTTCGCCTCTCCGCGGCCGGGTCTCGGCGGCAAGCTTGGGCTGGATGCCACGACCAAGATCGGTTCCGAGACGGCTCGGGAATGGGGCCGGGTTCTCGAAATGTCCCCCGAAATCATCGAGAAGGTCGACCGGATATGGCCATCGCTCGGCCTCGACGAGGCCTTGCCATGACAAATCATTTGCAGAGCGCCGAGCCGCAAAAGCTGTCCGCCGGCCAATGATGCCGACGCCAGTACGATCCTGAAACCATCATCGACCCCCGAAACCATCATCGACGAGGAGTACATCATGACCGAAATTGTTCCAGACACGACAGTCGCAGCAATCGCCACGGAACTGCCGGGAGCCGCTGAGCTCTTCCGCCGTCACGGCATCAGCTTCTGCTGCGGCGGCGACATACCACTCTCCATGGCCGCCGAACAGGCGGGTCTCGTACCTGCCGCGCTGATCGCCGATCTCAAGGCCCTCCAACAGGCATCGGGACGGGATGCGCCGCAGGAAACATTGGCGTTGATCTCGCACATTCTCACGAGATATCACGCCGCCCATCGCGAGGAACTGGATTGGCTCATTCCTCTCGCTCAAAAAGTCGAGCGGGTGCACGGTAACCACCCTTCCGCCCCGATCGGCCTTTCCGGGACATTGGCACAGCTCCGCGATGAACTGGAAAGCCATATGATCAAGGAGGAGCAGGTGCTCTTTCCGATGATGCAGCACGGCGGCAGCCGAATGATTGCCCATCCGATCGCCGAAATGCGAAACGAACACGAAGACGAAGCGCAGCATCTGCAGACGATCGAGCACGTGACGCGCGGCCTCACCCTGCCCGAGGGTGCCTGCAGATCCTGGACGGCGCTCTATACGGGGCTGCGCAAATTCACCGACGATCTTGTCGTCCATATGCATCTCGAAAACGAAGTGCTGTTTCCAAGATTTCAATCGGTATCGTAGAACGTAGAGAAAGCAGCAAACCTTGCCGCAACACCGTCGATCTGAGGAAGAGCGATGCATATCGAACGCGACCCGAACGGCGACTTCATCCTGGAATCCGGCGAGATTGCCGGTCGGTTCGGGCTGTCTCGCGACGATTTCCGGCAGAGAATCCGCCAGGGCCTCGTGACAAGCACGGTCGAGCGTGGCGAAGCTGAGGATATCGGAACGTCCCGCCTGAGCGTTCGTCTCGGAAACCGCGTCTGGCGCGCCGTCCTCAACAACGAAGGCGAGGTTCAGAACGAGGCCGTGACCTTCGTCCGCGGGAGAGGCCGATCCGGCGGATCCTGACGCCGCGCACCGGCCTCTCAAAGAACCATCGTTCCTCTTTGCGCTGGCTCAAGCACGGTCGCTCCCGCAATCGATAGCCTGTGCCTGCATTGCAGCAGGACGCATGAACATGGAATTTCCCCGCGCACTCGCCATCCCCTTGGCCTACATGCCGCTTGCCGCGATCGAGCGAGCGGCAGGGCTGCTGTTTCAGCGCGTCCTGAAAGAACATCCCGACCTGTTCGAGCGGCTGGGCGAGTACAAGGCGAAACGCTTTGCTTTTCTTCCGAGCGACCTGCCGCTCGCCTTCATCGTGGAACCGGCCGGGCCATCCATCCGCGTCATCCGGAAATCGGCGATGCAGGACCTCGCCGATGCCTCCGTCGAAGGGCCGCTCTTCCTGCTGCTTGCCCTGCTCGAAGGCCGCTGCGATGCCGACGCGCTGTTCTTCTCCCGCGATCTCTCCGTCACCGGCGACATGGAAGCCATGCTTGCGATGCGCAATGCCCTCGATGGCGCCGACATCGATCTGCCGCGCGACCTGTCGAGGCTTGCCGGCCCTCTTGCGCCCCTCTTCGGAAAGATGGGCCGGGATATCCGCCGCCGCGCACTGAACGAAGAGACTTCCCGATGGAACTGATCTGCCCGGCCGGAACGCCGGCGGCCTTTCGCGAAGCCGTCGATGCAGGTGCCGACGCCGTCTATTGCGGCTTCCGCGACGAAACCAATGCCCGCAATTTTCCCGGCCTCAATTTCAGCCGCGAGGAATTGCGCGAGGCGATCGCCTATGCCCGCCGGCATGGCACCCAGACCTTCGTCGCCCTCAACACCTTCATGCGCGCCGGAGACGAGGAGATCTGGTACCGCGCCGCCGCCGATGCCGTTGCTCTTGGGGTCGATGCGCTGATCCTTGCCGATTTCGGGCTCATGGCACATGTGGCTGAACGCTATCCCGAGCAGCGGCTGCATGTCTCGGTCCAGGCCTCCGCCTCGAACGTCGACGCGATCAATTTCCTCGTCGATGCCTTCCATGCTAAGCGGATCGTCCTGCCGCGAACGCTCACCATCGCCGACATCGCCCGCATCGCGCCGCAGATCCGCTGCGAGATCGAGGTCTTCGTCTTCGGCGGGCTCTGCGTCATGGCCGAGGGCCGCTGTTCGCTCTCCTCCTACGCGACGGGGAAGTCGCCCAACATGAACGGCGTCTGCTCGCCGGCAAGCCATGTGCGTTATCGCCAGGAAGGCACGGAACTGGTGTCCGAACTCGGCGACTACACGATCAACCGCTTCCCAGCCGGCGAAGCGGCCGGTTACCCCACCCTGTGCAAGGGTCGTTTCGATATCGCCGACAGCCCCGCCTACGCATTCGAAGACCCGGTTTCCCTGGATGTCATGGGCGAGATCGACGCGCTTTCGGCGGCAGGGGTCAGCGCCTTGAAGATCGAAGGCCGTCAGCGCGGCAAGGCGTATGTCGCCGAAGTCGTTTCGACCCTGAAAAGGGCCCTGTCGGCTGGACCGGAGCAACGAAAAGCGCTGCTGATGCGCCTGCGTGGCCTCAGCGAAGGCCAGAAGACCACGTCGGGCGCCTATGAGAAGCGCTGGAGATGAACATGCACCGCACCACTTCGCCCTCCCTGACGATGGGACCCGTCTATTATCTCTGGGACGGCCCCAAATGGCGCGATTTTCATTTTCGCATCGCCGATGAGGCGCCGGTAGATCGCGTACTGATTGGCGAAACCGTCTGTTCCAAGCGGCAGCATTTCATCGAACCGCATATCGCCGAGGTGATCGAGAGGTTGGAAACCGCGGGCAAGACCGTAGTCCTCTCGACGCTGTCGCTCGTCACCCTGGAGCGCGAGAGCCGGCAGATCCGCGATCTCGTCGCCGACAGCGAACATGCAATCGAGGCCAACGACCTTTCCGCCCTCGGATTGCTGAATGGCAGGCCCCACAGCATCGGCCCCCTGGTCAACGTCTACAACGCGCCGACCGCCAGGCTGCTGGCCGGCCGGGGCGCGTCCAGCATCTGCCTGCCGCCGGAATTGCCTTTCACATCGGTCGAGAAGATCGTCGCCGACGCGCCCGCAATCGCATTCGAGGTCTTCGCCTTCGGCCGCATGCCGCTCGCCATCTCGGCGCGATGCGCTCATGCGAGATCCAAGGGCAAGATCAAGGACAATTGCCAGTTCGTCTGCGGCGAAGATCCGGACGGCCTGCCGGTGAAGACCCTTGACCGGCAATCCTTCCTCGCGCTCAACGGCGTGCAGACCGTTTCCCACACCTGCCAGGCCCTGCCGGGTGATCTCGCCAGCCTCGCGGCATGCGGTATCTCGGCGATCCGCCTGTCGCCGCAGGACTGCGACATGGTGGCGGTCGCAAAGCTCTACCGCGCCGTGCTCGATAACGCATTGGACGCGGACGAGGCGATCATGCTGCTGCGCGAAATCTATCCCACCGCTGCTTTGTCGAACGGTTTTCATCATGCCCGCGAAGGCGCTGCATGGGTCGCGCGTGCCCGCGACACGGCCCATGGTCGAGCTTGAGCACTTGCCTTGCGAGGCGATCAGGCGCCAAGAAACAGAAGCGGATCCGCGCCCACCAAAGCCGCATATCCCCCACCGAGAAGCCAGACGAGCAACGCAGTCGTGCAAAGCATGGCGGCGGCCATCGGCATGTCAAATGTAATTACAGCCTTACTATTTATCGCCGCTGCGAACGGAATGACGGAAGTCTGCGACGAGGCCGTCGGCCAAGTTGGCCCCAGCGATCGACGGGCCCTCTTTTCGAGCATGAACAAGCCGCCGGCGGAAAAGGCGGCGAAGCCGCAGAACAGAAGCAGCGAACGCAGATCTCCGTTTGGAGGAATGTGCCCGACCGACCAGCAAAGAAAACCCCAGAGAACCGGATGGCGCGTGACGGCCACGATCGCATCCGGCTCGCCTCCCTTGCGGAAGGAAATCGAGAAGGGATTGCGGCTGAAGAGACCGGCAAGGACCAGGAAAAGCCCGATCGGTGAAAGTACGAAGGCAGGCCAGGCCTGCCACGGCCTCGGTTGCCAGATTTCCACGTAATCGAGGCTCATAGCGGACAGGAAGAGCCAGGCCAGAGCCGCGGTCGAGATGGTCGAATAGGCGGCGATATAGCTTCCATGCCCCATCCATCCGATCAGCGCGCCGCGAATCTTCGGGACTGCGGGCAAGGAATGCAGGGCGATGAAGGCTATGAACGCCAGCAGAAACCGCAGCATGGCACGGCCGCTACTGTTGCCAGAAGAGAACGCCCGCGATGGCGACGGAAAAGACGACCGCCGCCAGCGAGCTGTAGCCCTGCAGGACACCCATCCGTTTCAGGGCGATGGCGAATATGACAATGATCGGGGCGGCCATCAGAAGGCCGACTTGTGCATCAGACATGGCAAATCCTTGGTTTGCCGTCATCCTAACCTCTCTATCTGCCGTTTCTTTGCGATATGACAAAGAGCCGGATCTGTATTGCCTCCATTTTCCGCGGCGGAAGAATACCGGAGGTTTCGGAATGGCGGCGATCTCGACCAGCGAAGAGAGGGATGAAGGCGGCGACCTTCTTCTCTGGGTGCTCGTCTGGGGCGAGCTTGCGGCGTTCGGTATCCTGCTGACCGGCTATGTCGTCACGTCCATGCTGCATCCGGAAAGCTTTGCGCTCGCCAGGCTCCACCTCGCACCGCGGCTGGCGGGGCTCAATACAGTCGTGCTGCTGGCGAGCAGCTGGCAAGCGGCGCTTGCCGCCAGCTCCCAGGGAAAACCTCGCCGGCAGCGCCTGTTCCTGCTCGGCGCAGCATTCCTGGGTTTGCTCTTCGTCGCTCTCAAATTGACCGAGTACAGTTCCGAATGGGCAGCGGCAGGGGAGGAGAACCTGCAGAGCTTTTTCGAACTCTACTTTCTCATCACCGGCTTCCACCTCGCCCATGTTGCGTTCGTTGCCGTCCTCTTCGTATTGGCGGCGATCAGGCTGGAACGGTCGACGATCGTCACGCTGACGACCATCTGGCACGTCATCGACATCGTCTGGCTGGTGATGTTTCCACTGATCTACCTGAGCTAGGAGGCCGGAATGGACGGTTCGAAACTCTTCGGCAGCGCCAATTGGGTGATGATGCTCGGCATCGTCGGCGCATTGATCGCTGCACAATGGAAGCATGAGGTGATACCGGCAGCGGCACTTGCCGTCATCCTCCTCATGGCCATTGCAAAGATACGGCTCATCGTGCTCGACTTCATGGACCTGCGGGGGATGCGACCCAATCTGGCCCGAGCGCTGATGATCTGGCCTATCTTCTTCTCGGCCCTCTCGCTGGGCAAGGTCGTACTGATGGCCATTCTTTAGGTTCAGTTCTCACCTGCACTTTCCCCTCCGGCACCTGCCTGATCTCAGGCCGGTCCATGGTTGCCCGCGCGCCATCGGGAAAGCTAACGCTTACCTTTCAAAAAATAGCGGACCCCGCAGGGCAACGCTTTTTTGTTTGGTAAATCGCAAAGAGCGGCTCCGGAAAACCCCTCATAGAAGCTTCACGGGTCGTCGTCCGCTTTTCGCGGATGTGGCCCGTAGCAACCCGCAAGGCATCCGCACAAAGGGGACATGAGGATGGCAGAACGCCTCACAAAGACCGGGGCTCGTAACGTCTTTTACGGCGGCTCCGCGTTCTTCTTCGTAATCTTTCTCGGGCTTACCGCCCACAGCCACTACTACATGCGAACCACGTCCACAGACGAGAGCACGCTCACGGATTCCGTCGCGCGCGGCAAACATGTCTGGGAAAAGAACGCCTGTATCAACTGCCATACGATCCTCGGGGAAGGCGCCTATTTCGCCCCCGAGCTCGGCAATGTGTGGAAACGCTGGGGCGGCGACACCGACCCGGACACGGCCCGCGCGACGCTGAAGGCCTGGATGGCCGCGCAGCCGAGCGGCATCGAAGGCAGGCGGCAGATGCCGCAGTTCAACCTCACGGAACGTGAACTCGACGACCTGGCCAACTTCCTCGAATGGACGAGCAGGATCAAGACCCAGAACTGGCCGCCGAACGACGCCGGCTGATCTCACGGGAAGGGAAAAACACATGAAATATCAAACCCAAAAGGTCGCCATGCTGTATTTTTACGGCGCGCTCGGCCTGTTCATCGCCCAGGTCCTGTTCGGTGTTCTGGCGGGAACGATCTACGTCCTGCCGAACACGCTTTCGGAGCTGCTGCCCTTCAACATCGTGCGGATGATCCACACCAATGCGCTCATCGTCTGGCTGCTGATGGGTTTCATGGGATCGACCTACTACCTGCTGCCCGAGGAGTCCGAAACCGAGCTGTTCAGCACCAGGATCGCGGTTGCGCAGTTCTGGCTTTTCCTCGTCGCAGCGGCGATCGCCGTGGTCGGTTACCTGTTCCACTATCATGAAGGCCGCGAGTTTCTGGAACAGCCGTTCCCGATCAAGATCGGTATCGTCATCGTCGCGCTGATGTTCCTGTTCAACGTGACGCTCACGGTGCTCAAGGGCCGCAAGACCGTCGTCACCAACATCCTGATCTTCGGCCTCTGGGGCGTCGCGATCTTCTTCCTGTTCGCCTTCTACAACCCGGCCAATCTCGCGCTCGACAAGATGTACTGGTGGTATGTCGTCCATCTCTGGGTCGAGGGCGTCTGGGAACTGATCATGGCCTCGGTGCTGGCCTTCCTGATGATCAAGCTGAACGGCATCGACCGCGAAGTGGTCGAAAAATGGCTCTACGTGATCGTCGGCCTTGCGCTCTTCTCCGGCATTCTCGGCACCGGCCACCACTTCTACTGGATCGGCGCCCCCGGCTACTGGCAGTGGATCGGATCGCTCTTTTCGACGCTCGAAGTGGCTCCCTTCTTCACCATGGTCGTCTTCACTTTCGTGATGACCTGGAAGGCGGGGCGCAAACACCCGAACCGGGCCGCACTTCTCTGGTCGATCGGTTGCTCGGTCATGGCCTTCTTCGGCGCCGGTGTCTGGGGCTTCCTCCACACGCTGTCTTCGGTCAACTATTATACCCACGGCACCCAGCTCACCGCCGCCCATGGCCACCTCGCCTTCTTCGGCGCCTATGTGATGCTGAACCTTGCCGTCATGGCCTATGCGGTGCCGGAGCTTCGGGGCCGCAGCCCTTATAACCAGTGGCTTTCGATGGCCAGCTTCTGGATCATGTGCATAGCCATGTCCGTCATGACCTTCGCGCTGACCTTTGCCGGCGTCCTTCAGGTGCACCTGCAGCGCGTCCTCGGCGAAAGCTTCATGGATGTTCAGGACCAGCTGGCGATCTTCTATTGGGTCCGGCTCGGATCGGGCGCATTCGTGCTCATCTCGGCGCTGATGTTCCTCTGGGCCCTGTTCGTCCCGGGCCGCGAACGGCGTCCCGCGGGCACCGCGAGAATCCAACCGGCCGAATGATGCAGCGCGGCTCCGTCTTCTCACCGACGGAGCCGCGTTCCTCCATCCCTCCAAAGATCAGGACATCCCGATGACCATGATTTCCACGATAAAGCCGGTCGAGGCCGCACCGATTCCCCGCTACATTCCTGCCGGCAACGAATGCGAGCTGTTCGAAATGGCCTGGAAGCGGCAGCTTCCGCTTCTCTTGAAAGGCCCGACCGGATGCGGAAAGACCCGCTTCGTTTGCCATATGGCCGAGCGTCTCGGACTGCCGCTTGCGACCGTCTCCTGCCATGACGATCTGGCCGCCGCCGATCTCACCGGCCGGTTCCTCCTGAAAGGCGGCGAAACCATCTGGGTGGACGGCCCCCTGACGAAGGCGGTACGCGGTGGCGGCATCTGCTATCTCGACGAAATCGTCGAAGCGCGGAAGGATGTCGCCGTGGTCATCCACCCGCTGACCGACGACCGCCGTATCCTGCCGCTCGAAAGGACCGGAGAGGTGTTGGCGGCCCCGCCGGAGTTCATGCTGGTCGTCTCCTACAACCCCGGCTACCAGAACATCCTCAAGGCATTGAAGCCTTCGACCAAGCAGCGCTTCGTCGCCATCGAGTTCGACTTCCTTCCCCGGGAGCAGGAAGTGGCGATCGTTGCGGCCGAAAGCGGCCTTTCCGAGCGCCATGTCGTGCCGCTGGTAAATCTCGCCCATCGCCTGCGCGCCCTCAAGGGGCATGATCTGGAGGAGGGCGTTTCGACGCGCCTGCTCGTTTACTGCGCTACGCTGATCGAAAGCGGGCTCGACCCGCGCCATGCTATTCGGGCTGCCATGATCGAGCCGTTGACCGACGATCCGGATGTGCGTGCGGCGCTGATCGAAGTGGCGAATGCCGTGGTTGCCTGAGGTGCTATGATGCTGGATTTTCTCGAGCTGGAAGAAACCGTCGGCAAGGCCTGGCACCGCCTGGTCGGCCAGACACGAAGCCTGCCGCGTTATCCCGAGCATGCAGTGGCGCTGGACGAGGTAAAACCCGTCCTCGCCTCCTGCTTCCGCGGCTTCGGGGGCGATCACGCGGCCCAGCTCGTGGCGGCCCATCAGCGCATCTCGAAACACCGCCTGAAGCTTCGCCAGCTTGTGGGGCTCGGCGAGGAGCGGATTGCCCAGTCGGGCCGGGATTTCGCCCGCGCGATGCTGCCTGATGTCATCGACTTCTTTCCGGACCGCAGCCTGAACCGAGCATTGTACGTCTGGCTGACGGCGGCAATAGCTACATTGCCCGAGGCCCGGCCAGCCTCGCCGGATCCCCTCGCACGGGATCTCGAGCGGCTGCATATGGCGATCTCCAATGTGGACGAAACGCTTGCCGCATTTCCCGGCCTGCGCCGGGTCTATCGAAATTTATGTCAGGCAACGCTTACCGAGCGCCACCGCGGCAGGCTTCCCTCGGTGGAACGGCTGCTGGAAAGCAGGATCATCAGCCTGCTGCGGGCAGGCGCCGGCCTGCCGGACGACACGCCGAGCGCGATCTTCCCCCGCCATGCCCCACCGGGCTACCAGCCTATGATGGACGTGCCGCTCTGGCCGGAATTCTTGTCCCAGGAGGAAAGCCGTTCTTCGGCGGAGGACTCGGAAACCCCGCTCGGCGATCCGCAGGGTTCGGCTGGCAAGAGAAGGTTCAGCGCGAAGCGCGAGCGGGAAGACGAAAAGCGCTCCGAACGGAGCCCGTTTATCCTCAACCGCTTCGAGAAAATCCTGGCGATGACGGAAATGGTCAATGTCGACCGGCCGACCGACGACAAACCCGAGGAGGATGGCAAAGCCGCCGAGGATCTCGACGAGATGGTTCTCGGGCGCCGCAAGGAACGCCCCTCCTCGCGTTTCCACTTCGATCTCGACCTTCCGCCGGAAATGGTCGACCTCCAGGAAATCGCTGCCGAGCTGACCTATCCCGAATGGGATTACCGAAAGACCACCTATCTGAAGAACCATTGCCGGGTCCTTGCCGTCCCGACGTCGGCCAGCGGCGACCGCCTCGAGATATCGGAGGATACGAAGGCGCTGGCGAGGAAGGTGCGCAAGCAGTTCGAGATCCTGCGGCCGCGCCAGGAAATGCTCAAATCGCAGCTGGACGGCGTGGAACTCGATCTCGACGCCGTCGTCCGGCGCCGGACCGATCTCCTGGCCGGAGGGCAGGCAACCGACCGTATCCATGTGGCAAGCCGGCCGCGCACGCCCGATCTCGCCGTCACCATTCTCGTCGATGTCTCCCTCTCGACCGACGCCTGGATCGACAACCGGCGGGTTCTGGATGTCGAGAAGGAAGCGCTTCTCGTCCTCGCGCAAGGCCTGACCGCCTGCGGCACGGATCACTCGATCCTCACCTTCACTTCCCGGCGCCGCTCCTGGGTACGGGTCGAGACCGTGAAAGGCTTCGACGAGCGGCTTTCTCCGGTTGTCGAGGATCGGATCGCCGGCCTGAAACCCGGATATTACACCCGCCTCGGAGCCGCCCTGCGGCACGCCACCGCGGACCTCGCAAAACGCCCCAACCGGACCCGTCTGCTTCTCGTGCTGACCGACGGCAAGCCCAACGACATCGACCACTACGAGGGGCGTTTCGCGATGGAAGACAGCCGCCGCGCCGTGCAGGAAGCAAGGCGCCTCGGCGTCAACATTTTCGCCGTGACGGTGGACAAGGATGCGAAATCTTATCTCCCGACGATGTTCGGCCGCAACGGTTATGCGGTTGTCGGAGATATTTCAAAGCTTCCGGCGGCTCTGCCCGCCATCTATCGCGGCCTGACGGGATAGGGGAGCCCGGCCGCATGGAGGTCCGGCTGGACGGATGCCGGACCTCCATTTCCCGTTCTGAACCCTATGCCGCCTTGCTGAACGACCTGCCGCTTCTGTTCAGATAGGCATCGAATGCAGAGGCCGCGGCTCTGACGATGAACCGGTGATCCTCCGAGACGCGGATGACGCCGGCCCGGCGTTCGATCAGGCCGTCTCGTTCAAGCTCATCGAGCCGATCGTTGCCCCGCAGCAGAAGCTCGGCATCGAAGCCATGCGCTGCCGCAAGGGCCGCAACATCCACTGTAAAGTCGCACATCAGCCTCTCGATCACCTCACCGCGCAGGCGATCTTCCGGCGTGAGGCGATAGCCCTTGGCGACCGGCAGTTCGCCTTTCGACACCCGGGTCGCATAAAGGCCCGGCGGAACCTCGTTCTGGATATACCCTTGCGGCAACCGTCCGATCGACGACGCCCCGAGCCCGATCAGGGCGTCGCAGGCGTCCGTCGTGTACCCCTGGAAATTCCGGTGCAGCCGGCCTTCGGCCTGCGCAAGCGAGAGGTCGTCGCCCGGCAGGGCGAAATGGTCGAGACCGATCCTGACATATCCTGCCGCCATTAAGGCCTCGGCGATCGCCGATGCCTGAAGCGCCCGCTCCCGTGCATCCGGAAGCGCCGCCTCGTCGATGAGCCGCTGGTGCTTCTTGAAGCTCGGGATATGCGCATAGCCGAAGACGGCAAGACGATCCGGCCGCATGCTGACGGCCGCTTCGACGGTCTCGACGCAGGATTCGACCGTCTGAAACGGCAGCCCATAGATGAGGTCGAAATTGATCGCGTTGATGTTGTTATGGCGAAGATGCTCGACGGCATCCATCGTCGTCTCGACGCTCTGAACACGGTTGATCGCCTTCTGGACCTTCGGATCGAAGCTCTGGACGCCAAGGCTTGCGCGGGTGACGCCCGACTGGCCGAGCGCAACTGCCATCTCCCCGGGCAAGGTTCGCGGATCGATCTCGACCGCGGCATTGACGGCGCCCGCAAAACCGAGGCGGTCGCGAAACGCATCCATCAGCGCGATGAATTCCTCTGGCCTGATGATGGTCGGCGTACCGCCGCCGAAGTGGATTTCCCCGACGCTGAAGCTGTCGTTTCTGACGGATGCCAGAAGCTCGATCTCCCGGTGCAATGTCTCGATATAGTCGAGAATGGGCCTGTCGCGCTCGGTGATCGTCGTGTGACAGCCGCAATACCAGCACATCGACCGACAGAAAGGGATGTGGATGTAGAGCGAGGTTGGCTGTCCTTGAGGCAATGCCTTCAGCCAGGCCGGATAGTCGAGGGCGTCGAAATCCGAGCTGAAGTTCGGAGCCGTCGGATAGCTCGTGTAGCGCGGCAACCGTGCATCGCCATATTTCTCGATTATCGCTGCGGACATGTCGGGCTCCTTTCAGTTTTCTTCAAAGAGCATTTAGCTGGCCGGCACCTGCCTCTCTTTGTGCAAAATCAACGACAGCGTCCTCTTTCTGCAAAATATTTGTCCCGACGCAAATTCCGTCGATCGCGCCGCTGCTAAATCATCGAGGCGGCCGGGATCGGCCAGGCCGCTGCACCAGCTCGAAAGGCCCAGAACAAACCATGTCGGATATTGAGATCCCCTCCATCGACGTCAGGACGCTCGCGCCCGCCGAACGTCACCCGAAGATTTTTGGCGTGCTGACGTCCCTCATTCCCGGCGGCGTCATGCATGTCACGAGCGACCATGATCCCCGACCGCTGCACTACCAGATCGAGAGCCGGTATCCGGAAGAGTTCGACTGGCAATATCTCGAACAGGGTCCGGATGTCTGGCGCGTCGAAATCCAGCGGGCTCAAAGCTCCGGCTGCGATTGCTGCTGCGGACATTGAAAGACGAAAGCCATGCCCGGCGCCACTCTCTCCCCCTGGACGATGTCCTATTTCGCGACGGCGCTGGTCTGCCTGGTCGCCGGGCTGGCCTTGACGATATCGGGCTTCGGATATCCATCCGCTCCCATCAACGATCCGGCCTCGCTGGTGATCGTTCACCTGATCGCGGTCGGCTGGCTCGGTCTCCTGTTTGCCGGATCGCTGCTTCAGTTCGTGCCGGTGATCGCCTCGCGACAGCTGCAATCCCCCCATCTCGCCCTGCCCGCCTTGCTGCTGACCATGATCGGGCTTCCCCTGCTGCTGACCGGCTTTCTGGGCCTGGCCGATATCGTGCCCCTCTGGATTTGGATGCTGCCGGCCGGAGGCCTCCTCCTGACGGTGGCCTTTGCGGGTCTCTGCTGGATGGTGGCGGGCACGCTTGTGGCGGCCCGGCCGTACTCGCTGCCGGCAAAGTTCGTCGCGCTCGGCTGCGTGCCACTGATCGCCACGGCGCTGGTCGGGCTGCTGTTTGCCCTTTCCCTCTCCGGCCTTACCGATAATCCGCATCTCATCGGGCTGATTCTGTCAGCCGGACCGGCGCACGCTTATCTCGGCTTGTTCGGATGGATGACCATCACAGCGATCGGCGTCAGCTACCGCCTCCTGACGATGTTCCTGCTGTCGCCGGAAAGAACCCGCGGGACAAGCCGGGCGATCGGCTGGCTGGTCGTCGCCGCTCTCGCGATAGCAAGCTCCGGCATCTTCCTCGATGGAGCCGGCGTGCCCGCGGACTGGCCGCTTTACCTGGCGATCGCCCTTTCAGGACTTGCCGCTCTTCTCTACACGCTCGATATCCACTCGATTTTCCGCGCACGGAAACGGAGGTCCGTGGAACTGAACGTGATCGCGAGCCTGGTGGCGATCGGCATGCTGGTCTTTTGTTTCGTTCTTTTTGCCGCCGCGATCGTGATCGGCAAACTGCCTGAGATGGTGATGCCGGTCGCCTACCTCTTCACCTTCGGATGGCTGACCGGGCTCGGCCTCGGGCAGCTCTACAAGATCGTGGCATTCATGACGTGGCTGGAGTTTTACGGCCCTGTTCTTGGCCGCACAATCGTCCCACGCGTCCAGGACCTCGTCAACGAGCGGCGGGCATCCTTGTGGTTCGCGCTCTATTTCACCGCGACGGCAACGGCGACCGCGGTCCTGATCCTCGACATGCCGTACATGTTCAGGGCGGCTACATTCGCTCAGCTCGCGGCTGTTTGCGCTCTCGCCTTCGAGTTCATCCAGGCCCGCCGCCTCGCCATGGTTCCGGCCGCGACCCGGCTGCCATCGGCCATCGCCGCACGGCGGCTCATCTTACCAAGCTTCAACGGGAGGTCACGATGACCCAGGAATTCAAGGAACTTGATGTCAGGCCCATCCTGAAGAACGGCGGCGAGCCGTTCGAAGCGATCATGACGGCGGTCGCCGCGCTGCAGCCCGGTCAGGGACTGAAGCTGCTTGCGCCCTTCAAGCCGCAACCGCTCTATCGCGTCATGGATGCCAGGGGCTTCGATCACGCCGTTATCGAACTCGACGGCGGGGATTTCGAGGTCCGCTTCACGCCGCGCCAGCAAGAAGCGGTCGCGCTCTCCGAAAACGCGGTCTCGCCCGAACTCTGGGCCGAACCGTCCGTGCAACTCGACCTTTCCGACCTCGATCCGCCGGAACCGATGCAGCGAATTCTCGGCGCGGCCGAAGCCCTCGACGCGGGCGAAGTGATCTTCGCGGTGCTGGCACGCGAGCCGGTCTTCCTGTTCCCGGAACTGACGCGCCGGGGCCATCAATGGGTGGGCAATTTCGATCGGGACGGCAGCGCCTACCGCATCATGATCCGCATCGGCAAAGGGGTTGCCGATGCCTGACAAGTCCGAGCAGGCCAACCTGATCGAACAGGTCAGGCAACAACTCTCCATGGTCATTGATCCGGAGATGGGACGCAGCGTCGTGGACATGGGCCTGATCTACGGCATCGAGGCGGATCAGGCCGGCGACATGCACATATCGATGACGACCACGACGAAAGGCTGCCCCGCCTCGACCTTTCTGAAGGAAGCCATCCAGGCCTGTGCCGCATCGGTCGCCGGCGTAAAGAGCGTCGAGGTGGAGCTGACCTACGACCCGCCGTGGAACGCATCGATGATGACGCCATGAAGCTTCTAACGCTGATCAGGCGCTGGGGAGGGGCCCGGCACCACGATAGGACGCCGCTCGTTTCGCATGCTGGAAATGTCCGGGACAAGCGCCTTGCGGTCTACGAGATTGTAGCATCCGGCGCTGCGGACGACCCGGCCTTGTTCATCATCGAGGAAATCGAGCGCCTGAGCGACTCAATCGCCAGGGAGATCTGAGGCATCTCGCCGGGTTGTCCGGCGCCCGTTTCAGAACGCCTATCCCGCTCCGTTACCCCTTCGTGCTTTCGGCCAGCGCCAGCAGGCCTTCGGCATCCTTCACCAGCAGCTTCTGGCGTCCGCCTTCGACCAGGCCTTTCGCCTCCCATGCGCTCATGATCCGTGAGACGGTATGCAGCGTCGTGCCGGTCATCTCGGCTATGTCCTGCCGGGAGATCGGGAAATCGATCCGCACCGCGTCGCCTTCCTTGCGGCCCGCGTGCTTGGCCAGCCTCAGAACCGCGTGGGCGACCCGCTGCTCGACCTCCTGCGTCGACATCTCCCGGATGCGGGCATGGGCTTCTTCCAGGCGCTGCCCGATCGTCTGCATGGCGGTCACCGCAAGCCGGGGATTTCGATCGACGAACTGCGGCCAAAGCTCCGTCGGCCAGCAAAGGGCGATGCTTTCCGCAACGGCCATCGCCGTGCCGGGATAGTCCATCCGTTGAAGCGCCTTGGCAAAACCGAAGAGATCGCCCGGGTGGACGACGCGCACGATGATCTGCTGGCCGTCTTCGGTGACCTGCGTGACCTTCAGCCTGCCATGCAGGAGCAGATAGAAATGCGCCGCGACCGCCCCCTGTTCGAAGACGGCTTCGCCCACAGGCACCCTGCGGGAGGTCGCGTGAGCAAGAAGCGCTTCCGTATCGGCATCCTCCATCCTTTCGAACAGGGGAAAACTTCTCACGAGGCTCTTATCGATCTTCAACGGCCTATGCTCCGCTACGGTCGGCGCGAACCTAGCACAGCCCGCCGCGAGATCGAAGATGCGCTATTGCCGCGCCGGCAGCAAACATTCCCGCGTCTACTTGCGACGCCGCAATGAAGGGCGTCGCCGCCGCCGCTACAAGGGTGCCGAACAAGGAGTTCCGAAGATGACGACAATTCCGGCCGGGCGGCGACCTGGAAGCATCCCGAGGGGACTTTCCACAACCGCCCCCATCATATTCTCCTACGGCTTCCGGCCATTTTTTCTCTCGTCGGCCCTCTGGGCGGCTGCCGCGATGCTGTTATGGATGGCAAGCCTGGCCGGACTGATCGACGTGGCGGTTTCCTACGGCACCGTCCATTGGCATGCACACGAGATGCTGTTCGGTTATGCGAGCGCCGTGCTTGCCGGTTTCCTGCTGACCGCGGTTCCCAACTGGACCGGCAGGCTGCCGGTGTCCGGTTGGCCACTGGTCTTCCTGTTCCTCGTTTGGGTCGCCGGCAGGCTGGCGCTGCTTCTGTCCGACTTTATCGGCACCATGGCCGCCATCCTGGCCGACAGCGCCTTTCTGCCCCTCCTCCTCTTCATCTGCGTGCGCGAGGTGGTCGCAGGACGGAAGTGGAAGGATCTGAAGGTCGTGGGCGGCCTGATCGCCCTCTCCGCCGCAAACATCCTGTATCATCTGGCGGTTGCCGGCGGGCAGCACCCATCCGTGGGTATCAAGCTCGCCCTCTCGGCCTATACCGCAATGATCCTCATCGTCGGCGGCCGAATTATCCCGAGCTTCACCCGCAACTGGATCAACAAGACCGGACGGACGGATTTCCCCGCCGCCTATGACCGGTTTGATACGGCGGCCATCCTCTGCGGAGTCGTCGCCCTGGCCGCCTGGGTCGTTCTAGGTGATGGAAAGCTCGTCGCGGGGACGGCAGGACTGGCAGCAGTCATGCACACAATTCGGCTCGCACGCTGGCGGGGCTGGACCACGACCGCTGAAATGCTGGTGACGATCCTGCATATCGCCTACCTGTTCATACCGCTGGGGTTCCTTGCGATCGGCCTTGCAGCCATGAACCTCTTCGACCAGACCTCCGTTATCCATGTCCTGAGCGTCGGAACCGTGACCACGATGATGCTCGCCGTCATGACAAGGGCAAGCCGGGGCCATACCGGACGGGTCCTGACCGCATCGCGAACAACCGTCGCTTGCTATGCGGCAATCGCGCTCTGCGCCCTTCTAAGGCCAAGCGCCGGCCTCTTTCCGGAATTTACGAGCCTGATCTACTCGCTGTCCGGGGCCGCATGGCTTGCCGCTTTCGGCCTGTTTGTCCTCGAATACGGACCGATGCTGACCCGCGTGCGGCGGCGGGTGGCGGAAGGATAAAGACCACTCTGCGACAGGCGAGCCTCCTCAGGCCGGCATCAGATCAAGGCGCGATCTCGATCTCGCCCTCCATCCTGGCGATCTCAAAATCGCTGATGATCACATCCAGACGAAGTCGCCACCGGCCGGGAATAGGAAGCATGATATCGGGCACCGTCCAGCTGTCTTTACCTTTCTCGGCCTTCCGCCTTATCGGCTCGATCCCGGCCCCAGGGTTAGAGAGCACGACCGTCACCTCCTGAGGATCGAGCAGCGACCGGTCGCTTTTGGCGATAACTGCGGATATCGCGACCTCCCCTACCCTGTCCGGCGTGATCCTGACATCAGCCACGGCCTTGCTGGTCTCCAGATGAACGACGGCAGTCCTCTGGACTTCGGCGATCAAGGTGCGTGGAGGCGGCGTGAAGCGCCACGTCGCAGCCACCGCGAAAATGAGGAGCAGGATGACGGTCTCCGCGGCGATCGAACGAACGAGCTGGCGGATCGCCGCAGGCTCCCCCTTCCTCGAACCTGAGGTGAGTTTCCACCGGTTGATGGCTGCCAAGGCAAACAGCAGGGCGAGCAGCCCGAGCTTGACGAGGAATACGATCCCATACGCCGTCGTGACCAGCCCAGCCGGGGTGCGGACCTGGACGACGGCAAGCACGCATCCGGCCACGGCAAGGACCAGGACGGCCCATGGTATGAAGACCGAGAAGCGGTGCAATGCCGCGCCGGCCGCTTCTTTGTCTTTTCCGAACTCGGCCAGGAGCGGCAGCAGCGCACCGGCCCAGACAGCTATGGCCGCGACATGCAGGAAAACGGCCGGGCGCATCAGCCATTGCGGATCTGCAGCACTCGCGTGCCCGCTGAGGCATAGGGAAAATGCCGCGGTCACGACCGCCGATATCGATATCCAGCGGGCGTCCCTGCCCCGGCCGCTGGCCAGAGCGAGCCCCGCGAGCGCTACGGCCGCGATCGCAAAAATGACCGTCGGTCCGAAACTCGTAGCCATTCCCGCCTTCCAGACAGTGGGCGCGACGAGCCGTGAAATCGGCTCGCCCACCGTATCGAGCCCCTGAAAGCCGGCTGAAAGCACGGCACCCGCAAAACCTATGCAGAGAGTGGCAAGCACCTGCCTCAGCGCATTGCGGGAACCGTCCGCGAACCAGTGGATGGCAAACGCGCCGCCGACCCCGAAAAAGAGACCGACATAAAGCGCCACCTTGCCGATCCAGAGACCAGCGCGAACCGGCCAGTCGATATCAGCAGCAGCGCCCCGGGCGCTGGCGTTCGGTTGCCCGATCGAGAAGACGACGGAGCCGCCGATCGGGTGACCATCTTCCGAAACAACCCGCCAGGAAAGGAGATAACTGCCGTCCTTGAGGTCTCCAGGCGGCGTGATCTCGACCACCTTGTCCTTCAGGACGAAGTTTTTCAGAGGGGCGATACTGCCATCCGGCCGCGTGAGCTTGAGGCTGGTCGGCGAGACAGGCTCGCTGAATGTCAGAGCGATCATGCGCGGGGCCGTGGACACGACCGAGCCATCGCGCGGCTCGGTCGTATTGAGGGATGCATGGGCGGATGCCGCCGCCGTCATGACCAGCCACAGCAGGATCGCAAACAGGAACCGCTGCAGAGTGCCGGTCAGTGAAAGTGCCTTGTGGCAAAGCGGCGTCATCGGCCTTCATGCTCCCGGGTGGATGGATCGTTAATTGCCCGTCTTCTGAAGAAGCTTTATGCCGGGCGCCGGAAGTTCGAGGTCCGACGCCTTCTGGCCTGCAGCCGGCACTTCGATCCAGCGTTCCTTGAGGCCTTCCGGGCATTCCTGGATCACCGGGAAATAGAGCATGTCGCCGGCTTTCAGGTCGGCCGCAATCGTGCCCCGCAGCACGAACTCGTCATATTCGTCGTCGCCGAGGTTGCCGCCGCTCCAGACCACTTCCTTCACTCCTTCGGCGACGGGAGAGCCGTGATTGTCGTAGGCCTTGGCATAAGCTCCCTTGACCTTGTCGAGCGTCCAGCCCGCCTTCGGCTGCGGCTTGACGCCGTAGAACCCCTCCGGAATCTGGACCCGCACGGTGTTCGTGGGCTTGCCTTCGCAGCCATGCGGCACGCGCAGCACCGCCTTATAGGTCGAGCCGACGGGAGCGTCTTTTCCTTCCAGGGTGACATGCGCCAAGGCGGCGGTGCTGCCGAACACGAGGATGGCGGTGGTTGTGGTGATTGTCTTCAACGTGATTGTCTTCAACATGTAACTCTCCATGCTTGGCCGCGCGTTGGGCGGCCTGATTTTCGGGCGACTGGCAGCCACGAGGGCGCCGGCCGGTATGGCTGATGGCTTGAAAGGGCGGTCCTATCCGTGTTCCGGTCCGGCCGGCCGCGAGGGCGCGACACGCGGCTTCCGCCGCTTCGTTGCCGTTTAGCCAGGTGTGAACTCAGAAGATCGCAGGATTGCCCGACTTACAGCGGCCCGCGATCTCAATGTCGCGCGTCACGCTTAAGTCTTTGTTCCGCATGTCGTGTTGCAAGACGGCGTTCGTTTTGCACGACAAGCCTTCAGGCCGCCTGAGGCGGCGCGCGGGGATTCCCGGGAGAGGTTTCGGGGCGTTCGAAGGGACCTGTATCCACTTCGATTGGAAGCAGTTTGGAGGTGGCCTCCAGCCGGTTGTTCAGAAAATTGTCGGAAAATTGCGGCGCGAGCGCTGGAGCGAGAACGCTGCATGCCTGCGTGCAGCACTCGGGCAGTTTTGAGCCGTCCTTGTGATCCGATTGGCCGCTACCGCCGGCATGGGTAATGCAAAGCGGGTTTCCAAAGTCATCGAGGACGGGAGCTGCGACCGCCGAACCGAGAAGGAAGGACCCAAGCAGCATCTGCACGACGAGCGCGTAGGCCGCGATCGACGCGAACACAACACTGCAGGCAGCTGCTTTGCGGTTCTTCACGGTCCCCTCATCAGTTGCGGCAAGCCGCGGATGTCCGATTTGGACATCCGTTATTGGCACGGCACGGTGACATCTGTCTATGCGCCCTTCCGCCACAGCGCTCTTTGATGCGCGTCAACCTCTCGGCTCAAGTTCGACCTTGATCGTTTACGGGACTCCGACAGCTTTCAAAAATTCCCACCCGATGAATCAGAGAGAAAACTTCGTCAAGCAGTCTTCTGCCGCATTTGGCTGACTGTGAGCCAAACCGCCGAGACAAGAAAATAGAAAGCACCGAGACCAGCATAGCCGGCAACATTGGCAATTGAAGGCTCAACCGGCTTCAGCGCTTGGGCGATGAAGAACGCGCCTGCTATTGCCGACTGGCCGCCACTCAGGATCATTGCCCACTGCCCACCGCTCGTCTTCCAGCGCCGAACTGCTGTGGCAAGCTGTGACAGGCCGGAAAAGATTGCCCACAGACCAAAGCCGCCAAGGACCCAGTTCATACTCATTGTGAGCGCGACAATGACTGCAACCGTCATAACCAAACTGACCGCAACGTTTATTGCCTGGCTCCGGTTGTTCGCCAGGCCGCCGTTTCGTGCGGCATCGACGTAATTGGCGGCCGCATCCCAGGCGGGGTAGATAATCAACAGAATGGCCGCGATAGTGAAAGACTGGCGGCCGGCCGTCAGCGCTGCTGCGACCCAGATTATGGAAAACGCCGCTCGCGCAAAGTAGTACCGCTTCAGCCAGTAATGCCCGCCGTTTTCGGCGATGTCCGTTTGGTAGTTTGTCATAGTGAAATCCTAATTCTGGTTTGATTGAGTTGTTCTTCTGTTTTCAAGCATGTTGGAAATCACACGTAGACGACGTGCTTTCCGAAGGGTGTCTTGTCTCCCCGATTGCCTTGCCCGATCCGCTCGCTCTCGCCTGAAAACCGTCCGGGAGATTTCTGCATGGAACTGGGTTCCTCATGCTCCCGCCTTCATGGTCAGTTGTTCGGCTGAACGAAGAACAGTGGCGGCGGATAAATACTGTCCGAGGATATCGAACGTTATCGTTGATGGCGGTCTCGTTCACGACGACGTCCCTTCGTCGGTCGCGTCGGGTGCAGATTGAGCAGCATTTGCATGTTGTCGCCGGCCGAACCGGTATGGCGGCCGATCCAGCCAGCGACGGCGACGTGGTCTACATTGGGGGAACCACGCCATTCTTACCGACGATCACCTGATGCGCGATCGTGCCGGTTGCACCTTTCTCGGCGGCAATGAAGACAACGGCACCAGGAACTAGATCGTCATTGGTGGCTGGAGCGATGGTCACGACAGGTGTGCCGTCCGGGATGGCAATCTTCTTTTCCTTGCCATGATAGGTCACGGTCACCGTCCGGCCATCGACGCCTTTAACGGCATCCGCGACGGTCGCGTTGGTCATACTGCTATCGGGTTTAAGATCCCAACCGTAGCTGCCCTCGCCGGCGCCTTTCATGGCCGGCGGGAAGATGAGGACTTCAAGCGCACCATCACCACCGCCGTCTTTTGGCATGGATGCTATGCCGACGAAGTCGCCTGGCTTGATGTCTGTGACTTTGGCGTTCGCGACGCTCGCAACTTTCCGGTCCGCAGCAAGGGCGACGTCGACGGTCTCACCTTCACGGGTCTTCACCTTCAGAGTGGATCCGCCAAAGTTGACGATGCTGCCGCGAACATGGATCTGAGCGGCCTTCTTATCTTCCGCATGGGCGGGCGTTACGAGGATTGCCATGGACGAGAGACTTGACAGCACCAGGGCAATGGTGGGGAGGTGGTTCTTCATCATTTCACTCTTCCTACTAGTTGGTAGTTGATGATGGCGCAGTTTTACCTGAGGAAGCCAAGGCCGCCCGCAGGATTAGTGAGTGGCGACGGGCGACAGCCGGTTGAGAGTGGGAGCCAGTATGGTGGCGAATACCTCCCCGTTGCCGTAAGCGCGGGCAGAAAGCATCGCGCCGTAAACAGTTGCCAGGAATGCCTCGGCTTCGACGCCGGGCTCGCTCGAAAGGTTGAGCGTCTTTTCCTTTGCGCCGCGCTCCATAACTGAGGTCAGCCATGAAGAGATGAAACGAAAGAATGCCGTGACCTCTTTCGCGACCTCTGGTGGCAGCGATGGCAGCTCGCTGGCAAGCAGAGCGCATACGCAAAAAGGCCTGCTCGAATCCTCGATGCACTTGGCCCAATGACCTGCATAAGCCCTCAGGATATCAAGCGGGTTCGAAACGTGTTGCTCAAGAGTTGCCACCCCTGCCACGCCAACTTCGCGGTATTGCTTGACCAGTTCTCGCACCAGGTCGACCTTGCTGGGGAAATGGTGGTGGATGCTGGCTTTGCGGATGCCGACAACCTCGGCAATATCAGCATAGCTGAAGCCATTATAGCCGCCGCTCATGATCAAGGCTCGCGCGGAGGCCAGGATTTCATCGGAGGTCGTAGAAAGATTGCTCATATCTCTTTCTACCTTCTAGTAGGCAGAGCGTCAATAGCATAACGCGATCACATTGTTTGTCAGCCGTCGGTCGAGAGGGTCATGGATTTCCAAGCGTCGATTTCCTGCTGAAGGCGCTCTATCCTGGCCGACACGTGCTGAGTTGTCATTTTTCCCCACGATGAACTCCAAAATCATCACCTGAAGACAGCCCGTCTGGGTGATCCTCCGAGAATTGTCTGGCGGCAAGAAGAACCGGCATCAGAGCAAATCCCATTGTTGTTAGCCGATATTCGACGCGCGGCGGCTGCTTGCCGAAATCTCTCCTGTCGATCAACCCTTCCTGCTCCAACTCCCGCAGATGTTGCGTCAGCATTTTTTGGGAAATGCCCTCTATTTCGCGAAGCAACTGGGAGCTTCGCATCGTTGAATCGGCATAAAGGCGAAACAGGATCGGCATCTTCCAACGCCCGCTAATCATGTGAAGCGTGCGTGTGACATGAGCGACCGCCCCATCCGGACCCAGGCATACGGATCGGGCATCTAATGGAACAGGCACCTTTTGGTACGTTCTTGTAGCTCCCACGCAGCCTCCTATGTGGTCCGACAAAAGATAGGTGATTGGATCATGGATTTACAGCTGAATGGCAAGGTCGCGCTCGTAACAGGAAGCAGCAAGGGCATCGGGGAGGCCGTGGCAAAAGGACTTGCGCAAGAAGGAGCGACGGTCATCGTTCATGGTCGCAACAGAACCGCGACAGAGCAGATCAAAGAACAGATCATCTCTGTCGGTGGGGATGCGCATTGTGTGACAGGCGATCTGACGGTTGAAGAGGACGTTGCCGCAATGGTCGCGGAGGCGCAGCGGCTTGGCGGGGCAATTGGCATCTTGATCAACAACGCAGGCGGGTCTGGCCCCGGGGAGGACTGGAGCAATGCTTCACCCCAATCCTGGGCCTCGACCTACGACCGCAACGTGATTGCTGCCCTGCGGGTTACCAACTCAGTGCTACCGGGCATGCGACTGGCAAAATGGGGCCGGGTCATCAATATATCGAGCCTCGCGGGCCTGATGCCTCCTCCTGTCAATCCAGATTATTCCGCCGCCAAGGCCGCAATACTTGCGATGACCGCATCGATGGCAAAGGCCGTCGCCGGCGAAGGGGTGACAGTGAACGCTATCTCTCCGGGCACGATCCACAGCGCGAAGCTTGACATGAAGTTTCGCGAGGTCGCGGTCAAGCACGGTGTCGCCGCCGACGCACCTTGGCGGGACGTCGAGAAGGTCGTGTTGCGACTGTTTGCGCAGGTGCCAGTGAACCGGGTGGGAACGTTGCAAGAGATCGCGGATGCCATCGCTTTCCTTGTCAGTCCACGAGCAGCCTACATCACAGGATCAAATATTCGACTGGATGGCGGGATGCTCCCTACGATCTAGGCTCAGGACTCGTTAAATCAAAGCCGGATCGTGCGGGATGACAACCTTTCGGCTTGCCCGAGATGGAATGCAGGCCGTAATCCTGCGTGCGGCCAAGACGTCTCGAAACCAGGATCCGCTTTAGCAGAAACAACTGGCGCGTAACGCGTCGATTGTGCATCGCCGGTGAGCCTGTTATTGATCGGGCATATCACTGTCAGCGCCATTCGCTTCGCCTTGCCTGATTGTGCTGCCGGCCTGCGGCGAGCCAGCGCACTCGATTATCTTTGCCGACAACCAATCCAGGCCAATGTCTGATGCCGATCTTACATGCCGCACGAGGCTGAACGTGAAGGGGTTGATGGCGAGCGGTGGTTCAAGCACCGCAAGCCCGAATTGATTGGCGTATTTGGCAGCGAGTCTGGCCGGAACCGTTGACGAGAGGTCGCTACTCGCGACAACGCCCATGGCGGTCATGAACATTGGAACGCTCGCGACGACCCGCCGCCGGAGCCGGCGCTTTTTCAAAGCCTGATCGACCATGCCATGAAAGCCGCCTCTGAATGAGACAAGCACGTGATCGAGTGCCAGGTAGTGGTCGAGCGATATCGGGCCCTGCGCAACGGGATGGTCTTTCCTGACCACGACGACAAAGTCCTCCTCGAAGACCGGCACGGCCTGGAACTCATCCGGCAGATCCCAGACGCGCCCGATCGCCATCTCCATTTCGTTCGTGCGCAGGGCGTTCAGGCTTTCGGCTCCGACAGCGAATTGAAACGCGACCCGGCATCCAGGTGCTTCGGCGCGCAGCATCCCTATCAGCGGAGGGGCAATCACGGCGCCGACGAGGTCGTTGCTCGCAAGCCTGAAGGTGCGCGATGATGATTCAGGTTCGAAATGCGTGGGAACGTCAAGGGCCTCGTGGGCAAGCCGAAGAATGATTTCAATCTGCGGAAGAAGCTGTGAGGCGCGAGGCGTCGGCTCCAGCCCGTTCGGGCGCCGGATGAACAGGGGATCGTCGAACAGCTGGCGCAGCCGCGCGAGCGCATGGCTGACGGCGGACTGACTGACACCCAGCGTTGCCGCGACGAGCGTGGTTTTCTGCATCCGTACGAGATCGCGGAAGATTGCCAGCATGGTGAAGTCCAGCCGGCGCAGCTTCAGCTGATCGGCATTGGTTTTGCGCATCAACTGCATCTCCTCCTCGCAACGCGATCGCCTGTTTCGGCGATGTGATATCACATTCGTTCATATCGCATATCTAGCGATTTCAGTTGATCGAATAATGGCAAATCCTATGATCGATGGCTAGAGGCCGGTACTGGCATGGCCTGCGGAGCTTGGAGCGAATTGCTGACCATGATGCGTACCCCACTTGCGACAAAGCCCGTATCGCTGGATCGAAGGCAGTTCCTGGGCATGGCCGGCGCGCTGGTCTTGTCGGCGAACTTGACCGTGAAAGCGCGGGCCGCATCCCCGGGCAAATTCGTGAATGCTTGGTTGCGCATCGATCCGGACGATCAAGTGACGATACTGCTGTCCCAATCGGAAATGGGACAGGGCATCCAAACCACCCTTCCCCTGGCGCTCGTGGACGAGCTCGGCGCAGACTGGTCGCGGGTCAGGCTGGAATGGTCCGATTTCGATCCCGCTTACCGGCATCCGCAATATCAGTGGATGTTCACCGGCAACAGCGAATCGATCTCGACCTTCTTCCCGATCATGCGGACCATCGGCGCGGCCGCACGCGAGATGCTCGTCGAGGCAGCCGCGGCGCGCCTGAGTGTTGCGGCCGCCAGCCTTCGCGTCGACAAGGGCCGCATCCATCATGATCCGACAGGCCGGATGGTTACCTTTGGCTCGGTTGCCGCGGACGCGGCGAGGCTCGATGTCCCGAAAAAACCCCAGATCAAGCCGGCAAGCAGCTCGGACCTCATCGGCAAGCCGCAGCCCCGCGTCGACATACCTTCGAAGGTCGATGGATCGGCGATCTTCGGCATCGATGTGAAAGTGCCTGGCATGGCGGTGGCCGCTATCCGCCGGGCCCGTTCGCAAGGGGGATCGCTCACGACATTCGATGCAACGGCGATCAAGGCCGAACGTGGCGTGCTTGCCGTCGTCGAAATTCCGTCCGGCCTCGCCGTCGTTGCCAATGACTACTGGACAGCGAAGCAGGCTCTCGACCGGGCCGAGCTTACATTCACGCCTGGTCCGCTCGCCGGATATTCAACCGAGGGCCAGAAGGCCGAATATATCGCGCTGCTGAAATCCGCCTCGTTCGACGCCAAGGTCAAAGCAGACGATGCCACCGCCGCTCTAGCGGCCGCGAACGACGTGCTGGAGGCAACTTTCGAGATCCCCGCTCAGGCGCATGCGACAATGGAGCCGATGAACTGCACGGCCCATGTGACGCGGGACCGGTGCGAGTTGTGGATTCCGACGCAGGGCGTCGAGATCACCCATGCCGTCGCTAAGCAGGTGACGGGCCTCACGGACGACCAGATCATAATCCACCGGACGTTGCTCGGCGGCGGCTTTGGCCGGCGGCTGCTCGCGGATTTCGCCAAGATCGCCATCATGGTCGCAAAGGCCGCTGGCCGTCCCGTCAAGGTCATCTGGAGCCGGGAAGAAGATTTTCGCTACGACGCCTACCGCCCGCCAATGGTTCATGAAGTGAAGGCGTCTCTCGGCAGTGACGGCCTACCGGTGGCGATGACCCATCGTGTCGTCTCGCCGTCCCACATGCTCTATATATTCCCGCGAGGCGTTATCAAGGCAGAGGGCGACTGGGCGCGCCCGATCATGCCGCCGGCGGCCTATGACGGCATGGCGGTCGAAGGTCTGACGGAAACGCCTTACGCCATTCAAAACTACGCGGTCGAGCAGCATCGGGTCGGCACGCCGCTTGCCGTTTCGGTCTGGCGCACAACCGGCCACGGGCCGAACAACTTTGTCCTGGAAAGTGTCGTCGACGAATTGGCGTATCGCGCCAAGGACGACCCGCTTTCATATCGGCTGAAGCTTGCCGCTTCCGATCCTCGCGCGGTTGCCGTGCTGAAGGCGGTCGAGGCGCTGTGCGGCTGGTCGAACGCATTGCCGGCCGGGCGGTTCCGCGGCCTGGCGCTCGCCAAGGCATTCGGCGGCTATATCGCGCAAGTCGTCGAAATCTCCGTCATGGACAAGGACGTTAGGTGTCACCACGTCTGGAGCGCCGTCGACATCGGCCGCACACTCGACTCAGGCATTGCCACATCCAACATCGAAGGAGGCGTGGTCTGGGGTCTTTCCGGTCTGCGCACGGAGGTCACTTTCGCTAACGGCGAGATCGAGCAGACGAACTTCGATCAATTCGATCCGTTGCACCTGTCGGAAACCCCTAAAATCACGACGCGGTTCGTCGACAGCGGCGGCGAGCCGACCGGTGTTGGCGAGTTAGGTCCGGTGCCGACGCACGCTGCTTTCTGCAATGCCGTGTTCGCCGCGACTGGCGAGCGCATCCGAACCCTGCCGATTTCGCGCAGCGGCTATCAGTTGGTCTGACGGGAGCCATACAATGACGCGATTTTTAGTTAATGGGGGTGCGGTCACGGTCGACGCCGATCCGGACACGCCGCTACTATGGGCGTTGCGCGACCACCTCGGGCTGACCGGCACCAAATTCGGCTGCGGCATCGCTGCGTGCGGCGCCTGTACAGTGCATGTCGACGGCCAGCCAGTACGCTCCTGTTCCTTTTCGCTCGCTGACGCGGAAGACAAACAGGTCACGACGATTGAGGGGCTATCGGACGATCGCTCGCATCCGTTGCAGCGGGCCTGGATTGCGGAACAGGTTCCGCAATGCGGCTATTGTCAATCGGGCATGATCATGGCCGCCGCCGCGCTGCTCAAAGACAGGCCGCATCCAACCGATGACGACATCGATGCGGCAATCACCAATCTGTGCCGCTGCGGCACCTATGCCCGCATCCGCGCCGCAGTGCATCGTGCAGTGCGAGGTGCGTGATGATTGGCCGTTTGCTTCAGGCACGAACACTCGCCGGTGTGACGCTCGGCGTGATGGTAGCCTTGGCCTTCGTGCCGCCTGTGCGGTCGCAAGCGAAGGGCGACAGTACGTCGGCGGCCGACGCCTTCGACACGGTTGCACGCGTCATGGCCAGCCCCCGCTGTCAGAATTGCCATACCCTGACGGGCTTTCCGCGCCAGGGCGACGACCGGCATCGACACATGTTCCATGTGATGCGTGGACCCGCAGATGATGGTGCGGCCGGCCTGCCTTGTTCCACCTGTCACGGACGATCGAACAACGCAGCCAGTGGCGTCCCCGGCGCCAACGACGAATGGCGGCTCGCGCCACTCACCATGGGTTGGGACGGCCTTTCCCAACATGAGCTTTGCGAACACCTGAAGGATCCACAACACAACGGAAACCGCAATGGTGGTCAGGTCATAGATCATCTCAGATCGGCTCTCGTCAGATGGGCCTGGTCGCCAGGCGTCGACCGGACCGGGAAGACACGAACAACCCCGCCCGTCCCCTATGAGGAATTCATGAAGGATGCCGAAAGCTGGGTGAGCAGCGGAGCCGCATGTCCGAAATAGCCGGAGTTCAGGACTTGCCGGATCGCGGCGCATCAAGCAAAGACGACACCGATCGACGCCGCCACTTCCTGCAATTTCCTGCAATCTGTGGCCGCAGCGACGGTCGCGCCGGCCGGGTTTTGCGGGTGCGGACTTCATCCGGCGCTCGCGGCCGGCGGCACCATCGCGGCGTCCGGCACAGGCCCTCTGGTCGATCCCGGCAAGGGCTACCTCATCCAGCAGATTGACGACCGGCTCCAGGCGTAGAAACGACTACGGCTCCGTGGGGATGCCGCGAAGTTATTGAAGTTTTGGGAATTTGGTTGCGGGGGCAGGATTTGAACCTGCGGCCTTCAGGTTATGAGCCTGACGAGCTACCGGGCTGCTCCACCCCGCGTTGTACAGGCGACGGGAACCGTCGTCCTGAGAGCTTTTTGCCTGCGGCAAAATAGCGATGCGCAAAACCGAA
>NZ_JBFTNK010000023.1:0-53145 GCF_056397445.1 Neorhizobium sp. 05N33 | reverse complement strand
ATTTCGACGTGAAGCCGGGTGTGAGTTCGTTCTGGTGTTCGTAAAGGCGGCCGGGGAGATCGCGCGTCACGCCGATATACAGCGTACCATTGCGTTTAGAGGCGAGAATGTAGACGTAACCCTTCATGGTTGAAGTGTGGCGCCGGCGACTATTGTACGCAAGTGGTCTTTTGCACCGCCGACGCGGCGCTGCTGGATTCCTGTGACAAGCACAGGATTGAGGAGGAGGGGATGACCCTCGGTCTCCTTCAACCAACGTGGTGAAAAATCTGCAGCCGCTGGCCTCACAACCCCGATGCCACCCGTGGCTTCTCCCGTTCGTGGATCAGCCTGATCGCCTCCGAATAACTGACGCAGGCGACGTCTTGCTTCCCGCAGACTTCCGTCACCAGCCGCTCCATCGCCCGCCAATAGGCGCCGCCGTTCATTTCGACGAAATGCAGGCCAATCTGGAGGGGGATGCGGTCGCCGTCATATTCCTTGTCGAAGGCGGCCCTGAAGGCGGAATAGGCGCGTTCCTCGAATTCGACGGTACTGCTCGGATTGTCGATGCCGCCGGAATGGCGGATGAAGAGGTTGTAGTCCATGGCGATGATCGGCCGATTGGACGGGCCTTCTGGAATGAGCGGCAGGCCGAAACGGATGAGCCCGCCCTTTTCCTCCGGCATGACCGGTCCCTTGGTGACGAGGCTGGCATCATAGCGGATGCCGGCCCGTCTTTCGGCTTCGACCAGGCCGGGGCTGGTGGAAAAATAGGGCGCGCGGAAACCATTGATCCCGGTCGCGACGAAATCCTTCCAGCCGGCCGGCTCCTCCGATCCGGCGCCGGCCGCCTTCCAGGCATTGGTCAGCACGTCGTGAAAGGTGTTGAACTCGGCGGTCCAATCTGCCGCCGTCCAGTCCTTGCCGTCGAAATGGCCGCAGGTATGGCTGGAAATGTCGTGGCCTTCGAGATGCGCTTGCCAGACGTGGCCGAGCCGTTCGCGAGCCTCTGCGGTCGTTTGGGCAAAGCCGATATTCGACTTGCCGGGCTTCTCGTTCGGCCCCTGATAGCTTTTGGCATTGGCGCGCTCGATCACCAGCGTGCAGGAGAGAAAGTAAGTGAAATGAGCATTGGTGCGCCTGGCGAGATCGCGGCTGCGCTGCCAGAGGTTGTTGGCGCCGGCACCGTCGAACGAGACCATCACCAGTTGTTTCGGCTTGCCAGCGGTATTGTCGGCGGCGCTGGCTGCGAAGGGCGCGGCGAAAAGACAGAGAGCGAGGGGAAGGGCAAGCGAACGCATAAGGTACCTGAATCATGGCGAAGGGCAGCGGGCTTTGTGGCCGCAGAATAAGGCGAAGCTTTGAGCGGCTAGCTTTAAGTGTGGATTCCGCCCGAAAGGCCACCAACGGGCTTCCTGGCGGATGTTTTCGCCTTTGCGCTCGCCGACTTTGCAAAACCGGTGACCACTTTTGCGCGACGGGAGTTAAGGGGGGCCTTACATCTCCGGGAAAATAGGCTAGAAGGCGCTTTTCCGCATGATGGGCCGGTTGGGCCGGAGACTTTGATGGCGCAGGACGACGACAGTTTTATTCGCGAAGTGAACGAGGAGCTTCGTTCCGATCAGTTCAGGGGTGCATGGCAGCGTTACGGCAGGATTGTGATCGCGGTCGCCGTGCTGATCGTCGTCGGTACGGCTGGTTATCGTGGCTATGAATACTGGAACACGCATAATTCTTCGCAATCGGGCGACCGTTTCCTGGCGGCCCTGAAGCTTGCTTCGGAAAACAAGAACGACGAGGCACTGGCCGCCTTCGGCGCGCTCGAAAAGGACGGCAGCGGCGCCTATCCCGTGCTCGCCAAGCTGCGCGCCGGCTCGGTGCAGCAGTCCAAGGGCGATGCCACCGGGGCGATCGCCACCTTCTCGGCGGTCGGCAAGGATGCCAAGGCGCCGCAGTCGATGCGCGACCTTGCCCGGATGCGCGCTGCCTGGCTGCTGATCGACAACGGCACCTATGAACAGGTGGCCGCCGAAGTGCAGACCATGGCCGTGCCCGCCAATCCACTTGCCAATTCCGCCCGCGAGGCGCTTGGTCTTGCCGCCTACAAGGCCGGCAAGGTCGCGCAGGCCAAGGAATGGTTCCAGCAGATCGCCAATGACGCCTCTGCGCCGCGCAATGTTGCCAACCGCGCGCAGATCATGCTCGACAACATCGCCTCTTCAGGCAAGGCGCCCTGACGGTTTCCGCCCAGGGCTTTAAGGATATAGAATGAGCTTCACCGTCGCCATTGTCGGACGCCCGAACGTCGGCAAGTCCACGCTTTTCAATCGCCTGGTTGGAAAGAAGCTGGCGCTTGTCGACGACACGCCGGGCGTCACCCGCGACCGCCGTCCCGGCGACGCGAAGCTCATCGACCTGAAATTCACGATCATCGATACCGCCGGTCTCGAAGAGGCCGGCCCTGAGACGCTCGAAGGCCGCATGCGTGCCCAGACCGAGGCCGCGGTCGACGACGCCGACCTGACGCTGTTCGTGGTCGACGCCAAGTCGGGCCTGACGCCGCTCGACAAGACCTTCGGCGAGCTTCTGCGCCGCAGCGGCAAGCCGGTCGTGCTGGTCGCCAACAAGTCGGAAGCGCGCGGTTCCGACGCCGGTTTCTATGATGCCTATACGCTGGGTCTCGGAGAGCCTGTTCCGATCTCGGCCGAGCACGGCCAGGGGATGATCGACCTGCGCGATGCGATCGTCGAGGCGCTCGGCGAGGAGCGGGCGTTTCCGGAAGACGATGACGAGGCGGAGACCAATATCGACGTCCGGGATTCCGATTTTGCGGACGAGGGCGAGGACGAGGCCGAGCCGGAATACGACGAGACCAAGCCGCTGCGCGTCGCCATCATCGGCCGCCCGAATGCCGGCAAGTCGACGCTGATCAACCGCTTCCTCGGTGAAGACCGGCTGCTGACCGGCCCGGAAGCGGGCATCACCCGCGACTCGATCTCTGTCGAGTGGGAATGGCGCGACCGCACCATCAAGATGTTCGACACCGCCGGCATGCGCAAGAAGGCGCGCGTCCAGGAGAAGCTTGAAAAGCTGTCTGTTGCGGATGCGCTGCGCTCGATCCGGTTTGCCGAAACGGTGGTCATCGTTTTCGACGCCACCATTCCGTTCGAGAAGCAGGACCTGCAGCTCGTCGACCTGGTGTTGCGCGAAGGCCGGGCCGCGGTGCTTGCCTTCAACAAGTGGGATCTGGTTGAAGACACGCAGGCGGTGCTTGCGGATCTCCGCGAAAAGACCGAACGGCTGCTGCCGCAGGCGCGGGGGCTTCGCGCCGTGCCGATTTCCGGCCAGACCGGCTACGGTCTCGATAAGCTGATGCAGAGCATCATCGACACCGACAAGGTGTGGAACAAGCGCATCTCGACCGCCAGGCTCAACCGCTGGCTCGATGGCGTGCAGACCCAGCATCCGCCACCGGCCGTCTCCGGCCGCCGCCTGAAGCTCAAGTATATGACCCAGGTCAAGGCCCGCCCGCCGGCCTTCATGGTGTCCTGCACCAGGCCGGACGCGCTGCCGGAAAGTTATATCCGCTACCTGATCAACGGGTTGCGCGCCGACTTCGACATTCCAGGCGTGCCGATCCGCATGCATTTCAAGGCGGGTGAAAATCCCTTCGAGGGACGCAAGAAGAAGCGGTGAGGGGTTTCTGGGTTTGTATCTGGCGTTTTTGGCTCTCCCGCGAGGCGGGAGGTCATCGCCTGTGAGGAACGGGGCGGTGCATCCTGCCGATCTCCCCCCTTGAGGGGGAGATGCCCGGCAGGGCAGAGGGGGGTGTCGCGGCACACTCTTCTGCCGCTGTATTTGCCGAACCGTCGTCACCCCCCTCTGTCACTTTCGTGACATCTTCCCCTCAAGGGGGGAGATCATTGGGAGACTGCCGCACCGTCTCTTTTCCTCCGGGCGAATATCGTCGTATGCAGGGAGAGCGCGCCTTGCGAGGCGAGCGGATGGGGATTGGCGTTATACCGTCGAAGGCCTAATTCCACCCCGTGGGGCCGGCAGTTTCGGCCGCCCTTGGGCAATCAGCACATTGTTCAAAAACTGTTTCGACGCCGCTTCCCAGGTGAATTTGCGGGCGAGCTGCCTTGCGTTTTCGCGCGAGCAGCCAAGCGCCGCAAGGCAGGCCAGGCGGAGATCTTCGTTGAGCGCCCCGGCACCCGAACCGTCCTCGATGATGTCGATCGGGCCGGTGACCGGGTAAGCGGCGACCGGCACGCCGCTGGCCAGCGCTTCCAGGATCGTGTTGCCGAACGTGTCGGTCTTCGACGGGAAGACGAAGACGTCGGCCTGGGCATAGGCGCGGGCGAGATCCTCGCCGGTCTTCATGCCGGTGAACAGCACGTTCGGATATCGCTTTTGCAAATCGGCGCGCGCCGGGCCGTCGCCGACCACGACCTTGGAGCCGGGCAGATCGAGATCGAGGAAGGCCGGCAGGTTCTTTTCCACCGCGACGCGGCCGACGGTCATGAAGATCGGGCGCGGCAGGTCGAAGGGCCGTTCGTCGAGATCCATCGGGTGGAACATCGTCTGGTCGATGCCGCGGCTCCAGCGCAGCAAGTTTTTGAGGCCGAGCTTCGAAAGCTCGCGTTCGAGGCTGGCGGTCGCCACCATGCAACCATTGCCGGCATTGTGGAACCAGCGCACGAAGCCGTGCAGCCAGCGGACCGGGATGGGGAACCGCGCCGCCACATATTCCGGAAAACGGGTGTGATAGCTGGTCGAGAAGGGAATGTTGTTCTTCAGGCACCAGCGGCGTGCGAGCAGGCCGAGCGGACCTTCGGTGGCGATGTGAACGGCAGTCGGCATCGACGCCTGAATGGCGCTGGCGATCTGCCAGTAGGTGGCGACCGACAGGCGGATTTCCGGATAGGTGGGGCAGGGAACGCTGGTAAAGTCCTGTGGCGTCACCATCGTCACGTCGACGCCCATCTGGGCGAGTTCCCGGTTGGTATTCTCGATCGAACGGACGACGCCGTTCACCTGAGGGTACCAGGCATCCGTCACGATGGTTATTCTTGTCATGGAAGGTCGAACCCGGTTGCCGATCCGTCCACGACTCGCGCCAACGGACACGTTTTCAGCCTTCTATCGGGAAAGTTTGTTACAGGCTGATGAAGGGGGCGTGGCGGGCACAGGTTGAACGGATTTCAGATAGGTAGCGTCATCAGATCAGCTGAGGAGGATTGCCCCATGATTACGTCGATCGTCGAGCTTCGCAACGTGGGCGGAACCGAGGCGGCTTTGGGCTGGGCCGGCAGCCATACGATCGTCGTCGACCGGCCGGAGGGCAAGGCCGGCGGGCGCAATCTCGGGTTCAACGGCGGACAGCTTCTGGCGCTGGCGATCGGCGGGTGTTTCTGCAACGACCTCCGATACGCGGCGCACGAGATGAACATCGATACCGAGGATATCGCGGTCAGCGTCACCCTTCAGCTCGAGGGCGCGCCGCTGATCGCCGTCGGTGCTGAACTCGACGTCATCTGCACCTCGGGCGATGGTGCCGACACCAAGGCCCTGATCGAACGCGCCAGAAGCGTCTGCACGGTCGCCAATTCGGTGATGCGGGGCTTTCCGGTGTCGTTCCGGGTTGCCGGCTGACGTCCTAGACGCGATGATCATGTCAGGGTTGTGACAGTCCTTTTTCTCTGTTTTTTCAGTTGCAAAATTCCCCATCGCATACTACCCATACATCCGTTCATTTCGGGGGATATTATGAAGCTTTCTCAAGTAGTTGCGTTAGCGGTTGCGGCCGCGTGCCTCGCATCATGCGGGCCGACACGAAATCAATATGAAGTGGTTGTAACCGCTTTGGAGGGGAGTTCCCGGGCGCGGAATGCCGTCTATGCAAATTGCCTTAAGAAAGAACGCACGACGGCCTGGAAGAAGGAGGCCTCCGTCTTCATGAACGTCTCGGAGGCGAAAGCCCCGGCTGTGTTCTGTCAACGGGCGCTTGACGGTCTTGTCAAACGCAGGATTACATTCGCGGATGTTTCCGCCGTTTATGCAGGCGATCTGACGCCGAATATCGTCAAGGTCCTGCAGGGACGATAAACTGGAAAACTGCGCAATGTAGCCGAGGCCCTGATCGAACGCGCCAAAAGCATCTGCACGGTCGCCAATTCGGTGATGCAGGGCTTTCCGGTGTCGTTCCGGGTTGCCAGCTGACCTCTGAGCGAGGCAGCCGGCGCCGGGGCGGTTAGTTGGCGGCGATGGTGAATTCCTGGTCGAAAGTCGAGGTCTGGTCACCGCTCATGTCGTGGATCGTGTAGGTCAGCGTGTATTTGCCCGCCGGCGCGCCCGTCAGCGTCAGGGTGAAATCCATCGAGAATTCCATGTTGGCGTTGTGGCTCTGGAGGACATTGGTGGAGAAGGCCTTCTGGTCGAGCATGACCTCGCCGTTCGCCGCCTTGATCTTCAGGTCCGATACGAAGTTGAGTTCGTACATGTCGTGGGGAAGCTCCTTCCAGCCGTAGCCGATCGGCTCGACATAGGTGATGACCTTTTCACCCGGCTTGAAAATGCTGGACTGCTTTTCCTGGTAGATTCCGTAGCCGGTCGAGGGCGCGGTGACGAAAGTCACCAGCCGTTCCGTCAGGCCGAGCTTTCCCCATGCCTCATAGGTCTTCGTTTCGGCCTTGGTCAGGGCGTCGATCGGGGCGGACTGTGCTGCGGGGGATAGGGCCAGGACGGTCAGGAAGGCAAGGGCGATACGCATTTTCATTTCCTCGTTGGGAGCGATCGTTTAATCGCCCCAACCCTTTCACAGAATGACTGAAAATTAATTTATGACACGGGCACGGAAAACAACGGAGATCTGGCGCCGATCTCGGCCTCTGTCGTCGGTCGCTGCCGGTCATGTCCGTCGGCGTTTCAGCCTGGCAGCAGCGCCGGGCTGATCAGCGCGCCGTGGTGGCCGATGACGACCGAGGCGACCGAGGCGCCGTAGGCGGCGGCCTGCGCCGGCGGGATACCGCGGACGAGGCGGGAGAGGAAGGCGCCGTTAAAACTGTCGCCGGCGCTGGTGGTGTCGACGAGCTCAGCGGTCCTGACCGAAGGGACGTGGACGGGAGCGGTGCCGCCGAAGCTCAGCGTTGCGCCATCCGCGCCGTTCTTGACCACGACGTCTCCGACGCCGAGCGCATGGTAGCGGGCGATGGTGTCGGCCACCGTCGCGTCGCCGAAATGGGTGGTCTCGTCGTCGAAGCTCGGCAGGACCAGCGAGGCCGCGCGGGCGCCTGCCTCGATCGTCCTCAGCATATAATCCTTGTTCGGCCAGAGGCGGGGGCGGATGTTCGGGTCGAAGGCGACCATCTTGCCGGAAGCCTTGGCGCGGCGCAGTTCCGACAGCAGCGTCTCGACCGCTTCGGGGCTGAGGATGCCCAGCGTGATGCCGGAGAAATAGAGGATGTCGGCAGCCTCGACAGCACTGCGCAGATGGTCGGCATCGTCGGCGAGTTTCTTTGCGGCGGCGGTGTCGCGCCAGTAGCTGAAGGTGCGTTCGCCGTTCTTCAGCGTGATCAGGTAGAGGCCGGGCGTCTTGCCTTCGATGCGGCGGATGAAGCCGGTGCCGATGCCGGCATCCCGCATCATCGACAGCATTTCGGTCGATAGGGGATCGTCGCCGACGGCGGTGAAATAGTCCACCGACCATTCGGCGGGCAGGCAGGCGCGCGCGTACCAGGCGGTGTTGAAGGTGTCGCCGGCAAAGCCTTTGCGCAGCAGGCCTTCGCC
The DNA here is from genome assembly GCF_056397445.1 of Neorhizobium sp. 05N33. NCBI lineage: Bacteria > Pseudomonadati > Pseudomonadota > Alphaproteobacteria > Hyphomicrobiales > Rhizobiaceae > Neorhizobium > Neorhizobium sp. 05N33. The sequence goes on along the minus strand of NZ_JBFTNK010000023.1, from coordinate 45,375 downwards.
CGCCTGCGACAGCTCCACCATGCATTCGCCGATCGAAAGAAGCCGTCCGCCCAATTGCATTCCTCCCGTATTTTGAAACTCGCATAGGCCGAAGTTTCAGCCGTGGCAAGAGAGTGGATCCGGAACTTCGCAGAGCCTTGCTTATGCGTTGTCTTTTGAACGGGGGGCACTAGGTTGGGCTGGAACATTTGAGGAAGGAGAGTCGGACGATGGCGACACAGGCGGTGAAGGCGGTCGATGCAAACTGGTGGCGCGGCGCGGTGATCTACCAGATCTATCCGCGCTCCTTTCAGGACACGACCGGCGACGGGATTGGCGATATCAAGGGTATCACCGCCCGCCTGCCGCATGTCGCCTCGCTCGGCGTCGACGCAATCTGGCTTTCGCCCTTCTTCACCTCGCCGATGGCCGACATGGGCTACGACGTCTCGGATTACCGCAATGTCGATCCGATGTTCGGCGCGCTTGCCGATTTCGACGAGATGATGGCGGAGGCCGATCGCCTTGGGCTGAAGGTGATCATCGACCAGGTGATTTCCCACACCTCCGACCGGCATCCGTGGTTCGTCGAAAGCCGCTCAAGCCGTACCAATCCGAAGGCGGACTGGTATGTCTGGGCCGATCCGAAGCCGGACGGCACGGCGCCCAACAACTGGCTGTCGATCTTCGGCGGGCCGGGATGGGAATGGGACGGCGTGCGCAAGCAATATTACATGCACAACTTCCTGATCGCCCAGCCGGACCTCAATTTCCACAATCCCGATGTCCAGAACGCCATGCTGGACACGGTGCGTTTCTGGCTCGACCGCGGCGTGCACGGGTTCCGGCTCGATACGGTCAACTACTATTTCCATGACAAGCAGCTGCGCAACAACCCGCCGATGGTCTACGACACGGACGGTGCCGGCATGGAGACCGATACCAACCCCTATTCGATGCAGAACCACCTCTACGACAAGAGCCAGCCGGAGAATATCGACTTCCTGAAGCGGCTTCGGGCGCTGCTCGACACCTATGAGGGGCGCGCGACGGTCGGCGAGGTCGGCGACGGCCCGCGCTCGCTGACGACGCTTGCGATCTACACCAGCGGCAACGACAAGCTGCATATGTGCTATACGTTCGACCTGCTCGGCCCGGCCTTCAATGCGGCCTATATCCGCAAGGTAATGACGACCGTGCAGGACACGGTGACCAACGGCTGGGTGTGCTGGGCCTTTTCCAACCACGACGTGGTGCGGCATGTGACCCGCTTCATCGAGGCTCCGGAAGAACAGGACCGGGTCGCCAAATTGTCGATCACACTGATCTCGGTTCTGCGCGGCTCTATCTGCCTCTACCAGGGCGAGGAGCTGGGGCTGACCGAGGCGGAGCTTTCCTTCGAGGATCTGCGCGATCCCTACGGCATCCGCTTCTGGCCGGCCTTCAAGGGGCGCGACGGATGCCGTACGCCGATGGTGTGGGAGACGAGCGAACCGCATGCCGGCTTCACCACGGGTTCGAAAACCTGGCTGCCAGTTCCGGGCGAACATGCGGCCCGAGCGGTTGACGCGCAGGAAGCGCTTTCGGATTCGGTGCTGCACCACTACCGGGCGGCACTTGCCTTCCGCAAGGCGCATCCGCCGCTTGTCGACGGCGACATGACCTTCCTCGATACCAATCAGGACCTGCTCGCCTTCGTGCGCGAGAAAGGCGGCGAAAAGCTGCTGTTCGTCTTCAACCTGACCCGCAAGGCCCAGGATTTCACCCTGCCGAAACGGCTGAGCGAAATCCTGCCGGTCAACCTGCCGGGCTTCGTATCGCGGCTTGAGAAGGGCGTGGTGCAGCTCGACGCCCTTGACGTGTTCTGCGCGCGGGTGTGACGGTCCTTCAAGCCGTCGGCATATTCTCGAATTTCGGCAGGGCCGGATCGAGATGGTCCCAGGCGTGGCCGGCGGCATGCCAGGTCACGAATTGCGGCTTGTATAGGCTCGGATCGTCGAGGCTGCCGGCGCGGACGACGAAATAATCCGGCATGGCCGGGAACGTCATGTAGACCGGCGAACCGCAGGTGGGGCAGAAGGCCCGCCTTTTGACGGTTCCGCCGTCGCCTGTCGCCTCCCAATGGGTTGCATTGCCCTCGACCTTGACGGCAGCGCTTGGGAAGGTGAGGTGGGAGGCGTGGCCAGTGCCGCTTTCGCGCTGGCACTGGCGGCACTGGCAATCGACCATGACCGCCGGTTCGGCGGAGATTTCATAACGAAGTGCGCCACAGGCGCATCCGCCCGTAAAATGGGTGCTCATATCTTGTCTCCATGGGATGGCCCAGTCGCGGGCGGTGGGCGTTGGCGAAAACCTCCGCCCCGAGTCTCCCGAGGCGTCGTGGATCATGGGGCGGAGGTGACGACCGTGCTTCAGGCCGGGATGCGGCGGTCGTAATCTTCCTTGAGGCGGCTCCAGCCTTCCCAGAACGGTTCAGGCTTGGCGCCGGTCGCCCGGGCGACCAGGATGTCGAGATGCATGTGCCAGCCGGCGCCGACCATGACCATGTTGCGGCGATCGGAGATCCGCCGGTGCGTGACGGTGAGCAGGATTTCGCTGCCGGCTGGCTGAAGTTCAAAGCTGACCTCGCCGCGTGGCGGCCACGAGAAGACGAGGCGATGCGGAGGCTCGAAGGCGATCACTTCGCTCTGAATGCTGTGTTCGGCGGGAAAGCCTTCCGGCCTGCCTTCGGCCGAGCCGGCCAGTTCGTCGTTGCGCCAGGTGAGTTCGAAGGAGCTGCCCGCCTGTGCCGGTATGATGCCCGACGCGAGCCACTGGCGGCGAAGATCGCTGTCGGTGAGATAGTCCCAGATTCGTTCGATGGGGCCGGGCAACCGGCGCTGGATGCTAAAGGCGAAAGGTTCGGCCACAGCGCCGTATTTGTTCAACGATGTCATGTCGTTCATTGGTCTTCTCCCGTTTCAGATTTCCGTGGGGCAGGGGATTTCAGCGGGCTCTTCCGGATCTCGTCCCGGGCGCTCTTTTGAGCGTCCTCCTCCCTGAGAAGGCGTTCCAGGATATCGAGCCTGTTGGTCCAGAAGCGCTCATAGAAGGTGAGCCATTCGTGGGCGGTTGCAAGCGGGCCGGGTTCGAGGCGGCAGAGATGGGTGCGGCCGTGAATTTCGCGGCGGATCAGCCCGGCGCCTTCCAGCACCTTGATATGTTTCGAGGCCGCCGCGAGCGACATGTCGTGCGGCTCGGCCAACTGGCTGACGGTGCGCTCGCCCTGCGCCAACTCGCGGAGCATGCGGCGGCGTGTGCCGTCGCTGAGGGCGTGAAAGACCGTATCGATCGGATATGTGCTTAATTCAACCATGTGGTTGAATATGCGCGCATGCGATTTTATTGTCAACCGATCGGTTGAATAATTTTTGCGAAGAGGGAACCGGGCGGATCAGGCCTCGGCGTAGCGGACCGGTTCGCTTCTGAGCCGGGTGATATCCTGGATCGGCGGGGCGCCGAACAGGCGACGGTATTCGCGGCTGAACTGCGAAGGACTGTCATAGCCGACCTGATGGGCGGCGGTGGCGGCATCCATGGCATTGCCGAGGATGAGGCGGCGGGCCTCCTGCAGGCGCAGTTGCTTCTGGTATTGCAGCGGGCTCATCGCCGTCACCTCGCGAAAATGCTGGTGCAGAGAGGACGTGCTCATGCGTGCTTCGATCGCCACCTGCTCGATCGAAAAGGGGGCGGAAAAGTTCTGGCGGATCCAGGAAATCGCCCGGTTGACCTGCTGCAACCGGTTTTCAGGGGCGAGGATTTGACGGATCATCTCGGCCTGATCGCCACGCAGCAGCCGGAACATCAGTTCGCGCTCGATCAGCGGTGCGAGATAGGCGATCTCGTCGGGCCTATCGAGAAGCTGGGCGAGGCGGAGTGCGGCATCAAGGAATTCCGGGGTTGTGTGACTGAGGCCGATGCATTTCTTGCGCATGCTCGGGACACCTGGCGCAGCCGGCATGTCCACCAGCATCTCGCTCAGCAGCTTCAGGTCGAGATCGAGGCGCAGGCAGAGATAGGGCTTGTCCTGATTAGCCTCGATGACCTGGCCGGTGACCGGCATGTCGACCGAGACGACCAGATACTGGCCGGGGCTGTAGCGAAAGATATCGTCGGCCAGCATGACCTGTTTCGCCCCTTGCGCGATGATGCACACCGCCGGCTGATGGATGGCGTGCAGCGGCTCGGTCGGCTTCGACATGCGGATCACCGACAGGCGCGGGATCGCCGTTTCGAACACGCCGTCGCCATCGGTGTTTTGTGCAATCAGTCGGGCGAGTTGATCGAGTTTTTCCATCCTGGGCCTCGTGCGGAGGTGTGAATGCCGCGGAATACAGGATGTCCGCGGTTTGGTGTGGGCATCATATGGTGGCGCCGGTGGCCATTTCAATTGAGCTTCGGAGGATCGTGCAATCATGCCGGAGGACTGGTCTACCGCTCGCCCGCTGCTTTCCACCATATTCGGCTCGTCCGATCGAACCAGCCCGGATGCAAATGGAGATGGTGATGAGCAATTTTCAGCGCTTACTTGAAAGCCCCTTCCATTGGGCCGCCGATTTTGCCAGCGGCTTCCTCAAACGTTCCCGCGGCACGCAAAGACGCCGCCGCGAACGGATGCTCAGGAGGGAATATCTCAATGGCTGAAAGACTTTTTCGCGCCCCCTCGGGTTTCCGAGCCCCGCTCCCGTTTGCCGCCTTTGCGGCAGCCTTCGCCTTCATCGCGACGTTTACGGCGCTTGCACACGACATCACGGAACAGGAGAAGACCATGGCTGAACATCCCTATGCCGGAATGTGGGTGACCGAGGACAACCACATCCGCCACGAACTGCTGCCGAACGGCCGTTATGTGGAAGCGCGCGGCACCCGCGAAAGGGCCTATGAGGGCCGCTACTGGGTGACCGGCGACCATATCGACTACAAGGACGACACCGGCTTCACCGCCGACGGCGATTTTCGCGACGGAGTGCTCTATCATGCGGGGATGGTGTTGCGGCGGCGGTGAGCTAACCGATCAGCTTGTCGTAATCAGCGTGCGAGCCAATCCAGAACCAGATGAAATCCTCCCCGTCCTGGATGGCCAGCGCCCTCCAGGATTTTCCGACCCGAACCGACCAACGTGTGCCGATGCGCTTGAAATGTAATGATGGATGCTTCGGATACAGCTTCAGGAGTTCGAAATTTTCGTCGGCAAGCTTTTGCACCTGTTTGGGCAGCTTTGCATAGGCGGCCCAAAAGCCCGGGGTCGCATAGTGCTTCACAGCGATCTTGTCTTGCCGGCACGGAATTCGGCCAGGGCTTCCTCGGCAAGGCGATCGAATTTGCCTTCCGCGTCGTCTTTTTCGATCTGCCGATCCCAGCGTTCGGCTTGAAACTCTTCGAACCAGAGCGAGAATGCTTCCAGTTCTTTCGGGTCAAGTTGCGCCACGGATTTTTCAATCTGCTCGAGCTTGGTCATAGATCACCTCATTTCCGAGTAAGATAATCGTCGGTCGAGAATTTGCAAACTCACCCGATCAGCGCAAACCTATCCACATCGACCATGCCCTTGTCGGAAATCTTCAGGTGCGGAATGACGGGCAGCGGCAGGAAAGCGACCTGGAGGAAGGGTTCCTGGAGCGTGGTTCCGAGCGCGTAGGCGGCCTGGCGGAGGTGGTGGAGGGTGTCGCGCACCACTTCGTAGGGCTCGAGGCTCATCAGGCCCGCGATGGGCAGGGCGATCTCGCCGGTGACCTTGCCGTCCTCGACCACCACGAAGCCGCCGTGGATTTCGCCGAGGCGGTTGGCGGCCATCGCCATGTCGTCCTCGCTGACGCCGACGACGCAGATGTTGTGGCTGTCGTGCCCGACAGTTGAGGCGATCGCCCCTTTCTTCAATCCGAAACCCTGAACGAAACCATTGGCATGGTTGCCGTTCTTGCCATGCCGCTCGATGACCGCGACCTTGATGATGTCGCGATCGAGATCGACGCCGGTCTGGTTGCCCGCCGACGGCAGGCGGTAGCGGCGGTGTTCGGTGATGATCTTGCCCGGCATCACGCCGATGACCGGAGTTTCGCCCTCGGTGAAAGGCAAGCCGAAATGCATCGCCTGCACCGGGCGCGCCTTGACGCTGTCGAGACCGACCGGGGCGACGGGTCTGCGGGTGGCGAAAAGTTCGTCGGTGACCTTGCGGCCGGCGGAGAACACCATCTCAGCCTTGCAGTTTTCGAGGCTGTCGACGACGACGAGATCGGCCCGCCAGCCGGGGGCGACGAGGCCGCGGTCGCGCAAGCCGAACGCCTTGGCGGCGGAAATCGAGGCGGCGCAGTAGACGGCGAGCGGCTCGACGCCATGGGCGATCGCGGTGCGGATCATGTAGTCGAGATGGCCCTGTTCGGCGATGTCGAGCGGATTGCGGTCGTCGGTGCAGAGAGCGAGATAGGGTGACAGCCGCTCGGTGAGGAGCGGCATCAGCGCGTGCAGGTCTTTCGACACCGAGCCTTCGCGCACCAGGATATGCATGCCCTTGCGGATCTTTTCGAGCGCCTCTTCGGCGGTCGTGCATTCGTGTTCGGTGCGGATGCCGGCGGACAGATAGCCGTTCAGATCATTGCCGCGCAGCAGCGGCGCGTGGCCGTCGATATGATCGCCGTAGAAGGCCTCGAGCTTGGCGAGGCAGATCGGGTCCTTATAAATGACGCCCGGGAAATTCATGAACTCGGCAAGGCCGATGACCTTGGGGTGATCGCGGAAGGGCAGCAGCTTTTCGATCGGCAGATCGGCGCCGGCCGTCTCCAGATGGGTGGCCGGCACGCAGGAGGAGAGCTGGACGCGGATGTCCATGATCGTTTCCAGCGAGGAATCCAGGAAAAATTGTATGCCCTCGGTGCCGAGCACGTTGGCGATCTCGTGGGGATCGCAGATCGCCGTCGTCACCCCGTAGGGCAGGACGCAGCGGTCGAACTCGTGCGGTGTCACCAGCGAACTCTCGATGTGGAGATGGGTGTCGATGAAGCCCGGGACGACGATCTCGCCAGAAATGTCGATTTCAATCTTGCCGGCGTAGTCGCCGCAGGTGCCGACGATACGGTCACCGCAGATGGCGATGTCGGAGGCGACGAGTTCGCCGGTGACGAGATCGAAGAAGCGTCCGCCCTTCAGCACGATATCGGCGGGTTCGCGGCCGGTGCCCTGGTCGATGAGCGTTTCGAGACGGGTGGTCATGGCAGGCTCCTCGCTGAATCGGTCTCCTAACCTACCCGTTCCATGAGGAAACGGGGAGGGGCGATCGATGCAGGCGAGACGTCATGCGATATCCGTGCGGACATTGCCGCCGCAGAGGATGGTGGCGACGGTTCGGCCTTTGAGGTTCGCGCCGTTTTCCAGGAGACCGGCAATGCCGGCGGCGCCGGCTTCCTCGACAATGAGGCCGTAGTGGATGCGGCAGAAATCCCGCGCCTGGCGGATGGCCGCTTCGCTGGCTTCCCAAACCTCATCGACAGTCGTCCTCATGCAGTCCAGTGCGTAAGGGACGCATTCCCGAACCGCGATGCCATCGGCCGCGGTTGCTGCGGTCTCCGTGGAGACGAGCCGGCCGGTTTCATGAGATTGCTTCATGGCAGGCGCATTGGCGGCGACCACGCCGATGACCTTGCAGTTCGGTGCCCTGGCGCGGATCCAGGTGCCGATCCCGGTCAGAAGCGCGCCATTGCCGAGCGGCACGAGGATGGCGTCGAGTTCGACAGCTTGCCGGGAGAGGCGCTCGGTGATTTCCAGCGCGATCGTGCCTGCCCCTTCGGCGATACTCCGCAATGCGCCGTCTTCGACAAAGGGGCAGCCATTCGCTTGCGCATAGGCACGTGCGGCGGCTTTGGCGGCGTCGAAATCACTGCCTTCCAGCCGCACGTCGGCGCCGAGGCGGCGCATCGCCTCGATCTTGCCGGGATTGGCGGTGGTGGCGGAAAAGATCACCACCTTGCGTCCGCGCGCCCGGCCGGCATAGGCGAGCCCCTGGCCGAAATTGCCGGCGGAGGCGGAGACGACGGGCTGGTCGCCGGCCGGTTCGTTCTGCATCCACCAGTCGGTGCCGCGTCCCTTGAAGGAACGGATCGGATTGAGCGTCTCCACCTTCGCAAGGAGGCGAAGGCCGAGAGCCGTATTGGCCGTCTGCTGCTCGATCAACGGGCTGTTGGTGAAGACGGGATCGATGCTTTTCGACGCAGCGAGAATACCGTCGGCGGAAGGGTGTGGCTGGTTTTGTGTCATGGGGTTAAGATGCCAACGAAAAGCCGGTAGAATTCCTGAAGTCATGCTCATAACCAGGAATATCTCCCGGAATTTGCTTTAAAACCGGGAAATTCTCTTATGGCACTGACGAAAGCCGATCGCCAAATCCTCAAGCTCGTGCAGCGGGATGCGACCATCACCTTGAACGAGCTGGCCGAGCATGCGGGTCTGTCGCTCTCCTCGGCACAGCGGCGGCTGCAGAAGCTTCGAGAGGACAAGGTGATCCTGCGGGACGTTTCGATCGTTGATCCGAAAAAGGTGGGCATGGCCGTTTCCATGCTGGTGGAGGTGGAGCTGGAGCGCGACCGGCCGGAGCTCATGCCGCCGTTCCTGCGCTGGGTGGCGGATACGCCGGAAGTGCAGGAGGCCTGGGGTACGTCCGGCCGGGGCGATTTCACGCTGGTGATCCTCGTCCAGTCCGTCGAGCATTTCGATGTGCTGGCGGACCGGATGATGGAGATGAACCCGAATATCCGCAAATTCACGACGAGCGTCGTGCTGAAGACGCTGAAGCGGACGCTGGCGGTGCATGTCGAGTGAGCCCAGCCGGCGTCCGAGAACGAGGCTCAAAACAAACGGGCGCCCGAAGGCGCCCGCTGGTCATGCGATTTGAAAGATGTCACTCGGCGGCGACGATCTTGCCGTCTTCCCATTTGAACAGGGAAAAGCTCTGCGAGGTGAGGTCGCCCGTCTTGCCGTAGGTGAGCTTGCCGATGGCGGTGGCGATCGGTTCGCCGGACTTGATGGCCGCGGCCACCGCTTCCGTATCCTCGGCGCTCTTTGCCTTTTCGATACCGGCCTTGATGACTTCGACGGCGGCATAGGCGTTCAGCGTGAAGGCTTCGGCGGGGATTTTGCGGGCGGCGAGCGCTTCGGCGGCAGCCTTGGAATCCGGGCTCTTGGTGGCGTCGGATGCGTTGGTGAACACCGTGCCGGCCGCGGCCTTGGTGCCGATGTTCCAGAACTCGCTGTTCGACAGGCCGTCGCCGCCGATGATCGTCGCCTTGACGCCGAGATCGGCGAGCTGGCGGGCGAGCAGGCCGCCTTCCGGATGGTAACCGCCGAAATAGATCACGTCGACATTCTGCGACTTCAGGCGGGTCGTCAGCGCGCTGAAATCCTTGTCGCCCGGGGTGACCGCGTCGTCTAGCACTTCCTTGACGCCGCCGGCGTTCAGCGCTGCCTTGAAGGCGTCGGCAAGGCCTTTGCCATAGGCGCCCTTGTCGTTGATGATCGCGACTTTCTTGTCCTTGAAGGTCTTGAGAACGTAATTGGCGGCGACAACGGCCTGCTGGTCGTCGCGGCCGCAGGTGCGGAACACGTTGGTGAGGCCGCGCGTGGTGAGGGCCGGTGTGGTGGCGGTGGGTGTGACCATCAGCACGCCGTTTTCGGCAAGCGCATCGGAAGCCGGCATGGCGACGCCTGACGTCACGGGGCCGACGACGAAGCGGATGCCTTCGCCGACCAACTGGTTTGCGGCCGAAACGCCCTGCTTGGGTTCCGCGGCGTCGTCGGCCGCCTTCAGGACGACCTTTTCGCCGAGAATGCCGCCCTTCTTGTTGATTTCCGCAACGGCGGTTTCGGCGCCGTTCTTGACCTGGTCGCCGTAGGCCGCGACGGGGCCGGTGAGCGGGGCGATCAGGCCGATAACGATATCGGCATGAGCAAGCGGTGCGAAGGTCAGCGAGGCGAGTGCTGTCGCTCCCAGAAACGTCTTGAGGTTCATTTTGGTCTCCTTGGATGGGGGGCTCAAGCCCGCGGTGAACGCCGCATCCCTGCCTTCCGTCTTCGATGTCGCGCCGGGCGCGGTCGTGCCAAGGACGGATGGCGATGCGGTCGATACCGTGCCGAGCCATATTTGGCTTTCGGCGACCGGCCACCAATTCTGTATGAATTCCGCCAGATTTCCGCAAGAAGATAACAAAACGGCCGCGAATTTTGTGGTTTTCAACAGGGATTGCCCGGAAATTGCGGATGTTTGCCGACTTCCATGATTCCCGGCGAAGCTAGTCCTTGCGTTCCAGGGCTCCGAGGAAGGCCTGGATCTGCCCGTTGAAGGCCTGGAACTCCTTCGGGGTCATGCCGGACCGCTCCATCAGGGTGTCGCCGAGGCATGTGCTCTTCGCAATCAGGACGCGGCCGGCATCGGTCAACCAGACATGTACTTGCCGCTCGTCCGTCTTGCTGCGGCGGCGCTCCAGCAGTCCGGCCTGTTCGAGCCGCTTGACGGGCGGGGTGATGGTGCTCGATTCCAGGCCCAGCCTTTCCGCGATCGTGCCGATCGTCGAGCCGTCCTGTTCGCCGAGCACGCTCATAACGAGGTATTGCGGATAGGTGATGCCCATGTCGTCGAGCATCGGCTTGTAGACGCGATTGATGGCGATGTGGGCCGTATAGAGCGAGAAGCAGAGCTGCTCGTCGAGCGGCGGAAGGGGGGAGGCGGGCATGCTTGCTCCGGTGTTGTTCCAGGTCCTTCGCGACGTATAGCATAATTTTGATATCGCGATAAATATTTTTGTAGACAGGATCACAGGATGCCGCTACCCATATGTTTATCGCGATAACAAATATCGAGGTATAGAGATCGCGAGAATCCGAAGGGTGCGGTTCAAAGGAACGACACGCAACGGTACTATGAATGCCTGGCCGGCCCTTTTACTGCCGCGCCCGCCATTCATGTCGCAGTCATTGAAAAATCAGTTTCGAAAGGACACGAGAACCATGACCAGCAATTTCATCACCACCAAGGACGGCACGCAGATATTTTACAAGGACTGGGGTTCGAAGGACGCCCAGCCGGTCGTCTTTCATCACGGCTGGCCGCTCTCGGCCGACGATTGGGACGCCCAGATGCTGTTTTTCCTGCATCAGGGTTTTCGCGTAATCGCCCATGACCGCCGCGGCCACGGCCGTTCGACCCAGACCGACACCGGCAACGAAATGAATACCTACGCTGCCGATGTTGCCGAGCTCGCCGCCCATCTCAACCTGAAAAACGCCATCCATGTCGGCCATTCGACCGGCGGCGGCGAAGTTGCCCGCTACGTTGCCCAGTATGGCGGCGGTGGCCGGGTTGCCAAGGCCGTGCTGATGGGCGCCGTGCCGCCGATCATGTTGAAGACGGACAATAACCCGGGCGGCCTGCCTCTCGAAGTCTTCGACGGTTTTCGCGCAGCGCTTGCTGCCAATCGTGCGCAGTTCTTCCGCGACGTTCCGGCCGGCCCGTTCTACGGCTTCAACCGTGAGGGCGCGACCGTTTCGGAAGGCGTCATCGCCAATTGGTGGCGGCAGGGCATGATGGGCGGCACCAAGGCCCATTACGATTGCATCAAGGCGTTTTCGGAAACCGACTTCACCGAAGACCTGAAGGCGATCGACGTGCCGGTTCTCGTTTTGCATGGCGACGACGATCAGATCGTCCCGATCGCCGACTCGGCCCTGCTCGCGGTCAAGCTTCTCAAGAACGGCACGCTGAAGGTCTATGAAGGTTTTCCGCACGGCATGGCGACCACGCATGCGGATGCGATCAACGCGGATCTGCTGGCGTTCTTCAAGGGCTGAGGTTTTAGGGGTAGTGCTCAAAAATGAAAAGAGACGGCCGTTAAAGCCGCCTTTTTTGAAGGGCCGTTCGCTCGGCGATACCCCTCATCCGGCTGCCGCCACCTTCTCCCCGTTCTGACGGGGAGAAGGGATATGCCGCGCCGGTCTGCCCCAATCGCAGGGGCTTAGAACGGGCACGTCCCCTCGCCCCGCGCGCGGGGAGAGGGTTAGGGTGAGGGGCAAATTCCGTCCGCTTCGACCTTGCCTCAGATATTGCTCGTCAAGATCTCGCGCAGCTTGCCGAAAATCTCGTCGATATGGTGTTTTTCGACGATCAGCGGCGGGGACATGGCGATGGTGTCGCCGGTGGTCCGGATCAGCAGGCCGTTTTCATATGCCTTCAGGAAGGCCGTGAAGGCGCGCTTGGTGGGTTCGCCGGCGATCGGATCGAGTTCGATCGCGCCGATCAGGCCGAGGTTTCTGATGTCGATGACGTTAGGCAGATCCTTCAGCGAATGCAGGCCCGCTTCCCAATAGGGGGCGATGTCGCGGGCGCGGTCGAACAGGCCTTCTTCCTTGTAGGTTTCAAGCGTCGCAAGGCCGGCAGCCGAGGCGATTGGGTTGCCGGAATAGGTATAGCCGTGCATGAACTCGATCATGTGCTCGGGGCCGGTCATGAACGCGTCATGGATCTCGGAGGTGACGAACACGGCGCCCATCGGGATCACGCCGTTGGTCAGGCCCTTGGCGGTGGTGATGATGTCCGGCTTGACGTCGAAATACTGGGCGGCGAACGGCGCGCCGAGGCGGCCGAAACCGGTGATGACTTCGTCGAAGATCAGCAGGATGCCGTGCTTGGTGCAGATCTCGCGCAGTTTCTGCAGGTAACCCTTCGGCGGGATCAGCACGCCGGTGGAGCCGGCGACGGGCTCGACGATGACGGCGGCGACGGTCGAGGCGTCATGCAGGGCGACGATGCGCTCGAGTTCGGTCGCAAGATCGCCGCCATGTTCCGGTTCGCCCTTGGTGAAGGCGTTCTTGGCCGGCAGATGGGTGTGGGGCAGGTGGTCGACGCCGGTCAGAAGCGTGCCGAACATCTTGCGGTTGGAGACGATGCCGCCGACCGAGATGCCGCCGAAATTGACGCCGTGATAACCGCGCTCGCGGCCGATCAGGCGGAAGCGCGAGCCGTTGCCCTTCACCCGGTGATAGGCGAGCGCCACCTTCAGCGCCGTCTCGACCGATTCCGAGCCGGAATTGGTATAGAGAACGTGGTTCATGCCTTCTGGCGCGATATCGACCAGACGATTGGCGAGTTCGAAAGCCTTGGGGTGGCCCAGTTGGAAGGCGGGCGCATAGTCCAGCTCGCCGGCCTGCTCGCGGATCGCCTCGGTGATCTTCGGGCGGCAGTGGCCGGCATTGACGCACCAGAGGCCGGCGGTGGCATCGAGCACTTGGCGGCCGTCATGGGTCGTGTAATGCATATCCTTGGCAGCGACGAAAAGGCGGGGTTCCTGCTTGAACTGGCGGTTTGCCGTAAACGGCATCCAGAACGCCCGCAGGTCGTTGGGCGTGGTATTCAGGCGGTTGGACATGACATTCTCCATGGCCATTCGGTTTCTTCGGGTGGCCATTTCCCGGTCGGCGTCATTGCACCAAGTTTTGACTGCATGGTCAAATTATCAGGGGGATCGGAGGCGTCAACCGCCTTCGAACAAAGGGCCGCTGCGAATTCCTGCGTTGGAGCGAAATCGATTCGGACTGGCGTTGCTGGGTGGGGCAATCGATACGGATTTCGATAAAGGCTCAAGATTTCAACGCGGTTTCCACCGGTCGTGAAATTTGATTGCGTCTCTCTGGTCTTTTGGCGAAAGCTGCCAATATCGCCTGAAACTTCAATTCCGAGACCCTCATTGGCCGATCCCGATCCGAACGAACAAATCCATCTTGAGCGGCTGGAAGCGCTCGATGCCTATAATATCATGGACACCGAGCCGGAGCCGGAGTTCGACGATATCGTGCTTGTCGCTTCCACGCTCTGCGGCACGCCCGTGGCGCTCGTCAGCCTGGTCGAGAAGGACCGGCAGTGGTTCAAGGCGCGCGTCGGGTTCGAGGCTTGCGAGACGCCGATCGAGCAGTCGGTCTGCGCCCATGCGCTCGGAAGTTCCGATGTGCTGGTCATCCCCGACCTGCAGCTCGACCGGCGCACCCGCGCGAATACTCTGGTTACCGATGAACCGCATATCCGCTTCTACGCCGGCGCGCCGCTGATCACGCCTGACGAGGTGGTGATCGGCACGCTCTGCGTCATCGATGTCGAGCCGCGGCCGCAGGGGCTGGAGGAGGGGCAGAAGGCGGCGCTGCAGGCTCTTGCCCGGCAGGTTATCGCGCTCCTCGAAATGCGGCGCATCTCGCAGCGAAAGGATGACCTGTTCCGGCGCCAGAAGTCGATCAGCGCCAATATTCGCTCCAGCGTCAATGCGAGCCTGGCGGCGCAGGAGGCTGGAAGGGTCGGCACATTCGAAATTGATATCGGGACCTCGATGATGCGGGTGTCACGGGAGTTCTGCCGAATTTTCCACCTGCCTATCGCCGATACCTATCCCACCCGAGTGGTCGAGGAGATGGTCCTGGCGCAGGACAAGGATCTGCAGTCCAACGATGCGACCAGACGGAAGGGCAGTGCCCCGCTCGACGTCGAATATCGCATTCGCGTGCCGGGCTATGGCGTGCGCTGGATCGCCCGCAATGCCAGCTTTCGCCATGATGAGAGAGGCCGGCCGGTCAAGATGATCGGCACCGTCAGGGATGTAACCGCCGCCAAGCGGGAGGCTGCCCGCGTGCAGGCCCTGCTCGATCTTGGCGACCGGCTGCGCGACCTCAGCGACATGGAATCGATGGCGATCGCAGCCGGCGACCTGATGGCCAGGGCACTCGACGCGACGCGCGCCGGTTTCGGCATCGTCAACGCGGCCGACGAGACGGTGTCGGTGCCGCCCGAATGGTGCGCGCCGGGCGTGAAAAGCCTTGCGGGACTGCACCATTTCCGAGATTACGGGTCTTTTGTCGACGACCTGAAGCGCGGGGAGGCCGTTGTCATCGCCGACGTCGCCACCGATCCGCGCACCCGCGACCACGCGCCGGCGCTTCTTGCGCTTGGCATCCGCGTGCTCGTCAACGTGCCGATCTTCGAACTCGGGCGCTTCAGGCTCGTCGCCTTCATCCATCACGACCAGCCTTATCCCTGGATGGAGGAAGAGATTTCCTTCGTCCGCAGCTTCGGCAACCGCATCCAGATCGCGATGTCACGGGTTCAGGCCGAGCTAGAGCAGCAGATGCTCAGCAGGGAAATGAGCCATCGGCTGAAGAACACCCTGTCGATGGTGCAGGCGATCGCCACCCAGACGCTGCGGCCGGTGACCGAGCGCGACCATGTGGAGGCTTTCGAGAAGCGGCTGCATGCGCTGAGCACTGCCCATGACATCCTGTTCGAGCAGAACTGGACCAGCGCCTCGGTCTATGCCGTCGTCGACCGAACGATGAACGGGATCGGCATGCGGGACCGGATCGACGCGCAGGGTCCGAACGTTCGGTTCGGCCCGAAGGGCTCGCTTTCGCTTTCCCTGCTGCTGCACGAGTTGACGACCAACGCGGTGAAATACGGAGCGCTCTCGAACGATACGGGGAGGGTTGCGATCGACTGGCGCATTGAAGGCGCGGGAGACGGCGCGACCTTCTATCTCTCCTGGCGGGAAACCGGCGGGCCGCCCCCACGCCAGCCGGAGCGCACGGGTTTCGGCTCAAAACTTATTCGCATGGGATTGATCGGAACCGGCGGTGTTCTCGTTAGTTATGATCAACCGGGGTTCAGCGCTGAGATGACAGCTGTGCTCCTTCAGCTAGCACAGGCAGACTGACCGGATGGGACGATCCGCACCGCCAAAAAAACAGGCTGTCCTCGTTGTCGAGGACGAGCCCATCCTGCGCATGATGGCAATCGACCTCGTGGAGGATGCAGGATTCGAGGCGGTCGAGGCAGCCGACGCCGATGAGGCGGTGACGATCCTGGAAACGCGCACGGATATCCGAATCGTTTTTACCGATATCGACATGCCGGGCAGCATGAACGGCATGAAGCTGGCGGCTGCCGTGCGCGACCGCTGGCCGCCGATCGAGATCATCATCGTTTCGGGACAGGTCCGCTTGAGCGAGGAAGACCTGCCCGATCGCAGCGTGTTCTTTTCCAAACCCTACGATTGGCAGAAGGTGACCGCAACGCTGCGTCGCATGGCCTCGCATTAGGCGTGGTCGCGCGGATACGGAGCGTCATATCCGGTCGGCAGGCGGGCACGGAAATGCCCCAGCTGCCGGCGTTATGCCGGCCGCTGAGGCGGGTCAGCGTTATGCTATGTCAGCGCTGTCATTCCTACGCGGCTGCGGATTTCTTCTGCACCGGAGCACAGTAGATTTCTTCCAGCGTTTCAAGGACCTTGAGAACCGACTCGGACGAGCTGGAGTAATAAATGGTCTGCGCATCGCGGCGGGTCTTCACCAGCTTCTGAGCCCGCAGCTTGGAGAGGTGCTGAGACAGCGCAGATTGGCTGAGGCCAACCTGCGACGCGAGCGCACCCACGGCGACTTCGCCCTTCACCAGGCAGCACAGGATCATCAACCGCTTCGGGTTGGCCATGGCCGACAGCAGGCCCGCGGCCGCGTTGGAATGCTCAGATAGTGCCATCGTATCCATACGTTTTAAATTCCCCTCGTATTCCAAAGCGGCCCCCGGCTTCAAAATCCGGCCCATCGTCCTATGGGTGAAAATTAGCAAGGAGCAAAAGGGATTGTATATCCCTAAATTTCAGGTAACCAGTTATCGTATTTTAGTGATCTCAAAAACATAATCAAGAACGGCTTCGGGAGTCTTTGCAAGAACTTCGAATTCGTGCCTGAGTTGAAAATCCCCCGCAATAAGGTCGATTCCCGCTCGATCGACGCCTCCGAAGCGCCAGAGTTTCCCGTTTTCCGTGCCGATATGGGCAGCAAATTTCTGAGCCTGCTCGGTCATATTTTTTACATTTTCCTGGAGGTCCAGCCACTCCGCCGTGATTCCCGGCTCGGGAATCACGAGGTTAGATCCAGGCAGCATGTATGCACGGCCGAATCCTCCATTCAGGGATGCTGCCTGTGGAGTGATTCGGAAAAAGCGGAAATCACCGAAATCTGCATACAATGCAGCCTTGGGATGACGATCCAGAAAACGCTGGCGTATGCGTGCATGTTCGGGCGTGTCGCGGGCGACGTCCTCGGCGAGACATTGAACGGTGATCCGCGGATGGGCGAGCGGATCGCCCTTGCCGGGCTCGCCGGCCAGAAGCGAGCAGCGTGGGTCGGCGATGAGGCCTTTCGTATGGCCGGAGAGGCCGGAGACGAGAATGACCGGCACGCCGTCGACGTCGGTGCCAGTGAGGGCTCGGCTGGCTGAGGGGAAACCGGTTTCCGGATCGAGGACCGCCAGCGCCATGTGACGCGCTCCACGGACCAGCGTGCGGGCAAGCCGGCGGGCCTCGTCGTCGGTGTCACGCAGCACCTGCGGCCTGTCGGTCTTCCCGGTCTGCTGTTCGTCCGTCAACGCGTCCCTCTCCTTGTTCAGTTGCCGGGAAAGCGACCCGGCTCAGCCGTCGGCATACCATCCGGCGACACTAAACGAAAGGTGATTTTGCGGCTCAGCTTATCAGCCGTCGCGTCGGCGATGGCGGGTCAGGCCGGCAATCACGTCATCGGACGAAATGGTACCGATGATCGTGCCGTTGTCGACCACCCCGATGGCGCCCGGCTGACGCGACAGCGCATCGAGGATATCGACGAGCGGCGTTGTCGACAGCGCGGTGCCAGCGACAGTCGTGGTGCCTGCCGTGGTGCTTACGCCGGCCCGCATCACGTCGCCTGCGGTCAGCATGCTGATCGGGTTGAGGTGCTGCACGAAATCGGCGACATACTGGTCGGCCGGCGCCCGGACGATCTCCTGCGGCGTGCCGCATTGGATGATGTGCCCGCCCTCCATGATGGCGATGCGATTGCCGATCCGGAAGGCTTCGTCGAGATCGTGGCTGACGAAGAGGATGGTCTTCTTCAGCCGGCGCTGGAATTCGAGAAGCTCGTCCTGCAGGCGGGTGCGGATCAGCGGATCGAGCGCCGAGAAGGGCTCGTCCATGAGTAGGATCGGCGCACCGGTCGCAAAGGCGCGAGCAAGGCCGACGCGCTGCTGCATGCCGCCGGAGAGTTCGCCGACCTTGCGGCCGGCCCATTTCGTCAGGTTGACCAGTTCGAGCTGTTCGTTGACCTGCTTGGCACGCTCGGCATCCGGAACGCCGGCAAGTTCCAGCCCAAAGCCGACATTTTCAGCGACCGTGCGCCAGGGGAGAAGGCCGAACTGCTGGAAGACCATCGAGACCGTGTGCATGCGCAGATCCCGCAGCACTTTGGGGCTCGACTTGTAGGGATCGACCGGGCCCGAGGACGTGGCGACGCTGACATTGCCGCGCACGACCGGCGCGAGCCCGTTGACGGCGCGCAGCAGCGTTGATTTGCCCGAGCCGGACAGGCCCATCAGGACGAGGATTTCGCCCTCGTGGATGGTGAGCGACGCATTGGCGACGCCCAGGACGATGCCGGTCGCGGCACTGATCTCGTCGCGGGTCTTGCCCTGGTCGACCATCGCCAGCGCCCGTTCCGGCTTGTCGCCGAAGACGATGTCGACATTGTCGAAAACGACGCAATCGGTTTTCTGGGCTGTCATTGGCCGTCTCCCGTCGATGTGCGGAACATGCGGTCGAGGATGATCGCCAAGATGACGATGCACAGGCCTGAATCGAAGCCGCGCGCGACGTTGACGGTATTCAGTGCCCGCAGCACCGGTACGCCGAGGCCGTTGGCGCCGACCAGCGCGGCGATGACGACCATTGAGAGCGAAAGCATGATCGTCTGGGTGAGGCCGGCCATGATCTGCGGCATTGCGTAGGGCAGTTCCACCTTGCGCAGGATCTGCGACGGAGTGGCACCGAAGGCGACCGCCGCTTCCCGAAGCGAGCTCGGGGTCGAGACGATGCCGAGACGGGTGAGGCGGATAGGCGCCGGGATCGCGAAGATGACGGTGGCGATCAGGCCCGGAACCATGCCGAGGCCGAAGAGGATCAGCGCCGGGATCAGGTAAACGAAGCTCGGCAGTGTCTGCATCAGGTCGAGGACCGGCCGCATGGCTTCGTAGAACCATTGGCGTCGGGCAGCGGCAATGCCAAGCGGCACGCCGACCACCATGCTGACGGCGGTCGATGCGAGCACCAGAGCCAGCGTTTCGGTCGTCTCTTTCCAGTAACCCTGGTTAAAGATCAGGAGCAGACCGAAGAAGGTGAAGGCTGCGAGCACGAGGGAACGGCGCAGCCACCAGGAAAGCCCGGTCATGGCGGCCATGACGAATAGCGGATGCGGTGTCGCAAGACACCACAAAAGCCCGTCGATCACGGCCAGGAGAACGGAAGAAAGCCAGTCGAAAAACCAGTCGGCATTCGCCGTCAACCAGTCAACGACCGCCTTCGCCCAGGAACCTATAGGTATTCGATGGTCTGCGATCCAATCCACGAGAAAACTGCCGTCCATAAGGAGAGAAAGGGCGGGCTCCGGGGCAGGCGGTGCGCCGCCCCGGAAACATTTTCGGGACTGTTAGAGGCCGAGTGCCTTCTTGACGGCGGCAAGGCCGTCCTTGCCGTCATAGGTGGTGACGCCGGCAACCCACGGCTCGATGACCTTCGGATTGGCTTTCAGCCAAGTCTTGGCCGCGGCGTTGGCATCCTCGCTGTCGTTGAGGATCTTGCCCATGATGGTGTTTTCCATGTCGAGCGAGAACTTCACGTTCTTGAGCAGCTTGCCGAGATTCGGGCATTGGGCGACAAAACCGCCGCGCGCCACGGTATAGACCGTCGCGCCGCCGTAGTTAGGACCGAAGACGGTGGCGTCGCCGCCGGCGAGATAGGTGATCTCATGGGCGACGTTCATCGGATGCGGCGCCCAGGCGAGGAAGACGACCGGCTTGCTGTCCTTGTCGGCGCGGGTGACCTGGGTCAGCATGCCTTGCTCGGAGGATTCGACGACCTGGAAACCCTTGAGGCCGAATGTGTTGGCATCGATCAGCGAAACGATCATGCCATTGCCTTCGTTGCCCGGCTCGATGCCGTAGATCTTGCCGTCCAGTTCTTTCTTGTGGGTGGCGATGTCCTTGAAGTCCTTGATGCCGAGCTTGGCGCCGGCGGCATTGGTGCCGAGCGTGTACTTGGCGCCTTCAAGGTTGACGGCGACGCTCTCGATCGACTTGTCGTCGAGATAAGGCTGCAGCGCGTCCTTCTGCGCCGGCATCCAGTTGCCGAGGAAGAGGTCGATATCCTTGTTCTTCATCGAAGAATAGGTGACCGGGACGCCGAGGGTCTTGACGTCGGCCTTGTAGCCGAGGGCCTCGAGGACCTGGATGAAGGATGCGTTGGTCGAGGCAAGGTCGGTCCAGCCCACATCCGAGATTCGGACGGTCTTGCAGGCTTCCGGTTCGGCGGCAGATGCCGTGCCGACGATCGCGAGGATCGATGCGGCAGCGACGAGCGTGGTCTTCAGTGAGGTAGTCATGCGCATGGGCTGCTCCCGTTTTTTTGGTTCCCGCCATTATCAATATATGCTGCGACGAGGCAAGCGCGCGCATTCGCGGCGGACAATGGGGTGCATTTGCGACATTTGTGACTTTCTCGCCCAGCGTTGCGCAGTCTACAGTTTCCTGTGGTTTTCGGCAAAACCCGCTTTTTTCGAATCCCGATCGCGATCAGAAGGCAGATATGGCCAAGCTTTATTTCCACTACGCGACCATGAACGCCGGCAAGTCGACCATGCTGCTGCAGGCTTCCTATAACTACCGGGAGCGCGGCATGCGCACGGCGATCTTCACGGCGTCGCTGGACGACCGCGCCGGCCGGGGCCGGGTGGCCTCGCGGATCGGGCTTTCCTCCGACGCCATTCCCTTCGAGCCGTCCGACGATCTCTTTATGGGCATCGAGGCGATGCACCGGGAGGAGCCGATCGCCTGCGTGTTCGTCGACGAGGCGCAGTTCCTGTCGCCCGAGCAGGTCTGGCAGCTCGCCCGGATTTCCGACCGGGTGGGCATCCCGGTAATGACCTATGGCTTGAGGACCGATTTCCAGGGCAAGCTGTTTCCCGGCTCGCTGGAACTGCTGGCGATCGCCGACGAGCTGCGCGAGGTGCGCACCATCTGCCATTGCGGGCGCAAGGCGACCATGGTGGTGAGGCTCGACGAGGACGGCAAGCTGGTGCGCGAAGGTGCCCAGGTCGATGTCGGCGGCAGCGAAAAATATGTTTCGCTCTGCCGGCGGCATTGGGAAGATCAGATGCATTGCGATTGATGCTCGGAATTTAAACCTCCGTTCACCGTACGCAACGGAAGACGGCGGCGGCGCGGCAAAATTGATGCTGGTCAAAGTCTGCGGCCGGAAACATATTTATGTATCACATCCGAAACGTCCCGGCCTGACGGGGCGGTGGTTCCAAGCAGGAGTTCCCCGCATGCGCAAGACCACCAAAACCTTTACCCTTGCCACCAGCCTCGCCCTGTTCGCCCTGCCGGCCTTCACCGCCGAAATCGAGGTGAAGATGCTCAACAAGGGCAGCGACGGCGAGGCCATGGTGTTCGAGCCGGCGGCCGTGAAGGCGCAGCCGGGCGATACGATCAAGTTCGTGCCGGTTGACAAGGGGCATGACGTGGTTTCGATGCCCGGCCTAGTGCCGGAAGGGGTGGCCGAAATCAAAGGCAAGATCAGCCAGGAAGTTTCCTTTACCGCCGACAAGCCGGGCGTCTACGTCTTCAAATGCACGCCGCATTTCGGCATGGGCATGGTCGCGGTGATCGTCGTCGGCGACGCGCCGGCCAATCTCGACGCGGTGAAGGCTGCCAAGATGCCGAAAAAGGCAAAAGACCGGCTTGATGCGGAGATCGCCAAGCTGAAGCTCTGATCCTTCCAGGACTTTTTGCCGCCTTCCGATTTTTCCGGCAATCGAGCCGGGACGGCGTGGCATAATTCTGCAGCGGCGTTATCTTGGTCCTCAGACGGCGGGAGAATGGGCGTGGCGGCACCTGGGAATTTCGACAGCGAGATCGAGCGGATCGGCAACGTTCTGGCTGCAATGGGTGATGCGCTCGGGCCGATTTCAACGCTGCTTTCCGAAACCGCGCGGGATCTCGCCCTGCCGGACGAGGAGAAGCTGGCGGCGGAAGCCGAGCGGCTGACGGCGGAACGGCCCGAGCGGAAGGCGATCGAGTCGGCAACGGCTCGGCTGGTCACAGATCTGGCAGCAGAGATCGGCATCTGCGCCCAGGAATTCGACGATCGGGAGGTGCCGACGCGCTTGGAAACGCTGATCGGCTACGTTTCCGGGGCTGCCAAACATCGCCGGCAGCGGGCGCGCTGGCGCAGCCCGGCGCCGCTCAACCGGCTGGCTGAGCTCCTGCGGCGCGCCGACCTGCTTGTCGGTCTGGTGCGGCAGGAGCGGGATTTCCTGATTGGACAACGCAGGGAGAGCGAAGGCGACCTGGTGACCTTCATCGACCACCGCCCGGAGATCACCGAAAAGCTGCGCGGCGAGGACGGTGTTGCGATGACAGGCACGGACCTGGTCGGCCGCACGGAGCCGGCGATCCAGCTCTTTCAGGACTTTGTCGCAGGATTGAACGCGCGGATAGGCACCTGCAACATCCTCCTGCACAAGCTGATCGGCGATACGGAAAACCTGCTCATCCTCTACCGGGTGGTTGCCGATGCCGGGGGGCATGGCGATGCCGGCCTGAAGCCCGAACTTTTTCCGCATCTGGTGCCCGAGGTCGGGCGTTTCGCAAACGGCATGCTGACATTGCACGGGCTCGACCGGCGGCGGCATCGCGCCGACCAGGCCTTTGCCGAGCGATTTCCCGCCGAGGTCCCCGGGGAGGCGGCAAAAGCCGGTGGCGGGCAAGACGGCTTTCGACTGCCGACGATTGCCGGCTTCAAGCTCGTCCGGTCGCGATAGGTCCCGTCGAGAAGCCGGCTAGGTGTTTGATCCCAGGCTTTGATGGGGCATTCTTGTCTTGCGAATCAAAGGATGCGCTATGGGCCAGGTTCTTCATGGGAGCGCCACGACGACAGAGGCAGTCCGTCGAGCGATACAGCATAGTCAAGAGAGCCTGAGGACGCTTTCGAAGCGTTACGGGATCAATCAGAAGACCGTTGCCAAGTGGCGGAAGCGGACCTCAGTCACGGACCTTCCGACCGGCCCGAAGGAACCGAGATCGACAGTTCTCTCGGTCGAGGAAGAAGCGGTCATCGTCGCTTTCCGACGTTATACCCTGCTGCCACTCGATGACTGCCTCTACGCGCTGCAGCCGACAATCCCGCATCTGACACGGTCTTCGCTGCACCGCTGCCTGCAGCGCCACGGCATCGGCCGTCTGCCGGATGTTGAAGGCGACAGGCCGGCGGTGAAGAAGTTCAAGAGCTACCCGATCGGCTACTTCCACATCGACATCGCCGAGGTGCGCACCGAACAGGGCAAGCTGCACATGTTCGTCGCCATCGACCGCACATCGAAGTTCGCCTTCGTTGAATTGCACGAGAAGGCCACCACCGCCATCTCGCGCGAATTCCTCCTACGCCTGATTGAAGCCGTCCCCTACAAGATCCACACCGTGCTCACCGACAACGGGATCCAGTTTACCACGCCCGGCGCTGGAGGGTCGGCTGTGCCGCTGATCAAAGAAGCGATCGCCAATGGCGAGCGCTTCTGGGCCCATGCCTTCGAATACACCTGCGCCACCAACGATATCGAGCACCGCACGACCAAGCCGAAGCATCCGTGGACCAACGGTCAAGTCGAGAGGATGAACCGAACCATCAAGGATGCCACCGTCAGGCGCTTCTACTATGAAAGCCACAATCAACTTCGTCAGCACCTCGCCGACTTCGTCGCCGCTTACAATTTTGGCCGCAGGCTTAAGACCCTCAACGGCCTCACGCCTTACGAGTTCATTTGCAAAGCATGGACTTCACAGCCCGAACGCTTCACCCTCAATCCGCTCCATCAAATGCCGGGACTAAACAGCTAGGCATTCGTTTCTTGCGGTTGCGACGAAACGCTGCGCCCCGTTGTGCTTGTGACGCCGAGCACATATGTGTGAGCCAAGCCCAATCGGATGCACCCCGCCTCACGAGGAGACAGCGATGCTCGACCGGATTACCGCCTTCTTTCAAGGGATCGGCCAGGCCGTCGGGCGAGGCATAGGGCTGTTGATCGCCTGGATCGTCTGGCCGTTCATGGCCGCACATGGGTGGTACCGTCAGCGTCACTGGATGGTGAAGGGCCCGATCCTCGCCTTCCTGGTGCTGATGATCGGGCTCTACGGTTATTTCTTCTGGCAGACGCAGGTCTGGACCAATTTCAACCCGAATTTCGTCGACAGCTACCGCTGGTCGGAGCGCAACGTGCCGGCCGGCCAGGAACTGCCGGCAACGGCCCCTGCAAGCGCCAACGCGACCGCTCCGGCGACCGGCGCGAAACAATGCCAGTCGTCGGCGATCGTCGATGCCGCCGCCGATCTCACCGACATGAACGTCAACCAGAATGCCTGGATTTCCTCGATGCTGCTCTACCGGCTCGGGTTCTTCGGCATCGACTGGGATCACACGCCTTTCCTCGACAACAAGGCTTCCTTCCAGCGGGGCGTCAATCAGGCGGTACGGCGCACCGCAACGGAACTCGTCGATTCGCTTGGGCGCGTGCGCGGCACGTCGAGCATCAACAACAACCTCCAGGACGCCCGTGGCAACCTGCAGTTCGACGAATTTTCCTGGTATTTCGGGCTCAGCCCCTTTGGGCCGAAGACCCCGACCCCAAGCTATTATCGCGCGGCGATCAGCAAGCTGAGGGCGTTCAATACCGATCTGACCTCCTGCAACGCGACCTTCGACGGCCGCGCCGACAACCTGATCCAGTTCATCGACCGGATCGCCAACGATCTCGGCGGCACGTCGGCGATCCTGCGGGAGCGCTCGGAGAACTATAATGCCGGCTGGTTCGATACGCGCGCCGATGACCGCTTCTGGTTCGCCTACGGCCAGCTCTACGGCTATTATGCGGTGCTTGCAGCGGCAGGGGCGGATTTTTCCCAGGTGATCCGCGAGCGTAATATCGGGCCGCTGTGGACCGATACGCTGTCGCAGTTCAAGTCGGCGCTGCGCATCCAGCCGGCGATCATCTCCAACGGCCGCGAGGACGGCTGGATCATGCCGAGCCATCTGGCGGTGATGGGTTTCTACACGCTCAGGGTTCGCTCGAACCTGGTGGAATTGCGCTCGGTGCTCGACCGGTAAGCCGGCCGGTACCGGTCAGGTTTTCGGAAGGCTTGGCTCGTCGAGAAAGAACGTCACGCCGGGACGTTCGGCAAAGAACTCATAGGTCATGCCGACGACCTCGCCACTCGTGCCCGGCTTGTCGCGGAATTTGCCGACGCTGCGAACATATTTGTAGTCCTCCGCATCGGCTCGGATACGATAGATATTGTGGTAGGTCAGGCGCTCGCCGCTGGCGCGCTCGAAGGTTTCCATCAGTTGCGGCATGTCGTCGGGATGGATGCGCGCGGTGAGGGCAACCAAGTTCAAAGGACCGTTCTTCGGCTCCAGTCCGAAGATACGGCAGACGTCTTCGGTCGCGAAGAAGTGGCCGGTATCCAGGTCGATCCGCCAGTAACCGTAGAAACGGAAGGCCGAGGCGAGTTCCACCACCTCGTCGGCCGAGAGCCCCACTTCCTTGTATTGAGTATTGACGCGTTTTTCGGTGTGTTCGACCCAAAACGTCAATCTTTTTCTCCCATAGGCCGGGAGATAACGCCCCAACCTCACACTATGAGTCTCAATCTCAGAGCCTTAGCTACCAACTGGGTGCGGTTGACGCAATCCAGTTTCTTTATGGCATTGGTCATATATGCGTTAACGGTGTGGTCCGAGAGCGAGAGAATCCGTCCGATTTCGGACGATGTCTTGCCCTGTGCCGTCCAGCGGACGACCTCCAGCTCGCGGGTGGTGAGGGGGCCAGCGGTACCGGTCCTGGCACTTCGGCGGATCTTGTCGAAGACATCGAAGGCATGCAGCACGATCATGCCGATCTCGTTGAGCTCCATCTGGCTCAGCCGATGCCGGACGCCGTCGAAGCGCAGCATGAAGCGGCCGCCATCGATCGAATGCACTGCCATCGCGACGCTGGTGATGATGTCGTAGCGGCGCTGCAACTCGTCCATCTCGACCGGCACCGGGAAACCGCGCACGCTTTCGGGATCGTCGATCGACCAACAATAGGGAAGGGCCGATTTCGAGATGATCGGTGCGACCGGGCAAAGCTTCAGAAGCCGACGGCGGTCAAATTCCTGGACATAGCTTACCGGCAGCGTCGTCTCGACGATCATCCGCGACAAAAGCGTCTCGTCCGCTCTGGTGGCAGCGAAAAGCGTGATGTGGCGAAACCCGAACTCGTGGGCAACGCGCTTCATCGCAGCAAATATTTCCAATCGCGAATCCGCGGCGGAAATCTCGCTGTTCAGAATCGATTGCCGTTCCAAAGTGATCATGCGGGCGAGCAGACAGGTGATTTATGTGATCGTTAACAAATATACAAATCGGTTTGAATAGCCAGCGAAATTTCGTGCACTGCAACGGAAACCAGGATGGTTTCCGATATAGGCTCACTTTATTTCCATGAATTCATGGAGTTACGGGGTCAAGATTTATACGGGGATATATCCGGTTCCCTTAATTTCCTCCATGACGGCATAGGTGTGGGTTTCCCTGACCCCCGGAAGCGGGAGAATCACCTCCGAGAGGAACTGCCGGTAGGCTTCCATTCCGGCGACGCGTGCCTTCACCAGATAATCGAAGCCGCCTGCCACCATATGGCATTCCATCACGTCGTCGCTGCGCTTCACCGCGGCGGCGAATGCGTCGAAAACGTCGGGCGTGGTGCGGTCGAGCTTGACCTGTACGAAGACGAGCAGATTGCGCCCGAGCTTTTCCGGCGACAGCAAAGCGCTATAACCGGTGATGTATCCTTCGCGGGTCAGCCGCTTGACCCGTTCGGCGGTCGCCGTTGGAGAAAGCGAGACGCGATCGGCGAGCTCGAGATTGCTCAGGCGCCCCTCTTTCTGGAGCGCCCGGAGGATTTTTCGGTCGAGACGGTCGATGTCTTTCATATTTCGCTACATCTTGCTGAAATTGCCGTGAGATATCTCGTTAATGCCATAAAGATCCGCCGAAATCTCCACGAAATTCCAGCTATGGGGAGAATGAAACGGAGATGCATATGAGCCAGATTCTGACCGAGCCCTTTATTCCCTTCAATGCGCCTTATGCCGGCGACGACGACCGGCTGATCCGGCAGTTCGCCGCCCGCACCAGCTTTACCTCGGCGCAGGATGCGGCGATCGACCAGCGGGCGCGGCGGATGATCAATGCCATCCGCGACGGGGCCGGCAAGGTCGGCGGTGTCGAGGATTTTTTGCGCGAGTATGGGCTTTCGACGCGGGAAGGGCTGGCGCTGATGGTGCTTGCCGAGGCGCTGCTGCGCGTGCCCGATGCCCTGACCCAGGACCGGCTGATCGAGGACAAGCTGCGCGAAGGTGGCTGGAGCACCCATGAGGCTTCCGGCGAAAGCTGGTTCGTGTCGGCCTCCGCCTGGGCGCTCGCGGTTTCGGCGCGCGTCATAGGCCCCGGCGAGACGCCCGAGGGAATTTTGCGCGGTCTCGTCAAGCGCGTCGGCCTGCCGACCGTGCGCACCGCCACCAAGCAGGCGATGCGTTTCCTCGGCCACCACTTCGTGCTCGGCGAGACGATGAAGGATGCGCTTGTCCGGGCCGCCAAGAGCGAGGAGAAAGGGTACCGCCATTCCTTCGACATGCTGGGCGAGGGCGCCCGCACGGCAGAAGACGCCAAGCGTTATTTCCGCTCCTATGCGGACGCGATCCAGTCGATCGGTGCGCATATGAAAAAACACGGCAAGGGCAGGCAGCTTCCCGACCGGATGGGCATTTCCGTCAAACTTTCGGCGCTGCATCCGCGCTACCTCGCCACCCACCATGACCGGGTGATGGCGGAACTGGTGCCTGACCTTCTCGATCTCGCCCGGATGGCCAAGGAACACCAGCTCAACTTCACCGTCGACGCGGAAGAGGCCGACCGGCTGGAACTGTCGCTCGACGTGATCGCCGCCACCTTCTCCGATCCGTCGCTTTCCGGATGGGACGGGTTCGGCCTGGCGATCCAGGCCTATCAGAAGCGGGCGCCCCAGGTGATCGACTATATCGACCAGCTCTGCACCATGCATGGCCGACGGATGATGGTGCGGCTCGTCAAGGGCGCCTATTGGGACACCGAGGTGAAGCGGGCGCAGGAGCGGGGAATCGAGGACTATCCGGTCTGGACCCGCAAACCGGCGACGGACCTTGCCTATCTCGCCTGCGCCCAGCAGCTTCTCGCCAAGCGGGCGCGGATCTTTCCGCAATTTGCCACCCACAACGCGCTGACCGTCTCGACTATCCTGGAACTTGCCGGCCCCGACCGCACGGGCTTCGAGTTCCAGCGGCTGCACGGGATGGGCGAGGCGCTTTACGACGACCTGCTCGAAAGCAACGACCGGATCGCCTGCCGCATCTATGCGCCGGTCGGCGGTTATCGCGACCTGCTTGCCTATCTCGTCCGCCGGCTTCTGGAAAACGGCGCCAACTCCTCCTTCGTGGCGGTTGCGGGCGACAAACAGGTACCAGTCGAAAAGCTGCTGGAACGGCCGTCGGCGCGGCTCGGCCTCGATGACGGAATCAGCGCCCGGCATAAGCAGATCCCGCTTCCCTCCGACATCTACGGCCGCCGCAAGAACAGTGCCGGTTTCGAATTCGGCCACCGGGTCGAGCTCGAAAGGCTGATGGCCAGCGTTTCCAAGCCGTGGGGCGAGGTGAAGGCGGGGCCGCTGGTAGCAGGCGTCACCTCCAAGGCGGAGGAAAAGCCGGTTCGGTCTCCCTCAGATCGTTCGAAGATCGTCGGCACCGTGCGCGATGCGACGCCGGCCGATGTGGATGCAGCCTTCACGGCTGCGGCCAAGGCTTTCCGGGCCTGGTCGCGCCAGCCGGTGGAAATCCGCGCTGCCTGCCTGGAGCGAGCCGCCGGGCTGATGGAGGAAAACCGCGACCGGCTGCTGGCGCTGCTGGCCGCCGAGGCCGGCAAGACGCTGGATGACGGGATTGCCGAAATCCGCGAGGCGGTGGATTTCTGCCGCTACTACGCCGACAAGGGCCGGGAGCTATTCGCCATGCCCACGACGATGCCGGGACCGACCGGCGAGGACAACCGCCATTTTTGGCGCGGCCGCGGCGTGTTCGGCTGTATTTCGCCGTGGAACTTCCCGCTGGCGATTTTCCTCGGGCAGATTTCGGCGGCGCTGGTGGCCGGCAATACGGTCGTCGCAAAGCCGGCGCCACAAACGCCGCTGATCGCCCATGAGGCGATCAAGCTGTTCCACCAGGCAGGCGTTCCGGCCGAAGTGCTGGCACTGGTGCCGGGCGGCCCGGATGTCGGCTCGGCGATCACTGCGCATCGCAAGCTCGCCGGTATCGCCTTCACTGGTTCGACGAAGACGGCGCACGCGATCAACCGGGCGCTGGCCGCCAAGGACGGGCCGATCGTGCCTTTCATCGCCGAGACCGGCGGCATCAACGCGATGATCGTCGATGCGACGGCACTTTCGGAACAGGTGGCGGACGACGTGGTCGTTTCGGCGTTCCGCTCCGCCGGCCAGCGCTGTTCGGCGCTGCGCATCCTCTTCCTGCAGGAGGATATCGCCGACGGCATGCTGAAGATGATCGAGGGGGCGGCGGCCGAGCTCAATCTCGCCGACCCGGCGAAACAGAATACCGATGTCGGGCCGATCATCGACGAGAACCAGAGACAAATGCTGGCCGATCACGTCGCGGACATGCGGGCGAGAAAGCAGAAGATACGTTACGCCGGGGGGGAGGCGCCGCAGACCGGCAATTTCTTCGCCCCCCACATCATCGAACTCGACAGCGCCGCAGTGCTGACCAAGGAAGTGTTCGGCCCGGTCCTGCATGTGGTGCGCTGGAAGGCGAAGGAGTTCGACAAGGTGCTTTCGGCGATCGACGCCACCGGTTACGGCCTGACGCTCGGCATTCACAGCCGCATCGAGGCGACGATCCGCAAGGTGACGGAGGCGCTCGACACCGGCAATGTCTATGTCAACCGCAACATGATCGGCGCCGTGGTCGGCACCCAGCCCTTCGGCGGCTCCGGCCTTTCCGGCACCGGCTTCAAGGCGGGCGGGCCGGCCTACCTGATGCGGTTTGCCGAAGAGCAGGTGATCTCGGTCAACACCGCTGCCGCCGGCGGCAACGCCAGCCTGATCGCGATCGGGGAGGGGTGAGACGCGACGGCGCAGCCGGCAAAACGCTCCAGTGGAGCGTTTTGAGCGTCGAACGCGCCGAGCCCAAGCGAGGCGCCGGGAGCAGGAACGGTCCGGCGCAGCCGGAGCAATCGATCCAGTGAATCGATTGCAGTGACGAACGCGCGGAGCGAAAGCGAAGCGCCGGGGGCGTTTTGGAGCCAGATACGGCAGACCATCTCTTGCCCCCCGCGGACGGCGCGACTACCCAGAACCAAAAGGCTCGGAGCGATCCGGGCCTTCTTGCATTCCCCCTGTTGTATTTTTGCCAGGGAACTGTGCTCGCATAAATATGATCATTCGAGTCATGTTTTAATAATTGACAATAACACTCATGTTTTCTAATGGCATGAATAAGGCACTTTCTGCCTCCCGCCACAATCTTGCCAGAATTGAAAAGGGCCGCCGCCTTTCCGGTGCGTTGATACGCGCCGACGGTTTCGTGTGCCCTGTTGAAAGGACAGTCATGGTCACGCGACGTCTGCGATCCACCCTTGCCACCTGCACCGCGCTCGCGGTGTTCTCCCTCGCCTGCGGCGCGGCCGCCCAGCAGGCTACCCGGCCGCAGACGGACACGACGCTGAAGCCGATCGTGCTCAAGGGGAAACGGCTGAAGGCGGGGAATCCCGAAAGCACGCCGCTCGCCACGCAAACCACCGAAGCGCAGATCGACAACAAGCAGATCCGCAGCATCGAGGACCTGGGCCGCACGATCGATCCGGGCGTGAACTTCAGCCGTGCGACGAACTCGTTGAACATCCGCGGTCTGGAAGGCAGCCGTGTCACGACACTCGTCGACGGTATTCCGTTGACCTACCTGCGTGACAACGCGCGCAGCAATAGCGGCGGCGCCGATACCATGGATTTCTTTGCGCTGACGGCAGTCAATGTCGTGAAGGGCGGGGATTCGAGCCGCATAGGCGACGGGGCGCTCGGTGGCGCGCTTCTCGTTCGCACCTTGGAGCCGGAAGACCTCATCGGCGAAGGCAAGGATTGGGGCGGCAAGGTCGGCACCGGTTATGACAGCATGGACAAGAGCTGGTACGGAGGCGCCGCGGTCGCCAAGAAGATCGAGAACACCTCGATCATGTTTCTGGGTACCTACAAGAAGGGTCATGAGCGCCAGAACCACGGTTCGGTCGGGGGCTTCGGCCCGACACGCACGGCGACCAATCCGGCCGACTATGATCAGAGCAACCTGCTGTTCAAGCTGCGTCAGGATACCGAATCCGGTCATCGGTTCGGCTTCACCGCTGAGCGTTTCTCGACCGAGAAGGATATCGATTTGCGCCAGGCGCAGACGTTGACCGGCAACTATCGTCCCGGAAACCACGAATCCGGCGAAGAAAACCGCCGCACACGCGTTTCGCTCGACTACGAATACGACGCGCCGAGCACTGACGGACTGATCGACGCTGCGCAGGCGACGCTTTACTGGCAGCGTCAGGAGCGGGCGCTTACCCAGGATTCGTTCCGCTTTACGACAGTTCCCGGCGTCTACACGCGCGACAACCAGATAGAAGAAGCCGGCGTCGGCTTTACCGGCTTCCTGGACAACAACTTCCGGACGGGAACGGTCGACCACGTCTTTACGCTCGGCACGAACCTCTTCCTGTCGAGGGCAGAGCAATATTCCGCGGGCGTCGACTCATGCCCGGCCGCGCCGCCCTATGCTGGTGTCTTCGCGGGGTGCGCCAATCTGCACACCAATCAAGCGGATATGCCGGATGTGGACAGCACCAAGATCGGCATCTACGCCCAAGACCGCATGACGTTTGGCGACAGCGGCTTTTCGTTGACGCCAGGCCTGCGTTTCGACTGGTATGATCATTCGCCGAGGAACACCCCTTCCTTCACGAATAACGCATCCAACCCTTCCATGCCGGGCGGTTCGCAGGATAGCGCATTTTCACCCAAGTTGCTGGCCGAATACCAGCTTAATGATGACGTCACGCTTTTCGCCCAATGGGCGATGGGCTTCCGTTCGCCCACGGCGACCGAGCTTTATCTGAGCTATGGAAGCGTCGGCAGCTACGCGTCGATCGGCAATCCCGATCTGGAGCCGGAGACCAGCAGCGGGTTCGAAGTGGGCTCACGCCTGGGCGACGACAATTTCGGCGGTTCGATGAACTTCTTCTATACCCGCTATAAGAACTTCATCGATGGGCGGAACCTGACGGCTGCGGAAATCATCGCTCGTGGTCTCAACCCGCTCGATTACCAATTCTTCCAGCAGCAGATCAACCTGTCCAAGGTCGAGATCTTCGGGGCAGAGTTCTCGGCTCATAAGCGCTTCGACAGCGGCTTCAACGTCCGCGCCGGGCTGGCATTCACACGCGGTATCGATCTCGTCAACCACACCCACCTCGCTTCCGTCGCACCGGTCAAGGCAATCGTCGGCGCAGGGTACGAGACAGAGACCTGGGGCGTCGACGTGCTGTGGACAGGTGTCGGCAACGTTTCCTACAAGTCCAGCGCAACCTACAAGGCAGCGGGTTACGGGCTTGTCGACCTGACGGCATGGTGGGAGCCCGAGCAAGTCAAAGGCCTGCGCATCAATGCCGGCATCTACAACCTGTTCGACAAGAAGTATTGGGACGCACTCAACAACAAGAGCACGACGGTACCGGCGGCCACCGCAGACTACTACTCCGAACCGGGCCGGTCGTTCAAAGTCTCGCTGACCCAGCGATTCTGATCCGGACAAAGGGGCGGGGCGCCTGAGAAGGGTGGTGCGAGCGATCGCGCCGCCCTTTTCCTTGTGCACGCTCCCGGCAGCTATCCGGTTGCGGCTATTCACATAGCCTTTCCTTCGCTAACCATAACCCCAAGGACATGTTTGATCCGAAAGCACTTGGGGGAGCGAAGCTATGGCAGAGGTCAAATCCGACATCGAAATCGCACGCGCCGCGAAAAAGAAGCCGATCGTGGAGATCGGCGCGAAGCTCGGGATTCCCGTCGAGGCGCTCGCTCCCTACGGTCATGACAAGGCGAAGGTCGGGGCGGAGTTCATCGCGTCGCTTTCCGACCGGCGCGACGGCAAGCTGATCCTCGTCACCGCCATCAACCCGACGCCGGCGGGCGAGGGGAAGACGACCACGACCGTGGGCCTCGGCGACGGGCTGAACCGGATCGGCAGACGAGCCGTCATCTGCGTGCGCGAGCCGTCGCTCGGGCCGTGCTTCGGGGTCAAGGGTGGAGCGGCCGGCGGCGGGTATGCGCAGGTCATTCCGATGGAAGACATCAACCTGCATTTCACCGGCGATTTCCACGCCATCACGTCTGCCCATAACCTGCTGTCGACGATGATCGACAACCATATCTACTGGGGCAATGCCGAGAACATGGATACCCGGCGGATCAGCTGGCGGCGGGTGATGGACATGAACGACCGGGCGCTGCGCCAGACGGTCGTATCGCTCGGCGGCGTCGCCAACGGTTTTCCGCGCGAGAGCGGCTTCGATATCACCGTCGCCTCGGAAGTGATGGCGATCCTGTGCCTGGCGGCCGACCTCAAGGACCTCGAAAGGCGGCTCGGCGACATCGTCATCGGTTACCGGTTCGACCGCTCGCCGGTGTTTGCCCGCGACCTCAAGGCCGACAAGGCGATGACGGTACTCCTGAAAGATGCGATGCAGCCGAACCTGGTGCAGACGCTCGAAAACAATCCGGCCTTCGTGCATGGCGGGCCGTTCGCCAATATCGCCCATGGCTGCAATTCGGTGATCGCCACGCGCACGGCTTTGAAGCTCGGCGACTATGTGGTGACGGAAGCGGGTTTCGGGGCCGATCTCGGCGCTGAAAAATTCTTCGACATCAAGTGCCGCAAGGCGGGGCTGAAGCCGAATGCGGCCGTCATCGTCGCCACCGTGCGGGCATTGAAGATGAACGGCGGGGTGAAAAAAGAGGATCTGGGCCAGGAGAATGTCGAGGCGCTGAAGCGGGGTGCTGCCAATCTCGGCCGCCATATCGCCAATGTGCGGAAATTCGGCGTGCCGGTGGTCGTCGCCATCAACCATTTCACCTCGGATACGGAGGATGAGATCGCCGCCGTCAAGGACTACGCAGCGCGGCACGGCGCCGATGGCATTGTCTGCCGGCATTGGGCCGAAGGGTCCGCCGGCATCGAGGAGCTTGCCCTCAAGGTGGTCGAGCTTGCCGAGGGCGGCCAGGCGAAATTCCAGCCGCTCTATCCCGATCACCTGCCGCTCCTCGAAAAGATCGAGATCATCGCCTCGAAGATCTATCATGCCGGCGAAGTCACTACCGACCGGGGCGTGCGCGACCAGTTGAAGGCCTGGGAGGAGCAGGGTTACGGCGACCTGCCGATCTGCATCGCCAAGACGCAATATTCCTTCTCGACCGACCCCGCCTTGCGCGGTGCGCCGGAGGGTCACATCGTGCATGTGCGCGAAGTGCGGCTTTCGGCCGGTGCCGGTTTTGTCGTCGCGATCACCGGCGAGATCATGACCATGCCCGGTCTGCCGCGCGTGCCGTCCGCGGAACGCATCTTTCTGAACGAGGATGGTTTCGTGGAGGGGTTGTTCTGAGGGCTTGAGCGCTCGAGCCGCCTTGTGTTAAAGCTCGTCCGTCGAAAAAGGCAGGGCCGGATATGGTAAGCACGGCCCCTTCCGCAAGGAAGCTCTGATCCTTCGGTCCACCGTTGAGAACCCGCGACGAGAAACGGCACATCCCGTGCCGCTCTCGGCGGATTCTCGTGGCCTTTTCCGCGTCGCGTTCCGCCGGGGTAACCTTGCGAGAAAACGATGCGTATGAACCATATCGATATCCACGTGCCCGACGTTGCGGCAACCACTGCCTTCCTCGTCCGGCATTTCGGCCTGACTCTCCGTGAGACGCGCGGTGGGAACAGCCTTGCCATTCTTACCGACGATGCCGGCCTCGAAATTGTCGTCAGCCACCCGGTCGAGAAATTCGGCGGCGCCGAGCAGCAGGCGCTCGGGGTCGTCACCTACCATCTCGGTTTCATCCAGCCGGAGAAAGGCGAGGTCGACAGGCTTTATCGGGAACTGAAGGATGGCGATGCCGAACTGGTGGGGGAGCCACGCGAGATGCGTGGCGGCTACCTGTTCTATTGCCTGGCGCCCGGCCGGGTGATGATCGAGGTAGGCTGGCGGGGTTAGAGCGGCGATTGGCCCTCAGACGCGCCCTGAGGGGTATAGGAGAAGCGGAGACGGTGCGGCGTATTTCCTTCTCCCCGCTTGCGGGGAGAAGGTGCCGGCAGGCGGATGAGGGGCCGCTATCCCTCGGCTGCCGGCATGAATTTCAGATCCGGCGCATCCTCAGGCTCATTCAACCTACCGCGCCGTCGTCTCAATCTCAACGTCCGCGTAGCCGGTATGCGTGCGTTGTGGCGGGCGGCAGACGGCCTACCGGCAATACCGATATCCATCCTTCCGCTCCAGAACGTCGAGATGCAGATGGTTCTGGTGGGCCGCGTCGCTGCCTGGTGACAGGACGGTGGTGAAGTGGAGGCAGGCGCCGGCAGTAGCGGTGCGCTGGAAGGCGCCTTCCATGGTCGAGTCCTCGGCCCTAGGCTTCATCTCCAGCTTCTCGCCGTTGTCGAGCTTGAACGCGGCGACGTCGAAGGCGTTGCCGCGGGCATGTTCGGAAATTTTGCCGGTCGAGGCGCTGTTGCGCAGGCGGCAGGCGTAGGTGGAGCCGGGCACCAGCCCGGTGATCCTGCGGCCCGGCATGGCGATGTTGAGCGCCGGCTGAACCGTGTCCTTCAGCCAATGCGCCAGGCTGACCGCCGTCTTGCAGCGCATCGTCGCACCGCCGACCTCGACCCCCGGCAGCACTGTGGCAACGTCGATAGGGCTCTCTATGCCGCAGCCATTGCCCTCGTCGATCGGATCGGTGGCTTCGAATTTCGCGCCGAGCGAGGTGAGCTCGGCAAGGCAAGCCTTCAGCTCTTCGGGGTCTTCCTTGACAAGCGGTGGCGGCGGAGGTGGCGGAGGGGCTTCTGCCTTCTGCTCGTCCGGTTGCTTGCCGTCCGGCTTGGTTTCGCTCTGCTTGGTCTCCGGCTTTGCCGCATCCGTTTCGGGCGTCGCCGCCTGGCCAGGTTTGTCAATCGGCTGCGCCTCGGCGGCCGTGGCGCCCGGCTTTGGCAGGGGCTTCGGAACTTCGGCCTCATGGGCCGGCTCGGAAGCCGTGCCGGGTTGCTCGACAACGGGCGGCTTTTCAGGATTTTCGGCCGGATTTCCGTTGGGCCGGTTCTGCGCCACCGGTGCCGGTGTCTCGGGAACGGCGGGTTTTTCGGCGGGGCGCTCCGCCTGCTGAGGCGCCTCGGTCGGTTTCTGCACCTCTTCGACGGGCTTCGGGATTGGCAGGGGAACGTTTGCCAGCGCCGGCGGTTCGGGAATTGCAGTGCGTCCCTGTGATCGCGGGGACGCGCGGCGGCGCGGTGCGCGATCATGCGATCCGTCCTGCAGAAGGCGGGTCAGGAAGTTCACTTCCACGACGCCGGGCGGGACGTTGGAGTGTTGGGATATCGGTCTTTCGGGCGGCAGCCCGGCTCCGATGATCAGGGGCAGGCCTGCGAGAATTGCGATCCACGGATGCTGCATGCCGTATCCTTCTCGGCTGCGTTTCTTCGATCCTTGCGGGACGCTAAACGCGTCTCTCCGGTTTTGGTCGCATCGCAGCGCCAGAATTCTGTTTCCGGCTCGTGGAAATTCGCTTGCGCGGCTCGAAAACCCCAGCTAACAATTCGGCCCATGATGAACTCGATGACCATTGCTAACTGGTGGCCGGCACGCTCAACGCGGCCTTGACCAGTCATGTCCATCGACAAGACCACAAGCCGCCCGGAACCCGAGGCGGCTTTTTTGTTATCCGCCGCAGGCACCCGGGCAAAGACATTGGAGAGGCAGGACAATGGTAACGATCATTCGGGATGACGGTTCGGAAGTCTACGAGACAAGGGGCGGGATTGCGGTCAGCCGCCAGCGGCGCGCCGCACCCTATGCGGATG
This sequence comes from Neorhizobium sp. 05N33, assembly GCF_056397445.1. NCBI lineage: Bacteria > Pseudomonadati > Pseudomonadota > Alphaproteobacteria > Hyphomicrobiales > Rhizobiaceae > Neorhizobium > Neorhizobium sp. 05N33. Next base: position 7,985 of record NZ_JBFTNK010000023.1, on the reverse strand, counting down.
CGATCTCCTCCTATGTCGACAGGCTCGACGAGCGGCGCGGCGCGGTATTTTCTTCCAACTACGAATATCCGGGCCGTTATACCCGCTGGGATACGGCGATCGCCGATCCCCCGCTCGGCATCTCTTCGAATGGCCGCCGGGTGTGGATCGAGGCCTTTAACGGCCGCGGCGAGGTGCTGCTCGGTTTTGTCGCGGACAAGCTGAAGACGGTGGCCGAGCTGACGCTCGGGGAACGGACGGACCGGCGCCTCGACCTCACCGTCAACGAGCCGACGCGCGTGTTCACCGAGGAAGAGCGCTCGAAGATGCCGACGGTGTTTTCCGTGCTGCGGGCAATCGTCGACCTGTTCCATTCGGAAGCGGATTCGGCGATCGGCCTGTTCGGCGCCTTTGGTTACGACATCGCCTTCCAGTTCGATGCGATCAAGCTTTCGATGCAGCGTCCGGAAGACCAGCGCGACATGGTCCTGTTCCTGCCGGATGAAATCCTCGTCGTCGACCATCATGCGGCCAAGGCCTGGATCGATCGCTACGACTTTTCCAAGGATGGCGTGACCACCGAGGGCAAGGACCAGGAGATCGCACCCGATCCCTTCCAGCGCAATGATACGATACCGCCGAAGGGCGACCATCGGCCCGGCGAATATGCGGCCCTCGTCACCAAGGCGAAGGAAAGTTTCCGCCGCGGCGACCTGTTCGAAGTGGTGCCGGGGCAGAAGTTCATGGAGCGCTGCGACTCGAAGCCTTCGGAAATCTCCAACCGGCTGAAGGCGATCAATCCATCGCCCTATTCCTTCTTCATCAATCTCGGCCATCAGGAATATCTGGTCGGCGCCTCGCCGGAAATGTTCGTGCGAGTGTCGGGCCGGCGCATCGAGACCTGCCCGATTTCGGGCACGATCAAGCGTGGCGAAGATCCGATCGCCGACTCGGAACAGATCCTCAAGCTCCTGAATTCCAAGAAGGACGAGTCCGAACTCACCATGTGCTCGGATGTCGACCGCAACGACAAATCCCGCGTCTGCGAGCCTGGCTCGGTGAAGGTGATCGGCCGCCGGCAGATCGAGATGTATTCGCGGCTCATCCATACCGTCGACCATATCGAAGGGCGCCTCAGGCCCGACATGGACGCGTTCGACGGCTTTCTCAGCCACGCCTGGGCCGTCACCGTCACCGGCGCCCCGAAACTGTGGGCTATGCGCTTCATCGAGAACCACGAAAAGAGCCCGCGCGCCTGGTATGGCGGGGCGATCGGTATGGTCGGCTTTAACGGCGACATGAATACCGGCCTGACGCTGCGTACCATCCGCATCAAGGACGGCATTGCCGAGGTGCGCGCCGGCGCGACGCTGCTCAACGACAGCGATCCGAACGAGGAAGAGGCAGAAACCGAACTGAAGGCGTCCGCTATGCTGACAGCGATCCGTGATGCAAAGGCCGGCAATGCGGCCAAGGCTGGCCGCGACGTGGCGCGGGTGGGCCAAGGGGTCAAGATCCTGCTCGTCGACCACGAGGACAGTTTTGTCCATACGCTCGCCAACTACTTCCGCCAGACGGGGGCTACGGTGTCGACCGTGCGTACGCCGGTGCCGGAAGAGGTGTTCGACCGCTTCGATCCGGACCTCGTCGTGCTTTCGCCCGGGCCCGGCAATCCGAAGGATTTCGACTGCAAGGCGACGATCAAGATGGCGCGCTCGAAAGGCCTGCCGATCTTCGGCGTCTGCCTCGGCCTGCAGGCGCTGGCCGAAGCCTATGGCGGCGAATTGAGGCACCTGGCGCTGCCGATGCACGGCAAGCCTTCGCGCATTCGCGTCCTGGAGCCGGGCATCGTCTTCTCAGGGCTTGCCAAGGAGGTGACCGTCGGGCGCTACCACTCGATCTTCGCCGATCCGAAGACGCTGCATCCGGATTTCATGATCACCGCCGAAAGCGAAGACGGCACGATCATGGGCATTGAACACGTCAAGGAGCCGGTGGCGGCCGTGCAGTTCCACCCGGAATCAATCATGACGCTCGGGGGCGATGCCGGCATGCGGATGATCGAAAACGTCGTGGCACATCTGTCGCGGCGGGCAAAGACCAAGGCGGCGTAAGGTGTCGGCCGAAGCCATCGCGATCGACTCTATCCGCGAGGACCATATCGAGAGCTTCCACAAGGCGCTCGACACGGTCTCGCGCGAGCGGAAATATCTGACCTTCCTGGAGGCGCCGCCGCTCGAAAGCGTGCGGACATTCGTGCTCGACATGATCGAGAACGGCCATCCGCAGGTCGTCGCCGTTGCCGGCGGCGACGTGGTCGGCTGGTGCGACATCCGCCGGTATCCCCAGCCGACGCATGCCCATTGCGGCACGCTCGGCATGGGCATCATCCCCGGCTATCGCGAAAAGGGGCTCGGCACGCGGCTGATCCGCGCCGCGGTCGGGCAGGCCCGAGACCGCGGCTTCCACCGCGTCGAGTTGCATGTGCACGCCGACAACCTGCGCGCCATCGCGCTCTATGAAAAGGTCGGCTTCGTGCGCGAGGGCCTGGCGCGCGACGCGGTGAGGATCGACGGGCGGTATATCGACAGCATCGGGATGGCTGTGGTGTTCGGGTAACAAGGCAGGAAATGTATCAATAGATGATACCTTTCCATTGATTTTTGTTGGTATCTCTCTATGATACGTTCATCGGGAGGCCAACCGTGATTCGATCGTACAAAGACAAGCTTACGCGCTCGATCGATAACGGTACGGTCAGGAAAGGTTTCCCTCCCGATCTTGTTCGTCGCGCCCAGCAACTGCTGACGGTGTTGAATGCGGCCACCTCTCTGGAAGACCTCCGTTCCCCTCCAGGCAATCGCCTGGAGAAACTTTCGGGCGATCGGGAAGGGCAACATTCCATCCGCATCAACAAGCAGTGGCGGATTTGCTTCGTCTGGACCAAAGCTGGGCCGGAGGAGGTCGAGATTGCCGACTATCACTAAGCCAACCATGGCACACAGGAGACCGTTATGAGCGTCAGCAACCTTCCGCCGATCCATCCCGGCGAGATCCTGCGTGATCTCTATCTCGAGCCGCTGGAGATGACGCCCTATGCGCTTGCCAAGAAGCTCAACGTTCCACGCACCCGCATCGAGCGGATCGTGGCGCAGAAGACCGGGATCACGTCAGATACAGCGTTGCGGTTAGCCAAGTTCTTCAAGACCTCTCCGGAATTCTGGATGAATCTGCAGAACAGTTTCGATCTTAAGATCGAGGCCGAGAACCTCAAGGACGAACTCGAACATATTCCTGAATACGAAGCGGCTGCGTAATAGCCTTTCCCATACGCAGATCGTGTCGATCTGACTAACTCGGGATCATTCAGCGGCATCCGCCAGCAGCGAAGCCTCCGCCGCCGCCGGCAATCTCTCGCACCTCTCCGCAAACAGCTTCTCGCTCAAAAAATCGACCAGCACCCGGACCTTCGGCGACAGATGCCGGCTGGAGGGCCAGAGGAGGTGGAACTGGCCGGGGGCGTTGAGGTGTTCGTCGAGGATGGTCCGCAGCCGGCCGTCGGCGACGGGTGCCCTTGCCAGGAAATCCGGCATGCAGCCGATGCCGAGGCCGGCGATGACCGTGTGGCGCAGCGCCTCCATGTTGTTGCAGGTGAGCGCCGTGCGCAGGTGCGGCTCGGCGCCTTCGGGCGGCAGGGTGATCGGCAAATCCTGGATCTTGCGGCTGTTCGGATAGCGGAAACGGATCGCCAGATGGCCGTCGAGCTCGCGCGGGCATTCGGGAGTGCCGTGGCGTTCCAGGTAGGAAGGCGCGGCGCAGAGAAGCATCTGGAAAGGCCTGAGTGTCCGTGACATCAGCCGCGAGTCCGGCAGGTTGCCGCTGCGGATCGCCACGTCGACCTCTTCGTCGATCAGGTCGACGACCCGGTCGTTGAAATCGAGATCGAGTTCGATCTCGGGGTAACGCTCGACGAATTCCGGCAGCACCGGCAGCAGAAGATGATAGGTGACGATCGGCACGCTGACCCTGAGTTTTCCGCGCGGCACGGCGATGGCGCTTGCCAGCGAGGCTTCGGCATCGTTGAGGTCGTCGAGCACGCGGCGGCAGCGTTCGTGGAACAGCCGGCCTTCTTCGGTCAGGCGCAAGCTGCGCGTCGAGCGCTGGAAAAGCCGGACGCCGACATCCTTTTCGAGATTGGTGACGGCCTTGCCGACCGCCGAAGCCGAAAGACCGAGCACGCGGCCGGCTGCAACGAAACTGCCGAGATCAGCGGTGCGCACGAAGGCCGTCAGTCCACCCAGGCGATCCATAACCATCTCCCATTCGAGCGTTTTCTTCCGTCATATAAGGAACAGACGGAGGATTTTCTAATCATTGTGTCAAAACTATCTTGTGTTGGTCAATCGATACCCTTCCGGCCGGATCGGTTTGGGTGACGGCTTCTCCCAGGCCGCCAGCCTTTCTTTTTGCTCCAACACAGCGGAATCTCGGATATGAGAGACAACACACATGCTGCAACGGCGGCCGGACGGCTGTTCGTTCTGTTCGCAGTCTGCTGCGCGGCGGCCGCTATGCCGCTCACCTTCACCGGCACGGCCGTCGGCCTGCCCGCCATCAGCCGTGCGCTCGGCGGCAGCCCGATTGCCCTCAACTGGGCCACCAATGCCTTCATGCTTTCCTTCGGCAGCACGCTGATGGCCGCCGGCGCGCTCGCCGACAGTTATGGGCGCAAGCGAATTTTCCTGAGCGGCCTGGGTATCTTCGCGCTGTTTTCGATCGGTCTCGCCTTCGCGGGCGATATCGTCTGGTTCGATGTGCTGCGGGCGCTGCAGGGCATCGGCGCGGCAGCCGCCTTTTCCGGCGGCATGGCGTCGCTCGCGCAGGAATTCGACGGCGCGGCGCGGCTCAGGGCTTTCAGCATCGTCGGCGCCAGTTTCGGCATCGGGCTCGCCTTCGGACCGATCGCGTCTGGATGGATGATCGCCATGTTCGGCTGGCCGGCAATCTTCTTGCTGGTCGTTGCGCTGGCGGCGGTGGCACTGATACTCGGCGCAATCTTCATGCGGGAATCGCGCGATCCCGATGCTTCCGGTCTCGACTGGAAGGGAGCGCTCAGTTTCACCGCGGCGCTGACCGCTCTGACTTTCGGCGTGCTCCAGGCGCCGGAAAGCGGCTGGGGCGACCCGCTTGTCATCGTCATGCTTCTGGTAGCCGTCTTGGTTTTCCTCGCCTTCGTGCTGATCGAACGGACCGTGGCGCGACCGATGCTCGACCTCACGCTGTTTCGTTATCCGCGTTTCGTCGGCGTGCAATTGCTGGCAGCGGCGCCGGCCTATGCATTCGTGGTGCTGCTCATCCTGCTGCCGGTGCGGTTCATCGGCATCGAGGGCATGGACGAGATCGCCGGCGGGCGGATGATGATCGCCCTGTCCGGGCCGCTCCTCGTCCTGCCGATCGCTGCCGGGCTGCTGACGCGCTGGTTCGCGCCGGCGACGATTTGTGGCGCGGGCCTGGCGATTTCGGCGGCTGGCCTGTTCTGGCTCAGCCAGTTTCCGGTCGGCTCGGAGCCGATACTGCTGATCGCGCCACTCCTGACGATCGGCGTCGGCATCAGCCTGCCCTGGGGCCTGATGGACGGTCTCGCCGTCAGCGTCGTGCCGAAGGAAAGAGCCGGTATGGCGACCGGCATTTTCAGCACCACGCGGGTTGCCGGCGAAGGTGTGGCGCTTGCGGTGGTGACGGCGGTGCTTTCGGCGCTCACCAGCGCGAACCTCGGCAGTGGCGCCGGCGACCAGGCGGGCGCGATTGCCCAGCGGCTGGTGACCGGCGACCTGCGAGATGCGGCGGGACTGCTGCCGTCGATGGGACAGGTGGCCCTGCTGCAGGGTTACAGCCACGGGTTCTCCTCGCTCCTGTGGCTGCTGACCGCGATCACGGCACTGACAGCGGTCGTGGTGTTCCTCTTCCTCGGGCGGGGAGGGGAGACGGCGGAGGATATCGCGGAGGAGGCGGAACTGGCCGCCGCTGCCGCGACGCGATCCGACGAGAACCGATTACGCCAGCCGGCCCTTTGACAAACGGCCTTTGACAAACCGGCTCATCTGAGCCATATGCAGGCTATCCGGAACCGCCGCAGCGAGACGATCTCGCTGCGGCGGTTTCGCCGTTTTGGGCCTTCGGTCCTGCAAATCATTCGCACGCGCAAAAAGGAAGACATGGTGGCGAGGGAAGTCAAAATCGTCGAGCGGCTGGCCTTCTGGGGCATGCCGCTGTCGCTCGGCGTCATGTTCTTGAAGATGCTGGCCTGGTGGATGACGGGCTCCGTCGCGCTGCTGTCGGACGGGCTCGAATCCTTCGTCAATGTCGCCGCCGCCTTCATCGCCTATTTCGTCATCCGCTATGCGCAGCGCCCGGCAGACCATGACCATCAGTTCGGCCATCACAAGGCGGAATACATTTCTGCGGTCGTCGAAGGCGGGCTGATCATCGTCGCGGCATTCCTGATCATCAGCGAGGCCTGGGACGGACTGTTCGCGCCGAAACTGCCGGATGCGCCGGTGCTGGGCCTGGCGATCAACGGACTGGCGGCGGTCATCAACGCTGCCTGGGCGACGACGCTGATCCGGGTCGGCACCGCCCATTATTCGCCTGCAATGGCAGCCGACGGCCGGCACATCATGTCCGACGTGGTGACTTCGGCCGGGGTCTTCGTCGGCCTCGTCCTCGCCGTTGTCACTGGATACGCAATCCTCGACCCGGTGCTCGCCATCCTGGTCGCGATCAACATCCTCTGGCAGGGCTACAAGGTGATCGCCCATTCCATCGGCGGGCTGATGGACCGGGCGCTGGAGCCGGACGAGGAGGCGGCGGTGCGCGAGGCGATCGCCACCCATTCGGTCGGCGCGCTTGGCGTCCACGACTTGAAATCGCGCCGGGCGGGGGCGGCTGTCTTCATCGATTTCCATCTGGTCGTGCCGGCTGGCATGAGCGTCGCAGAAGCGCATGCGATCTGTGACCGCTTGGAAGATGCGATCAAAGCGAGTATTGCCGGCGCCACATTGGCAATCCATGTGGAGCCCGAAGGCGAGCGCGCCCATGGACAGAAGGTAGACGTGGAAGGAACAGGCAAATGACGATGACCGATGTCAGCGGGCTCTCGCAGCTCGGATCTCACGTGGAAGCCCCGCAGAGCCCGGAAACTGCGGTGCTGGAAAAGGTGCCGAACGGCAACCAGGGCACCGATTACGTGGTGCGCTTCACGGCGCCGGAATTCACCTCGCTCTGCCCGATGACCGGCCAGCCGGATTTCGCCCATATCGTCATCGACTATATTCCGGACGGGTTCCTGGTGGAATCGAAGTCGCTGAAGCTGTTCCTGCATTCGTTCCGGAACCACGGCGCGTTCCATGAGGATTGCTCGATCTACATCGCCAAGCGGATCGTGGACCTGCTCGCCCCGAAGTGGCTCAGGATCGGCGCCTACTGGTATCCGCGCGGCGGCATCCCGATCGACGTGTTCTGGCAGACGGGCGAGGCGCCGGCAGGCGTGTGGCTGCCGGAGCAGGGGGTCGCGACGTATCGCGGGCGTGGGTGAGGCGTAACGGCTTGCCGGCAAAACGCTCCAGTGGAGCGTTTTGAGCGCCGGGATGGTGCGGCAGGCTCTTTCATCCCGTCACTTCAAAACCGAGCGAGTGTGGCGTCCGATCGACATTGATGTTGGAATCCGCCAGCCCCCCTCTGCCCTGCCGGGCATCTCCCCCACGGGTGGGGAGATCACAAGCGGCACGACCGCCGCTTTCAAAGAACGGCTGCGGGGAAAGAGACGTCAGATTAAAGGCGACGAGAAGGCCGCCAGCCGATCTCCCCACCTGTGGGGGAGATGCCCGGCAGGGCAGAGCGACTGTCTTGTGCGTCAAGCGCTTTGCCATGGTTTATTGTCCCGGATGATGGCGTTGAGGATTGTGAGGAGCTTTCGCATGGTGGCGACGATGGCGACGATCCTGGGT
>NZ_JBFTNK010000022.1:0-67467 GCF_056397445.1 Neorhizobium sp. 05N33 | reverse complement strand
TCGCAATGGCGCTCATCAAAACACCAAAACCAGCCGCGGCATGAGCCAGCCCATCCTTCTGCGCCTCCCGCCAAGACCTCCCGGCGGAAAAACAAATCCACAAAAACAAAACCCGCCGAAAATATCGACGGGTTTGTCAGCAGTCTGACGCCGGACGCGAAGCGCCCGGCGTCTCTCCAGCCCCTAACTGATGGCTTAGTCGCCCCGCTTACGCGACGCTGAGCAGGCTTTCCGGCGCGAACGCCTCGTAGCCCAGCGCTTCTGCGACCGGCTTGTTGGTGACGCGGCCTCTATGAACGTTGAGGCCGTTGCGCAGGTGCCTGTCTTCGGCGATCGCCCGCAGGCCGCGGTCGGCCAGCGCCAGACCGTGCTGCAGCGTCGCATTGTTCAGCGCATGCGCCGAGGTCACCGGCACGGCACCCGGCATGTTGGCTACGCAATAATGGACGATGCCGTCGACCTCGTAGGTCGGTTCGGAATGGGTCGTGGCATGCGAGGTTTCGAAGCAGCCGCCCTGGTCGATCGCGACGTCGACCATGACGGCGCCCTGCTTCATGCCCGAGAGCATTTCGCGGCTGACCAGTTTTGGCGCGGCAGCGCCCGGAATCAGCACGGCACCGATGATCAGGTCGGCGGAGAAGACTTCCTCTTCCACCGCGTCGATCGTCGAATAACGGGTGTGGACGCGGCCGTTGAAGATATCGTCGAGCTGGCGAAGCCGCGGCAGCGACCGGTCGATGATTGAGACGTCGGCGCCGAGGCCGGCGGCCATCCGGGCCGCATGCAAGCCGACGACGCCGCCGCCGATAACGGCGACCTTGGCCGGCAGCACGCCCGGCACACCGCCGAGCAGGATGCCACGGCCGCCATGGGCCTTCTGCAGTGCGGTGGCGCCCGCCTGGATTGCCAGACGTCCGGCGACTTCCGACATCGGGGCCAAGAGCGGCAGCCCGCCGCGGTCGTCGGTAACGGTCTCATAGGCGATGGCGGTGACGCCGGACGCGAGCAGACCCTTGGTCTGTTCCGGATCGGGCGCGAGATGAAGGTAGGTATAGAGAAGCTGGCCGTCGCGGAGCTGCGCCCATTCGGAGGGCTGCGGTTCCTTGACCTTGACGACCATGTCGGATTTTTCGAAAATTTCCTTGGCCGAACCGACGATCCTCGCCCCGGCTGCCACATAGGCGCCGTCATCCGCGCCGATGCCGGCGCCGGCCTTCGTTTCGATCAGCACCTCGTGCCCGTGGGCCACATATTCACGTACCGCGCCGGGCGTCAGCCCCACGCGGTATTCATGGTTTTTGATTTCCTTCGGGCATCCGACACGCATGCAGCGTTCCTCTCAAGTTGTGGCTTTCGCCGATTGATGTTCCCGCCGGAAACCTAACCAGAGAATCGTGCGAATGTCCTTGCGAAGACGAATTGCGAAACCTCGTATTTTCGCAGATAATTGCGTTGAACGGGATTATTTCGAAGGATCCACCAATGAGTGCCATGGATGCCATTGATCTTGCGATCATGCGAACCCTGCAGCAGGACGGCCGCATCTCCAATGCCGAGCTTGCCGAGCGGGTCGGGCTGTCCCCGTCCGCCTGTTCGCGGCGGCTCGACATCCTCGAGAAAAGCGGCACGATCAGCGGTTATCACGCCCGCCTTTCCAACAAGGCGCTCGACTACAAGATGATGGTGATCGTCCACATCTCGCTGTCCGGCCAATTCGCCAAGACGCTCACCGAATTCGAGGCGGCGGTGAAACTCTGCCCCAACGTTCTGGTCTGTTACCTGATGTCCGGTGAATACGACTACATCCTGCGGGTCGCCGCCAAGGATCTGGAGGATTACGAGCGCATTCATCGAGACTGGCTGTCGGCGCTGCCGCACGTGGTGAAGATCAATTCGAGCTTTGCGCTGCGCGAAATCATCGACAGGCCGAATGTAGGACTGTGATTGGAGTCACTCGACTTTTACGGATCGTCCTAAAGGGATTTCAAGGCAATGCGTGTATCTTCCGCGCCTTAAGGAACAACGAGGGATGAGATCATGATCAACGGACGAATGAAAACCCGCAGCGCGGAGCGCAAGAAGACCCGTATCCTGGGCACGGTCAAATATTTCAATCAAGCCGTCGAAGGCCGCGTTACAGACCTTTCACCAACCGGCATGGCGCTAGACCTCGGCGGACGCACGTTGCATGCCGCCGACGGCAGCCCGGTCCGGATCGAAAGCGAAGAGCTCGGCATCCTGGAAGGTACCGTCAAGTGGCGCCGCAGCGGCCGGCTCGGTGTGCAGTTCAGCATCAACAGCAATGCGGTGGCACAGGTCTCATCCTATTTCCGCTTCTTCCACAAGGACGCGCCCGCCTCGCGCTGAGATCGGTCGCCGCATTCCCGCCGCCATCCAATTTTCAACCTATTCACGATCCCTCGAATCACCACGCATAAACAGCGACAATGTAAAGGCCACGGATGCCGGAAATATCCAGCCGAAATGAGAATTTACCAAATATTTACTACTTGCCGTTGAGTTGATAAATGATAAAGTCCTAATTTATCCGGAGCATTAAAACCAAAGCCCGCCCTCGTTGAGAGTAGGCGGCTGTTCAAGTGTCCCAGTTTTTCCCGCCTGCATTGAGCGCCTAGTCACAGCGCGCAGGCAAAACCAAGGATGCTTCGATGGTTGCTGTTCCTTTTGCCTCGCCCTCCACGACATCGCGGGTTGCACGTATGCGGGCTACCCTCGTTACATGGCTGGCAGCTGGTCTCCTGGCGCTGGGGGGCCTTCTGGCGGTGTCGAACGGCTTCTTCCTTGCTACCTATACTTTGAGTGCGGCGACGATCCTTCTGGCGCTTGCTGCGGCCGCCTTCGCAGCGTCCATCTGGGCCAAACGAAGGATACAGCGCGATATCGATGCCAAACTCGGCCGGCTCGAAAGATTCATGCAGACATTCGGACAGACGCAGGGCACCTTGCGCGGTCTCGACGGCAGGATCGTGCTCTGGGGGATCGGCGCAGAACGGCTTTACGGCTATTGCGAAGAAGAAGCCCTGGGGAAAAATGGGTTCGACCTTCTCCACACCCGTTTCCCCATCCCGTTCGAGGAAATCAATGCGATCCTCGCGCGCGACGGCGAATGGCAGGGTGAACTCACGCGTCGCCACAAGGATGGCAGAGAGATCCACATCATCGGCAAATGGTCGCTGATCCGCGGCGAAGCCGGGGAGCCGGAAGTTGCGATTGAAGTCAGCAGCGACATCACCTCCATCAAGCTCGCCCAAAGGCAGCTCCATCAGACCAACGCCCTGCTCCGCGCCATCCTGGAGACCGCGCCGGGGCTGATCTACGCGAAGGACCTGCAGGGCCGCATCATCCTGGCGAATGTCTCGACGCTCGACCTGATCGGCAAGCCTTGGCCCGAAGTCGAAGGACGCACGGACCTGGAGTTTCTGGACAGCAAAGGCCAGGCCGAAGCGGTGATGGTCAACGACCGTCGGATCATGGATCAGGCGAGGACCGAAGAATTCGAAGAGGTCATCAGCCGCGAGGGCCGCCACCCACGGGTCTGGTCGTCGACCAAAGCTCCGTTGCGTGATGCCGATGGCAAAGTCATCGGCCTGGTCGGCGTCTCGGTCGAAATCACCGAGAGGAAACGGATCGAGGAACGGCTGCAACTCATGGTCAATGAGTTGAACCACCGCGTCAAAAACACGCTTGCGACCGTCCAGGCCATCGCCTCCCAGACCCTGCGGGGCGGCGACCCGATCGTGCGCCAGAATCTGGAGCGGCGCCTCATGGCGTTGGCGGCCGCACATGACGTGCTCACCCGCGAAAAATGGGAGGGGGCAAGTATCGACGATGTGGTCACCGGTGCACTGGCACCGTTTGGCGAGGGCGGCGACCATCGCTTCGCGGTCTCTGGTCCATCGCTGCGATTGCTGCCGCGGGCGGCGCTCGCGCTTGCCATGGGTCTGCACGAACTGACGACCAATGCCCTGAAATACGGCGCGCTCTCGACGCTTAACGGTCAGGTCGCGATAAACTGGCAGATTGTCGAGGGTGCCAAACCTCTGCTGCGATTGACATGGATCGAAAGCGGCGGACCGCCTGTCGCCGTGCCGTCGAGACGAGGGTTCGGCGTCAGGCTGATCGAGCGCAGCCTTGCCCAGGATCTCGGCGGCAAGGCATCGGTGATATTCGATCAGCCTGCCGGGATCGTTGGGACGATCGAGGCGCCGCTCTGCGACGTTGTCGTCTCGGCCGAGGTGACGCCCTTCCTGCCAGTGGGTGCCCTGCAAGCGGGTGCAAGGTGAACGATGCCCAGATTTTTGTTGGAATTCGCGTCCTCATCATCGAGGACGAGGCACTTGTTTCGATGATGCTCGAAGAGTTCCTGGAGCAGATCGGCTGCAGGATGATGGGGACAGCCTCCCGGCTCGATGATGCGATTATCAAGGCCCGGTCGCTTCCGCTGGATATGGCCCTGCTCGATGTGAACCTCGCCGGCGAAGCCAGCTTTCCAGTTGCCGAAATCCTTACCGCGCGCGACATCCCCTTCATTTTCGTGACCGGATATGGACCGCTCGGCCTGCCTGCCGACATGCGCCATATCCCCGTCCTTCCCAAACCCTTCCAGATGGCCCAGCTCGTCGACGCGATGCGGATGGCGGCCTATTGACGCGTCGGGTTAGCACCTCTTCCTGACCGCCTCTAGGACAGAGCCCGCGATCATCACACCATCTCCTCCACCGCCTCAGAATCCGCTTGGAGATACAATCCTCGCGCGTCAATATGGCGCCGAATTGTCGCTCACCGGTCCGCTCCAAGGAGGCTGCCATGTCATCGCTTAACGATCTTCACCCGATCACCCGCCGCTCGCTGCTCGGAGGTTTTGCCGCCTCGTCGGCGCTTGTCATGCTGCACCCGTTTGCCGCGCGCGCTGCCGGCAATCAGGCGCATCTGCGGATCATGGAAACGACCGACATCCACGTCCACGTCTTCCCCTACGATTATTACGCCGACAAGCCGAACGACACGCTTGGCCTTGCCCGCACCGCCTCGATCATCGACGCAATCCGCGCCGAAGCGGGCAATTCCATGCTGATTGACAATGGCGACTTCCTGCAGGGCAACCCCATGGGCGACTACATGGCCTATGAGCGCGGCATGAAGGACGGCGACAAGCACCCGGTCATCAAGGCGATGAACGTACTCGGCTACGATGCCGGCACGCTCGGCAACCATGAATTCAACTACGGTCTCGACTTTCTGTTCAAGGTGCTGGCGGGCTCCGGCTTCCCTTACGTCTGCGCCAACCTCACCAAAGGCATGCTCGCCTCCGAACCTAAAAAGGACGAGCTTTTCCTAAAGCCTTATGTGATCGTCGAGAAGAAGATCAAGGACGGCTCGGGCGCTGAAAGCCCGATCAAGGTCGGCTTCATCGGCTTCGTGCCGCCGCAGATCATGACCTGGGATGCGAAGAACCTCGAAGGCAAGGCACAGACCCGCGACATCATCGAAGCCGCCAAGGCCTGGGTGCCGGTCATGAAGGAAGAAGGCGCCGACGTCGTTATCGCGCTTTCCCATTCGGGTATAGACGGCGGGGGCCCGGGCGACCGTATGGAGAACGCGTCGCTCTATCTCGCCGGCGTTCCCGGCATCGACGCGATCTTCACCGGCCACCAGCATCTCGTTTTCCCGAACAGCAAGGATTTCGACGGGGTCAAGGGGGCCGATACCAAGAAGGGCACGCTGCAGGGTAAGCCCGCCGTCATGGGCGGTTTCTGGGGCTCGCATATGGGCCTGATCGACCTGCTCGTAGAAAAGGACGGCAAGGGTTGGAAAGTCGTGGACTTCACCTCCGAAGCCCGGCCGATCTACCACCGCGACGACGCCAAGAAGATCGTCGCCGACGTCAAGGACAAGCCGGAAATCATCGCGGCCGCCAAGGAGGAACATGAGGCGACGCTCGCCTATATCCGCCGCGCGGTCGGCAAGAGCTCGGCGCCGCTCTATTCCTATTTCGCGTTGGTCGCCGACGATCCGTCGGTGCAGATCGTCGCCAATGCGCAGACCTGGTACATCAAGGACATGCTGAAAGAGGGCCAGTACAAGGACATTCCCGTGCTCTCGGCCGCGGCACCCTTCAAGGCAGGCGGCCGCGGCGGTGCCGAGTATTTCACGGATGTCCCGGCAGGCGACATCGCCATCAAGAACGTCGCCGACCTCTATCTCTATCCGAATACCGTGCAGGCGGTGCTGATCACCGGAGCTCAGGTCAAGAACTGGCTCGAAATGTCGGCCGGGATGTTCAATCAGGTTGCGTCAGGCGCCAAGGACGCACCTCTCCTCAACAACGATTTCCCGTCCTACAATTACGACGTCATCGACGGCGTCACCTACCAGATCGACCTGTCGCAGCCGACCCGCTTCGACAAGGACGGCAAGCTCGTCAATGCCAACTCCAACCGCATCGTCGACCTCAAGTACAACGGCAAGCCGATCGATCCGGCCCAGAAATTCGTGGTGGCAACCAACAATTACCGCGCCGGCGGCGGCGGCAAGTTCCCGGAGATCGCCGGCGACAAGGTGATCTTCGTGGCGCCCGACACCAACCGCGACGTGATCGTGCGCTATATCGTCGAACAGGGCACGATCAACCCATCGGCCGACGCCAATTGGTCGTTCAAGCCCCTGCCCGGCACAAGCGCTATCTTCGAAACCGGCCCCAAAGCCCGCCAGTTCGCTAGCACGGTCAAGGGTGCCAAGATCGAGGACGCCGGCGACGGCGAGAACGGCTTTGCCAAGTTCCGGCTGGTGCTGTAACGGCCAATATTACCTTCGGCAATATCTGGACGGCAGCCTTGGCTGCCGTCTTTCTTTTCAACCGCATGAGGCTAGGCAATGCCGAAATTCTCGTTCCAGCAGGCCGACGTCTTCTCCAGCCAGCCGTTGCGCGGTAATCCGCTTGCCGTGGTGATCGGTGCCGACGGACTGAGCGACGCGCAGATGCAGTCCTTCGCCAACTGGACCAATCTCAGCGAAACGACATTCCTGCTCGAGCCGACCGATCCGAAGGCCAGCTACCGGGTGAGGATTTTCACACCGTCGCAGGAACTGCCTTTCGCCGGCCATCCGACGCTCGGCAGTGCGCATGTCTGGCTCTCGCAGCAACAGACATCACCAACCGATGATATCGTGCAGGAATGCGGCGCGGGCCTCGTCCGCATCCGCCGTGACGGCAATCGGCTTGCGTTTGCGGCGCCGCCGCTGACGCGCAGCGGTCCGGTGGATCCGGCGCTGGTGGAGCGGATCGCCAAGGCGCTCAGCCTGCCCGACAACCTGATCGAGGATTCCAACTGGTGCGAGAACGGCCCGGACTGGATCGGCGTCCGCCTGCCCTCGCGCGCCGATGTGCTGGCTGTCAAGCCGGACTATTCGGCTCTCGCCGGCACTCGCGTCGGGCTCGTCGGGCGCTTCAATCCCGATCTTGACAGTAAGGACGCGCAATTCGAGGTGCGTGCCTTTACCCGCAACGGCTATGAGGATCCGGTCACCGGCAGTCTCAACGCCGGCCTTGCCCAATGGCTGATCGGATCCGGTGTCGCGCCGGAGAACTACGTTGCGGCCCAGGGCACCGTGCTTGGCCGCGCCGGCCGGGTGTATGTCGACAAAGTCGGCGACGATATCTGGATCGGTGGAGACGTGGTCACATGTATTCAGGGTGCGCTGGAACTCTGATCCCAGGAGAGACCATCGGCAGGGAAAGTCCCAACCGATGGCTCACGATCGTGATTTGGACCGATCCCGGAATGGGCCGACTGACGGTTATGCCGCTTTTGCCCTGGCGAGATCGATCCGCGACAGCAGCAGCTTCAATTCCGCCGGCGGCTTCTTTTCGATGCGGCGGTATTCCCTGCCGTCCCGCGTGCGCTGGACGAGACCGAAATCGAAGAGATCGCGGCGCAGCATCGCGGCATCGCCGAAGAGGTGCAGCGTGTTCAAGAGTTCACTGATCTGCCGTTCGGTGAACTCCCGGTCCGCCGGTATCTTCAACCACAGAAACCACAGGCAGATTTCCTGCAGCCCGCGCTTGCCGGGCCAGCGCACCAGCCTGCCCTCCTCGTCGAAATGGCGCGCTGTCTTCAACACCCGCGCCTCGTCGGGCGCCGGCGTGTCCTCCAGCACCGGGCGCCACTCGGCGATGACGTCGGCCGTTTTGGCAACGGCGCGAAAATACTGGTAGTTGCGGAAGCCCGCCGCCCGCGTCAGGAGATTGAGCATCTCCAGATGGCTCGGCTTGTGATCGAACCTAGCGATCCCGTCGCGGACGGATTTGGCGAAAGCCGACAGGTCGGCGATCTCCATGGGAAAGATGGATCTCGGCATATCTTATCCTTAAACGTGCCATTCCCTAAAAATCAGGGTGTCGCTGGTCGCCGGCTTGTCGACTCTAGCACGGGATAAGTGCTGATCATCTTTGTCATGAGCAGGTTTAGCTTCCCTTTCGGGACGGCAACGCCTCGGTGAACTGCAGACCGTTGTGCCGTTATAGCAGAGGTCGAAACGTCGTCAACTCGCAGCCGGTGACTGCCGATCGTTCCGCCGTTGTTGAGGGAATGCTTACCCTTCGCGGGCACAGTATTTGCTGGTAGAATCGATCCGAAATCGGCGGGGAGGACGCACACGGATGCTCGAAAAGGCAAAGACCGCAGTAAGCTACGGAGACGAGCCAGGCCTGCGCTTCGTCCTTGTCCTCGACGGCCACGGCGGCTGCAGGACGATGAACATGTCCGAGGCCTGCAGCTGGAAGCCGGGCGACGGTATCGTCTGGATGCATTTCGAGCGCGATCACCCGGCGACCGCGGAATGGATAAATACCAATGGCGGCTTCGATCCGCTGGTGTCGGAGGCGCTTCTTGCGGAGGATTCCCGCCCGCGCGTCGAGCCCGTGGGCGACGGACTGCTGATCATCCTGCGGGGTGTCTGCGCCGCTCCGCCGGAAGAAGCAGAGAAAAACTCCGACGAGATCGATCTCGTGCCGCTGCATATCTGGGTGGACGAGCACCGACTGGTGACATTGCGCGACAGCGGCCACTATATCACCGCGCTGCGCGATATCCGGCGGGCGCTCGACAATGGCAAGGGTCCCCGGCAGGCGGGAGAACTGCTGGCGCTCGTCAGCGACAAGCTCGTCCGCGATCTGGAGCCGGTGCTCGACGACATGGACGAAGAGGTCGACGAACTCGACGAGCTGATTTTCAAGGGTGAAGCAAGCGAAGTCCGGCTGAGGCTCAAGCTACTGCGCCGCCGTGCCGTACAGCTACGCCGCTATCTCGCACCGCAACGCGACGCGCTCAACAGGATCGAGCACGACGATGCGCCGTGGCTCAAGGAACGCGACAAACTCCGCTTTCGCGAGGTGATCGACAAGCTGATGCGGTTCATCGAATATCTCGACGCGATCCGCGACCGCACCGGCATCCTTCATGACGACCTTTCGACGGTCATCGGCGAACGGATCGCCCGCAATTCCAACAGGCTTGCGGCCTTGGCGGCCCTTCTCCTGCCGCCGAGCGTCGTGGCGGGTCTCTTCGGCATGAATGTCGGTGGCATTCCCGGCGTTAATGACACCTGGGCTTTCCTGGTCATCGTTGTGCTCGTCGTGGTTATTTCCGCGGGCACGCTGTGGATCCTCAAGCGCATCGACTGGCTTTGACCCCGCTTCGATGCGCCCCGGCCGATAGAGCTGCGGCTATTCGGCGGCTTCAGGCATTCCTTCCCGAGGTTCGATGCCGAGCATCTGCTTGAAGTCGTCATGGCTCGGGCAGGTCGACAGCCGACGCTCCATGGCATCGACCAACCACCGGCCTGCAGGTCCCAGAGGGTTTGCGGCCTTGCGCATGGCATAGAGCGGGTATTGACTTTGCTCGTAGGCTTCGAGATCGAGTGCGACGAGAGTTCCGTCCATAATGTCCCTTCCGGCGACCGAAGCCGGCAGGCCGCCCCAGCCAAGACCACCCTTGATCAGCTGGTGCTTGGTGGCGATGTCGCTGACGCGCCATGTCTTGTAGGACAAGACATTGAAATCGCGGCCATTCGTCAGGCCTGACGTGTCCGTGACAACCAGCTGAACTTCCTCGCGCACGTCCGCGAGCGTCAGGGGCCGACGGAACTTTGCAAGCGGATGTTCGGCAGCGGCGACCGGAATCATGAAGGAGTAGCCGATCTTCTCCATCACCACCGAATCCTCCTGCCGAAGGATCGATCCGCCTATGCCGATATCGGCCTTTCCGGATAGGACCATCTCCATGACCATGCCCAGTTCGCCTATATTGAGATTGAGCGCCACGCTCGGAAACCTCTCCCGGAATTCACGCAGCTCCGTTACAACGGCATCCGACGGAACCATCACGCTCAACGCCACCGACAGTTCTGCCTCCAGCCCCTGCTTGATGCTCCTGGCCCGGGCGCGCATCACCTGAAGATCGGCGACGATGCGCCGGGCGTCAGTCAGCAGCGCCTTGCCCGCTTCGGTCAGCTTCGGCTGACGGGCGCCGCTGCGCTCAAAAAGCGCCATTTCCAGCTGGGCTTCGAGATTGCCGATCGTATAGCTGACCACCGATTGCGCCCGGTTCAGCGCACGCGAGGCTGCGGAAAAGCTGCCCGTTTCGGCAACCGCCAGAAACACCTGCAACTGATCGAGGGTGGGATTGGCATCCATGGTCGTCATCCAAATTTTCGATAGATAGCTTCTATATTATCTCAGTTTTATCGATGGGCGTCCACGCCTATCTATTTTCTCGAACACAGCGGATCCACCCGCTCCCCAATCCTCCTGCAGGCCCAAGACTGCAGATAAGATCTCCAGATAAGGAAAAAAACATGTCCTCTATCCTCCTCGTCACTTCCAGCCCGCGCGGCGATGACTCGCTGTCCAGCAAGGTCGCCCATGACCTGGCCAACGAACTGAGCGCCCGCGACAACGGCACGTCGGTCGTCCATCGTGATCTCGGTGCCAATCCGATCCCGCATCTCGACAGCGTCACCACGTCCGCCATCCGCAAGCCCGCAGCCGACCGCACCCCGGCAGAAGCTGCCGCCGCCGACTATTCGGACAAGCTGGTCGCCGAACTGATGGCTGCCGATACGGTGGTCATCGCCACCGGCCTCATCAACTTCAACATCTATTCGACGCTGAAGAGCTGGATCGACAACGTCGCCCGCGCCGGCCAGACGTTCCGCTATACGGCCGAGGGCCCGGAAGGCCTCGCCACCGGCAAGAAGGTCTATATCGTGCTCGCATCCGGCGGCGTCTATTCCGAAGGCCCGGCCACCGGCATGAACCATGCGGTCCCCTATCTCACGACCGTCCTCGGCTTCCTGGGTATGACGGATGTGGAAGTCATCTATGTCGAAGGCCTCGCCTTCGGCCCGGAGGCTGCTGAAAAGGCGATCGCCACCGCCCAGCAGCGCAATCGGCAGCTCGCTCTCGCCGCTTAAGCCGTCCCTGCGCCTGACGGGACGAGCCTGCCATGACGGCCGTGGACATTGTCCCGGCCGTCATTTTTTGCGCGGTAGAGCCGTTCGTCGGCGCGCCCGAGCAGCGTATCGAGGGCGTGTCCGTCCTCCGGAGCCGTAGCTACGCCCATCGAGACCGTCACGCATTGGCCATCGGGACGAATGACCGAACGGCAGATTGCGGTCCGCATGCGTTCTGCGATTATCAGGGCGCTGTCGTGGTCGGTATCAGGCAGGATCAGCACGAATTCCTCACCGCCAAAGCGGGAGAGATGGTCGCTCGGGCGGGAGCCGGCCTGCAGGCATACCGCTACCTCCTTCAGCACCTCGTCCCCCTTCAGATGGCCGAAGAGATCGTTGACCTGTTTGAAATGATCCGCATCGACGATGATGAGGCTGAGCCCTGTTCCCCGATCGAGACAGCGGTGAATGAGCTTTGGAACATCCGCCTCCAGCCGGCCGCGGTCGAAAAGACCGGTCAGCCCATCAACCCCGCTCTTGGCGAGCAGCGCCTGATAACGTTCGCGAAAGGTCAGGTCGTTGAAGATATCGGTAAGCTCGCGCGTCGATCTGGCAAGCCGCGGGATCTGCTCGATCTTGAGATAGACTGCAAAAAGCAGCGAATAGAGAACCACTGACAGCAGCTTGGCGTACCATCCGCCGAAGAAGACCGAAGGCGGCGCACCGAAGAGGATGTTCAGCGCCGCGTAAAAACCGATCTGGTCGAAGGTCAGGATAGCCGCGCCGCTGATCGCGAAACGCAAAACCACATTGCTACGCAGCACCCGCCCCAGCCGTTCGTAGAGCAGGATGATACCGATCGCGTCGACGTAGAGCAGCGCCGTACCCCACACCATCAGCCAGCCCATCTCGCTCAAAAACGCCAAGTCCGCGGCGCGGCCGCCCGGCAGCGCCACGACCTCATGCGCCTGTAGAATCTGGGCGATGCCGACGGTCAGAAGATTGCCGAGGAAAAGCCCGTAGATCGGCTGGCGGACGACTGCCGCATCCTCTTTCAGGTAAAGGAGCAGGATCATCATCAGCTTGCCGGCAAAAAAGACCGACGAGCCAGGGGACACGGTGCCGAATGGAAGTTCGATGTAGAAGACCGCCGCCAGGTAGGTCTCCATGAAATGCATGACGCCGAGCGCCGCCAGAAATATGCCAAGGCCAAGATGGCGGCGGAAATGCAGGAAGGCGGTCATGACGGCGAAATAGATCACCGCTTCCAGAAGAAAGAGGGCGAGATTGAACACCTGCATTTCGATCTGCTTTACCCCCCGCAGGCATTATGCCGCTGTAACCGCTATCTTTTTACAAGCTCTCCACCCCTATGGGGATTATGGCCATTATGCATGACTATGCAATAACGGCTGGTAGGTTTCCCCTTCGAACGTCGGGTAATCCTGGATCTCCGGCAACTTCTTCGGCACGTTGCGCAACTGGGTGGCGATTGCCGGATCGATCTCACGCGTGATCTCGCCTAGTTTCCGGGGCTTGCCGAGAAGATAGCCCTGCAGCTCGTCGCAGCCTGCATGAGCGAGGAACAGCGCCTGTTCGGTCGTCTCTACACCTTCCGCGACGACCTTCATACCAAGGCCGGTGCCGAGGTCGATGATGGTGCGTACGATGATCTGCGCGTTGTCGACCAGGTTCAGGTTGTTGACGAAACTGCGGTCGATCTTGATCGTGTCGAACGGGTAGCGGCTGAGATAGCTCAGCGACGAATAACCGGTGCCGAAATCGTCGAGCGCGATGTGGAAGCCCATGCGCTTTAAATCGTTGAGGATCTGCACGGCGCGCTTGTCGTCCTCGATCAGCACGCTTTCGGTGATCTCGAGCTCGATCCGGTGCGGATCGGCACCGGTGGTCTTCAGCAGATCAGCGAGATCGGTGACGAAATCCGCATGGCGGAACTGCAGCGGGCTGACGTTGACGCTGATATGGCCATCGATACTGTCCAGGATCTTGCAGGCTTCGGCGAGCACCCAGGCACCGAGCCGGATGATCTTGCCGGAGGCTTCGGCGACCGGAATGAAATCGCCCGGACTGATCATGCCGCGCTTCGGATGGAACCAGCGCAGCAGCGCCTCGTAACCGATGATGAGGCCGCTTTCCGCCTCGACACGAGGCTGCAGATAGAGTTCGAATTCGCCCCGCTGCAAGGCGATTTCCAGATCGACTTCCAGCTCCCGGCGTTTCTCGATCAATTCGTTCATGCCCCGCTTGAACATGCGGCAGGCATTCCGGCCGGCGTTCTTGGCATGATAGAGTGCCACGTCGGCGCAGCCGATCAGCGCGTCCACGTCTTTTGCATGTTCGGGGCAGAGCGCACCCCCGATGCTGACGCTGATATTGACCTGTTCACCGTGGCCGATATCGATCGGATCGGCCATCGCGGTCAGCAGCCGATCGCCGAAACTCTCAAGCTCGTCGGTATCGGATGTATGGGCGATGATGACGGCGAACTCGTCTCCACCGAGACGGGCGACGATATTGTCCGGCCCGGCTTCGGCGGCAAGGCGCGCGGCGGTTTCGCGGATCACCGCGTCGCCGGCCTGATGGCCATGGATGTCGTTGACGTCCTTGAAGCGATCGAGATCGACCATCAGGACGCCGCAACCCCTGCCGTTTCCGGCCTCATCCACAAGTTCGGTCAGCCGCTCGGAAAACAGCACCCGGTTCGGCAGCCCGGTCAGCGGATCGTGGAGAGCGAGGTAGCGCATGCGGCTCTCCGCCAGCTTGCGCTCCCTGAGGTCGACGAGGCAGCCGATACGGGCTTTTTCGCCGCGATAGAGGATGTCGCGGCCGCGCGCCTCGACGGGGATTTCCTCGCCGCTCGCCAGCGCCACGAGAATCTCATGGCTGTTGTCGTCGTTGAGTTTCATCATGTCGACGACGGGGATCGTCTCGCCATCATGCAGGAAGTCGAAGACGGAACGGCCGATGATTTCGAGAAGCGGCAGGCCGATCATCTTGCCGAGCTGCTCGTTGCCATCAACGATGATACCGTCCCGGTGGATCAGGATCGCCTCGAACGTGGCGTTCGCCAGCGCTGCAACGCGCTCGGATTCCTCGTTGTCGCGTCGGAGCTCGGTCAGTTCTCCCCGGCTGCGCTCCTCCTCCTCGACATTATCCATCAGCCGGTTGAAGAGGCCGGTCAGCTTTTCCGCCTCGTCGCCCTTGACCATGGGAAGGCGCTTGCGCAGGTCGGCATTGCCGCCGAGAAGATCGGCCATTGCATCCTCCACATGTCCGACGCCGAGGCGGGTTGCGTGTTCGGCAAGGTTCAGCCCGTCCTCTTCGTCCTTGGCCGAAACGCGGATGTGCATCAGCCGGTCGGCCGCCCAGAAGAAGGCGTAACCGAGACCGAAGGACCAGTAGAAATTGACGCCAACGCCGACCAGCTGCACGTGCAGCTGTGCCAGCCTGCCGCCAGCCGGAAGCTGATCGACCGGCGCGAGAAGCGCCAGGAGCAGGGTTCCGGCGACACCAGCAAAGGCATGCACACCGATGGCGCCGACCGCGTCGTCGATCTTGAGCGTTCTCTCGACGAAGGCGTTGCCGAAGATCGCCACTGCGCCGCCGATGGCACCGACCATCAGCGCGTTTGCCGGATCGAGGATATGGCAGCCGGCGGTCACCGCCACCAGCCCGCCGAGCATGCCGGAGTTCGACTTTTCGGGAAGGATGACGCCGTCCTGGTAGAATCCGATGACATAACCGACGCAGGTGCCCATGCCGCCGGCCAGCACCGTGTTCATGATGATCGGCGCTAACTGGTCGGACACGCCGAGCGTCGAACCGCCGTTGAAGCCGATCCAACCTATGAAGAGAAGCAGTGCGCCCGTGGTCGACAGGACGGGGCTATGGCCGGCGATCCTGACCGGCGTTCCGTCGGCATTGAACTTGCCGATGCGCGGGCCGATGACCATGCAGGCCGCAAGCGCCACCCAGCCGCCGGTCGAATGGACGACCGTGGAGCCGGCGAAATCGACAAAACCCATCTGCGACAGGAAGGCGGATGCGTTCGGGAACAGCGCGGCGCCCCAGACCCAATGCACGAAGACCGGATAGATCAGCCCCGACATGAACAGCGAGCCGAACACATAGGCCGGCAGCTTCATGCGCTCGGCAACGGCGCCCGACACGATCGTCGCGGCGGTGCCGCAGAACATCACCTGGAAGACGAAAAAGGCCGACTGCCAGCTGTCGAGATCCCGCAGGAAATAGAACTCGCTCTGCTTCCCGAACAGGAAACCGTTCGAACGGCTGAAAGCGATCATGAAGCCGACTGCGGCGAACGCGACGACGCCGAAGACGAAATCGAGAAGGTTCTTCTGCGCGACGTTGATCGAGTTCTTCGAGCGCACCATGCCGGCTTCGAGCAGAAGGAAACCGACCTGCATCATCATCACCAGTCCGGCGGCGACGAGCATCCATGTCATATCCAGTCGGGAAGCCTGTGAAAGGAGATCATCCGCGAAGGCAAAGCTTGGAATAAGGCCACCGGAAAGCCCGGAGCCTATAAAGAGCATAAAATATGACCAGCGAGATCGCATTAAAAGTCGACCGCAGAAAAGACATCGGAACAGATGCTTCAAGCTATCGCTAATGATTTAATTTTGAGTGTGACTCACAATTTTTGCGATCACAATGCGGAACGCATGTCACGCAGAGCGCGACTTTTCCCCATCGGAAAACAGCGCCGGACCATTCTGGTCGATGATCTGCTGAGCCTTGCGGACGGTATATTCGACCGCGTCATCCATGGAGGTGAACACGTCAGCGCGGACGAAGGTGCGCACCAGCGTCTCACCGTTCACATCCTTCTCGATACGCCCTGCCAGCCGGAACTGCGAACCCTCGCGGATCGGCGCCGGATGGATGATGCAGCCGCTATGTTCGACCGGTTTTGCGGAAGCAGCAGGTGCTTCGGCAGCTTTGCCGCCGCCGGAAAACATCGAGAAAATATTAGACAGGAACGAAGCCATGGCGGCTGCCTAGCATATTCCCGCGCCGCCCGGAAGCAGGGCACCCAAGGAAAAGTCACAATCCAACGTCTTAGATCCACCCGCACGATTGAGGAGCCTGTCCGCATGAAATGGAAGATCGCCACAGCATTCCTCCTAGCGGTCATCGCCGCGCTTTGGATCGGCAATACCTCCCTGTTCTCCCGCTTTCCGACCGACAGGCCGCTCAGGATCATTGCCCATCGCGGGCAGCACCAACTTTTCGACGCCTCCCATGTCGAGAACGATACCTGCACCGCAAGCCTGATGCTGCCGCCGACGCATGCTTTTCTGGAGAATACCATTGCCGGCATGAAGGCCGCCTTCGATGCCGGCGCCGATGTGGTCGAACTCGACGTGCATCTGACGCCGGACAAACAATTCGCCGTCTTCCACGACTGGACGCTCGATTGCCGCACCGACGGCAAGGGCGTTACCGAACAGACGCCGATGCCGGTCCTGAAGACACTCGACATCGGCTACGGCTACACCGCCGACGGCGGCCGGACCTTTCCGTTTCGGGGCCAGGGCAAGGGCCTGATGCCGACTTTGACGGAAGTCTTCTCCGCCCTTCCGGATGGACGTTTCCTGATCAATTTCAAGAGCCGCCGCCGGGAAGAAGGTGAAGCTCTGGCAACGCTTCTCAAGACCGACCCCGGCGCGCGGGCAGCGGCGTTCGGCGTTTATGGCGGAAACGAGCCGACCGAAAAAGCGGTGGCGCTTGTCCCCGGCCTTCCCGGCTATTCCAACCGCACGGCCAAATCCTGCCTCCTCAACTACCTGGCGTTCGGCTGGAGCGGCCATGTGCCGGAAACCTGCCGCAATACCCTTGTCCCGGTCCCGGCCAATCTTGCCTTCCTGCTCTGGGGCTGGCCGGAGCGTTTCTACAACCGGATGCAGGCGGCCGGGTCGGACGTCGTGCTGATCGGCCCGTTCGAGGCTGGCGATGCCGGATCTTCCGGCATAGACGACCGGGATGCGTGGGATCTGGTGCCTTCAGGCTTTCCGGGCCTCGTCTGGACCAACGTGATCGAGAAGACACGGCCCGAGGTGGAGCGCCGCGGCTTCTGCGCCCTACCCTCCCGACCGCAGATCTGCGGTTAGGCCACTAATCTGCGCCAGATACACTTCCCGCCGTCACCAAGCCCGCCTATCATCTCCCCTGGGTTCGGAGGGAGCGCCGGATGCAGAGGAGATTGTTGTCATGGCGGACGGTCATTTATGTCTGCGCGATCCTGATCGCCGCCTTCGGAGTGCTGCTGATGTCCGGCCCGCGCATGCCCGCTGACGGTTTTCCCACTTTCGACAAAGCCCGCCTCGGCGCCGATATCGACGCGTATCTCGGCGCAAGCGAAAGCCGTTTTCCGGATATAAGGCCCGGCGCCGCCAAACACGTCGTCTGGGCCGATCCGGCGACGAAGGCAAAGACATCCGTTGCCATCGTCTACCTGCACGGTTTCTCAGCTTCGGCCGAGGAGATACGCCCACTGCCCGACCGTGTCGCGGCAGCGTTCGGCGCCAATCTCTATTTCACCCGGCTCGCCGGCCACGGCCGCAGCGGCGAAGCGATGGGCGAAGCAAGCCTTAAAGACTGGTTGGCGGATTTTTCCGAAAGTCTCGCGATCGGTGAAGCGCTTGGCAATCGCGTCATCGTCATCGGCACCTCGACCGGCGCCTCGCTTGCGACACTGGCGCTTGCCGATCCGAAGATCGCATCGCGCATCTCGGCGGCCGTGTTCGTATCGCCGAACTACGGCATCAACAGCTTTGCCGCATTTCTGCTGACGACACCGGTCGCGCCGCAGCTTTCAAAACTGCTGCTTGGTGAAAGCCGCAGCTTCACGCCCTATAACGACCGCCATGCCGCCCACTGGACGACGCGCTATCCGACAAAAGCCCTGCTGCCGATGGCAGCGCTGGTGAAACTCTCGGTCGAGAGCCCGGTCGAGCAGGTCAGGACGCCGGCGCTGTTTCTCTATTCGTCGCTCGATCAGGTCATCCGCCCCGACAAGGTACGCGAGGTTGCCGGCCGCTGGGGCGGGCCTCACGGGCTTTTCGATGTCGGCCAGACCGGCGATCCCGGCAATCACGTGATTGCCGGCGACATCATCTCGCCGGCGACCACCGCACCGCTTGCTGAGCGGACCGTGGCCTGGCTACAGACCGTGCTCAGATGACGAGGTTCGCCAGGATCTCGTTCTCGGTAATGTCCTGATAGCCCATGCCGGCGGCTTCGAAGCGTTCGAGCAGGCTAGCGAAGTTCTCCGGCCTTGCGGTTTCGATACCGATCAGGATCGAGCCGAAATTGCGTGCCGATTTCTTCAGATATTCGAACCGGGCGATGTCGTCTTCCGGCCCCAGAAGGTTGAGGAAGTCGCGCAGCGCGCCAGGGCGCTGGGCGAGCCGCAGGACAAAATATTTCTTGACGCCGGAATAGCGCATGGCGCGTTCCTTGACGTCCGGCAGGCGCTCGAAATCGAAATTGCCGCCCGAGACGACGCAGACCACCGTCTTGCCGGCCAGCTTTTCGCGTCCGAGCATTTCGAGCGCGGTGATCGACAGGGCGCCGGCCGGTTCCAGCACGACACCTTCGACATTGAGCATTTCGGTGATCGTCACGCAGATGGCGTTTTCCGGCACCAGCAGGACCTGATCCGCCGAAAAGCCCTTCAAAGCTTCGAAATTCAGGTCGCCGATCCGCGCCACCGCAGCACCGTCGACAAAATTGTCGAGCTTGGCGAGCGTGATCGGCTCGCCGGCTTCAAGGCTTTTCTTGAGGCTCGGCGCGCCCTCCGGCTCAGTGAAGAGAAAGTCTTCCCGCTTGACGATGTCCTTCAAATAACCCGTCGTTCCGGAGGAAAGCCCGCCGCCGCCGACCGGCAGGATGATCAGATCGGGTGTTACGCCGTCGGGCAGTTGTTCGAGCAGTTCGGCCGCGACCGTCGCCTGGCCCTCGATGATGTCGGCGTCATCGAAAGGCGGCACCATGACGCCGCCGGTCTCTTCCACGTGGGCGCGGGCTGCCGCATAGCACTGGTCGAAAATGTCGCCGATCAGCCGGATGGTGATGAAGGGGCCGCCGAACATGCGGGTCTTGTCGATCTTCTGCTGCGGCGTCGTCACCGGCATGAAGACCACGCCCGGCACTTCGAAATGGCGGCAGACGAAGGCGAACCCTTGCGCGTGATTGCCGGCCGAGGCGCAGACGAAAGTCTTGCCCTTGGCACCCGACGCGATCGCCTTGCGCAGGAAGTTGAAGGCGCCGCGGATCTTGTAGGAGCGGACAGGAGACAGGTCCTCGCGCTTCAGCCAGATTTCGGCACCATAACGGCGGCTGAGGTGCTCGTTCATCTGCAGCGGTGTCTCGGGAAAAATCTCCCGCATCGCAACTCTCGCGTCGTTCACGCCCGCTTTCGTCACGCCCGCCTTGGTCACGTCTGCCTTGGTCAACTCTGCCTCGGTCACATCGGCCATCCATTGAATTTCAAGAATGGTCCCGCTATGCCATAGGCTTACGGCTGAGACAAAGCTTCTTTCAGTTGCCGCGAAATTCGGGACAACCATTTTTGAACGCCAATCTTTTCCGGTCGGTCATCTACATGACGGCGCTCTGCGCACTCTACCTGTCGCTGGCAATGTTCCTGCCGGCTATGGTGGACCTCTATTACGGGCACCGCGACTGGCAGGTCTTCGCCATGTCCGGCTTCATGGTCGGCGGGCTTGCGGCGGCAGCGGCACTCGCGACCCATGGCCCCCCGCCGGTCTTCAACAAGCGGCTGGGTTTCCTGCTGGTCAACGTGTTGTGGGCGATGTTTTCGGTGGTGGGCGCGATCCCGCTTTTTCTTGCCGAACACGAACTCTCGTTTGCACAGGCGCTGTTCGAATCGATCTCCGGCATCACCACTACCGGCTCGACGGCGATCGTCGGGCTGGATACCATGCCGCCCGGCATCCTGCTTTGGCGCTCGCTGCTCTCCTGGCTCGGCGGCATCGGCATCGTCGGCCTCGGCCTGTTCGTCCTGCCGTTCCTGAAAGTCGGCGGTGCCTCGATCTTCAAGCTCGAATCGTCGGAGACAAACGACAAGCCCTTCGCCCGGCTTGCGAGTTTCACCCGGGCCTTCCTGATCGTCTACGTGCTGCTGACGCTTGCCTGCACCGTCGCCTACGATCTTGCCGGCATGGACCATTTCGATGCGCTGAACCATGCGATGTCGACGATCGCCACGGCCGGTTTCTCGACGCACGACATGTCGTTTGCCTATTTCGACAACAACGCGCTGCTGGTCTTCGGCACCGTCTTCCTGGCGATCTGCAGCCTGCCGTTTTCGGTGCTGATCCTGCTTGCCGTACGCGGGCGGCTGGATACGCTGCGCGATCCGCAAATCCTGGTTTTCCTTGGTTATCTCTGCGTCATCTCGATCGCCGTTGCGGTCTACCATCACCTGAGGAGCGGCATCGAACTCGACGACGCACTGATCCATTCGTTCTTCAACATCACCTCGATCCTGTCGACAGGCGGCTTTGCGAGCGACGACTACACGCTCTGGGGACCATTCGCGGTGCTCGTCGCCTTCTTCGCCACCTTCATGGGCGGCTGCTCCGGTTCGACTGCCGGCGGCATCAAGGCCTACCGTTTCGTGGTGATGGTCAACGTCATCCGCGCCGGGCTCAACAAGCTCATCTATCCGAACGCGATCTATCCGGTGCGTTACGGCAGCCTGACGGTGGATGCGGAGACCCAGCGTGCAGTCTTCCTGTTCGTCAGCCTCTACATTTTCCTCTGGGTGGTCGGCAGCATCGGCATGACGCTGTTCGGCTACGATATCCTGACCGCCACGTCCTCGGTCATCACCGCGCTGTCGAATGTCGGTCCCGGCATCGGCCCGATCGTCGGCCCCGTCGGCAACTTTTCCACGATCAGCGATCCAGCGCTCTATCTACTGTCGCTGATGATGCTGCTCGGGCGTCTCGAAATCCTGACCGTGCTGGTCCTGCTGACGCCGGTTTTCTGGCGGCACTAGCCCGGCACGCGCAGGAATTCGACCGGCCCGCCCGGCTCGTCATCGTCGAAGACGGCGCAGGTCAGCTCGTCGCCGAACACGCAGCCGCTGTCGATATTGGTGCGATTGCCGATCGTCTGCGGATTGCCGGGAAGCGGCGTGTGGCCGTGGCAGAGATGCCGGCCCCAGAATTCGCCGTCGTCGTCGCTCGCAAATCGCTTCCAGATCAGGTCGCGCTCGCGTTGACCGTCGAGCGGCAGCGTCTCGTCGACGCCCGCATGCACGAAGATGCGATGCTCGTCGACATGCATCAGTGGACGATGCGCGCACCATGACAGCACCTCGGGCGGCACGTAACCGTCGAAGGAAACCATCGTCTCGCGGCCGCCATTGTCGATCCAGAGGATCTCGTCGTGCCCACCGTTCTGGTGGGCGCGGACCATCATGTCCTCATGATTGCCCTTGAGCGCCGTCCACCGCCATCCCTCCTTGCGCGGGCCCGCCATGACGAGGTCGAGCACGCCTCTGCTCTTCGGCCCGCGATCGATATAGTCGCCGATGAACACCACGTGCCCGCTGGGCGCATGGTCCTCCACCTGCGCGAGCAGTTCCTTCAACTGTGCAAGACAGCCATGGATATCGCCGATCGCAAAGGTAAAGCCCAAAGCACACCTCCATCGAAGTGGATATCAAACGGTCTTCATGGAAAACGGTTGCAGGCAAGGTCAGGTTTGGTGCGGACGGCGGGGATCGAACCCGCATGACCAAAGGCCGAGAGATTTTAAGTCTCTTGCGTCTACCAGTTTCGCCACGTCCGCATGGGCGTCCTGTTTCTTGAACTTGCGCGACGCCGTCAAGCACCGAAATTGCGGAAGCGGTTCGCGGTCACGAAAAAAGCGAGACGGTCGGATGGCGGGACGCGAAAAGGGCGCGGAGATCTCTCGCCACGCCCTTTCGGAGATTATCGCAATTCGATCAGCCGGCGAGCTTGGCAGCCAGCTTGGCGACGTGGGCGCCCTGGTACTTGGCGCCTTCGAGTTCGATTTCCGAAGGCTGGCGCGAGCCGTCGCCGTTGGTGATCGTGCTGGCGCCGTAGGGGGAGCCGCCCTTGACTTCTTCCGTGCCCATCTGGCCGGCAAAGGCGTAGGGCAGGCCGACGACGGCCATGCCCTGGTGCAGGAAGGTGGGGATGAAGCCGAGGATGGTGGATTCCTGGCCGCCGTGCTGGGTGGCGGACGAAGTGAACACCGAGCCGATCTTGCCGACCAGCTTGCCCTGTGCCCAGAGGCCGCCTGTCTGATCCCAGAAATTGCGCATCTGCGAAGCGACCGTGCCGAAGCGGGTGCCGGCACCGACGATGATCGCATCGTATTCGGTGAGTTCGTCGACGGTTGCGATCGGAGCCTGCTGGTCCATCTTGTAATAGGAAGCCTTTGCGAGCTCGTCCGGAACCAGTTCCGGAACGCGCTTGACCGTCACGTCGGCGCCTGCCGACGTTGCGCCTTCCGCAACGGCATAGGCCATCTTTTCGATGTGGCCGTAAGCGGAATAATAAAGCACGAGAACCTTTGCCATGATCTTCTCCATTCGATGTCTGGTGTGTGAACAAGGCCGTCTGCGGCCAGAACCAGACCCATATGTAACGGCTTCACGGATCGGCGACAGCCCGTGCGAGGTCTACGCACTGTTCAACATTTGGAGACGATATTTCGCTTGCGGATCATAAATTCGTAACGGACCTCCTTTCTGCGCTCATCACGACAAAATCGCTTCTGCCTTGAAAAATTTGGGCTTAGGAGTGTGGCATTTACGGAGGAATTTCCATGTCCGAAGCGCCCCAGCCGTCCTTGATCGTCACCGCCGCCATGCTCGCCATCGGCGACGAACTTTTGTCCGGCCGGACGAAGGACAAGAATATCGGCCATCTCGCCGATCTGCTGACGCTTTCCGGCATCGACCTCAAGGAAGTGCGGATCGTCGCCGACGAGGAGGATGCGATCGTCGAGGCGCTGAACGCGCTGCGCGGCCGTTACGACTACGTCTTCACCTCGGGCGGCATCGGCCCGACCCATGACGACATCACCGCCGATGCGATTTCGAAGGCCTTCGGCGTGCCCTGCATCCACGATCCCGAAGCGATGAGGCTGCTTGCCGACATGTACAAGCGCCGGGAGATGGAATTCACCGAAGCCCGCCAACGCATGGCCCGCATGCCTGAAGGCTCCATGCACATTCCCAACCCGGTCTCGACCGCCCCGGGCTTCATCATCGGCAACGTCTACGTGATGGCCGGCGTGCCGCAGGTCTTCCAGGCGATGGTCGACAACGTGTTGCCGATGCTACGCTCGGGCACAAAAATGCTGTCGCGGGCGCTCCCCTGCCCCTATGGCGAAGGCGATATCGGTACGCTTCTGTCGGCCGTGCAGAAAGCGCACCCGGAGACCAGCATCGGCTCCTATCCGAAATATGACGGGCAGCGGTTCTCGACCGAAATCGTGGTGCGCGCCCGCGATCCGCAGGTTCTCGATGCGGCTGCGCAAGCCGTGGCGGAGATGATCGCCGGCATCGACCGGGCCAAGATCGCCACCAATCCGACAGCCGACGCCTGACCCGCGGCACTCTGTTTCCTCATTGCCGGGGTGCCCTCCTTGACCGGGATCAAAGTGCGACACACGTATTTATGAGACACTGGTTTCCAATTCCGTGGAACCAGTTGATGAGGAGACACAGCCATGGCCTACAGGACCATTCTCGCCGTTCTCGACACCCCTCAAAACGCTAGGCAGATCACCGATTTCGCGATAGCGCTCGCCGAGCGGTTTTCCGCCCACCTGATCGGCGTGCATGCCGAAACGCTCGCCGCCGTGCCGCTGATCGCGCCGATGGAAATTCCAGACCCCGCCGCCGTGCAGATCCTTCAGGACGCCGCGCAGAAGGAAACCGCCGAGGTCGAGCGGATTTTCAAGGACCAGGCGTCTCGCGATGGTCTTTCCATCGAATGGCGCAGCTTCACGTCGTCGGCCGGTTACGGCTCCCATTCGGTGATGGATACCGCCCATGCGGTCGACCTGATCGTCGCGAGCCAGAGCGACCCGGCCCATGCCGATCATCGCGCCGATATCGAAACATTCCTCTTCGACAGCGGCCGGCCGATGCTGCTCATCCCCTACACGATGAAGGTGCCGCAGCCGATCAAACGGGTACTGGTCGCCTGGAACGGTTCGCGGGAGGCGGCGCGGGCGACCTTCGATTCGATGCCGTTCCTTAAAGCTGCCGAAAGCGTCGAGGTGTTCTGCGTCGATCCGAGCGACCGTGGCGGCCAGACGCCGGAAATGGCGGGCGCCGAGATCGCCGCAACCCTTGCCCGGCACGGCGTCAACGTAACACTGTCGACGCAGGGAAAGAGCGGCATCTCTGCCGCAGCGGCGATCGAGAACCATCTCTCGGAAGGCAGCGTCGATCTTCTGGTGATGGGCGGCTACGGCCATTCGCGCTGGTGGGAAATGCTGTTTGGCGGCGTTACCCGCAGTCTGCTCGATTCGATGACGGCGCTGACTTTGCTTTCCCGCTGACAAATCCTTGCGTCGACCGGGGAATTGCCGCTATTAGCGAGAGCCAACAATATGCTCTCGCAAATGGTGGCCAGCCCTATGTCTCTTCCCGAAAAAGCCTTCCCCGTTTCCTGGGACCAGTTCCACCGTGATGCCCGGGCACTTGCCTGGCGGCTCGCCGGCCTTGGCCGGGAATTCCGTGCCATCGTCTGCATCACCCGCGGCGGCCTTGTGCCGGCGGCGATCATTTCGCGCGAACTCAATATCCGCTTGATCGAGACGGTCTGCATCGCCTCCTACCACGACTACGTCAACCAGGGCGAAATGAACCTCCTGAAGGGAATCACGCCCGAACTGACGGTCGACGAAGGCGCCGGCGTCCTGGTCATCGACGACCTGACCGATACCGGCAAGACGGCGTCGGAAGTGCGCGCCATGCTGCCGAAGGCCCATTTCGCCTGCGTCTATGCAAAACCCTCCGGTGTGCCGACCATCGACACTTTCGTCACCGAAGTCAGCCAGGACACCTGGATCTATTTCCCTTGGGACATGGGCTTCACCTATCAGGAGCCAATCGCCAAGGGCGCCAAGGGCTGATTCTTTCCGGCCCCTTTCAAAAATCTCGGTCCTTGTCACGAGCCCGCCCGGTTAAAAAACCGCGCGGGCTTGTCTATTACTAGTGGCCGCAGATTCTTGATGTGTCTCAATATGGTACGGCTCAGCCTTCAAAACCCTGCTGAACCGGGCTTCTGGCACCGGCCGCCGCTCACGAAATATTTCTCGGCTTCGTAACACAAGTTTCAGGCCATCCCTGCAACTGCCTGAGAATCCTCGGCTATTTCTTCATCCCCGTTATCCACAGCCAAGAACCACAATATCTTGTGGTTATAAAAGCGTTGCAATCTACGCCTTGACGAATCTCTCGGCTCGTTCGACAGTGTTCCTTACGTTGCGGCGGCGACTGGACCGGAATTACGAGGCCGGTTCTTCTTCGAGTTTGACGGGAAAAGATCACGCAGTCCGGCTATGAGGGGCGGGCTGCTATCAGGGTCTCCGTGCGTGCTCGATTTTCCGCTCCGAAACAACGGCTGGGACTGGCGGAAAGATTCTGTTAATACTATATGTAGTAGTGTTGCAGCCGTTATCACCACAACATACAGGTTGGCATCGAAAGATGATTCACCTGGGATCG
Source organism: Neorhizobium sp. 05N33 (assembly GCF_056397445.1). Taxonomy (NCBI): domain Bacteria; kingdom Pseudomonadati; phylum Pseudomonadota; class Alphaproteobacteria; order Hyphomicrobiales; family Rhizobiaceae; genus Neorhizobium; species Neorhizobium sp. 05N33. The sequence goes on along the minus strand of NZ_JBFTNK010000022.1, from coordinate 41,201 downwards.
GGAACATTCAACCGGCTGCGCGCGTCGAACGTGTGGGCTGGAGCGGCACATCTGCGCCTTATCATCAGGCGCCAACGGACGAGGATTTAAGGCAATGCGCATCGAACGTCGTTTCACCAAGCCGGAGACAGGTGCTTACGGGGAAATCGAATTCCGCAAGGGGATCAGCGAGATCCGCAATCCGGACGGCTCGATCGTCTTCCGGCTTGCCGATATCGACGTGCCGGCGCAGTTCTCCCAGGTTGCGACGGACGTTCTGGCGCAGAAGTATTTCCGCAAGGCCGGCGTTCCTAAGATCCTGAAAAAGGTCGAAGAGAATGACGTCCCCTCCTTCCTGTGGCGCTCTGTAGCTGACACGGAAGCGATGAAGGCGTTGCCTAAGGAAGAGCAGTACGGTTCCGAAACCGACGCGCGCCAGGTCTTTTCGCGCCTTGCCGGCACCTGGACCTACTGGGGCTGGAAGGGCGGTTATTTCACCTCCGAAGAAGACGCGGCCGCCTTCATGGACGAGCTTGCCTACATGCTCGCAACCCAGCGCGTCGCCCCGAATTCCCCGCAATGGTTCAACACCGGCCTGCATTGGGCCTATGGCATCGACGGCCCCGGCCAGGGCCATTTCTATGTCGACCCCTTCACCGGCAAGCTCACCAAGTCGAAGTCGGCCTATGAGCATCCGCAGCCGCATGCCTGCTTCATCCAGTCGGTCGAAGACGATCTCGTCAACGAGGGCGGCATCATGGACCTTTGGGTCCGCGAGGCGCGCCTCTTCAAATACGGCTCCGGCACCGGCTCCAACTTCTCGATGCTGCGCGGCGCAGGCGAAAAACTGTCCGGCGGCGGCCGTTCGTCGGGCCTGATGAGCTTCCTCAAGATCGGCGACCGCGCTGCGGGCGCCATCAAGTCGGGCGGCACCACCCGCCGTGCAGCCAAGATGGTCGTCGTCGACATCGACCATCCGGATATCGAGGAATATATCAACTGGAAGGTCAAGGAAGAGCAGAAGGTGGCAGCCCTCGTCACCGGCTCAAAGATCGTCTCCCGCCACCTGAAGGCGATCATGAAGGCCTGCCTGAACTGCGAAGGCGGATCTGGCGACGATTGCTACGACCCGCTCAAGAACCCGGCCCTGAAGCGCGAGATCAAGGCTGCCAAGAAGAATCAGGTTCCGGAAAACTATATCGGCCGCGTCATCCAGTTCGCCCGCCAGGGCTACAAGGACCTGGAATTCAAGACCTATGACACGGACTGGGATTCGGAAGCCTATCTCACCGTCTCCGGCCAGAACTCCAACAACTCCGTCTCGCTCAAAGACGACTTTTTGCGCGCTGTCGAGCAGGATAGCGACTGGAACCTGACCGCCCGCAAGGACGGCCGGGTGATGAAGACGCTGAAGGCCAAGGATCTCTGGGAACAGATCTCCTACGCCGCCTGGGCGTCCGCCGATCCGGGCATCCATTTCAATACGACGATGAACGACTGGCACACCTCGCCGGCCGGCGGCCCGATCCGCGGCTCGAACCCGTGCTCGGAATACATGTTCCTCGACGACACGGCCTGCAACCTCGCTTCCATGAACCTGCTGCAGTTCAAGGACAAGGCAACCGCCCGCATCAACATCGCCGATTACGAACATGCCACGCGGCTGTGGACCGTCGTGCTCGAAATCTCGGTGATGATGGCGCAGTTCCCGTCGCGCCAGATCGCCGAACTTTCCTATCAGTACCGCACGCTCGGCCTCGGCTACGCCAATATCGGCGGCCTCCTGATGTCGACCGGCATCGCCTACGACTCTCCGGAAGGCCGCGCCATCGCCGGTTCGCTGACCGCGATCATGACCGGCATTTCCTATGCGACGTCTGCTGAAATCGCCTCCGAACTCGGCCCCTTCCCGAACTTTGCTCCGAACCGCGACAGCATGCTGCGGGTCATCCGCAACCATCGCCGCGCCGCCCACGGCGAAACCTCCGGCTATGAGCAGCTGTCGGTCAACCCGGTGGCGCTGATCCATTCGGAAAACCCGGACCAGGATCTGGTCGCCCATGCCAAGGCTGCCTGGGACAAGGCGCTTGTCCTCGGCGAACAGCACGGCTACCGCAACGCGCAGGTCTCGGTTATCGCCCCGACCGGCACGATCGGCCTCGTGATGGATTGCGACACGACCGGCATCGAGCCCGATTTCGCGCTCGTCAAGTTCAAGAAGCTCGCCGGCGGCGGCTACTGGAAGATCATCAACCGCGCCGTTCCGGAAGCCCTGCGCACGCTCGGTTATTCGGAAAGCCAGATCGCCGAGATCGAGGCCTATGCCGTCGGCCACGGCAACCTCAACCAGGCCCCCGGCATCAACTCCGGCTCGCTGAAGGCCAAGGGCTTCACCGACGAGAAGATCGAAGCCATCAACGGCGCCACCAAGGCCGCCTTCGACATCAAGTTCGTCTTCAACCAGTGGACGCTTGGCGCAGACTTCCTGAAGGGCACGCTTGGAGTCACCGACGAGCAGCTCGCCGACGTGAGCTTCAACCTGCTCGAACATATCGGCTTCTCCAAGAAGGACATCGAAGCCGCCAACATCCATGTCTGCGGCGCGATGACGCTCGAAGGCGCTCCCTTCCTGAAGGCCGAACATCTGGCCGTCTTCGATTGCGCCAATCCCTGCGGCAAGATCGGCAAGCGTTATCTCTCGGTCGAAAGCCATATCCGCATGATGGCGGCTGCCCAGCCGTTCATCTCGGGTGCGATCTCCAAGACGATCAACATGCCGAACGACGCGACCGTCGAGGACTGCGGCTCCGCCTACATGCTGTCCTGGAAGCTCGGCGTAAAGGCGAACGCGCTTTATCGCGACGGCTCGAAGCTCTCCCAGCCGCTCAACTCGTCGCTGATTGCCGATGACGATGCGGAAGACGCCGTCGAGGAACTGCTGGCCCAGCCGGCGGCAGCCCAGGCGGTGACGATCACCGAAAAGATCGTCGAGCGGATCATCGAAAAGGTCGTCCGCAGCCAGGAAAAGCTGCCCGGCCGCCGCAAGGGTTATACCCAGAAGGCGAAGATCGGCGGCCACACGATCTTCTTGCGCACCGGCGAATACGACGACGGCCGTCTCGGCGAAATCTTCCTCGACATGAACAAGGAAGGCTCGGCCCTGCGCGCCTTCATCAACAACTTCGCGATCTCCGTCTCGCTCGGCCTGCAGTATGGCGTGCCGCTCGAGGAATATGTCGATGCCTTCACGTTCACCAAGTTCGAGCCGGCCGGCATCGTCACGGGCAATGACGCGATCAAGAACGCCACGTCCATCCTCGACTACGTGTTCCGGGAACTGGCGATCTCCTATCTCGGCCGCCACGACCTCGCGCATGTCGACACATCGGACTTCTCCAACACCGCGCTCGGCCGCGGCGTCTCGGAAGGCAAGGCGGATGTGGTCTCCAAGGGCCTGACCCGCGGTTACAAGCCGACCCTCGTCTCCGGCACCGGCGGCGACCGCCCGGCCGACATCAAGGGTGCGACGACCGCCGCCCCTGCCCGCGCCTCGGCCGGCACCAACGTCACCGCCTTTGCCGGTGCAGCCGCCCGCAAGCTGGAACCGACCGTCGCCATCTCCACCTCCGAAATCGTCTCCTTCAAGCGGGACTACGAGGAGCGCGCCAAGGAACTCGCCGAAGAGATCGTCGAGGAATTGACCGAAGAACAGGCAGCCACCACGGCCCTCTTCTCCGACAAGGCCGCCGACGAGGCAGCGACCGCGAAGACGGAAGCCAAGAAGGTCGAAAACGAACGTCGCATGCGCTCGATCGCCCAAGGCTACACCGGCAACATGTGCGGCGAGTGCCAGAACTTCACGATGGTGCGCAACGGCACGTGCGAGAAGTGCGACACTTGCGGTGCGACGAGCGGCTGCAGCTGATGAATGTGAATGGCTGATCGGATCGTGAGAAACGGTCGGTTTGTCCAGAATCAGCCTCATCGAGAATTTTTCAGGCACTCCGGTGCCTGAAAAACTATATGCCTTTGCAAGACCCGGTGCGGGAGATTGCGCAGCAGGCGGACGTAAGGCCGATCAACTTCGGCATCTACGCCGAAGATGGGATTGAAACGATCCCCGGCCGTCCGAGGTGGGCGAAGCCAGCTTTGCCCGGCGTGCCCGCACACTCGAGCCAGATAATTCCGACACTTGAGATCAAAACCATTGGCCGTGTAGCGCTATGGCAATTTTGCGCCGCGGCCATTGCCAGCGCAGTTCCGCGTGCCGGTAAAAGCGAGCATCCCGTTACGGCACGTATTTGATTGCAAGCTGGTCCAGAGCGCTCATAGTGTATCACCCGGCCGACCGGGAGGTCTATCATGGAAGGAGCGACGGGCATGCCTGGAAACCTCGATGATATCCGCGACCAGCAGCGCGACACATGGGATCGTTTTTCCGCGGGCTGGAAAAAATGGGACGAGCCGGTTCTCCGCTGGCTGGCCCCGTTTGGTGATGCGATGCTGCGGCTCGCGAACTTGCACGAGCACTCGCACGTCCTTGACGTTGCCGCCGGCACCGGCGAACCTGGCCTTACCGCGGCCGCGATGGTGCCGCGTGGAAGAGTGACGGTAACCGATCTCTCCGAGCGCATGCTGGCGGTAGCCGCCGAGAATGCGGCGCGCCGGGGCCTGTCGAATTTCGAAACCAAAGCCTGCGATGCGGGAGCGCTGCCATTTCCCGATGCACATTTCGACAGCGTTCTGTGCCGCTTCGGGTTCATGTTCTTTCCCGATATCTCGCTTGCGGCTCGAGAATTTGCCCGGGTGGCGAAGCCAGGGGCGCGTATCTGCGCGGCCGTCTGGAGTGGGCCGGACAGCAACCCCTGGGCAACGACGATCATGTCAACGATCGCTCGTCATGTGGAGATGCCTGCGCCACCGCCCGGATCGCCGGGGCTCTTTCGTTGCGCCCCGTCTGGTTTGATGCGCAGCGCCTTCGAGGGGGCCGGCCTGAAGGACATAAACGAGGAGGAAGTGTCGTCCGTCATGACCCACGAGTCGCCGGAGAGGTACTGGGACTTCATGACAGACATCGCCGCCCCCGTAGTGGCGGGACTTGCGAAAGCCGACCCGGAGACGAAAACGCGGATCCGCGACGAGGTCCTGGCTCTGGCACGACAATCCGTTCGGGACGGACAGGTGCAGCTTCGTTCGACCGCGTCTGTAATTGTCGGTACACGGTAGATTGTCGTCCCGCGGAAGCGGAGGTGGAGATCGGGGAGGCCTGGCCAACGATTGGCTCGGTTGAAATGCGCCCATACAGGGGGCACGCGGACCTGCTGATCGGCTGGCTATGCGCCGCCCCATGACGAAATCTCAACGCAGCAGCCGTCGCCCTTTCGCGCGATTTCCGGGTCAAGCGGACCGCCTCTCGCGGTACGCTTGACCCGGAACGTTGTGCGCTCAGTTCGGGCCAGCCGCTCCGATCAGCCCAGTCCTTCCTCGGCGAGCGCCTGGATCACGGAGGGCAGCGCCCGCATGCGGTCGAAGGCCCTGCGGAGGTTTTCCGGCAGGTCGACGCCGCTCTTGGGCGCGACCATCAGGATCCAGAACAGGTAGCAATCTGCAATCGTCATCTCGTCGCTGACGAGGAATTTCTTGTCGCCCATCTGGTCGGCGAGAATAGCGAAGGCTTTCGCAAGCTTTTCGCGGACGCGCACTTTCTCCGGCTCGGGGAAATCCCTGAAGAAGGGCTGGTAACTTGAATGGATTTCGGATGCCATGAAAGCGAGAGACTCGAGCGCCCGCCACCGAATCATGCCGTCCTTTGGAAGAAGCTTGCCGCTCTTTTCGGCGATATAGTTCAGAATGACCGGGTTCTCCGTCAGAAACACTCCGTCTTCCAACTCGAGGGTTGGGATGTAGCCCTTTGGGTTGATGGACAGGAAATCCCGGCCGTCCTCGGTCTTTCTCTCATGGTTGATGCTCAGGAGCTTATAGGCAAGCCCGGTCTCGATGAGCGCGATGTGATCGGCCAGACTGCAGGCGGCGGGATAATAGAAGAGGTTCATGGTGGTCTCCTTGTGGTGGACCCGTCTCGGCTTTTCTTTGCAGAGACACGGTCTACAATGTTGACCACGACCATTTATGTGACCTAAAAATGCCCGTCAAAAGCATATCTTTGGGAGTTGGTCAGATGGATGTGACTGTTTCGCACGCGGAAGCCGATTGCAGAGGGGTGAGTGAAATCCTGAGCCGCGTCGGCGACAAATGGACGATCCAGGTCGTCGTGTCGCTTCGGCTGGGTGCCCGACGGTTCAACGAGCTGAAGCGGCAGGTGGGCGGTATTTCGCAGCAGATGCTGACACGGACGCTCAAGACGCTGGAACGCGACGGACTGGTCGATCGAACCGTCCATCACAGCACACCGCCTCAGGTCCAATATACTTTGACGCCGCTTGGGCATTCCCTGTCGGAAACCGTGCGGCAGCTCGCCGAGTGGGCCGTCATGCACCGGGGAACGATCGAAGACAACCGCCTTCAGTATGACGCCAGCGGAAAGCTGCAAGCTTTTCCGACTTAACGATTTCTCCGCACCCCCGGACACCGCGCGGGACTAGCTCGGCATCCCGATGCCGCGGAGGATGAGGTCGATCCCGGCGACGAAGTCGGCACGGTCGTCATGCTGCGGCAGATAGAGGGCGATGCTTCGCGCGAACGGGAACTCGTCCGGATCCAGCCTGGACCACTCGTCGGCAACCTCCTCCAGGAATTTCGATCCGTCGAGACCGTGCTGCCCCGCAAACTGAGCATTGGCCGCGTTCTGTCCGCCGACGCCGAGGATGTAGCTGAGAATAGCCGAGGCGGTCGTCCATTCGGCGTCCTGTGGCACCCCGAGGGCGCGCACCTGCTGGCCCAGACCCTCTAGGATGCGCAATATCGGCATCTTCCCGCCGGCCCGTGCCAGCGCCGAGCCTATCCAGGGATGTTCGTCCATCGCATCGAACAATCCGACGGCCAGGGCGCGGATTGTCGCCCCGGGCATGGCACCGCCCTCAGCCGCGTCCAAGGTTCGAGCGACGACGGCGTCGCAAGCCGCCGTCAGCAGATCGTTCTTGTTCTCGACGTGCCAGTAGATCGCCCCGGCGCCAGTCGCGAGCGTCTTCGCGAGCGCCTGGAATGTCAGCCCCGTCTCGCCATCGCTATCCAGGATCCTGATCGCCGCGTCGATGATGCGATCCCTCGAGAGGGAATCCTGCCGTCTTGTCCCAACTGCTTTCTTCATGCCGTCACCTTGACATATATGGAACGTCATTCCAAATATGGAATGTCATTCCATTGTCGTTCTGAACTGCGAAAGGCTCGTCATGAGTACACATGTCGCCATCATCGGCGCCGGCCTCGGCGGCCTGACGCTTGCCCGCGTCCTCCACGTTCACGGCATCTCCGCCACTGTCTACGAGGCGGATCCTTCAGCGAACGCGCGTCCTCAAGGCGGCATGCTCGACATCCACGAGTTCACCGGCCAGCTCGCGCTGAAGGACGCCGGGCTCCATGAGGAGTTCGTAAAGCTCATTCATCCCGGAGGCCAGCAGTCACGCGTCCTCGACAAGCACGGCAACGTCCTCATGGACAATTCCGACGATGGCACGGGCGGGCGCCCGGAGGTGCCGCGCGGGGAGTTGCGTGGGATCCTGCTGGAGTCGCTTCCCCGCGGCACGGTCCGCTGGGCAAGCAGGCTTGTGGCTGCGTACCCACTTGGCGACGGACGTCACGAACTGGAGTTCGCGGATGGCTTCAAGCTCACCACCGACGTCCTCGTCGGGGCAGACGGCGCCTGGTCGAAGGTGCGCGCCCTCGTCTCCGATGCGAAGCCGACCTATGTCGGAACGACGTTTGTGGAAACCTGGCTGTTCGACGCCGATATGCGCCACAAGGCGAGCGCCGAGGCGGTCGGCGGCGGCTCGCTGTTCGCGCTGTCGCCGGGCCAGGGCATCATGGCGCATCGCGAGCCCAATGCGACGCTTCATGCATATGTGGCGCTGAACAAGCCGAAGGCGTGGATCGACGGCCTCGACTTCTCCGACGCAGCGTCTGCCACGGCCCGGATCGCGGCCGAGTTTCACGACTGGGATCCGGCACTGACCGCTCTCATCACCGATGGCGAGACAGCTCCTATGGCTCGTGTCCTCCATCAGCTTCCACAAGACCATCGATGGGATCGGGTCCGGGGAGTGACGTTGCTCGGCGATGCCGCGCACCTGATGGTACCGTCCGGCGAAGGGGCGAACCTCGCGATGTATGACGGGGCGCAGCTCGCCAAGGTGCTTGCCGCCAACGGCGCAGATGTCGAGGCTGCACTGCTGGCCTACGAGACGGATCTCTTTCCTCGTAGTGCCGTGGCCGCTGCCGAAGCCACCCAACTCGTCGGGACACTGTTCGGCGACAACTCGCCTCACGGGCTGGTCGAGGCGTTTCTCGATAGCGGATTGGGCTCTTAGATAAGTCAGCTGGACGGACCTCGCCATTTGCCGCAGACACAGGACAGACCACCGCGTCCGCCGCCGCTCGGGAACGGCCCCTTGAGACCAAGGTCCCGCCCCCACCCGACCTTGGTCCCGAAGGCGGGATCATTGGTCCTAATCCCATGGATTTATATTCGCCGCTGCTCCAGAATGCCCGGCATCTGAAGGCCCTGAAGCGCGGAGCGTCTCCCGGTTTGGGCAGGGTATATCGAGGAGATCGGTGATTATGAACAAGGTCCTCAAGAACGGCATCGTTGTCTTGGCGCTTGCTGCAGTCTCCGTCGGCGGCGGCGTAGCCGGATTTTCAGACCTCGCTTTCGCCAAAGACGGAAATGGTGGCGGAAACGGCGGCGGTAATGGTGGCGGCCATGGCGGTGGAAACGGCGGCGGCAGCGGCACCGATCGCGACAATCTCTCGAACCATGGCCATTCCGGCAAGAGCCGGTCGACGTCGGCCGGTCTCGGCTCCGGCAAGGAGCGGACGAAGAAGGATGCTGGCCGACAGGTCTCGAAGGTGACGCCCGCCGAGAAAGCTAAGCCGCAAGCCTCGGAATTGGCCGGCCTCAACTCGCTGCGGCGCAACTTCCACGCCTATCTCAACACCAGCGATCCGCGGATGACCTCGCTTTCGGCCTATATGACGGCCTATGCGCAATACGAGAAGACGAACGGCATGGCCCCGGCAGCCACGGATCCCGAACTCGGCGAAGCTGCGCTGCGCGATGCACTGAAGGATTTCGCAGGTGCCCCCGTGAGCGACGAAGCTTTCGGATGGGCGCAGGACGAGCTTGGCGTCGGTCCGGCGGTCGGTAAGATCGATCAGCTCCGTGACCATCTCGACACCCAGGCGGCTCGCTGAGAACTGCCGCTATAAACCGGCAGCGCCGCGCGCCTTTTCGGCGCACGGCGCTTTGAGTTTCTCTAGCGATAAAATCCCGCCACCGTATCCGACCGATCCGGCGGGCTTGCGTCCTAGAACTTGTAGTTTACGCCAGCCTTGAGCGTCTGGTCGCGCACGTCGGTCCTGGAGGAGACGCCGCCGGAGGTGCTGCGGACGTCGTTGGTCATGGTGTAGTTGTATTCGACCCGGGCCGACAGGTTGTCGGTGAGCTTCTGCTCGACGCCGGCGCCCAGGACCCAACCCGGCTTCCAGCCGTCCGGACCGGACGTACCGTTCTTGCCGCCGAAGCTGGTGAGCGCGGCGCCTGCGGTGCCGTAGACAAGCGTCTGATTGAAGCCGACGCCGGCCTTGGCCTTGGCCGCGACCCGGCCCTTTTCGGTGATCTTGCCGCCGGGCACGCGGCTTTCGACGTTGCCGAGATGCGAAGCTTCGATTTCCGCGCCAACGACGCCGGAATCGAGGTCGATATTGTAGCCGCCGTGACCGCCGAGAACGAGGCCCTTGTCGCCATCGAACGGGTTCAGCTTGCGGGATGCCATGCCGAGATCGGCACCAACATAGGCACCACCCCAGCCCGCCTTCGGCGCGCCGGCAGGTTCGTTATAGGTCGGCGGCTCGGAATAAGGCGCCAGGTCGGCGGCCCAGAGAGGCGTGGCAGCGAATGCGGCGAGGATCGCCAGGGCGAATGGCCTGTTGTTCATGGTCTTGGTCTACTCCGTACAGCGCCTGCATCTCAAACATCAGCAGGCGGTTACTCAAAGGTTACACACCGCGCGACGGTCACGTTCATCCCACCCAAGCCCTTGAGGCCCGGACCGCCGGCAAGTTTCCATTCATTTTTCATGAATTCATAAACACTTCCTTAATCCGCAGGCCACGAGTGCCCAACAGCCGATCAACAAGTGTAACAGTCTCGGGAGCAAGCCTCGGTGCCGGCGAGATATGAAGCGGCATCGCACGGAACCGCTCGATCCGGATGGGGCAGATATCAGTGGGCTTCAGAATCCGTCTGCGCCTCATTAATCCGTTGCAGCCGCGAGAATTTGGCCACCATTGCGTTCCTGAACGAGCAGAGCACGTTTCTGGTTGGACTTTGCCGCCGGCATCGTCAGACTTTGCGCCTTGCCGTTCCACAGCCCGAGATGCGTCAGTTCGCGCACCACATGCGCATGGGGCAATGTCTCGCCGGCATTTTCGCCGCGTGCGACGGGAACTTCGATAAGGCCCGCATCATAACGGACCAGCCAGATATCGGCAGGCGAAGCCGGTTTGCCGCCGCCCTCGATCGCGGCCGTATCGCCTTTCAGGCTGACCGCAGGTCCGGCAAGCGGCTTTTCTGCCGCAATCAGGCTACGAACTTCACCAAGATCCTGCCCGACAGTCGAGGTGCGACCGTTAATAACCATCTGCGGCGTGAACGGGCTCGACTGACCCAGCGCCGGTTCGTAGGTCGCCTGGCGCCGCGTGAACTCCTCCCTGCCGAAAATGTCCTTCCAGCCGAGGTAGTCCCAATAGGTCACGGCGAAGCTGAGCGCCAGGATGTCGGGATCGCGGCTCAGCTTGACCAGATTGGCATTGGCGGGTGGGCAGGATGAGCAGCCCTGGCTGGTGAATAGCTCGACCACGACCGGATTTCGCGCGCCGGCCAGGGCGGGTGCTGCACCTAGGAGGCTCAGAGACACCGCGGCGAATGCGAGACGAAAGGAATTCTGGTTGTTCACGGGGGTGCTCCTTGCAGCATGGCCATTGCAGCCTCATTCGCGGCAGGCAGCACCCCGGTTACAGGCTCACGCTTTAGTGACCATTCGGACTGCGTGGCCGCTCTTTTCGCGTCTAGGGTTTACCGGCGCGGATATGCAGGAAGATCGGTGCCACGCGAGTGTCGGCGACAACCGGTTCGGCCTTCGCCACCTCTTCGGATGCCATCGGCTCGCCGAAGGCCTCGATCACCAGTCCGGCGCCGACGACCATCGACACCCAGGTGGTCAGCGTGCGGTGGAAACGCGGCACCGAAAACGGCGTCAGCTTCGCCCGCTCCTCGGCCGGAATTTCAGAAAACAGCCAGCGTTCGATCCGCCCGTCCGTCTCGTCGAAATAATCGGCGATCTGCACCGCCACCGCCTCTCCGCTCTCATCGCGGATATTCTTGCGCGTCGGCGGCACGAAACAGGGATGCAGGATCGAGAACTGCAGGAAACCGCCCGGCTTCAGGATGCGGTAAATGCCCTTCAGCACTTGGCGCTGATCGGCCATGTCCATCATCGACATGAAGGCCGTGACGAAATCAAAACTCTCGTCCGGAAAGTCGATCCCCTGCCCGTCGCCGAGCGCATAGGCGATGCCGAGCGGATCGGCAGCCTCGGTCTCGCGAGCGTAGCGGATGAAGGTCGGGGCGATGTCGAGGCCGGTCATCTCGGCGCCGAGCCGGGCGACTGCGCGGGTATTGGTGCCCTCGCCGCAGCCGAGATCGAGGCCTTTCAACCCGGCAACCGGCGGCAGCATGTCGAGAAAGGCCGGGGTGTTCAGCACGTCCCGGTATTTGTCGTAACCGGCCCGCGAATAGATCGTCCAGGTCTCGGCATTGCTCTCCCAATGGGAGCCGACATCAGTCGCATCCATGCTCTTCCTCCTCTCAATCGTCGAATGGGCGGCGAGCTATATCCGCGACGGATGACAATGAAAAGACGTCGGAACCCGGAAAGCAGAAGCCTTCCGGCAGCAAAAACCGCCGGAAGGCTTCTGTTGGAACGAATCTCCTGGCCCGGAGGCCGGGGCGGTTACTGCAGCGTGCGCTGGAACGTCTGCATGTCCGCCGGGGACCCCGGAGCAATGCCCGCATCGCCGCCGTCGAGGCCGGTCGCGACGACGGAGACACGGAACTTGCCGTCGAGGCTGCGGTCGAAGATTGCGCCGACGACGATATCGGCATCGTCCATGACCTCGTCGCGGATGCGGCTTGCGGCTTCGTCCACTTCGAACAGGGTCATGTCGGAACCGCCGGAGATCGAGATCAGCACGCCCTTGGCGCCCTTCATCGAGATGTCGTCGAGCAGCGGATTGGCGATCGCAGCTTCCGCGGCGAGTAGCGCACGACCGTCGCCGGAGGCTTCGCCCGTGCCCATCATCGCCCTGCCCATGCCCTTCATCACCGATTTCACGTCGGCGAAATCGAGGTTGATGAGGCCTTCCTTGACGATCAGGTCGGTGATGCAGCCGACGCCAGCAAACAGCACTTTGTCGGCGGTCATGAACGCGTCGGCAAACGTGGTCTTGGCGTCGGCGATGCGGAAGAGATTCTGGTTCGGAATGACGATGACCGTATCGGCGGCGCGACGCAGTTCCTCGATGCCGGCATCGGCCGTCTTCATGCGGCGATTGCCTTCGAAGGTGAAGGGCTTGGTAACGACACCGACGGTCAGGATGCCGGCATTGCGGGCAGCCTGGGCGATGATCGGCGCCGCACCGGTACCGGTGCCGCCGCCCATGCCGGCCGTCACGAAGCACATGTGCGAGCCGGAGAGGTGATCCATGATCTCGTCGATCGATTCTTCTGCTGCAGCGCGGCCGATCTCCGGCAGCGAGCCGGCGCCGAGACCTTCGGTCACGTGGGCGCCGAGCTGGATGCGGCGGGATGCCTTGGAAGTCGCCAGGACCTGTGCGTCGGTATTGGCGGCGATGAAATCGACGCCTTCCAGCTCCTCGGCAATCATGTTGTTGATGGCGTTGCCACCGCCGCCGCCGACGCCGATCACGGTGATCTTCGGCCGCATTTCGGTAATCTGGTGTTTTTTGGCGTCCGTCATCGCAATCTCCTTGGCATCGGCACCCGCCGGCCGGGCGGCCTCGTGGCACCCGAATCACATGTATTTTAGCTGGGCAACAAGGCAGAGGCTTGGCGAAAGAACAAGCTTTGAGCCGCAGAAACCGTCCGGATGAAATTTTCCACAAGTTGCGTGGAACTTTTCCCGCTCACAGCAATTGTGAGGATTCGATCACAAAAGAGAGAGGAGCCGAGCGTATCATGCCTACGTCCGCTGCACGTACGTCTATTGCCCCGCCGGATGAACATATCCTCACCGTTCAGGAGGCCCTTGAACCGCTCTTTCTTGCGCTCGAAGAGGAAGCGGAGATCAAGATGATCGCCGCCGCCGTCAAGGCCGGCTGGTCTGTCGAAGACGCCGTCACCGCGATCGACGAGCTTCGCCGGACAGAGCTCGTATCCGCCAGCTGGGCCCATTGACCCATCACAAAAACTCGTTCGCCTGAATCCCGAAGATGTCCTAAACCTACCGCACTGCATATAAGCGTTGCGAGGATATCATGACCATCAGGAATATCTGCATCTATGGTGCGGGCGCTCTCGGGGGCACGTTTGCGACGAAGATTGCCAACGGGCTTGGCCCTGAGGCGGACGTCTCCGTCGTGGCGCGCGGCGCACATCTCGCCGCCATCCGCGACAAGGGCCTGACCGTCGAGCCGGGGGGCGATGCCGCGCCGCTCCGTGCGCGTGTCACCGCCACCAGCGATCCGTCGGATCTGCCGAGCCAAGACCTGATCATCACCGGTCTCAAGGGACACCAGCTTGCCGATGCCGCCGAGGGCCTCGCCGGCCTTCTCAAGGAAGGCACTCGGATCATCATGATCCTGAACGGCATCCCGTGGTGGTATTTCCATCGGGACGCGGAAAGCGGGCATGCGGAACGCCAGCTTTCGGAGCTAGATCCCGATGGAAAGCTATGGCGGCTCGTCGGGCCGGAACGGGTGATCGGGTGCGTCGCCTATCAGGGTGCTGAGGTAGTCGAGCCCGGCACTATCCGTCTCAACGGCGATGGCCGCTTCTTCCTCGGCGAACCCTCCGGCGAACTCTCGCAGGACCTCCAGTCGATCTCGGCGCTTCTCGGCCGCGCCGGCCTCAACATCCTGCCGACAGAGCGGATCCGGGACGCGATCTGGACCAAGCTGATGGGTAATGCCGCCTACAACCCGATCAGCGCGCTCACCCGCGGCCGAATGAACAGCATCATGGAAAACGCGGCGCTGGTAGAGCAGGTCGGCAAGGTGATGACGGAGACCAGGGCTGTCGGCGAGGCGCTTGGCGCGGTCTTCAGCGGCAGCGTCGAAGAGCAGCTCAGCCGGTCGGGCGGTTTCGGCCCCGTCAGGACCTCGATGCTGCAGGACCTGCTTGCCGGCAAGGCGCTGGAGATCATGCCCCTGACCGGTATGGTGGTGGCGCTCGGAAAGCTCGCCGGCGTGCCGACGCCGACCTGCGAAACGGTGTTGGCGCTGACCCTCCAACTCGACCGCGAAAACCTCAGAAACTGATTCAAGGTTTTATGAACCAGAATCCGCAAACCCACACAAGCGCCTGAAAAGATGAGGCGATGCCGACTTTCGACCGGCATCGCGTTTAGCGATTTCACTTCTTGACCTGTTCCGCCCAGTTCGGCGCATTGCTCTTGCCATCCAGGAAGGGCAGCACGGTCGGCACCAGGGCCGGCGATGCGAATGCCTCGTAATGGGTAAGATCGGGCAGGATCGCCAGCCGGTTCTTCGGCATGTTCTCGCGCATCCAGCCGGCATCCTTCAGGCCGCCGCCGAGCTTGTGATAGAATTCGACGATGTGCTCCGGGCGGATCATGTCGCTGTCGCCGAAGACCAGCATGACTGGCATGGTCAACCTGGCGACCGCATCGGAGAAATCGTAGTCCCGGCGCATCAGGTCGCCCATCGCGTCGAGGAGCCGCGGGAATTCGGAGACATCCGGCGCTACCGCCTTGTAGGAGATGAACATCGGCGTCTCCTTCATCATCTCGGCCATGGCACCGCTGACGGCTTCCTGCTGGGGGATCATTTCCGGGAAGAAGCCGTTCTTGGCAAAGGGTGCCGAGGCGATGACGAGCCGCCGCACCTTTTCGGGTGACTGTGCGGCCATCTGCAGGGCGATGCCGCCGCCCATCGAATAACCCAGCACATCGACCTGCCCGTAGCCGAGTTCGGAGACGATCTTGCCCATGTCGGCGCCCATGGCTTCCAGGCTGAACGGCTGCTTGCCGAGCGACGTGCGGCCATGACCCTGGAGGTCGACGCCGATGACCTGGCGGTGCTGCGTCAGCGCCGGCATGATCGGCGCGAACATATCGACGGAGCCCAGACCGCCATGAAGCAGCAGCAGCGGTTCGCCCTCCCCGCGGATCTCGTAATAATAGTTGATGCCGCCGACCTCGACATAGCCCTTCTTCGACGGCTCGGCGGCGATCGCCTGGGGTGTGGCCGCTTTCGGTTCCTGCGCTTCGGCCGGAGCCGGAACGAACGATGCGACGACGGCTGCAATTGCGGTGGCCAATATCCTGATCGACATGATGTCCCCCTCGATGGATTGGTTGGTGATGCCCCAAGGACGAAGAGGATAAGCCCGGGCCGACAATCCACGCCGAAATTTCTTCGCGCAAAAGAAAGTCCCGCCGCGAGGAGACGGCGGGACAGGTAGATTGGAGGTCAAAGTATTATTCTTGTGCGGCGGCTGCAGGGGACGAAAGCCGCCTGATTGTCTTCGGCGCGGCCTAGGGATATGCCGGCCGAAGCTGGTCTTCACGGAAGTAAACACACGGGAAACCGCAATGTTCCACTATTCGTTAACGACGTATTGTTAAGATTGATGAACTTCTATGCTGGCATCAATGAGGCAGGAATGGCCGTACCGAATTTCCGCTTTACCCACTACGACTTGAAGCCGCAGCGCGCGGGGACGACGATCGAGGTGACGTTGAATGCGGTCAACAACGTGCGCCTGATGAATGCCGCCAATTTCCAGCGCTTCACGGAACTGCTCGATTTCAAATATGTGGGCGGCATCGCCAAACGATCCCCTATCCGCCTGGTCATCCCGGAGGCGGGCCATTGGCACGTCATCGTCGACATGGAAGGCCATCACGGTCTGGCGGAATCCTCCGTTAGGCTGATCGGAGCGCCGGCCAACGTCGTGGCTCAGAAACACGCCTCCTGATCGGCTGCCAGAAGAGTTTCACTTCGGATTTCGTTCCTTGCGAAGCTTGGCCCACCAGTCGAGCCGTTTGCGGATGTCGCGCTCGAAGCCGCGTTCCGGCGGATCGTAGAACGTCTGCCGGCCCATCTTTTCCGGAAAATAGTCCTGACCTGAAAAGGCCTCCGGCTCGTCGTGATCGTAGCGGTAACCCTCGCCATACCCCTCGCCCTTCATCAGCTTGGTCGGGGCATTGAGGATGTGCTTGGGCGGCAGGAGCGAACCGTTTTCCTTGGCGGCGCGGGTGGCAGCCTTGAAGGCGGTATAGACCGCGTTGGATTTCGGCGCGGTCGCCAGATAGACGCAGGCCTGCGCAAATGCCAGCTCGCCTTCCGGCGAACCGAGATAATCATAGGCATCCTTGGCGGCGTTGCAGATGACCAGTGCCTGCGGATCGGCAAGACCGATATCCTCGATGGCCATGCGAACCAGCCGACGGCCGAGATAAAGCGGGTCCTCGCCGGCATCGAACATCCGCGCCAGATAATAAAGCGCCGCATCCGGATCCGAGCCGCGCACCGACTTGTGGAGCGCCGAGATCAGATTGTAGTGGCCATCCTGCGCCTTGTCGTAGACCGGGGCGCGGCGCTGGACGATCTGGGTGAGGCCGGTCGTATCGAAGACCTCCCCTTCCCTTGCGGCGCGCCAGACCTCTTCGGCAAGCGTCAACACGGCGCGGCCGTCGCCATCCGCCATGCGGATCAGGCTTGCGCGGGCGTCGTCGTCGAGCGGCAGCGGCTTGCCTTCGGCCTGTTCCGCGCGGGTGAGAAGTTCGCTCAGGCTCTCCTCGTCATGGCTGCGGAAGGTCAGCACCCGGGCACGCGACAGAAGAGCGGCGTTGAGTTCGAAGCTCGGGTTTTCGGTGGTCGCACCGACCAGGATGACGGTGCCATCCTCCATGACCGGCAGGAAACTATCCTGCTGGGCACGATTGAAGCGATGGATCTCGTCGACGAACAGCAGCGTCTGGCGACCGTCCATACGGCGCAGGCGGGCGGTCTCGAACACTTTCTTCAGGTCCGCGACGCCGGAGAAGATCGCCGAGATTTGCTCGAACGCCAGCCCCGCCTCGCCCGATAGCAGCCGTGCGACTGTGGTCTTGCCGGTGCCGGGCGGTCCCCAGAAAATCATCGAGCCGAGCGAACCCGAGTCGATCATTCGGCGTAGCGCGCCATCTTCGCCGGTCAGGTGCGGCTGACCAGTGACTTCGGCAAGCGACTTCGGCCGCAGGCGGTCGGCGAGCGGCCGCCGGTTGGCGACCTCTTCCGGGACCTTCGGCGCGAAAAGATCACCGCTCATCGAAAGAACTGCCTGATACGCTGGCCGTCGCGCTCGATCTCGACCCGCCAGAAACCCGGATCATCGTTGAGCATGGCTTCCATGCCCTTGGTGCTGGTGACGGCAGTGCCGTTGAGCGAGATCAGGATGTCCTTCGGCTGGAAGCCCAGGCGCGCAGCGGGAGAGTTGCGCGTCACGTCGGTCACGATCACGCCGCTCTTTTCGGCCGGAATGTGCAGCTCGGTCGCGAGCTTCGGCGAGAGGTTGGCGATCCTCAGGCCGGCGAAGGGATTGCGGCCCTCGACAAGCCGCTCGTCGCGCGGCGTGGTTTCCGGCGCAGTGTTGAGTGCGAGGTTCACCTGCCGCTGGCCGTCCGCCGTCTGGACGGTGAGCGTCGCCTGCTTGCCGAGACCGGCGGTCGTCAGCCGGTAACCGAGCGCATCCGGATGCTCGACCGCAATGCCGTTGACGGCGATGACCACTTCGCCGGGCTTGAGGCCGGCCTTGTCCGCCGGTCCGCCCTCGACAACGCGGGTCACCAGAGCGCCGCGCGCGGTCTTGAGGCCGAGCGCTTCGGCAACATCCGAATTGACCGCATCGAAGCTCGCGCCGACGAAGGGGCGTTCGAAGCTCTTCTTGCCCTCGGAAGCTGCTGCCAGAAAGACTTTGACGAGGTTGGCGGGGATCGCAAAACCGATGCCGTTCGAACCGCCGCCGCGCGAAAAGATCGCGGTGTTGATGCCGATCAGCTCGCCGTTCATGTTCATCAGAGCGCCACCGGAATTGCCCGGATTGATCGAAGCATCGGTCTGGATGAAGAAGCCGAAATCGCCCGTGGTGATCTGGTTGCGGGCAAGTGCGGAGACGATCCCGCTCGTCACTGTCTGGCCGACGCCGAACGGATTGCCGATCGCCAGCACGAGGTCGCCCACCTCGACGCGATCGGAATCGGCGACCGGCAGCACCGGGAAGTGCTCCTTCGACTTGATCCTGAGCACCGCAAGATCGACACTCTCGTCCTTCAGCACGACATCGCAGGGGAATTCGCGGCCATCCGCAAGCGCGATCTTGATGTCGTCGGCACCTTCGATGACGTGGTTGTTGGTAACGACGAGGCCATCTGCCGCAAGGATCACGCCCGAGCCGAGCGAGGACTGCTTTTCCGAACGGTTCGGCATTCGCTGGCCGAAGAACTGCTCGAAGAAGGGGTCCCCCGCAAACGGATTGAGGCGCTGCACGACCCGTTCGGCATAGACGTTGACGACGGCGCCGGCGGTCTGCTTGACCAGCGGCGAGAAGGAGAGCTGCATTTCCTGGCGGCTCTGTGGCACCACCTTGTCCTGGGCGAGTGCCGCGACTGGCATCAGGAAAGCGAGAGCGAGAAGGCCGGTCGTCACGCATTTCGGCATGGTCAGCATGTAAGTCCTCATTTGAGAAAATCCGGATCGATTTGTAGCGTGGAAAACTAGAAAGGAAAGGTGGCGGAACAACGGAGATTGTGGCGAAAACCGTCAACCTTTTTCCCTATATAGGTTCAAAATCGGGAGAAAGACATGAACTGGCTGACAGGTATGAAAGGCTGGGCAAAGCGGCTGAAACGCGACATTCTGGCGTTGTGGCTCGCTTCGCGCGACCGCCGCGTGCCATGGCACGCCAAGCTGGTGGCCGGCGCGGTCGCGGCCTACGCCCTGTCGCCGATCGACCTCATTCCCGATTTCATTCCCATTCTCGGTTATCTGGACGATCTGCTGATCGTGCCGCTCGGCATTCTCCTTGCTATCAGGTTGGTGCCTGCGCCGCTGATGAGCGAGTTCCGCAGCCAGGCCGAACGTTGGGCCGAAAGACCCACGAGCCGCACCGGCCTCGCCTTCATCCTTTCCATCTGGTTCTGCTGTCTCGTCTTCGCTCTCTGGAGCCTCTGGGAACTGAGCTGATCTCCAGGCGTTGCGCATCGAGATCAGGAGTGCAGCCATGAGACATTTGACCATCGCCATCGCCTCGACGTGCCTTCTTATCGGCCTGACGGTCGCAGCCAGCCCTCGGACCGCGTCGGCAGCGAGCTTCGACTGCGAGCGCGGCGATCTTGCCGCCGACGAGAAGGTGATCTGCGACACGCGCACGCTCAACGACGCCGACGTGAAGATGGTGACAAGTTTCGACATCCTCACCGGCCTGATGGCAATGGGAAACCGCGGCAAACTGCAGGACGAACAGAGCGCCTGGCTGAAGAAACGCCAGGCCTGCGGCGAGGATGTCGAATGCATCCGGTCAGCTTATACCGAGAGGCTGAAGCAGCTGGACGAGGCGTATAAGAATTTGAACCGGCCGCTTTAGGAGTTTTCGCCCTGACCACTCGGCGTTACGGCGAGAATGTCGCGCCCGGCTCAAAGATCGACATAGGCCTTTCGATCCTCGTCGCTACCCCACTCATCGAACGTGGCAAAGGGATCGTCGACCGATGGGAAAGCACGGGAGATCAGCACGCGGCCATCTGGCTCGAGCGTGTAAACAGGCTCATCGCCCCTCCGAAGCTTCAGGGTTGTACAATCGGGCTGTGGAATGGTCGCTTGCGCATCGCTTAGCGCGATATGATCGCTTTGACGGGCGGCGTATTCGAGCGCGGCAACAATGTCCGGCGCTTCCAGCGACGGGTGGTCTTCTAGAATTTCTTCATGCGTTGCCCCTGAAGCCAACAGTTCCAGGACATCTTTCACCCGGATGCGCAGCCCGCGGATTGTCGGGCGTCCCGAACAGATGTGCGGAT
Source organism: Neorhizobium sp. 05N33 (assembly GCF_056397445.1). Lineage (NCBI taxonomy): Bacteria > Pseudomonadati > Pseudomonadota > Alphaproteobacteria > Hyphomicrobiales > Rhizobiaceae > Neorhizobium > Neorhizobium sp. 05N33. Next base: position 20,733 of record NZ_JBFTNK010000022.1, on the reverse strand, counting down.
CGAAAGTGATGCGATGAAGCTCGGACATTTCTCACCCCTCGGGCAATAGAAACATCAACATAACACAAAGCGCCGACAGGAGAACCCGACGGCGCCTTGTGAATTTTCAACACAGCTGCCTGCCGTGTCTTATTCCGGCAGAATCCGCACCGCGCCCTTGTCAGCGCTCGCAGCAAACGCAGCATAGGCCTTCAGCGCGGTGGTAACGTTGCGCTTGCGGGGCTGCGACGGCTTCCAGCCCAAGGCGTCCTGCTCTCTGCGGCGCTTGGCGAGTTCGGTGTCCGAAACGGCAAGGTTGATCGTGCGGTTGGGGATGTCGATCTCGATCTTGTCCCCTTCCCGCACCAGGCCGATCGTGCCGCCGTTTGCCGCTTCCGGGGAAGCATGGCCGATCGACAGGCCGGATGTGCCGCCGGAGAAGCGGCCGTCGGTGATCAGAGCGCAGGCCTTTCCGAGGCCCTTCGACTTCAGATAGCTGGTCGGATAGAGCATTTCCTGCATGCCAGGGCCGCCCTTGGGGCCTTCGTAGATGATGACCACGACGTCACCCGCGACGATCTCGTTGGAGAGGATCGCCTTGACGGCGGCATCCTGGCTTTCGAAGACGCGCGCCGGACCGGTGAACTTCAGGATCGAGTCGTCGACGCCGGCCGTCTTCACGATGCAGCCATCGATGGCGATATTGCCCTTGAGGACCGCCAGGCCGCCGTCCTTCGAGAACGGATGTTCAACGGAGCGGATGACGCCCGCCTCGCGATCCGTGTCGAGGTCGTCCCAGCGGGCTTCCTGGCTGAACGCCACCTGGGTCGGTATGCCGCCAGGTGCTGCGCGGAAGAAGTTGCGGACCGTCTCGCTGTTGGTGCGGGTGATATCCCAACGGTCGATCGCATCGCCGAGCGTTTCGGCATGCACCGTGTAGCAATCGCGGTTGAGCAACCCGCCCTTGTCCAGCTCGCCGAGGATCGACATGATCCCGCCGGCGCGGTGGACGTCTTCCATGTGCACGTCGGCCTTGGCCGGTGCTACCTTGGAAAGGCACGGCACGCGGCGCGAGAGCTGGTCGATATCGTCGAGGTTGAAATCGACCTCGCCTTCATAGGCGGCGGCGAGGATGTGCAGGACGGTGTTGGTGGACCCCCCCATGGCGATGTCGAGCGTCATGGCGTTCTCGAAAGCCTGCTTGGTGGCAATCGAGCGCGGCAGGACGGAATAGTCGTCCTGCTCGTAATGACGGCGGGCGATATCGACGATCAAATGACCGGCCTCGACGAACAGGCGCTTGCGGTCGGCATGGGTCGCGAGCACCGAGCCATTGCCGGGCAGCGACAGACCGAGCGCTTCGGTCAGGCAGTTCATCGAATTGGCGGTGAACATGCCTGAGCACGAGCCGCAGGTCGGACAGGCCGAACGTTCGATGACCTTGACGTCCTCGTCGCTCATCTTGTCGTCGGCGGCGGCAACCATGGCGTCGATCAGGTCGAGCGAATGGGTCTTGCCCTTCAGCACCACCTTGCCGGCTTCCATCGGGCCGCCGGAGACGAAGACGGCCGGGATGTTGAGGCGCATCGCGGCATTCAGCATGCCGGGGGTGATCTTGTCGCAGTTGGAAATGCAGACCATGGCGTCGGCACAGTGGGCGTTGACCATGTATTCGACCGAGTCGGCGATGATTTCGCGCGACGGCAGCGAATAGAGCATGCCGTCATGGCCCATGGCGATGCCGTCGTCGACGGCGATCGTGTTGAATTCCTTGGCGACGCCGCCTGCCGCTTCGATCTCGCGGGCGACGAGCTGGCCCAAATCCTTCAGGTGCACGTGACCGGGCACGAACTGGGTGAAGGAGTTGACCACCGCAATGATCGGCTTGCCGAAGTCCGAATCCTTCATGCCCGTCGCGCGCCAAAGCCCGCGCGCGCCTGCCATGTTGCGGCCATGGGTCGTGGTTCTCGAGCGGTAAGCTGGCATGGTGTTGTCCTCGATCTCTTCTTGCGGGCCGGCACAGTCTACCGTTTTCGGGAGGCGCGCGCAAAAAGCCCGTGGTTTTGCGGCTTTCCTAGCGCAAAGCGTCCGGAGTGTCACTATCACGACAGGCCAAAGCGGTACGGTTGGAGCCGGCTGTCCGACGACGCCTCACTTCACCCGCAGTTCATCCGGATGGATGTCGAAGTGGTCGAGGATCATCTTGACGTTGCGGCGGTGTGATTTGAAGAAAAGGTCGAAGACATCGCCCGCCAGCGGCACGCTGCCGAGCAGGGAGTCCGCGGCAATGTTGCCGAGCATCCAGGTAAGCTTTGCCGGCGGCAGGCCGAGCTTTCGGGCTTCGTTGACGATGTAAAGGCCGACCAGCGCGCCGCCCGCATCGCCGACGAGCGGGATGAGGCCGAAGACCGAATCGGCGCCGAAACGGATGCGGGTGCCGGGAATGCCGATTGCCGTATCCATCAGCCGCGCAATGCCCGAAAGGCGGCGCAGGCGCCGTAGTCTCTCAGTGCGGTCGGCGAAGGTTTCGTGGCTTCCGGCATCCCATGTGCGTGCCGTCATCTGCAATCTCCTCTTATTCGGCGAATGGCCCTGCGATGAGAACTGAAGAACTCGAAATGGGGTTCCATCGACGGCATTTCCATCCGCAAACCTCCGGTTTTTCACGCAAACGTGGTTCGAACCAATCTTCCCGCCGCTGTGAAACCTTTCGGTTCCGCGTTACGTATAGGAGCAAGAAGGCACTCGTTGCCGTAGAGGAGATTTTCGACATGCTCGCCTATCGTCCGCCGCATATTCCGGCTTCCGAAATCACCCCCCGCGATATCTACATGTCGCGCCGGAATTTTATGGGCGCTGCGGCCGTCGCCGGGCTTACCTTTGCAGGAGCCGACAGCGCGTTTGCCGCGCCGCTGACGGCCAGCCCCGGCGCCTATAAGGTGGACGAGAAGCTGACCCCCAAAGAGGYGGTCACCACCTACAACAATTTCTACGAATTCGGCGTCAACAAGGAAGATCCGGCCGCCAATTCCGGCGACTTCAAGCCGACGCCGTGGTCGGTCAAGGTCGATGGGATGGTCGGCAAGCCGAAGGAATTCGGGCTCGAGGAACTCATGAAGATGAAGCTCGAGGAGCGCACCTACCGGATGCGCTGCGTCGAGGGCTGGTCGATGGTGATCCCGTGGATCGGTTTCCCCCTGTCTGCCCTTCTCGACCAGGTCGAACCGCTCGGTAGTGCAAAATACGTCGCGTTCGAAACCGTGGTGCGGCCGGAGCAAATGCCGGGCCAGAAGGGCTTTTTCCAGGCACTGCCTTGGCCCTATGTCGAAGGCCTGCGGCTTGACGAGGCGCGCCATCCGCTGGCGATCCTCGCGGTCGGCCTTTACGGAGAGACGCTGCCGAACCCCAACGGGGCGCCGATCCGGCTCGTCGTGCCATGGAAATACGGTTTCAAGAGCATCAAGTCGATCGTCAAGATTTCGCTGGTCGAGAAGCAGCCGCAAACCACCTGGAAGAATGCCAACGCACGCGAATACGGCTTCTATTCCAACGTCAATCCGGCAGTCGATCACCCGCGCTGGAGCCAGGCGACGGAACAGCGGATCGGCGAAGGCGGCTTCTTCGGCGCCAACCGCCGCCCCACGCTGCCCTTCAACGGCTACGCTGATCAGGTGGCGAGCCTCTATGACGGTCTCGACCTGAAGGCGAATTATTGAGGATGGCGAGCTTTCCTACCCTGCCCCGCCGCTATCACAAGGCAAGCGTCTGGGCACTTTACGTCATCGGTCTCGTTCCGGCTGCCTGGTACTTTTACCTCGGGTTGACCGGTGGCCTCGGCTTCAATCCGACCAAGGAGTTCGAACATCAGCTCGGCATCTGGGCACTGCGGTTCATCATCGCGACGCTTGCGATCACGCCGCTGCGCGATCTCGCCGGCATCAACTGGATCCGTTATCGCCGAGCGCTCGGGCTGATCGCTTTCTATTACGTGCTCCTGCATTTTTCGGTCTACGTGTCGCTCGACCTGCGCTTCGATCTAGGCGCAGTCGGCGGCGATATCGCCAAACGGCCCTATATCACCATCGGCTTTGCCTGCCTGCTGATGCTGATCCCGCTTGCGGTCACCTCCAACAACTGGTCGATCCGCAAGCTCGCCCAGGGCTGGAACAAGCTGCACAAGCTGATCTACCTGATCGCCGCCGGCGGGGCGCTCCACTATGCGCTGGCGGTCAAATCCGTGACATTGGTGCCGTTCATCCATATCGGGTTGATTGCCCTGCTGCTGGCCTATCGATCCTTCAGACGGCCGGTCCTGAATTGGAAAAGGACCAATAACAAACCGGTAAAACCCGTGGCCTCGCAGAGGGCAAGGCAGAACAGCTGACGCGAAGGGCGGATCGAGCGCCTCGGCATTTTAACGGATGCCCCCTCAACGCAAGGAGCCGGATCCATCGATCCGGCTCCTGTCATGTTCAAGGTCTTTGAGGCCCGTTCAGAAATGCTTGCGGAACAGCAGCCTGTCGAGCGACAGGTATCCTCCTCCAAAGGCGGCGTAAAGGAAGGCGCCGCCTGTCCAGAACAGCGAAGCCAGTTCTGCCTTGCTCTGAACCTGTTCCAGGAAGATGTGACCGCCATCCTTCAGCCGCGCCAATGCCTGCGGCGTGAACAACAGCTGGCCGCCGGCCTTCAGCGCCTCAATGCCGGCCGGGGTCAGGAAAGCGTCGCCATAGGGATGGGTGACGTGGAACCAGAGGGTCATGGCCAGCATCACGCCGTTGGCGAGCGCAATGGGGCGGGTGAACAGGCCGGCTGCGATGAACATGCCGCCGAAGAATTGCAGGGCGGCCAGGAAGGGCGACCAGAACCAGCCCGGATACATGCCGATATTTTCGACGAAGCCTACCTGCGCCAGCGGCGCAATGATCTTCGGCCACCCCTCGATCACCAGCATACCGCCGACCGCCAGCCGGAATATGCTCCAGGCCATGGGCTGCGCCAGCTTCTCATAGACAGGGGCCAAAGCGGGAATGACGAGTTCGTCTTTCGCATTTTCAAAAACTACATGCTCAACCATTTTCGTACCTCACGATCTTGTCTCAATGCCGAGACCCTATCGCTTTGGCCGGGTGAGCTCTTGACGCAGGTCAAGCCGTTCGATCGATCGGTAAGGTCGCCACCATAGTTGGCCGGAAACGCGAAAAAGCCGGGCGTCTCCACCCGGCTTTTTCAATTCCGACGATGCGGAAAATTATGCGGCTTCGGCAGCGTCTGCTTCAGCAGCAACACGAGCCTTGTCGGCTGCGCCCTTGGCGTCGACATCGCGTTCAACGAACTCGATGACGGCCATGGCGGCGTTGTCGCCCTGGCGGAAGCCGGCCTTCATGATACGCAGGTAACCGCCGTTGCGGGTTGCGTAACGCGAAGCGATGGCGTCGAACAGCTTCTTGACAGCGTCCTGGTCCTGGATCTGCGAGATCGCCTGACGACGAGCGTGCAGGTCGCCGCGCTTGCCGAGGGTGACAAGCTTTTCAACGATCGGACGGATTTCCTTCGCCTTCGGAAGGGTCGTGACGATCTGCTCGTGAGTGATGAGCGAAGCCGCCATGTTGGCGAACATCGCCTTGCGGTGGCTGGCGGTACGGTTGAGCTTGCGGCCGGCTACTCCGTGGCGCATGGCTATTCTCCTTTAATGCAGGTACCCATCTATTTTCGGGCCTGCCGTTTCCTGGCACATACGGGCACTCATCTCTTTCGATCAGAGGCCCGCTGTTTGACGGGGAAAGGCAGTCAAAACCTGCCTTTGTTGATTTCAGTACTGGTCTTCGTAACGCTTGGCGAGATCTTCGATGTTTTCCGGCGGCCAGGCGGGAACTTCCATACCCAGATGGAGGCCCATGGATGCCAGAACTTCCTTGATCTCGTTCAGCGACTTGCGACCAAAATTCGGAGTGCGCAGCATTTCCGCCTCGGTCTTCTGGATGAGGTCGCCGATATAAACGATGTTGTCGTTCTTCAGGCAGTTGGCCGAACGGACCGAAAGTTCCAGTTCGTCCACCTTCTTGAGAAGCGCCGGGTTGAACGCGAGTTCGGTAACCGATTCTTCTTCGACGTCCTTCTGCGGTTCGTCGAAGTTGACGAAGACCGAGAGCTGGTCCTGAAGGATGCGAGCAGCGAAGGCAACGGCGTCTTCACCCGTGACCGAGCCATCGGTGTCGATGGTCATGGTCAGCTTGTCGTAGTCGAGAACCTGACCTTCGCGGGTGTTTTCCACCTTGTAGGACACTTTCTTGACCGGCGAATAGAGGCTGTCGACCGGGATCAAGCCGATCGGAGCATCTTCGGCACGGTTGCGATCGGCAGGAACGTAGCCCTTGCCGTTGTTGACCGTGAATTCCATGCGAATCTCGGCGCCCTCGTCGAGGGTGCAGATGACATGGTGCGGGTTGAGGATCTCGATATCGCCAACCGTCTGGATGTCGCCGGCGGTTACCGAGCCCGGGCCCTGCTTGCGCACGACCATGCGCTTTGCGTCGTCGCCATCCATCTTGATGGCGATTTCCTTGATGTTGAGCACGATGTCCGTCACGTCTTCCCGGACGCCCGGGATCGAGGAGAACTCATGCAATACGCCGTCGATCTGCACGGCGGTCACAGCCGCACCGCGCAGAGACGACAGAAGCACGCGACGAAGCGCATTGCCGAGCGTCAGGCCGAAGCCGCGCTCGAGAGGTTCGGCAACCAGGGTTACCTTGGTACGGCCGGAGGAGGAGAATTCCACCTTGTTCGGCTTGATCAGTTCCTGCCAGTTCTTCTGGATCATCACTAAATACCTTCCGTTCGTTGCCACCATCCAATCGTGGCAACCGAGCATGAGGAGCACCGATCGAAACGATGTCCATCGGCGATATGGGTAAAGCCGCCGAACCTCCAGGGAGGGTCAGGCGGCTATTCCCGAGTTCAGACAGAGGCCACCCGCCGGTAGCCCCTTCGCTTTCCGACGATCAGACGCGGCGCTTCTTGCGCGGGCGGCAGCCGTTGTGCGGGATCGGGGTCACGTCGCGGATCGAGGTGATCATGAAGCCGGCAGCCTGCAGAGCGCGCAGAGCCGATTCACGGCCGGAACCCGGGCCGCAGACTTCGACTTCCAGCGACTTCATGCCATGTTCCTGAGCCTTCTTGGCGCAGTCTTCGGCAGCGATCTGGGCTGCGAACGGGGTCGACTTGCGCGAACCCTTGAAGCCCTTTGCACCAGCGGACGACCAGGCAATTGCATTGCCCTGCGCGTCGGTGATGGTGATCATCGTGTTGTTGAAGGTGGAATTGACGTGGGCAACGCCCGACGTGATATTTTTACGCTCGCGTCTACGGACGCGGGTGGCTTCCTTGGCCATTTTATCCCTTTCGTTGATCTCTGCACCGCCGTAATTCCAGCGGCTCCACCTCAAGTGAGCAGTCGTTAGTCGTTAATGAGCGGGACTAATCACCGCTCACCAATCACTGCTCACTTGAAAATTACTTCTTCTTACCAGCGATCGCCTTTGCCGGACCCTTGCGGGTGCGGGCATTGGTGTGCGTGCGCTGACCGCGGACCGGAAGGCCACGGCGATGACGCAGGCCGCGATAGCAGCCGAGGTCCATCAGACGCTTGATGTTCATCGCGGTTTCGCGACGAAGGTCACCTTCGACCTGATAGTCGCGGTCGATGGTTTCGCGAATCTGAAGGATTTCCGAGTCCGTCAACTGATGGACGCGCTTTTCAGCCGGAAGACCGACCTTCTCCATGATTTCCGATGCGAATTTCGGGCCGATCCCGTGAATGTAGGTCAGCGCGATGACAACGCGCTTCGCAGTCGGGATGTTGACGCCAGCGATACGTGCCACGCCTATTCTCCTTGTTCCAGTTGCCATCCGGCAAGTGGTACTTCTTCCATGAAAGCAGCCAGATCTATGGCCGCCAGTTCAAACACCATACGGAACAGGTCAAAACGACCGGTCTCGGATGTCCTTGCGGGAAATCCGCGCCGATCGCTAAAGCTGTCGCGAGTTGGCGCGGTGTTTAACGGAATCAGTGCTGAAATGCAACCGCTCCGCCCAAGATTCTTTAACAGATCGATGACGGCTCAAAGAGCCGCCAGGATATTTTCGATATCGGACGTGACTTTGTCCATGTCCGCCATGCCATCGACAGCCTTAAGCTTGCCCTTGGCATGGTAATAACCGATCAGCGGCGAGGTTTCCTTGTAGTAGACCTCGAGGCGCTTGGTCATGGTCTCGGCATTGTCGTCCGGACGGCGCTTGAAATGCGTCGAACCGCATTTGTCGCAGACACCTTCCTGGGACGGCTTCTTGTCCGTGTCGTGGTAGACCGTGCCACACTGGGCGCAGGAATAACGGCCGGAGACGCGACGCACGAGTTCCTTGTCGTCGACACGCAGTTCGATGACGACCGAAAGATCAAGACCCTTGGCCTTCAGCATCGCCTCGGTCGCGTCCGCCTGCACGAGCGTGCGCGGGAAGCCATCCAGGATGAAGCCATTGGCGCAGTCGGGCTGGTCTATACGCTCGGAGACAATCGCATTGACGATTTCGTCGGAGACAAGGTTGCCGGCGTCCATGACGGCCTTGGCGCGCTTGCCGACTTCCGTCTCCGCGGCCACCGCCGCACGCAGCATATCGCCCGTGGAGAGCTGCGGGATACCGTGCTTCTCCACGATCCGCTGGGCCTGGGTCCCCTTCCCCGCACCCGGCGGCCCTAAAAGAATCAATCTCATCGTCCCCTCTTTCCTCCGCGCAGTTTCGACTTCTTGATCAGACCCTCATACTGCTGCGCAATGAGGTGCCCCTGAATCTGTGCTACCGTATCGAGGGTTACACTGACAACAATCAAAAGCGAAGTCCCACCAAGGGCTAATGGCACGCCGGTGCGGGCCACCAGGAATTCCGGCAGGATGCAGACGAAGACAAGGTAGACCGCGCCGATGACCGTGATTCGGGTCAGCACGTAATCGATGTATTCGGCGGTGCGCTCGCCAGGACGGATACCCGGAATGAAGCCGCCATGCTTTTTCAGATTATCGGCGGTATCCTTCGGATTGAAGACGATCGCCGTGTAGAAGAAGGCAAAGAAGGCGATCAGCAGGCCGTAGAACAGCATGAACAGCGGCTGGCCGTGGCCGAGCGCCGAGATGATCATCGTCGCCCAGCCCGGCAGACCGGAATTGCCGGCAAAGCCGGCGGCAGTCGCCGGCAGAAGCAGCAGCGAGGAGGCGAAGATCGCCGGGATGACGCCCGAAGTGTTGAGCTTCAGCGGCAGGTGCGACGTATCGCCTTGGAACATGCGGTTGCCGACCTGGCGCTTCGGATACTGGATCAAAAGGCGGCGCTGGGCGCGTTCGACGAAGACGATCAGCGCGATAACGCCGATGGCGACGACCAGCACAGTGAGAATCAGTGCGGTCGGCAGAGCGCCGGTGCGACCGAGTTCCAGCGTGCCGGCAAGCGCCGTCGGCAGGCCGGCGGCAATGCCGGAGAAAATGATCAGCGAAATGCCGTTGCCGATGCCGCGCGACGTAATCTGCTCACCGAGCCACATCAGAAACATGGTGCCGCCCAGCAGCGTGACGACCGTCGAAAGCTTGAAGAACCAGCCCGGATCGACCACCAGGCCCTGGCCACTTTCGAGGCCGGCCGCGATGCCATAGGCCTGCAGCGTGCCGAGCAGCACCGTTCCGTAGCGGGTATACTGGTTGATGATCTTGCGGCCGGCTTCGCCTTCCTTCTTGAGGTTTTCAAGCGAAGGGACGACCGAGGTCATCAGCTGCACGATGATCGATGCGGAAATATAGGGCATGATCCCGAGCGCGAAGATCGCCATGCGCTCCACTGCACCGCCCGAAAACATGTTGAAAAGTCCGAGGATGCCGCCAGCCTGGCCGCGGAAGGCCTGCGCATAGGCTTCGGGGTTCAAGCCCGGAAGCGGGATATGGGTGCCGAGGCGATACACGAGAAGTGCCGCAAGGGTGAACCAAAGCCGCTTCTTGAGATCCTCCGCCTTGGCGAAGGTCGCAAAATTCAGATTGGAGGCAAGTTGTTCCGCTGCAGAAGCCATGCAATTCTCCGCCCGACCAATTCTCCGGCGGCGGGGGAAATGCCAGGTCCGGAAAGCAGTCTAAAAATTCAGGTTCACAAAAACCGGGCGCGCGAGATTGCCAATGCAATCGGATGCCTCACCCTGTTTTCCGTATGATCCCGGTCAGGCGACCAACAGGATCGCTTCGGGATCGTGAGGCTCACATATGGAGATAAAATCGCCCGGTGTGAAGCACAAACCGGGCGATTTCTAAACGATTTATTCGGCTGCTGCTTCGGCTACGACGAGCAGCTTGATCGAAGCGCCGGCCTTCTCGATCTTTTCGACGGCAGCCTTGGAGGCGCCGGCAACTTCGATCGAAACCTTGGTCGTCAGCTCGCCGTCGGCGAGGAGGCGAACGCCGTCCTTGGGGCGACGGATGACGCCGGCAGCCTTGAGGGCGGCGGCATCGATCGTTGCCTTCGGGTCGAGCTTCTTGGCATCAATCGCGGTCTGGATACGGCCGAGCGAAACGACGGCGTAGTCAGTCTTGAAGATGTTGGTGAAGCCGCGCTTCGGCAGGCGACGATAGATCGGCATCTGGCCGCCTTCGAAGCCCTTGATGGCGACGCCGGAACGGGCCTTCTGACCCTTCACGCCGCGACCACCGGTCTTGCCCTTGCCCGAGCCGATACCGCGACCTACGCGGATACGGTCCTTGGAAGAGCCTTCGTTGTCCTTGATCTCATTCAGTTTCATGGTCAATTCCTCCGTCTCACTTCTCGTCGACGACGCGAACGAGATGCTGGACAGCCCGGATCATGCCACGAACGGAAGGAGTATCTTCCAGCGTACGGGTCCGGTGCATCTTGTTGAGGCCGAGACCGATCAGCGTCTGACGCTGGACGGCCGGGCGGCGGATGGGGCTACCGGTCTGCTCGACCGTAACCGTCTTCTTGGCTTCTGCCTGAGTGGCTTTCTTGGCCATTATCGCTCTCCTTATTCTTCCTGCGCATTGCCGGAAGCGGCGCGGCGAGTCTGCAGCGTTGCATACTTGATGCCGCGCTGAGCTGCTACGTCCTTCGGATGCACCTGATGCTTCAGGGCGTCGAACGTTGCGCGAACCATGTTGTACGGGTTCGACGAACCGGTCGACTTGGCGACGACGTCATGGACGCCGAGCGTTTCGAATACGGCGCGCATCGGGCCGCCGGCGATGATGCCGGTACCAGCCTTGGCCGAGCGCAGCAGAACCTTGCCGGCGCCGTGGCGGCCGTTGACATCGTGATGCAGCGTACGGCCATCACGCAGGGGAACGAAGATCAGATCGCGCTTTGCGCTTTCGGTCGCCTTGCGGATGGCTTCCGGCACTTCGCGTGCCTTGCCATGGCCGAAGCCGACGCGGCCCTTCTGGTCGCCGACGACGACGAGGGCTGCAAAACCAAAACGACGGCCGCCCTTGACGACCTTGGCGACGCGGTTGATCGCGACCAGCTTGTCGACGAACTCGCTATCGCGCTCTTCGCGGCTCTGGCGATCTTCGCGCTGGCCTCTTCTTTCTTGTGCCATTGTTCTTTTCCTTTTTCTTTTCCGGGTGCAATGGGCAATTTCCGGGAGCCAACCATCCCCTGCCCACGAAGGACTAGGATGGAACGACTTATGAGTGCGGCGAACCGCATTTCGCCCGCCTCCCCTATTTCAGGGATGCGGGCGAAAATTCTTAGAAGCTCAGGCCGCCTTCGCGGGCAGCTTCGGCCAGGGCCTTGATACGGCCGTGATAGATGAAGGCGCCGCGATCAAACACGACTTCCGTCACGCCGGCCTTGGTGGCGCGTTCTGCAACCAGCCTGCCGACAGCGGCAGCAGCCGCAACGTCAGCACCGGTCTTCAGCGACGTGCGCAGACCGGCATCGAGGGTGGAGGCGGCAGCAAGCGTGCGGCCGGCCACGTCATCGATGACCTGGACATAGATGTTCTTGGACGAACGGTGAACCGACAGACGCGGACGGCCATTTGCGACCTTCTTGATCTGGCGGCGAACACGGCTCGCACGCTTGGTGAGTGCTTCTTTTCTGGTAGCCATGATCCGTCGTCCTTACTTCTTCTTGCCTTCCTTGCGGACGATCCGTTCCTCAGCGTACTTGACGCCTTTGCCCTTGTAGGGCTCTGGACCGCGGTATTCGCGGATTTCCGCGGCAACCTGACCGACCTGCTGTTTATTGATGCCGGTGACGACGATTTCCGTCGGCTTCGGCACGGCAATGGTGATGCCTTCCGGGGTCTGGTAGACCACGTCGTGGGAAAAACCGAGTGCCAGCTGCAGGTTCTTGCCCTGCAGCGATGCGCGGTAACCGACGCCGTTGATTTCAAGCTTGCGCTCGAAACCGTCCTTCACACCCTTGAAGATGTTTTCGATCATCGTGCGGGACATGCCCCACTTCGAACGAGCATCCTTGCTGTCGTTGACCGGGGTCACCGAGACAGCATTGTTTTCGAGTTCCAGCTTGATTTCGTCGTTTGCGACGAAGAAAAGCTCACCCTTCGGGCCCTTGGCAGTCACTTTCTGGCCATCAACAGTGGCCGTGATCCCTGCAGGAACCTGAACGGGCTTTTTACCGATACGAGACATGTTTCAATCCTGTCTGTTCGCTATGGAGTTCCCCTACCCTGCCTTAGAAGACAGAGCAGAGAACCTCGCCACCAACGTTCTGTTCGCGAGCCTGGTGATCGGCCATCACGCCCTTCGGAGTCGAAAGGATGGTGATGCCGAGGCCGTTCGCGACCTGCGGAATGGACTTTACCGAGACATAGACCCGGCGGCCCGGCTTGGACACGCGGCCGATCTCACGGATCACCGACGCGCCTTCGTAGTACTTGAGTTCGATTTCGATCTCGGCCTTGCCGTTACCGAAGTCGATTTCCGAATAACCGCGGATATAGCCTTCAGCCTGCAGGACGTCGAGAACGCGTGCACGCAGCTTGGAAGCAGGCGTGGAAACGGTCGACTTGCGGCGGGCTGCGCCGTTGCGGATACGGGTGAGCATATCGCCCAAGGGATCAGTCATGGTCATCTAACGATCTCCTTACCAGCTCGACTTGACGATGCCCGGCACCTTGCCGAGATTGCCGAGCTCACGAAGCGCGATACGCGACATCCTGAGCTTGCGATAGAAAGCGCGCGGGCGACCGGTGACTTCGCAACGGTTGCGGATACGCGTCTTCGAGCCATCGCGCGGCAGAGAAGCGAGCTTCAAAGTTGCCTTGAACCGTTCTTCGATCGAAAGTTCCTGGTTCATGATGGTTGCCTTCAGGGTCGCACGCTTGGCGGCCTGGTTGGCAACTGTCTTGCGGCGGCGCTTGTTCTTTTCAACTGCGCTGGTTTTCGCCATATGGGAGTTCCTTCTAAACGCTCGTCGTTACGGTTACTGGCGGAACGGGAAGTTGAACTCTTTCAAGAGAGCCCGTGCTTCGTCGTCCTTGGTAGCCGTCGTGCAAACGATGATGTCCATGCCCCACATCTGATCAACCTTGTCGTAGTTGATCTCTGGGAACACAATGTGTTCCTTGATGCCCATGGCGAAGTTGCCACGGCCGTCAAAGCTTTTCGGGTTCAGGCCGCGAAAGTCGCGAACGCGCGGGAGCGCGATGTTGATCAGACGGTCCAGGAATTCGTACATGCGGGCGCCGCGAAGCGTGACCTTGGCACCGATCGGCATGAATTCGCGAACCTTGAAGCCCGCGATGGAATTCCGTGCCTTGGTGATCACCGGCTTCTGGCCAGCGATGGCAGCCAGGTCGGCAGCAGCCACGGAAGGCTTCTTCGAGTCAGCCGTCGCTTCGCCAACACCCATGTTGATGACGATCTTGTCCAGCTTGGGGATCATCATGTCGTTTGCGAAGGAGAACTGCTCCTTCAGCGCGGCGCGGATGCGGGAATTGTATTCCGCCTTGAGCCGCGGCTCATACTTTGCCTCAGCCATCGATCACATCTCCCGTACGCTTGGCTACACGCACCTTCTTGCCGTCGACGACGGAGAAGCCAACGCGGGTCGGCTTGCCGTCTTTCGCGGCGATCGCGATGTTCGACAGGTGAATGGACGCTTCCTTGTTGATGATGCCAGCTTCCTGCGTCTGAGACTGACGCTGGTGGCGCTTCACCATGTTGATGCCACGCACGACGGCGCGGTCTTCCTTCGGCATAACCTGAAGGACTTCGCCGGTACGGCCCTTGTCCTTGCCGGCGAGTACGACGACGCTGTCGCCCTTCTTGATCTTGTTCATCGCATGAGCTCCTTACAGTACTTCCGGAGCCAGCGAGATGATCTTCATGTGGTTCTTGGCGCGAAGTTCGCGCGGAACCGGTCCGAAGATACGGGTGCCGATCGGCTCTTTCTTGTTGTCGATGAGGACCGCTGCGTTGTTGTCGAAGCGGATGACGCTGCCGTCCGGACGACGGATGTCCTTGGCGGTACGCACAACAACCGCCTTCATCACGTCACCCTTCTTGACGCGGCCGCGCGGGATGGCTTCCTTGATCGAAACGACAATGATGTCGCCGATGGAAGCGTACTTGCGCTTGGAGCCGCCCAGCACCTTGATGCACATGACACGACGTGCGCCGGAATTATCCGCCACGTCGAGGTTTGTTTGCATCTGAATCATGTCAGGTCGCCTTTTTCTAATGACCGAAACGACCGGGCGTCAAAGACGCCCCGTTTCGGCTTATGGACAGAATCTCATTGTGCGCGGGTGGGTCTTGCCAAGGTGGTTTCCTTAAAAGGACCTTCCCTGCGCTCAAAGCAAAAGAACGCTCGTTTCCGAGCGTCCTGCGCCAGTGGGGTGCTTCTTACAGGATTCTACGCCGGGCGCAAGGCCCAGACGCAGGTCCGAAGCAAATTAAGCCTGGGCGGAAACGACCGTCCAGGTCTTGTCCTTGGAGATCGGTGCGCATTCCTCGATGGAAACGACATCACCTACCTTGTACTGGTTGTTCTCGTCATGCGCCTTGTACTTCTTGGAACGGCGGACCGTCTTCTGAAGCAGCGGATGCGCGAAGCGGCGCTCGACCCGGACAACAACGGTCTTCTCGTTCTTGTCGGAAACTACGACGCCCTGCAGAATGCGTTTCGGCATATTATTTTTCCTTAGGCCTTGGCTTCTGCCGCCTTCTGGCGGGCAATGGTTTTCACGCGGGCGATGTCCTTGCGAACTTCGGTGATGCGCGAGGACTTCTCGAGCTGGCCGGTGGCCTTCTGGAAGCGCAGGTTGAACTGCTCCTTCTTCAGGTCGGCGAGCTTGTCCTTGAGCTGGTCGGCCGTGAGGCCGCGAACGTCTTCGGCTTTCATGTGCCTTGCTCCTTACTCTGCGATGCGCTGTACGAAGCGCGTCTTGACCGAGAGCTTGGCAGCACCGAGACGAAGCGCCTCGCGGGCGAGCTCCTCGGAAACACCGTCGATCTCGAACATCATGCGGCCGGGCTTGACCTTGCAGGCCCAGTATTCGACGCCGCCCTTACCCTTACCCATGCGGACTTCGGTCGGCTTTGCGGTGACCGGAACGTCCGGGAACACGCGGATCCAGACACGGCCGGCGCGTTTCATCGCGCGGGTGATCGCGCGGCGGGCCGCTTCGATCTCGCGGGCGTTGACGCGGTTGGGTTCCTGGGACTTCAGACCAAATTCACCGAAGGCCAGGTCGAAGCCGCCCTTGGCCACACCCTTGATGCGACCCTTGAACTGCTTGCGGTACTTGGTACGCTTTGGCTGCAACATTTTCTTACTTCTCCGAGCTTATCTTTCGCCAGCGTTGATCAAGCGTTTTCGCGGCGGCGATCACCACGGTCACCACGATCGCCGCGTTCGCGGCTTGCGGGACCCTGTGCATCGCCTTCCATGGCGCGACGTTCAGAAGCCATCGGATCGTGCTCAAGGATTTCGCCCTTGAAGATCCAGACCTTGATGCCGCAGATACCGAATGCGGTTTCGGCTTCAGCCGTACCGTAGTCGATGTCTGCACGCAGCGTATGAAGCGGAACGCGACCTTCGCGGTACCATTCGGTACGGGCGATTTCAGCACCGCCGAGACGGCCGGCGCAGGTGATCTTGATGCCTTCTGCGCCGAGACGCATAGCCGACTGAACGGCACGCTTCATCGCACGGCGGAAGGCCACGCGACGCTCGAGCTGCTGGGCGATCGACTGGGCGACGAGCGTCGAGTCGATTTCCGGCTTGCGCACTTCAACGATGTTGAGATGCGTTTCCGAATTGGTCATCGTCGCGATCTTCTTGCGAAGCTTCTCGATGTCAGCGCCCTTCTTGCCGATGATCAGGCCCGGGCGAGCCGAGTGGATCGTGACGCGGCACTTCTTGTGCGGACGCTCGATGACCACCTTGGCGATACCGGCCTGCTTCAGTTCCGACATCAGGTAGGCGCGGATCTTCAGGTCCTCATGGAGGAGCTGACCGTATTCCGCGTTGTCGGCGAACCAACGGCTGTCCCAGGTGCGGTTAATGCCGAGGCGGAAACCGATCGGATTAATTTTCTGGCCCATTATGCAGCCTCCCCTTTTTCCTCGACTTCGCGAACGACGATCGTCAGATGCGAGAAAGGCTTCTCGATCCGCGATGCACGGCCGCGGCCGCGAGCGTGGAAGCGCTTCATCACGATCGACTTGCCTACATAGGCTTCCGATACGATCAACGCGTCGACGTCGAGGTCATGGTTGTTTTCGGCATTGGCGATTGCAGACTCGAGGGTCTTCCTCACCGTGCCGGCGATGCGCTTGCGCGAGAATTCGAGTTCTGCAAGCGCGCGTTCTACCTTCTTGCCACGGATCATGGCGGCAACGAGGTTCAGCTTCTGGGGGCTGACGCGGAGCGTACGCGCAACTGCCTGCGCCTCGTTATCCTTCAGCCGGCGTTCGGTCTTAGCCTTCGCCATGATTACTTCCTCTTCGCCTTCTTGTCCGCGCCGTGACCGTAATAGGTACGGGTGGGAGCGAATTCACCGAACTTGTGTCCGACCATGTCTTCGTTGACGCTGACCGGAATGTGCTTGCTGCCGTTGTAGACGCCGAACGTCAAGCCAACGAACTGCGGCAGGATGGTGGACCTACGGGTCCACATCTTGATTACTTCACTCCGTCCGCCTTCGCGCACCTTCTCAGCCTTCTTGAGAAGATAGCCGTCAACAAACGGACCTTTCCATACTGAACGAGCCATTAGTGACTTCCTCTCTTACTTCTTGCGCTGGTGGCGCGAACGCATGATGAACTTGTCCGTGGACTTGTTCGAACGTGTGCGCTTGCCCTTGGTCGGCTTGCCCCAGGGGCTGACCGGATGACGGCCGCCCGAGGTGCGGCCTTCACCACCGCCGTGCGGATGGTCGACCGGGTTCATGACGACGCCGCGGTTATGCGGACGCTTGCCGCGCCAGACGGTACGACCGGCCTTGCCGTCGTTGATGTTGCCGTGATCCGGGTTGGATACAGCACCGATCGAAGCCAGGCAGGAGCCCGGTACGAGGCGCTGTTCGCCGGAGTTCAGGCGCAGGATCGCCATACCGGCATCGCGGCCGACGAGCTGAACGTAGGTGCCGGCGGAACGAGCCATCTGGCCACCCTTGCCCGGCTTCATCTCGACGTTGTGAACGATCGAGCCGACCGGGATGTACTGCAGCGGCATAGTGTTGCCGGGCTTTACGTCGACGGCCTTTTCGGACGCGATCACCTTGTCGCCAGCAGCAAGACGCTGCGGAGCCAGGATGTAGGCCTGCTCACCGTCGGTATAGGTGACGAGAGCGATGAAGGCCGTACGGTTCGGGTCGTATTCCAGACGCTCGACCGTGCCTTCGACGTCGAACTTGCGACGCTTGAAGTCGACCAGGCGATAGGTACGCTTGTGACCGCCGCCGATGAAGCGGGCGGTTATGCGGCCGTAGTTGTTGCGACCGCCGCTCTTGGAGAGACCCTCGGTGAGCTTCTTGACGGGCTTACCCTTCCAGAGGCCGGACCGGTCGACGATGACCAGCTGACGCTGGCTCGGGGTCGTCGGGTTGTAGCTTTTCAATGCCATTATCTTATACCTCAGAGACCGGTGGAGACGTCGATCGTCTGACCTTCGGCCAGGGTGACGACAGCCTTCTTGACGTCCTTCTGCTTGCCGATGAAGCCGCGGAACCGCTTCACCTTGCCCTTACGGACAAGCGTGTTGACGGCCGTGACCTTCACACCGAAAAGCGCCTCTACGGCAGCCTTGATTTCCGGCTTGGAAGCAGTCTTGGCAACGTTGAAGACGACCTGGTTCTGTTCGGATACCAGCGTCGACTTTTCGGTGATCGAGGGAGATACGATCACATCATAGTGGCGGATGTCGGTCACTTGAAACGCTCCTCTAGAGCTTCCACCGCGGCCTTGGAAAGCACCAGCTTGCCGCGACGCAGGATGTCGTAAACATTGATGCCCTGAACCGGCAGAACATCGACGTTCGGGATGTTCTGGGCTGCGAGCTTGAAATTGCTGTCGAGCTCAACGCCGCCGATGAACAACACGTTGGTGAGGCCGAGCGAAGCGAACGAACCGGCAAGCGCCTTGGTCTTTGCTTCGGCGGCAACCAGGTTGTCGACGATGATGATGTCTTCAGCCTTCATCTTTGCAGAGAGGGCGTGACGGAGAGCCAGCGCGCGAACCTTCTTCGGAAGGTCATGCTCGTGGCTGCGAACGACCGGGCCGTGAGCCTTGCCGCCGCCGCGGAACTGCGGAGCGCGAGCCGAATGGTGACGAGCGCGGCCCGTACCCTTCTGCTTGTACATCTTGGCACCGGTGCGGGATACTTCAGCACGACCCTTGGTCTTGTGCGTGCCCTGCTGCTTCTTGGCGAGCTGCCAACGAACCATACGGGCCAGAATGTCTTCGCGGGGATCGAGGCCGAAAATCTCGTCCGACAGGGCTACCTTGCCGGCGTCTTTTCCCTCGAGGGTCTTGACGTTAAATTCCATGTGCTTGGCTCCCTTACTTCGCGGCCGACTTGACGGCATCGCGAACGACGATCCAAGCGCCCTTGGAGCCGGGAACGGCACCCTTGACGAGGATCAGGCCACGGTTCTCGTCGGTGGAAACGACTTCGAGGTTCTGGGTGGTGATACGCGTCTGGCCCATGTGACCAGCCATGCGCTTGCCCTTCCAGACCTTGCCCGGATCCTGGTTGTTACCAGTCGAACCATGCGAACGGTGCGAAACGGACACACCGTGCGTGGCGCGGAGACCACCGAAGTTATGGCGCTTCATGGCGCCGGCGAAACCCTTACCGATCGAGGTACCGGTGACGTCCACCAGCTGACCCGCCGTGAAGTGACCCGCCGTCAGCTCGGTGCCGACGTCGATCAGATTGTCTTCGGAAACGCGAAACTCGACGAGCTTCGCCTTCGGCTCGACTTCGGCAACGGCGAAATGGCCGCGCAGCGCCTTGGTGGTGTTCTTCACCTTGGCAGTGCCGGCACCCAGCTGAACGGCAGTGTAGCCATTCTTGTCTACGGTGCGCTGAGCCACGACCTGGCAGTTTTCCAACCGCAATACGGTTACAGGGACATGCTCGCCTGCGTCGTTGTAGACGCGCGTCATTCCCACCTTCTGTGCAATTACACCTGAACGCATCGGTTCAATCCTTCTCACTCAGCCCGAGACAGAAGTCTCAGAGCTTGATCTCAACATCGACACCAGCGGCGAGGTCGAGCTTCATCAGCGCGTCCACCGTCTGCGGTGTCGGGTCAACGATATCGAGAAGGCGCTTATGCGTGCGCATCTCGAACTGCTCGCGGCTCTTCTTGTCGATGTGGGGGGACCGGTTAACCGTAAACTTCTCGATGCGGGTCGGAAGCGGAACGGGGCCCCGGACGCTTGCGCCGGTGCGCTTCGCCGTCGACACGATCTCGCGCGTCGACGCGTCGAGAATGCGGTGATCGAACGCCTTCAGGCGAATGCGGATATTTTGGCCGTTCATTCGACGTTATCCTTGTTGTCTTGTTTATCCACGTGCCAACCCAATAGGGCACGGGTTGTTCTCTTACCTTAAGGCGGACCACCGGTTTCAAAGATCGAAGGGGACACCGAAATACGGCGTCCCTTTCCAGTCTTCGGGCCTTCGGCCCACCTTGTCTGTTCATTACCTGCCTCGAACCCGAAGCAGAGGGCAAATCACGCTCGCGCGCCATTTGCTACATTTTTGTGTCATACGCAAGCGGCCAAGGCCGCCTGCGTTAAAACTTACTCGACGATCGAAGCGACGATGCCGGCGCCGACGGTACGGCCGCCTTCGCGGATGGCGAAGCGCAGCTTTTCTTCCATCGCGATCGGGTTGATCAGCGTCACCTTAACGGTCACGTTGTCGCCAGGCATGACCATTTCCGTGCCTTCCGGAAGTTCGACGATGCCCGTCACGTCCGTCGTGCGGAAATAGAACTGCGGACGGTAGTTGGTGAAGAACGGTGTATGACGACCGCCTTCTTCCTTCGTCAGGATGTAGGCTTCTGCCATGAACACCGTGTGCGGCTTGACCGAACCCGGCTTGCACAGGATCTGGCCACGCTCGACGCCGTCACGCTGGACGCCACGGATCAGCGCGCCGATGTTGTCGCCGGCCTGGCCCTGGTCGAGCAGCTTGCGGAACATTTCAACGCCGGTCACCGTCGTC
>NZ_JBFTNK010000021.1:0-69338 GCF_056397445.1 Neorhizobium sp. 05N33 | reverse complement strand
CGGATCTCCAACCAGGTGAAGGCGGCGAGCGACATCGTCGGCAAGATCGCCCATTCGGCCTCCGAACAGGACACCACGCTGCGCTCGATCTCGTCGTCGCTGAACCAGCTCGACGCGGCGACCCAGCACAATGCGGCGATGGCGGAAGAGACGACCGCCTCGGCCGAGGCGCTTGCCGCCGATACCGACGAACTCTTGAACCTGATCAGCAGCTTCCGCATCAACGCCAACCAGGACACCGGCTACAATGCCGGCGCCGGCAGCCTCAACCGCGTCGCCCAGAAGATGCGCCGCGCCAGCTGACGCCAATCCCAGACGTGGGCCCATACAGGGGACGGAGGAACCGCCGGGTCGAAGGATCCGGCGGTTTTTTATTTGGGGCAAGGTCAGGCTGCAGCAATTTTCAGCGGAGCATTGACGGAATGTTGATCCGGTGAAATTTTTCGCCGTATTACAGTCACGGGAGAATGGGCGGGCGGGGAACCTTTTGAAGGTGCCGGCATTCTTCATTTTCGGCCGGAAGACGAGGCGGACATGCGATCAGTGAGGATGACCGAGGAACTGTGGCAGCATCTGCTTTCGCTTCGCGAAGGATCCCTGCGCCCGGTGGCGCTCTCCGCCGATGTCGATGGTTCCGGTCTCTCGCTCTACAGGCCGATCGCGGTCCGTGGCGGGCCGCTGGTTCTGGCCCAGGTCGGCCAGTCTCTGGACGGCCGCGTCGCAACGCCGACCGGCGATGCCCAGGATGTGTCCGGCTGTGATGGGATTGCCCATCTGCACCGGTGCCGGGCGCTGGTGGATGCAGTGATCATCGGGGTCGGGACGGTCGTTGCCGACAATCCCAGTCTTTCGGTTCGTGCCGTCAGCGGCAGGAACCCGGTGCGCGTCGTGGTGGATTGCAATGGCCGCATGCCCGAGCGGGCCAAGATGCTGCATGACGGCGGCGCGCCCGTGCACGTCATGCAGGCCGACGACGTTCCTCTCCGCAACGTCCGGTATCGGACCATCCGGCTGCCGCGCCAGGCGGATGGAGGACTTGCTCCGCGGGATATTCTTGCCGCGCTCGCCGAACGCGGCCTGACGACCGTTTTGGTCGAAGGCGGCGCAACTACGATTTCCCGCTTCGTCGATGCACACCTGATCGACCGGCTGCATGTCTCGGTCGCGCCGATCATCATCGGCTCGGGCCCCGCGGGTATCCGGCTTTCGCCGATCGACCGGTTGTCGGAGGCCCGCCGGCCGGAGGTTCAGGTCTACAATATCGGCACGGATATCGTATTCGACTGCAATTTCCGCATTGAAGCGCAGCAGGTGGCCGCCTCAGCGGATCGCGAGGATGTCCTGATGGCCGACCTGGCATAGGCTGCCTTCGCGATCGACCATTTTCCGCCGGAAATCGGCCCAGTCGCGGAGTTCGCTCTCGTCGAGCTGGCCATATTCATAGACTGCACGCACCATACCGTCGAGGAAAAGACGCTGCAGGTCGCGATCGCTTACGGTCATCGCCCATGGGCTTTCAGCCGTCGTCACCGTGTAGCCGCTCTCCCCGAGACAATCGGCCAGCGTCGCCCACGCCCGGGGTCCAAGCGAAAGTCCAAAACCCTTGTCGCTCAACTGGTGTGCGTTGAAGTTCGCAACCACGGTCTCGTCAAGCGGGTGTGGTTTCGACCAGCGCATCCGGCCGTCATAGTTGAGCGCGGCATAGAGGCTGGCGCCCCTTTGTGAAATGTGGGCGACGAAACGGCGGATGAACTGTTCGGAACAGAGATCGAAGAGAGCGGAGGCGGTCACGAGGCCGACATCGGCGAGCGGCAGCGTTTCGATCTCGTTGAGGTCGCCCCGAATAATCTCGACGGCCTCGCCATGCAAGCGATGGGCTTCGTCCAGAAGCCGCTGATCGTCGTCGAAAAGCCGAAACCGCACCGGTTTTTGAAGTTTTGGCGAAAGCGCGCGGAAGGTCGAGCCGGTACCGCAGCCGATATCGAGGATCGTCGGGGCAGAGACGCTTTGGAGGGATTGGATCGTCGCTGCCAGCAAATCCGCGTCCCGTGCGCGACCATCCACAGGTTCGCGCAGCGCCAGCCAATCCCTGTCGAAGCCGCTCATGACGCTCGTTCCAGAAAATCGGAGATGACGGCGGCGGTATCCCGCCAGGACGGAAGCTTGGCACCGGCGATTGCGGCGGCATCGGCCATCGAAATACGGGTTTCGGGCTCCTCCAGCAGCCGTCGCAGAGCGGCGGCAAAAGCGCCCGGGTCGTCCGGGGGCACGAGAAAGCCGGCGCTTTCCGGTACGACATCCGGCACGGCCCCCGTCGCGCAGCCGACGATCGGCAGGCCTTGGGCGAGCGCCTCGGCAAACACCATTCCATAACCTTCATAACGGCTTGCGAGCGCAAAGATGTCGGCCTTGGCAAATTCGGAGCGTGTGTCGTCGATCTGGCCGGCGAGCTCGATGCGACCCCCGAGCCCGGATTGGGCGACCTGGCGTTCGAGTTCTGCAGCGACGCCGGGAACGAGCAGCTTGCTGCCGACGATGCGGCAGATCCATCGCAGATCGCGCAGCTTTTCGAGCGAAGAAATCAGTATGTCGTGGCCTTTGCGGTGGGTCAGCGTGCCGACGCTGAGGATCAGAGGCGGATCGCCGCCAACGACGGCCAGCGGCGCCGGATCCATGCCCGGGATGGCGACCGTGATCTTTTCTGCAGGGATGGAGTAGTTGGCGGCGAGTTCCGCAGCGGTGGCATGCGATGTGACGATAACGCCGCGGGTGTGCGCCAGAGCAGCCTTCTCCCGGGCGGCCGCAGCTTCTTGCTGCTTGCTGTCGAGCCCCGTCTCCAGTGCCAGCGGGTGATGCACGAGCGCCATTATCTTCAGGCGTTTCGCTTCGCGCCCGGCCCATTCGTCCATCATGCCGAAAGCCAGGCCGTCGACCAACACAAGGCTGTCATCGGCAAGGCCGGAGAGCATCCGCCCCGCATCGTCGAGCTGTTTCGCGTTCGGATCTGGAAAGCCGTCGCCGAGGGAGATCAGTTCGACATTCCAGCCGAGATCGGTAAGGGCCGCGACGACACGCCGATCATAGCCATAACCACCGGTGCGGGTTTCGAGGTCGCCGGGATAGGCAAGGACAAGATCGCGGCTCACAGCTCGGCCTCGAACCAGCCGCGGGCGGTGTGTGATTCGTGCAGCATGACCCGCAGTTTGCGGATGCGCGCACCGCCCTCACCGAGCCGGCCGTTCCGGATGGCATCGGCGATGCGGTCGAAAATGTGCTTGGCGAGGAATTCTGTCGTCGTCACCTTGCCGGCGAAAATCTCCAGCGTGTCGAGGTTCTGATAGTTGAGCGGCGCCAGCACGTCCTTCAGCACCTCGGACGCCAGCCCGATATCCACCGCAAGCCCGTTCTCGTCCAGATCGCTGGTGAAGAAGGCGGCGTCGACCACGAAGGTTGCCCCATGCATGCCTTGGGCGGGGCCGAAAACCGGGCGGGGAAGACTATGCGCGATCATGATGTGATCACGGACTTCGACGGCGAACATGTGGGATTTCCTTCAGTATTTGATGCGATGGCAGAGCGTGGTGGCCGAGCCGATAATGTCGGCATAATCGGCGGCGATGGTTTCGAACGGTGTTTCGCCCGAAATCAGATGGTCGAGCCGGTCGTCGCCGAGAAGCTGGAGTGCCTTGCTCATGCGGCGCCTCGTGTCCCAGCGGGCGCGCCGCCCGGGCGGCAGCGAGGCGACCTGCGAGCTGACGATGGACAGGCGCTTGGCATGAAAAGCATGCCCAAGCGGGATCTCCACGTGCTTTTCTCCATACCAGCTCGCTTCGATAACCCGGGCTTCGAAACCGGCATGATCGAGCGCCGTTGCCAGAGCGTCGGCCGAAGCGGAAGCATTGACCAGCACGTCGCAATCATGGGGCACATCATCGGCAGACGAAAATCGAAGACCGAGAGCCTTAGCGGTTCCGGCGCGCTCCGGCTCGATATCGGAAATCACCACCTCGGTGCCGATGATCCGCGAGGCAAGGTAGGCGACCAGAAGCCCGACGACGCCGGCGCCGAAAACGGCCACGCGGTCACCCGGCTGGATGCTCGCGTCCCAGGTGATATTGAGCGCGGTTTCCATATTGGCAGCCAGCACGGCACGGTGCGGGGGTAAACCGTCGGCAAGCGGGTGAATAGCCGAAACGGGCACCCGAAAACGGTCCTGATGGGGATGCAGGCAGAAGATAGTTCTGCCGACGAGACGTTCCGGCCCTTCTTCGACAATTCCGACGGCGGCATAGCCGTATTTCACCGGGAAGGGAAACCGGCCTGCCTGATGCGGTGCGCGCATGCGCTCGTATTCGCTTTCCGGCACCTGTCCGGCGAAGACCAGCGATTCGGTGCCGCGGCTGATGCCGCTATAAAGCGTGCGGACGACAACCTCGCCTTCGCACTCCGCCGGCAATTTCTCCTGCCGAAGCGCGCAACGGCCTGTCTCCTCGATCCAGAGGGCTCTTCCGTCCTTTTGCGTTGCCGCATTGGGGGCTGTCTCACGCCTTGTCACGCATCACACCTTTCACGCCACAACAATCCAGACCTAGAGGCTTCAACGATGACGGCAAGGGAGTCGTTGTGCGAGAGGTCGACATCGCTATCACGTTTATTTGACACCGGTTTTGCGGATCCGGCCTTTGCTGCGCTCCGTATTCTTCTCCATGTAGTGCCTGTGAGGAGAGCGTCATGAATGTTTCATATCATCCCTGGGACGAGGAAGGCATGTCCGATGGCTGACTGGATGAATGCCGGGCCGCTGGATCGCCAGGCGGCGCGCAGGGCTTATCGCTTGCTCTCCCTGGATGCCTATGCGGTGACCATGACCGTCGCTGCCGCGCTCGTTGCGGCGATGCATTTCCTGGGCGACTGGCTCGGCATCGATACGGCCGCGGCCGGCTGCGCCTTCATCGTCTATGCAGTGATTTCAGCCATCGCGCTCGGCAATCTTCACGCGCACAGCCATGGCCGTTTTGGCGTTGCCAATATCGTGACGACCATCCGTGCCGCGCTCACGGCAGTATTGGCCGGGATGGTGCTGGCGTCGCCGCAATTCGGCGTGGATCTCGACCAGAGCGCACTGTGGCTGCTCGGCTTCGTGATCGCTTTCGCGCTGGCGCTGGACGGCGTCGACGGTTTTCTCGCCCGCCAGACCGGCACAGCCTCGCAATTCGGTGCCCGTTTCGACATGGAAGTGGATGCGCTGCTGATCTTTTTTCTCTCGCTCGCGGCCGTGCTGCTGGGCAAGGCGGGACTTTGGGTCCTGCTGATCGGCCTGATGCGTTATGCCTATGTCGGGGCGCAGGCGGTGTTTCCGGCGCTCAAGGGCGAACTGCCTCATTCGATGCGCCGCAAGGCGATCTGCGTCGTGCAGGGCGTGGCGCTCTGTCTGATGTTGTTTCCGGTCGTTACGATGCCGGTCTCCACCCTGCTTGCGGCCGGGGCTCTTGCCTCGCTCACCTATTCCTTCGCCGTCGACGTGATCTTCCTGGTGAGTGCAAGCAAGAACCACCATGCCGCGACCTGATTTTTCCGCTTTCCTTGGCCTCACGCGCTCGCTGCTGATCTATTACGGCCAGCCTTGGCGGCGTTCTTCACTAAAGCGGCTTTATGCGGACCTGATCCGCAAGGGCGATCTGGTGTTCGATATCGGCGCCCATGCCGGCAGCCGAAGCCGCACGCTTCTGTCGCTCGGTGCCAGGATCGTCGCGCTGGAGCCGCAGCCGTTGTTTGCGGACTTCATCGCCAGATCCTTTGCCGGCGAAGAATTGACGTTGTTGCGCAAGGCAGTCGGCAAGGAACCAGGCAATGTCGACCTGCATATTTCCAGCCGCCACCCGACCGTGACGAGCATCTCCTCGTCCTGGATTTCGAAAGTCGGAAAGACCTCCGGTTTTCGCAATGTCACATGGGATAGGGTCGAACGTGTGGAGATGACGACGCTCGATGCGCTGGTCGAAGAATACGGGCTGCCTGCCTTCTGCAAGATTGATGTGGAGGGCGCGGAAGCGGATATCATCGCCGGGCTACATCATTCCATCCCACTGATCGCCTTCGAGTATATCCCCGCGACGATGGAAATCGCCGAGGGGGCAGTCGGGCATCTGCGGAAGCTTGGTCCCTATCGCTTCAACCGGGTTGAGGGCGAGCGGCATCGGCTCGTCCATCAAGAGTGGATTGCCGCCGACGCGATGCTGGCGGAGATTGCCGGTCTTTCCGGCCAGACGTTTTCCGGCGATATCTATGCACGGCTGAAGCCCTAACGATTTTAACGCTTTCGCCTCTTGAGCAGCGCGACGAAAATGAACGCCAGCCCGGGTGCTGCGCCGACAAGCGCCAGAATTCCGTAGAGGATGCTGGCGGCGACGCCATTGGAGGCGGGGTAACCGAAGAGCGGCCAGAGCGCCGCCGCTGCCGCCTCCCTGGCGCCCCAGCCGGCAATGGTCGCAGGGATCAGCATCGTGAGCAGACAGAGCGGAATTGCGGTGACCGCCGCGAGCGCGGGCAAAGGCGAGCCGACGGCTGCTGAAGCGAGCATGAACATTGCGATATAGCTTGCGACGATGACGATGCTGAATAGCGTCTGCATTATCCAGGCTCCGTCCTGCAAGAAGACCTGCGCCAGCGCGGACTTCAGCCCTTCAAGCTGAGGTCGGATGCGGCGCGGCGGGAAGCGGAGTAGCAACAGACACACGAAGACCAACCCGGCGACGATAAACGCGAAACCGGAGAGAAGGTGGCGCAGCTCCTCCGGAATCATCGCTCCGCCAAGAAGCGGCCAGAGCATGACGCCGATGGTGGCGATCAGAAAAAACACGCCTTGTCCGGCGATCCGCTCGAAGATCACGGCCTGCGCCGGCACTTTCCAGCCGCCATCACCATGAGCCCGGTTGCGGATGGCGCGCACGGCATCGCCGGCCACACCCCCCGGCAGAAGCTGGTTGATCAACGTTCCGAGATAATAATCGCCGATCGCCTGGCCGACGCCTAGGTGCTGGCCCAGCCGCGCCGCCGTGAACCGCCAGCGGAGCGCGGAAAGAACGATCTGCACCTGCGCCAGAAGAAGCCCGGCGCCCACGTGGCTCGGATCGGCCGAGGCAAGGCTTGCGACAATCCGATTCGGATCGAAGCGCAGGATCACGGCAATGAGAAGTGCGAAGGCTGCAGATAAGCCTATAAGTTTCAGAAAACGCATGGGCCGAAGGTTTTGCAGGAGCAACGCATGAACGAGTTTCGGCCCTTTCGCCAGAGTGACATCGACAGAATAGGGCATATCGCGCAACGCAAGGCAAATAGACTGCCATTTCTGAGGATCACGATCGCGCTGGCGATCGTTGCGGCAATCCTGGCGCTTCCTTCCGACTTTACCGATTTTTCCGAGATCAGGTTTCCGCTGGAAGTGGCCGCAGTTGCGTTGCTGGCTTCCGTGCTGGCAGGTCTCGGTTTTTCCCTTCTGCGCGGGGTGGTCACCCTGCTGCTTGCCGCAATGCTGTTCCTGAAGCTTGCAGATATTGGCACCGGCACCGCCTTCCAGCGACCGTTCAATCCTTATCTTGACCTCAAGATCCTCACCGACGGCTGGAATCTCCTGAGCGGTTCCGTCGGCCTTACGAAGGCGGTCGGGATCATCTGTGCGGGGCTTCTGGCATGGGTGGTTGTCGCCGTCGCCCTTTATTGGTCGCTTGGCGGTTTCCGTCGCCTTTCGGGGGGAGCCCGGCGCAAGTCCGCTCTCGTCTCCGGTGCGGTTCTGTTGATCGGCCTGGTGGCGCTTGCAGTCCAAAATGACGATCGACGCAGCCTCGGCGTCGAGGCTGATGCCGCTTCCTATTTCGTCAACCGCATCGCCATGGTGAAGGATTCGATTGCCGATCTCGCCCGGTTCGAGGGCGAGTTGAAGCAGGATCCGGTCGCCGCCGGGCCGCATTTCTCGGCGCTTGCCGGCACCGATGTCGTGCTGGTGTTCGTCGAATCCTATGGCCGCAGCGCGATCGAAGATCCGCGTTACGCGACGGTCATCGACAACCGGCTGACGTCCGTGGAGAAGGAGATCGGGGCTGCAGGCCTGCA
The DNA here is from genome assembly GCF_056397445.1 of Neorhizobium sp. 05N33. Taxonomy (NCBI): domain Bacteria; kingdom Pseudomonadati; phylum Pseudomonadota; class Alphaproteobacteria; order Hyphomicrobiales; family Rhizobiaceae; genus Neorhizobium; species Neorhizobium sp. 05N33. The sequence goes on along the minus strand of NZ_JBFTNK010000021.1, from coordinate 61,229 downwards.
GGCCCGCAGCGGCTGGCTCACCTCGCCGACGGTCGGCGGCATCAGCTGGCTGGCGCATGGTACGCTGCTCTCCGGTCTCTGGGTCGACAATCAGGGTCGTTACGACCGGCTGATTACCAGCGAGCGGACGAGCCTCAACAACCTCTTCCGTTCCTCCGGCTGGCGCACCACGGCGGTGATGCCGGCGATCACGCTCGACTGGCCGGAAGCCGGTTATTTCGGCTACGACAGCATCCATGCCGCCGCGGGGCTCGGCTATCGCGGCAAACCCTTCAACTGGGTGACGATGCCGGATCAGTTCACGCTCGAGGCCTTCGAGAGGCTGGAGCGGCAGGCACGTGACGAGCTCGGCCATAAACCGGTCATGGCGGAAATGGCCCTGATCTCCAGCCACGCACCCTGGACACCGCTTCCCTCGTTGGTCGACTGGGACCGGATCGGCGATGGCGCCGTCTTTAATGCGCAGGCGGAAAGCGGCGATCCGCCTTCAGTCGTCTGGGCCGATCCCAACCGCGTGCGGGCGCAATATCTCACCTCGATCGACTACACGCTCGAAACGCTGGGCTCCTACATGGCACGTTATGGCAAGAACACACTGTTCATCCTGCTCGGCGATCACCAGCCGGCGTCGATCGTTACCGACGAAGGGGCCTCGCGTGACGTGCCGATGCATATCGTCACCGGCAATCCGGACCTCCTGAAACGCCTCGACGGCTGGAACTGGCAGAAGGGCATGATCCCGCTGCCATCCACCCCGGTCTATCGCATGGACGAATTCCGCCGGAAGCTCGTCGAGAGTTTCGATTGATCGACCGTGTCAGGCCGAGTTGCCTCATCAGGAATGGGTGCCGAGATAACTTTCCATCAGTGCCGGATTGACCGCCATTTCGCTTGCCGGACCGGAAAGGCGGACTTCGCCGAGTTCGACCAGATAACCCTCGTCGGCGATTTCGAGCGCGGCGCGGGCATTCTGCTCGACGAGCAGGATCGAGACACCGGTCTTTCGCAGTTCCGAGACGATGTTGAGGATGTCGATAACGATCTTCGGCGCAAGGCCCAGGCTCGGCTCGTCGAGCAGCAGCAAGCGCGGCCGGCTCATCAGGGCGCGGCCAAGCGCCAGCATCTGCCGCTCGCCGCCGGAAAGCGTGCCGGCCAGCTGCTTGCGGCGTTCGGCCAGGCGCGGGAAACGCGTATAGACGTCCTCGCGCGTCTCGGCGCGCTCAGCGGCGCTGCGCAGGAATCCGCCGAGCTCGACATTGTCCTCGACCGACATGGTGGCGAACAGTTCGCGCTTTTCTGGCACGAGGCAGAGGCCGGTGGCGACGCGGCCTTCGACCGAGCGCGGCACCGGCGCGCCGTCGTAGACGATCGTGCCGGAGGAGGGGACGATGCCCATGATGGCGTTAAGGAGCGTCGATTTGCCGGCGCCGTTTGCACCGATCACGGTGACGATGCTGCCGGGCTTCATGCTCATCGATATGCCGTGCAGCACCTCGGCGCGGCCGTAGGAGACGTGGATGTCGGAGAGCTCAAGCAGGTTTCCGCTCATACGACACCTCCCAAATAGGCGGCGACGACCGCCGGATGTTTGCGCACGTCCGCCGGCTTGCCTTCGGCGATCAGGGTGCCGAAATCGAGCACCACGAGATGGTCGACCAGACCCATGACGAAGCCCATGTCGTGTTCGACGAGGAGCACGCTGACGCCCTCTTCGCGCAGCTTCTTCAAGAGGTTGGCGAGCTCCTGTTTTTCACCGTGACGCAGGCCCGCCGCGGGTTCGTCGAGTAGCAGCACGGCCGGGTCGGCGGACAGGGCACGGGCAATTTCGAGGATGCGGATCTGGCCGAGCGCCAGATCGCCGGCCGGCCGGTCGCGATAGGCGCCGAGCCCGACGCGTTCGAGCTGGAAGGCGGCTTCGGCCAGCAGCGTCGCCTCCTGCCTGCGCTCCAGCCGCAGAAAGCTCCTGAAGACACCGGCCGAGCCGCGCAGATGCGCGCCCAGCGCGACGTTTTCCAGCACCGACATGTCCGGCAGGATCTTTGCGTGCTGGAAGGTGCGGGCGATGCCGTGTTTGGCGACTTCGCGCGGGCTGTCGCCGGTCATAGGCTGGCCTTCGTAGAAAACCGATCCGCTGGTCAATGAAGCGAGGCCGGTGATGAGGTTGAAGGTCGTGCTCTTGCCGGCGCCGTTCGGCCCGATCAGGCCGACGACCTGGCCGGCGCGCACTTCGAAACTGACATCGTTGACCGCCACCAGGCCACCGAAGGCTTTTCGCGCCTTCTGCACCTTGATCAGCGACGATCCGGCCGGCGCGAGCGTTCGTTTGGCAAGCTTGTCGTCGGAGGTGGGCAGAGGCCGCCCGGGCCGCTTCGGCAGGAGTTTCAAGACGAATGGCCAGAGGCCGTCCCGGGCGAGTTGCAGGATCACCACCAGCAGGATGCCGAAAACGACCATTTCCAGATTGGCGGTCGTGCCGATCAGGTCCGGCAGGAAACGCTGCAGCACGTCCTTCATGATCAGCACGATGCTGGCACCGAAGATTGCCCCCCAGACATGGCCGGAGCCGCCGACCACGGCCATCAGCAGATATTCGATGCCCATGCTGAGCCCGAACGGCGTCGGGTTCACCGAGCGCTGCATATGGGCGTAGAGCCAACCGGAAAGGGCCGCGACCACGCCGGCAAACACGAAAACGGTGAGCTTGGCGCGGACGATGTTGACGCCGAACGCTTCCGCCGCCTGGCCGCCGCCACGCAGTGCCCGGATGCCGCGGCCGATCCGCGAGTCGAGCAGGTTTTTCGCGCCGATCGCGACCGCAATCACGAAGAACCAGATGAGGTAATAGATCGATCCGTCGCTCAGGAAACGATATCCGGCGACTTCGACCGGCGGGATGCCGGAAATGCCGTCATAACGGCCGAGGAGGTCGATCTTGCCGAACAGATAATAGAGCGCCAGGCCCCAGGCGATCGTGCCGAGCGGCAGGAAATGGCCGGAAAGGCGCACGGTGATGAGGCCGAGCGGCAGGGCGGTCAACGCCCCGACGATCAGCGACAGCGGCAGGGTCAGCCAGGGCGAAAAGCCGTAATTCGTGCTCAACACGGCAGTCGTATAGGCGCCGAAACCGCAGAAGGCCGCTTGGCCGAACGAGGTGAGGCCGCCGACGCCGGTCAGCAGCACGAGGCCAATCGTCACCAGAGAGGCGAGGCCGATATTGTTGAGGATCGTCAGCCAGAACGGCGGCACCGGCAGGAGAGGGATGACCGCCAGGAAAACGATGCCGGCAAGGCCGGGAAGCAAACGCTCGATCTTCATCGCTCACTCCTCCTCGTGGAAACTGCCGCTCAGCGACAGCCAGATCAGAACGGGAATGATGAGCCCGAAGACGATGACTTCCTTGAAGCTGCTGGCAAAGAAGGAAGAGAAGGATTCGACCAGCCCGACACCGATTGCCGCGATCGCGGTGATCGGGAAACTCGCAAGCCCGCCAATGATCGCCGCCACGAAGCCCTTGAGCCCGATCAGGAAGCCGGTGTCATAATAGATCGTGGTGATCGGGCCAATCAGCACGCCTGAAACGGCGCCGATCGCGGCGGCCAGCGTGAAGGCGGTGATGCCGGTCAGATGGGTGCGAACGCCGACCAGTCGGGCGCCGAGCCGGTTGACGGCGGTGGCGCGCAAAGCCTTGCCGAGCAGCGTCCGCTCGAAGAACAGGTAGAGGCCGACGATGATCGCGATCGTCGCACCGTAGATGCAGAGGCTCTGGGCGCTCACCATCAACGAGCCGATCGTGTAGTTGTCGTTCGCGAGCGGTTCGGCACGCAGGCCCTCGGCGCCGAAGAAGACGAGGCCAAGCCCCATCATGGCGAGATGCACGCCGATCGAAGCGATCAGCAGGACGAGCACGGAAGCATCGGCAAGCGGCCGATAGGCGATCCGGTAGATGTAGGCGCCCATGGGCGTGATGATCAGGATGGTCAGCAGGGCTTTTGCGACAGAGGGAAGGCCGAGCGGCGCAAGCGCCACGGTGATGCCGTAGATGACGCCCGGAAGCACCAGGTTGAGGGCGAGACTGCGCAGAAAGGTGCGGATATCGGTGCCGCGGCGCATGCTCCAGAGATCGAACAGAAAGGCGATCGCTCCAAAACAGACGAGAAGCGAGGTGGTGGCGGGCACCTTGCCGCCGTCGAGAAGCGCCAGCGTCAGCGCGCCATAGGCGACGAACTCGCCCTGGGGAATGAAGATCACCCGCGTGACCGAAAAGAGCAGGACCAGCGCCAGACCGAGGAGCGCATAGATCGCGCCGTTGGTGACACCATCCTGGATCAGGAAGGTCGCAATCATCGCGTCCAAAGAATTTCCCCCGATAACAGAAAAGACGCTGCAAAAAGGCCCGGCGCGGACGCCGGGCCTCGTTCAGTTGCTCTTTACTTGGTGATTTCGAACTTGCCGTTCTTGGCTGTGAACAGCACGACGGCGCGGTCGTCGAGGCCAAGGTGATCGTCGGCCTTGAAGTTGAAGACGCCCTGGCTTGCCGGGAACGGGCCGCCGGTTTCGATGGCGTCACGGAGAGCCGCGCGGAATTCCGGCGTGCCGGGCTTTGCCTTCTTGAGCGCGACCGGGATGGCTTTCTTCAGGATGGCCATGGCATCGTTGATATGTGGGCCGAACTGGGTGCGGGTGCCGGGACCGAACTTCTTTTCGTAGGCCGTCACGTAGGCCATGCCTTCCGGCTTGGTCTCCGCGGTATCCGGCAGGGCTTCCGGCGCCATGGCCGGGCCGGAGGCGAAGATCGTGTTGTCGGCAGCCTTGCCGGCGATGCGCAGGAAATCGAAGGTCACGGCGCCATGGGTCTGGTAGATCTTGCCGGTAAAGCCGCGTTCGCGCAGGCCGATCTGCGGCAGCGCGGCGCCGGTGCCGGAGGCTCCGACGAAGACGGCATCCGGACGGGCGGCAACGAGTTTCAATACCTGGCCGGAAACGGAGGTGTCGGGACGGGCATAACGCTCGTCGGCGATGACCTTCAAACCGTATTGTTCGCCGATCGCCTTGAACTGGCCCATCCACAGGTCGCCATAGCTATCCGAGAAGCCGATATAACCGACCGTCTTGACCCCGTCGGCCTTCATCTTGGCAAACAGGTTCTTGGCGATCAGGCCGGCATCCTGCGGCATGATGAAGGTCCACTTGCCTTTGGAAATGTTCGGCGGAACCGGCGAGCATCCGAGATGCGGCGTGCTGCTTTCAGCCGCTACGCCGGCGACGGCGATCGAAGCGGGGGTCAGTGCCGAGCCGACCAACACGTCGACCTTGTCGTCGTTGACGAAGCGGCGGGCATTGGTGGTGGCGATGGACGGGTCGCCGGCGTCATCGAGAACGATGACCTTCAGCTTTTCTCCGCCCACTTCGGTCGGCCACAGCTCGACCGAATTCTTGAGCGGAATGCCGAGCGCCGCACCCGGGCCGGTCGACGATATGGTCACGCCGATCGTGATGTCGGCCAGCGCAGCGCTTGCAAATAGGGACATGGACAGGGCGGCAACGGGCGCCATCCCAGCAAAAAACCGGTTCTTCATAGGATCCTCCCAGGACAAAAGCGGGCGATCTCCTCCCGCCCTGCCATTTGTTTACAGGGAGATTGTTTCTTTGTAAACAATTCTGATAATGGTTATGTAAAGCTTACGAAGGCCCGGCCTGGACGCGGCGGGAATGCCGAAGTCTCACTCGGCATCATGTCCCAGCAGCCGCGCCAAGCCGGCTTTGCCGTTCAATTCCACCATCTCACGCGCCGACTTGGCGCGACGCTCGATCAGTTCGAGCATCTCCATGAAGGCTGCAGTCTTTTCGGGCGGCAGATCGCCGAACATGTGTTTTTCGAGGGCATCGATGCCGGCCACCATCTTTTCGTAGACGGCCGTTCCTGCCGCCGTCAGCTGGATCTGGGCCCATCGCGCATCACGTGCGTCGGCGCGGCGGTCGATCAGGTCGCGATCGACAAGCTCGCGGATGGCACGCGACACCATCGCCTTGTCGATTGTCGTAAGCTTGCCGATCTCCATCGGCGAGATCGATCGATAGGTGCCGATCGCGGACATGACCCGCCAGATATTCAGCTTGAAACCGTTGGCTTCGCAAAGCAGGCTGACGAGCTTCATCATTTCCGCGTTGCTGCGCGCGAGCCGGTAGGGCACGACCTTGGAGAGCTTTCGGGGGGATGTGGGCCGTTCTTCCGTCATCCGCTCAGGTCACCAGCGCCCGCTGTCTATATTCGGTGGTGTCCCAGAGGCGATTGGTCATGATGTCTTCGAGGATATCCACCGCTCCCAACACCTCGGCCTCGCCGATATAGAGCGGCGTGAAGCCGAAACGAATGGCGTTCGGGGCGCGGAAATCGCCGATCACGCCGCGCGCGATCAGGGCCTGCATGATCGCGTAGCCTTCATCGTGCAGGAAGGAAATCTGGCTGCCGCGCTTCATCCCGTCCCGGGGGGAACCGAGCTTCAGCATCGGGCAGCGCCTTTCGACTTCCGCGACGAACAGATCGCAGAGCTTGATCGACTGGCGGCGCAGGTCTCCCATGTCGACGCCGTCCCAGGCGTCCAGAGCGGCGTCGAAGGCGGCAAGCCCGATGATCGGCGGCGTGCCGACCCGCATGCGGTCGATGCCGCCGCCCGGACGATAACCGAGATCGAAGGCGAAGGGCTGTTCGTGCCCCAGCCAGCCGGACAGCGCCGGCCGCACCTTGTCCGCATGGCGCGGCGCGACATAGATGAAGGCCGGCGCGCCGGGCCCGCCGTTCAGGTACTTGTAGGTGCAGCCGACCGCAAAATCCGCGTTCGCACCGGAAAGATCGACCGGCAGGGCCCCGGCCGTATGGGCAAGATCCCAGACGGTGATCGCGCCGGCGGCATGCGCCTTTTCGGTCAGCGCCTTCATGTCGTGCAGCCGTCCGGTGCGGTAGTCCACCTCCGTCAGCATGACCACGGCGACGGTTTCGTCGATCGCGGCTTCGACCCCTTCCGGCTCGACGATCTTCAGCTCAAGACCTTTGCCGAGCGAGCCGATCAGGCCCTGTGCCATATAGAGGTCGGACGGAAAATTACCGCTGTCGGACAATACGACCTTGCGTTCCGGCACCAGTTCCAATGCTGAAGCGAGCGCCTGGTAGACCTTGATGGACAGGGTGTCCCCCATGACGACCGTGCCTTCTGCCGCACCGACCAGCTTGGCCACCCGGTCGCCGATCCGCCGTGGCATTGCCATCCAGCCGGCCTTGTTCCAGCCCTTGATCAGCAGTTCGCCCCATTCGTCGGCCATCAGCCTGGCGACGCGTTCCCTGGCGGCAAGCGGCAGCGGTCCGAGCGAATTGCCGTCGAGATAGATCACGCCTTCCGGCAGATAGAAGAGCGAGCGGGTCTTTTCGAAATCCGTCACCGGAACACCTTACTGTTCGAAACCAATCGTCTGAAGGGCGTCTAGCCCGGAGTAGCCCAGACTAAAAGCTGGCGAGGGACACGCAAGACAGATTTGCGCCCTATTCGATTATTTGCGGGCGGCGGACGCCGAACGGCGATTGTGGCGCTTTCAGCCGCTGCCGGTCAGCCGCGGGCAATCGCGTGGAAAAAGGCGCCGCTGACCATGCCTCTCCGACCGCCTGTCGGACCGATCGGCTTGCCGCCACCGTCGGCGATCGTCGCAAACGGCTGGTCGGTTCCCGGTGAAACAACGCTGGCATAGTGGAATTCATGGCCGCGGATCGTATCGCCCTTGCCGCCAAGCGGGCTGTTCTCGGCGATCTCCGCCTGCCGGTAACCGAGGTTCATCCGGCGTTTGGCGAAACTGGTGCGGTGGGACAGGAGACCGGTCATGGCGTGCGTCACGCCATCGGCATCCTCCAGCGTTTCTCCGAGCACCATATAGCCGCCGCACTCTCCGTGAACGGGCTTTGTTTCCGCAAATCGCATTAGGCCGGTCTTGAAATTCTCGGCAGCGGCAAGCCGTCCGGCGTGCAGTTCGGGATATCCGCCCGGCAGCCAGCAGACGTCGCAGCCGGCAGCCGGTGCTTCATCGGCCAGGGGCGAGAAGGGAACAACCTCTGCACCGGCGGAGCGCCATTCGCGCATCAGATGCGGGTAGAGGAAGGTAAAGGCGGCATCCTGCGCCAGCGCGATCCGCTGGCCGGGCGGACGCAGTGATTTTTCCGTCGAACCGCCGGGAATATTGAAGGGCTTTGCGGCGGCGTAGATCGCATCGAGGTCGAGCGAGGCTTCCATGGCGTCGGCCAGCCGCTCGATATGCGCGTCCATTTCCGGGTGTTCGCTCGCCTGCACCAGGCCGAGATGCCGCTCGGGCAGAACCAGCGAGGGATCACGCAGGACGGTGCCGACCACGGGAATCCCGGCCGCCTGGATGGCATCGCCGCACAGCTTCTTGTGCCGTTCGCTGCCGGCCCGGTTGAGCACGCAGGCGGCGATTTTCACGGTCGGATCATAATGAGCAAAGCCGTAGGCGATCACGCCGGCGGTCTGGGACTGGCCGGAGACGTCCAGCACCAGCAGCACGGGCAGGCGGAACAGCCGGGCAAGATCGGAGGCAGCGCCCGAACGGTTCTCTTCGCTGACGATGCCGTCGAAAAGGCCCATGGCGCTTTCGATCAGAAGCAGCTCGGCATCCTCCGCCTGTCCGCGCGCCAGGTGCCGCAGCAGGTCCGGCGCCATCGCCCAGCTGTCGAGGTTGAGGCCCGGCCGATGCGTCGCGGCCTCGTGAAAACCCGGATCGATATAATCCGGGCCTGTCTTGATGCCGCGCACCTTGACGCCGCGGCGGGCAAAGGCGCGCAGCAGGCCGATGGTGACGCTGGTCTTGCCGGAGCCGGAGCGCGGCGCACCGATGATGAGCGCGCGCGCCGTCATGACTTGCCCCCCGACAAGACGGCCTGCATGGAGACGATCCGGCCGATGACGATCAGGGCGGGCGCAGCGAATTTCTGCCGCACGACCTCGGCCTCGACCGTCGCAAGCGTTGCAATCAGCGAGCGTTCGTCCGGCGTCGTCGCCGCCATCAGCACCGCGACCGGCGTTTCCGGCGATAGCCCACCTTCGATCAGCAGCCTGGCGATCGTGCCGATCGTGCTGACGCCCATATAAACGACGATCGGCTCGCCGGTTTTCGCCAGCGCCTTCCAGTCCAGGTCGCCGGGACTGCCGGCCGCATGGCCGGTCGCAAGCGTGATCGCGCGGCTCATCCCCCGCATCGTCGCGGGAATGTTGGCGGAAGCGAGAGCCGCCAGCGCGGAGGTCATGCCCGGCAGGATGCGGAACGGAATGTTTTCTCGGGCAAGCGCTTCCGCTTCCTCGCCGCCGCGTCCGAACACGAAGGGATCGCCGCCCTTCAGCCGCAGAACACGCCGGCCCTTGCGGGCGAGTTCGATCAGCAGGCCGGTAATGTCATCCTGGGCGACGGAGGGTTTGCCGCCGCGTTTTCCGACGAAGACAAGTTCGGCGGTCGTCGCGAGCGACAGCACGCCGTCGGAGACTAGCGCGTCGTGGACGATCACGTCCGCCTTGCCGATCGCATCGGCGACTTCCAGCGTCAGGTAACGCGGGTGGCCGGGGCCGGCGCCGGCGAGCCAGACATGGCCGGGCTCGAAGACGGGTGCTGCGACGATAGTTTCGATGCTTTCATTCATATGCGGACCTTTGACCGGTGACGCTCGGCCCCGGTCGGGCTATAGAAACGGCCATGGAAGTGGATGGCAAGAACCTTCGTCGTGGCTGGACCACGGGAACCTGTGCGGCGGCGGCAAGCAAGGCGGCTTGTCTTGCCCTCCTTTCCGGAAAATTCCCCGATCCGGTCGAGGTGACTTTGCCCGGCGGGCAGACGCCGTCCTTCGCGCTCGCCGTCGAAGAGACCGGCGAGGGATTTGCAAGAGCCGGGATCGTCAAGGATGCCGGCGATGACCCGGACGTCACTCATGGGGCGCTGATCAAGAGCACTGTGCGGCGCGGCGCGGTCGGCAGCGGCATCACCTTCAAGGCCGGCGAAGGCGTCGGCACCGTCACCCGCGCCGGACTGCCCCTGCCCGTCGGTGAACCCGCCATCAATCCGGTGCCGCGCAAGATGATCGCCCAGGCGATCGCAGAGGTCGCCGGCGAAGAGGTCGATTTCGAGGTCGAGATTTCCGTCGCCGATGGCCAGAAGATCGCCGAGAAGACGCTCAACGGCCGGCTCGGAATCCTGGGCGGCATATCGATCCTTGGCACGACGGGGATCGTCATTCCCTTTTCCTGTTCGGCCTGGATCCATTCCATCTGGCGCGGCATCGACGTGGCGCGTGCCGCCGGGCTCGACCATGTGGCAGGCGCCACCGGCAACACGTCCGAAAAGGCGGTGCAGGCGCATCATGGATTGCACGAGATCGCGCTGATCGACATGGGCGATTTCGTCGGCGGCATGCTGAAATATCTGCGCGACCATCCGGTGCAGAAGGTGACGATCGCCGGCGGTGTCGCCAAGATGACCAAGCTGGCGCAGGGCATGCTCGACGTGCATTCCAAGCGCGGACTGGCCGATCTCGAAGCTCTGGCGAAACTCGCCGGTGAAGCCGGGGCGAGCGATGAGCTTGCGGCGCAGATAGCGGCCGCCAATACCGTATCCCAGGCGTTCGCGCTCGCTGGCGAAAACGGCCTGGCGCTGGGCGACCGGATTGCCGCGCTCGCCTGGAAGACCGCCGCCAAGGCGCTCAAACAGCCCGAGATCGCGCTGGAAATCCTGGTCTACGATCGCGAGGGCCGGTTGGTCGGCCGGACCGCGTTTACCCCGTCCGATCATTCGGAATCCTTGTCGCCGGCCTGAGGCCAGCCGGGACGGAAGCGGCGCACATAGTCCGCATTGTAGAGCTGGCTCTCGACGAAATCGGCAGCGCCCAGGCCTTTTCCCACGAAAATCAGCGCAGTTCGCTCGGCGGGTTCCGCCGCCAGCTTCGCTTCGATATCGGCAAGCGTGCCGCGGATGATCCGTTCTTCCGGCCAGGAGGCGCGTACCACGATCGCGACCGGGCAATCGGCGCCATAAAGCGGTGTCAATTCCGCGACGATCCGGTCGAGCGCGTGGATGGCGAGGTGGATTGCCAGCGTCGCACCGGTGGCGCCAAAGGCTGCCAGCGTCTCCCCATCCGGCATTTTCGACGCCCGGCCGGAAACGCGGGTGAGAATCAGGCTCTGCGCCACTTCCGGGATGGTCAGCTCCCGCCTCAGAGCCGCCGCGGCGGCGGCAAAGGAGGGCACGCCGGGAGTGAGGGTATAGTCGATGCCGTGCTTCTCCAGCCGGCGGATCTGTTCGGCAACCGCGCTCCAGACGGAAAGATCGCCGGAATGCAGCCGCGCGACATCCCGGCCGGCTTTGTGGGCCGCCACGTATTCCGCCTCGATATCGTCCAGCGACAGCGACCCGGTATCGACGATCCGCGCATCCTTCGGGCAATAGTCGAGCAGTTCCTTCGGCATGATCGAGCCGGCATAAAGGCAGACCGGCGAGCGGGCGAGAATATCGCGGCCGCGCACGGTGATGAGGTCGGCGGCACCCGGTCCGGCGCCGATGAAATGCACGGTCATGAGTGGTCCTTCGAGCGTGCCAGCGCGCAGGTGGCGCCATCGGCAATCAGCCGCGCGACAATCAGTTCGGAAGCCTCGCCAGCGGCGGCCAGTGCCGCGGCTTCGGAAAGGCTTGGCGTGGCCGTTTGCGCAAGACTGTGTTTCGAAACTGTTCTGGTGCGCGCTTCCACCTGCTTCAGCGCCGCCTCGTCGACAATCTGCAAGGGCAGGCGCAGCCGCTGCGCAAGCGCGACCATCCCCGGCTCATGCCGCTTGATCTCGCCGGTCGCCAGAACGGAAACGGATTCACGTGAAATATTCGCCGCGGCACAGGCGGCAGTCAGCGCCGAAAGCAGCGCTTCCGCGGACGTCCCCTTGCGACAGCCGAGACCGGCGGCAATCATGGTTTCACTCCGGGTTTCGTCCAGCTCCATTGGGTGACCGGCATGGCCGGCTTCCAGCCCGACATGCCGCCGATCGGCGCTGCGCGGGAAACCTCCATGCGGATCAGTTCGCCGCCGAGTTTCGCATGCGCTGTCAGGAGGACCGCTTCCATTTCCAGCGTCACGGCATTGGCGACCAGCCGCCCGCCGGGCTTCAACACCTCCAGGGCCGTGTCGAAAACGCCGGGCTCGCTGCCGCCGCCGCCGATGAAGATCGCATCCGGCTGCGGTAGGCCGGCCAGAGCCGCCGGTGCTTCACCTTCGACGATGCGCAGGCCTGGCACGCCGAATGCCAAAGCATTCCGTCCGATCCGTGCTGCCCGATTGGCGGTGGCCTCGATCGCGATTGCCTTAAGGGAAGGGTCGGCCAGCATCCATTCGATGCCGATCGAACCCGATCCGGCGCCGATATCCCACAGCAACTCGCCGCGGTGCGGAGCCAATGCCGAGAGCGTCAGCGCCCGGATTTCACGCTTGGTGATCTGCCCGTCATGTTCGAACAGCGTGTCGTCCAGTCCGAAAGCGCGCGGGAGAATAAAGGCTCCTGCTTCGGCCTTTACGTCGATGGCGACGACATTCAGCACGTGGATATCCACTAGCGCGAACTCATCTGTCTGCTGCGAACGGATGCGTTCCGCCGCGCCGCCCAGAGATTCCAGGACAGTTATCCGAGAAAGCCCGAAACCGGTGCGGGATAAAAGCTCCGCCAGCGCCGCCGGACCGTTCTCATCGGATGTCAGTGCAATGATCCGCCGGCCAGGATGCAGCAGCGGTCGGATGTGATCGAGCGGACGGCCATGCAATGACACCGTTTCGATGTCCTGCAGCGGCCAGCCAAGCCTTGAGGCGGCCAGCGAAAAGGCCGAGGGGGCAGGATAGGCGGTATATTCTTCAGGCGCGACATGGCGGGACAACGTGGCGCCGACGCCGAAGAAGAAGGGGTCTCCGGAAGCCAGCACGCAGACCTTTTGGCCACGCAGCGCCAAGACGTCGCGCATTGTTGCATCAAACGGTGTCGGCCACGGTCGGGCTTCGCCGGTGATCAGAGAGGCTGCCAGTTCCAGATGCCGCCTGCCGCCGAAGACCACGGTGGCCGAAGCAATTGCCGCGCGCGCATTGTCGCCGAGGCCCGGCACGCCATCTTCGCCGATGCCGACGATGGACAGCCAGCCGCTTTGGTTTAAAGGTTTCCGAACTGATTCAGGAGGCATCTTGCAACGCTCCATTCTCATTCTCGGCGGCACGGCGGAAGCCCGCGCGCTGGCCGGAAAACTCGCCGGCGATCCGCGGTTTGCCGTGGAGCTGTCGCTTGCCGGGCGCACGCGCGCGCCGGCCGAGCAACCCGTGCCGGTGCGTGTCGGCGGTTTTGGCGGTGCCGAAGGGCTTGCCGCTTACCTCCGGCAAAAAGACGTCTCGATTCTGATCGACGCGACGCATCCTTATGCAGCTCAGATGTCCCGCAATGCGGCCGAAGCCGCCGAGATTTCCGGCGTTCCGCTTGTCGCCTTGCGACGGTCGGCCTGGGTGAGTCAGCCCGGTGACCGCTGGATCGAAATCGACAGTGTCGCCGATGCGGTCAAAGCTCTGGGTGAGGCCCCGCGAAAAGCATTCCTGGCGCTCGGCCGGCAGGAACTTCTGCCCTTCGAGGCCGCGCCYCAGCACCACTACCTGGTCCGTAGCGTCGATCCGGTCGAGCCGGCGCTTTCCGTCCCGAACGCCGTCTATCTGACCGCGCGCGGCCCCTTCGAACAGGCGGACGAGGCCCGGCTCCTGCGGGACCACGGCATCGAGGTGATCGTCGCCAAGAACAGCGGCGGGCCGGCGAGCTACGGCAAGATCGTCGCTGCGCGAGAACTTGGTATCGATGTCGTCCTGATCCGCCGTCCGGACCTGCCGGAAGTGCCGTCCGTCGAGACCGTGGAGGAGATGCTGGCCTGGCTCGATCATGCGCCGGCGCCCCTGAAATAACGCGGGGAATAGACGATCGGGCGCCGGTTCTCCCGCTCAATCAGCCGCGTTTCCGCGGTGCCGACGATCACGCATGTCGCCATGTCGGCCATATCGCCTGTCGCCTCAGCAAGCGGCACGATCCGGATGGCTTCATCCGGCCGGCCGGCGGCTCTGCCGAAGATCACCGGCACGGTGCCGGGCAGATGGGCGCGCAGGATATCGAAGGCTTCGCCGAGCTGATGCGGGCGCGCCTTGCTGATCGGGTTGTAAAAAGCCATCACGAACCCGGCCGTCGCCGCTGCGACCAGGCGTTTCTCGATTACATCCCAGGGCTTCAGATTGTTCGAAAGCGAGATGGCGCAGAAATCATGGCCAAGCGGCGCACCGGCCTTGGCCGCGACGGCCAGCATGGCGGTAATGCCGGGAACGACCGAAAAATCGATCTCGCGCCATAAGGCCGGACCTTCGTCGATCGCCTCGCAGACCGCGGCGGCCATAGCGAACACGCCGGGGTCGCCGCCCGAGACGACACAGACCTTGCCTCCGCCTGCCGCCATTTCGAGCGCGGTGCGGGCGCGCGCCAGTTCCTCCCGGTTATCGGATGCGTGGCGGCGCTGGTCGGGACGGAGGTTCAAACGGTCGATATACGGAAAATAGCCGAAAAAATCCTCAGCAGCCATCACTGCGGCGGCCGCCTCCGGCGACATCTGGTCGGGATTGCCGGGGCCAAGGCCGACGACGGTCAACGAACCCGTTGTCATGGCCGCGTCTTCCAGCCGGGCACGAGTACGATCGAGAAATAGGGTGCAGGGCTCTCGTCGCGCTCTTCCAGACGCTGTGCTGCGCCGTTCGCCATCGTGCCGCGCTCGACATAGAGCGCTCCGGACAGCTTGCCGACGGAGGCTAGCGCCCGGCGGATTTTTGGCAGGTTGCGGCCAACCTTCATGATCACTGCGCCGTCGGTGTTTTCAAGTCGCTCCGCAAGCTTCTCTTCGGACAGGGTTCCGGGCAGCACGCTTAGAATATCGTCGCCCTGGACAAGCGGCATGCCGGTCATCGACCAGCAGCCGGACATGGCGGTGACGCCGGCGATGACTTCCGCGTGGTAGCGGTCGGCCAGCCGCACATGCAGGTGCATGTAGGATCCGTAGAACAGCGGGTCGCCTTCGCTCAGCACGGCGACGTGCCTGCCCGCATCGAGATGCGCGGCGATGTCGTCCGCGGAGCGGTCGAAGAAATCGGCGATCGGGCCGCGATAATCGGCCTCGTCCTTGTGGGTCTCGACGGTGACCGGATAGACCAGCGGCAGCTCGAGCGTACCCGGCCGGATATGTGCCTCGACGATGGCGCGGCCGTTGCCGCTCGAGCCTTTCTTGCAGAAGAAGGCGATCACGTCCGCTTCGTGGATCGCACGCACCGCCTTCAGCGTCAGCAGTTCGGGATCGCCGGGTCCGGTGCCGACGCCGGTGAGCCTGCCCTTGATGAGCGCGGCGTTCACAGTCCGGCCCTCGCCAGTGCGTTGACGCAGGCCGCCGTCATCGCCGAGCCGCCCATGCGGCCGCGCACGATTGCATAGGGAATACCGAGCGTCGCCTCCATCAGCGCCTCCTTGGATTCTGCTGCACCGACGAAACCGACCGGCATGCCGATGATTGCAGCCGGGCGCGGTGCGCCGGCGTCCAGCATTTCGAGCAGGCGGAAGAGCGCGGTCGGCGCATTGCCGATCGCGACGACTGCGCCTTCCATCTCGTCCCAGAGATCCAGCGCGGCAGCCGAGCGGGTGTTGCCAAGCGTCTTGGCAAGCTCGATCGTGCGGCTGTCGCGCAGCGTGCAGATCACCTGGTTATGGGCCGGCAGGCGGGCGCGGGTAATGCCGTGGGCCACCATCTCGGCATCGCAATAGATCGGCTTGCCGGCGTGCAGCGCGCCCCGCGCCTGGGCAACGAAATCCTTCGAAAACCGGAAATGCTGGGCCGCCTCGACCAGCCCGCAGGCGTGGATCATGCGCACCGCGATCTCGGCCTGTTCCGACGAAAAGGGCGAGAGGTCGGCTTCCTCGCGGATGATCGCGAAGGATTTTTCGTAGATCGCGTCGCCTTCGCGAATGTAATCGTAACTGTTCATGATCGTCCTGACGTAACGGCCGCAGCAAGCCGGCGCGGTCCCAGACGGGCGAGGCAGGCGGCGGAATTTTCGCCGGCGCGCCTTTCGTCTCGGACAAGATCGGCGATGCGGCGAAGGGAGTTGTTGGTATCGGCAAAAGTGACCGAGGCAAAGGGCTCGTCGGCCGCTTTTCCGTGGGCGATCAGCGAAAGGCCCGTGGTCGTCCCGCAGAGCGCAAGCGCTGACGGCTGCGGATGGGCGCAGCCCTTGGGGCAGCCGGTCACGTGCAGCTTGAACGAGCCGTCCAGCAGATCGCCGCACTCTTCCGCCGCTTTGGCGCCGAGTTCATGGGTGGCGACGCTCGCGGAATTGCACGCGGGGCTTCCGGAGCAGGCGGCAATGGCCGAACGCGGATCGCTCGGCGAGGTGATAAAGCCGTTGCTGCCGGCAAAAGCGGTCAGCGCTTCGCAGGCGGTTTGAGCGCCGAAAAACAGGAGCGAATGGTCGAAGGCTGGTTTCAGGGACTGTATTCCCAGTCGCTCGGCTTCGTCGCAAAGAGCGATCAGGGCCTCGGCGTTTGCCTGACCGAAGGCCGGGCCGATGCCTGCCGCGAAAAGATCTTCGGAGAGGCGGAAGGGGCCGAAAGGCGAGGCTGGCCGGCTGGGCACATCGTTCGTGGGCAAGCCGGCGGCGAGATCGCGTCCCCTCGCCTTCTGTCCCTTTTCGCCGAGCTTTCGAAGCAGCGCCAGAGTGGCGGAGACGGCCTCTGTTTCACGTAAAACATTGAAAACGCGACCGGTTGTTTCGGTCCCGCCCAAAAGTAGGGTCCAGTGGATGCCTTCATCGCTGGAAACGGCGGTGAGCCGGATATCGGCCAGGAGGTCGGAAAGCCTGAGCTGTCCGCCACCGTCAACCACCACCGACATCTTTGGAGCAAGGCCGGGGATGTCGCGGGCGCCTTGGCGGATCGCCTCGGCTATGGCGCGCGGATCGGCGATCTCGGTGTCGTCCATCCCCGCCAGGGGCGGAGTTTCGACAGCAAGTCCCTCGCGAAGCGGCAGGTCCAGCGCGCGGACATCGGCATCGAGAACGGGAGCCGAGGCCTCGCTCAGTCCCCGGACCTGCAGGTTGCCGCGGGCGGAAATATCGAGAACGCCGTTGCCATGGCGCCGCGCCAACCGGCAGAGCTCCGCCAGCTGTGCCGGGGTAATCGCGTCAGTCAGTGCGACGCGGGCAAGAAGCCCGTCGCCGGTCTGCATCGGGGCGGAGAGGGCGGGGCAGGCGCCGCGGCGCATATCCGGCGTGCTTCGATCGAGGGAAAGCGCCGTCATGCGACCTTCTCCCGGGTGAGCATTTCGAGCTCGGCGTCGATCGCGTTGCGGCGGGGATGCCAGAGGCCGCGGCGAAGGGCCGAGCGGAACCGCTCGGCCATGAAGCGGGCGCCTTCGGGGTTCTGGCTCAGCAGGAAGTCGCGGACCTTCTCATCGCCGAGATAGGCGTCGTAGGTCGCTTCGATCAGCGATTGTGGAATGGCATGGGTAGTTTCGGCAAAACCGATCAGACGGTCGACCGTTTCTACCAGTTCGGCAGCGCCGCGCGGGCCGTGACGCATCTGGCCGGCGATGAAGCGCGGATTGACGGCGCGGGCGCGCACCACGCGGGTTACCGCTTCGGAAATCGAACGGGCACGAGGTTTTTGCGGATCGGTCGTGTCGAGTGCGATCACATCCGCCTTGCCGCCCAGTGCCGCGACTGCCGCCGCAAATCCGCCGATGAAGGCGACGTCGGCCGAGCCGTCCAGCAGGTCGCGGCCCGGGTCGTCGCCGGTATGGACCAGCAGATCGGCGGTACCGATGCGGTTCGCGAACTGGCCGGGCACGTGGCTGGCATCGCCCTCCGCGCCGCCGAAGGAATGGCTCGTCGCATCGAGATAGATGCGGCCCAGCTCCTCGCGTTCGCCCCAAGTGCCGTCGGCGAGCTTTTCCTCGATGCCGGAGCCGTAGGTGCCCGGTGCCGAGCCGAAGATGCGTGAGGGGACGTGCCCGAGCGTTTGTGCCTCTTCGGCGAGAGGATTGTCGCCCTGCGCTTCCTCACGGCTGGCGATGGTGCGCATCGCGACGTCGAGCAGGGCGATCAGGGCGGGGAACATGTCGCGGAACAGGCCGGAAATTCGAAGCGTCACGTCGACCCGCGGGCGGCCGAGCGCTGCCGGCGGCAGGACTTCGATACCAGTGACACGGCCTGTCGCCGTATCCTGCACGGGTCTCGCCCCCATCAGTGCCAGGACCTGGGCCACTTCCTCGCCGCCGCTGCGCAGGGACGCGCTGCCCCAGAGATCGAAAACGAGGCTTTTCGGCCAGTCGCCGTGATCCTGGAGATAACGCCGCAGGATTTCATCCGCGGCGCGTTTGCCGAGTTCGAAGGCGGTCGGCGTCGGCAGGGTGCGCGGATCGCTGGCGAAGAGGTTGCGGCCGGTCGGCATGACGTCGCGGCGGCCGCGGGCCGGGGCACCGGATGGGCCTGGGCGGATGTGCTTGCCGTCGAGTGCGTCGAGCAAGGCCTGTCGTTCGGTCTCGGCGCTTTGGATGCGCAGCAGGTCGTCATCGCCGGACGCGACTTGCCCGAAAACGTGCTGGCCGTCCTTGATCGAAAAATCCTTGAGATCGCAGAGAAAGGCGTCGATGCGGGTGAGCGCCGTATCCGGATCGTCACTGTTCGAAACGCCGGCCTCGCCGGCCAGTCCGGTGTCGCGGGCGGTCTCGACGATCAGCCTGGCCAGCCGGTCGCGGCGGCGGCGGTCGAGCCCGTCGGCCTGGGCATATTCGTCGACCAGCAGTTCCAGCTTCTTCTGTTCGTCGGAAAGGCCGGCGTCGGCCAGGACCGGCGGCAGATGGCCGATGGTGACGGCGGCGATCCGCCGTTTGGCGACCGCCGCCTCGCCCGGATTGGAGACAATGAACGGATAGATGACCGGCAGACCGCCAGTGACGATCTCAGGGAAGCAGTTCTTCGACAGCGCCACGGTCTTGCCCGGCAACCATTCGAGCGTCCCGTGCGCGCCGACATGAACGATCGCATGCGCGCCAAGTGTTTCGCGCATCCATTGGCCGAAGGCGATCAGTGCGTGGCGAGGGGGAAGGTCCGGGCTGTGATAGTCGGCGCGGCGATCGGCATTGCGGCCGCGGTCGGGCGCGAGCGCGACGGTGATGTTGCCGAAGCTCGCGGCGCGGAAACGGAAAGTGCCGTCCCTGAGGTCTTCATCGGCTTCGGGCCCGCCCCACGCCGCCTCTGCAACGGGCAGGGGATCGTAGGCGGCGCGTGGGTGGCCGGCGGACTGGGCACCCAGGCGATCGAGAAGATCACGCGGAGTCTCAGGGATATCCGAAATATCATAGCCGGCTACCGATAATTCATGCAGCATCCCGAGCACGCTCTGTGGCACGTCCAGGCCGACGGCATAACCGGTGCGTCCGGGCGCGCTCGGATAGTCCGGCATCAAGATAACGATCTTTCGCTCGGCACGCGGTGCCGCCTTCATCCGCAGGAAGGCGGCGATACGGTCGACGACCTGTTCGACCCGGTCCGGTTCCGGCTGGTTGACGAGATTGGCGGAGCTTTCGCCTGCCTTGAAGGAGATCGCGCCGGCAAGAATGCGTCCATCGAGTTCCGGCAGGACGACGTGCATGGCGAGGTCGGCGGGGTTGAGGCCGCGCCGGCTCTCCGTCCAGCCATCGCGGCGGGTCGTGGCGACGACGACCTGGAAGACCGGCACGCCGGTGCGGTCGAAGACCGTCTCACCGTTGCCATCAGTGCCGCTGGCAAAGGCGGTGGTGGAAAGGATGGCCGCAGATTTCAGGTCCGAGACCGCCTGTTCGACGAAGGCCAGTGCATCCGGCTCCTTCAGTCCGCCGACGAAGATTGGCACCGGTGCAAAACCGCGCTTTTTCAGCGCCTCGAACAGTGCGTCGATCGGCGCCGCGTCATTCGCAAGCAGCATGGAGCGGTAGAACAGGATCGGCAAGCGCGGCGCATCCGGCACAAAGCGGGCCAGCAGGTCGTTGGCCTCGACGATGCCTTTTCCGGGCGCGTAGTAGCCAGCCTTCGGCACCGGGGCTGCCTGCGGCAGCGGTTCCGTTTTGCCCTCGGCCAGCGTCGTCAGCAACCTCGCCAGAAGCTGCATGTTGGCCGGCCCGCCTTCGCGGAAGCAGCTCAGGATGCCGGCGATCCGGTCTTCCGAAACGGTCGAGGCCGCGATCAGTCGTTCGTCGCGGATGCTGCATTCGCCGGGCAGCAGCGCCAGCGCGATCTTTTTCCGCTTCGCCATGCGCGAAAGTTCTTCCACGCCATAAGCCCAGCGGTCGTATCCGCCGAGAATACGGACGAGGATGACCTTGGCATGGGTAGCCGTCTTCTCGATCCAGAGATCGACCGACATAGGATGGCGAAGGTCGGAGAGGTTGGTGAGGCGGAGGCTTGTTAAATCCGGACCCCAGACGGCCACAACGCCGTTCAGGTCGCTGCCGGAAAAGGATAGCACCACCACGTCGGCCGGCGGCTGATTAAGGTCGACCGGTTCGATGAGGTCGTCAAGCGACGACGATGTGGTGGCGAGTATGTGCATCCTTCCCTCGGGGCCTACTTATGCGGCCAGCATCCTTTCGATCGCCGCGCGGTCGATGCCCTTTTCGCCGATCACGACGAGGCGGCTTGCTCGCGCTTCGCCCGGCGCCCAGGCGCGGTCGAAATAATGGCTCACGCGCGATCCTACCGCCTGAACCTGCAGGCGCATCGGCTTGTTCGCGACTTCCACGAAGCCTTTTATGCGCAGCACGTTCTCTGCCTCCGCGGTCGCAGAAATGCGGGCGGCGAGCTGTTCGGCATCGGTGACTGCGGCCAGATCGACGACGAAGCTGTCGAAATCGTCGTGATCGTGGTCGAGTTCGTCGTCATGGTGGGTCTTGCGGTTTTCGATATCGTCTTCGACGGCGAGGCCGAGGCCAATCAGTACGGCCGGATCGATGGCGCCATTGGCGGCCGCGACGATTTTCACGGCACGCGGCAGATGGGCGGACACGCGATCCCTGGCGGTCGCGAGGCCGGCGGCATCCAGGAGGTCGCTCTTGGTGAGCACGATCATGTCGGCACAGGCCACCTGGTCCTCGAACACTTCCTCGACTGGATCGTCATGGTCGATCGAACCGTCCGCGTCGCGCTGCGCTTCCAGCGCCTCGTGATCGTCGGCAACGCGGCCTTCGGCAAGCGCCAGTCCGTCGACCACGGCAATCACCGCGTCGACCGTCACTCGGGCTTTAACGTCAGGCCACTGGAACGCCTGGACGAGCGGCTTTGGCAACGCGAGGCCGGACGTCTCGATGAGGATGTGGTCGACGCGGGGTTCGATGGCAAGGATACGGTCGATCGCCGGCACAAAATCGTCGGCGACCGTGCAGCAGATGCAGCCGTTGGCAAGCTCGATGATGTTGTCTTCCGGGCAGCTTTCGACGCCGCAGCCCTTCAGCACGTCGCCGTCGATGCCGACATCGCCGAATTCGTTGACGATGATCGCCAGCCGCTTGCCTTTCAAGTTTTCGATCAGCTTGCGGATCAGCGTGGTCTTGCCGGCTCCCAGAAACCCGGTAACGACGGTGCAGGGAACGCGGTCGAACGAAACGCTCATGATGGCATGTCCTCATGGTGATGAAAGGGTGGAATACGGGCCGTCATGCCCTTGCCGCGCAGGCAGGTCGGGCGGCCGCGAAGGGGAAGGAAACCGCGCTCGTCCTCGGCCAGCATCATCGCGCCGGTGACGATGTCCTCGACATTGTCGAGCGACAGGTGGCCGAAGACATAGGACCAGCCGCTCTTGTGGTTGAAGGCGGCGCTCGGGCTTTTTTCGCAATTGGCAAGGCAGGTGACCGGCTTGACCGCGAGCGGCTTGCCGTTTGCTGCCTCGCGCAGCGCCGCGATCAGCGCGACGCCCGGTCGGATTTCGCCGTCGGACGCATCGCGGCAATTGGTGCAGACGAAAATCGTCACATCTGCCGGGCCGGCGGTTGCCGGATCATCTGGTCGGTGGTCACTCATCGGTCAGCCGCGTTCCCGCCGGGGTCGAAAAATCGGGGCGCGGAGCAGAAGGTCGAAATCCCTCTGCGGTGATCGAGACACTTCCTCCGGAGCACCCCGCCCGGTGAAGCAAAATTAATCGGACGGCAGGTCTCCTGGCTCGCGGGTCGTCGCCATTTGCCTGCCTTCCCAGGATACCGTTGGCCGGATTTCCCAGTGGCTTGACGGCCAAATGGCCGTTTTAGGCAATGGCTCGCCGCCTACAGTTGCGGGGGCAGCCGCGGCATTGATCCTGAAAAAGGGATCGCACCGCATTCTCTCTTAGCCCTCCCCGTTGCCGGAAAGGGACCATCTCCTTTCAAGTAAGCCCGGTCGCAGGCCCATGTCAATGCGTCGCAAAGGCGATTGCCGTCACGCCGAATTCGTCTATAGTGACCGAGCCTATGGTGCCCGAAAGGGTTTTAGAGGGAATGCGGTACGACGGAATTCCGCCGTCCAACCCGCGGCTGCCCCCGCAACTGTAAGCGGAAAGTCTTCGACCAAAACGGCCGTCCGGCCGTCAAGCCACTGGGAAATCCGGCCAACGGTATCCTGGGAAGGCGGGAGAAGGCGTCCGATCCGCGAGCCAGGAGACCTGCCAGAGGCGGCAAAGAACGTGAACGGCCCTCGGGTGGAGGGCGAAAGGACGAGACCATGGTACTGAATTCTGCTGCAGCTGCAGTCACCATTTCCGCTTCGAAGATCATTCCCCTCAGCATGACGGCCCTGCTCGGCCTGTTCATCGTTGGCTTTGTCGGCTTCTCGCATCTGGAAGTCGTCCACAATGCCGCGCATGACACGCGCCACTCGCTCGCCTTCCCCTGCCACTGAGGAGTTCTCCCAAATGTCGTTGTTTCGCAACATCGTCTTCACGGCGGTGATCGCCGGGCTTTTGTCCGGATTGCTGCTTACCGTGATGCAGAGCTTCTCCACCGTGCCGCTGATCCTGCAGGCGGAAGTGTTCGAAAATGCCGCGCCCGAGGCAGGCCACAGCCATGACGCAGCACCTGCCGCAGGTGCTGCGGCATCCGCCGCCGAGCATCACCACGGCGAGGAAGCCTGGGCTCCCGCCGATGGCTTCGAGCGTTTCATCTATACACTCGCCGCGGACATGCTGTCGGCTATCGGTTTTGCCCTTGTCCTCATCGCCGCCTCGGAAGCGTTCGGCGGCTTCAAGGGCTGGCGCGGCGGCCTGATGTTCGGCATTGCCGGTTTCCTCGCCGTCATCCTTGCGCCCGGCCTTGGCCTGCCGCCGGAACTGCCCGGAATGCCGGCCGCGGAACTCGGGCCGCGCCAGATCTGGTGGGTCTCGACAGCGGTCTGCACGGCAGTGGGCCTCGGCCTGCTTGCCTATACCCGTTCGGCCGCGTTCGCAGCGCTTGCGATCATACTTCTGATCGCGCCGCATCTGGTTGGCGCGCCGCTGCCGCCAAGCCATGAAACGGCCGTGCCGATGGATCTTTATGCCCGCTTCGTCAACGCCGTCTATGCCACCAACCTGGTGTTCTGGGCGGTGCTCGGTGCGCTGGCCGGTGTGGTCCGCGAAAAGTTCCGCGCTGGCGAGGAAGCTTCTGCCGGATCTCCGGCGAAGCTCGTTTCCCGGTGAAGGAGATCGACGAGGCGTCCGTCGAGCGTCACCGCGCCAAGATGGCGAACCGCAAGGCGGTTCAAGATGCGGAAGTCGCCGAGAAGACCCAGGAAAAGGGTCTTCTCATCGTCCATACCGGGCCCGGCAAGGGCAAATCCACCGCCGCCTTCGGCCTGGCGCTGCGCATGCTCGGCAACAACCGCCGGGTCGGCGTCGTGCAGTTCATCAAGGGCGCCTGGTCGACCGGGGAGCAGCCGGCGCTTGCCGTCTTCGGTGACCGCGTCGTCTGGCACACGATGGGCGAAGGTTTCACCTGGGAGACCCAGGACCTGAAGCGGGATGTCGCCGCGGCGGAAAAGGCTTGGGAAAAGGCACTCGAGCTGATGGCGGACGAGACGATCGGGCTCGTCATCCTCGACGAACTCAACATCGCGCTTCGCTATGATTACCTCGATCTCGACAAGATCGTCGCCGCGCTACAGGCACGGCGGCCGGATCTGCATGTGGTCGTCACCGGCCGCAACGCCAAGCCGGCGCTGATCGAGGCCGCCGACATGGTGACCGAGATGTCGCTGGTCAAGCATCACTTCAAGGCGGGCGTGAAGGCCCAGGCCGGCATAGAGTTTTAGCCATGGTTGGGTCCAAGCCAGCTCGGGCGCTGATGTTTCAGGGAACGGGCTCGGATGTGGGCAAGTCGCTGGTGGTGGCCGGCCTTGCCCGCGCCTTTACGCTGCGCGGCCTGAAGATCATGCCGTTCAAGCCGCAGAACATGTCGAACAATGCTGCGGTCACCGCGGATGGCGGCGAAATCGGCCGGGCGCAGGCGCTGCAGGCGCGTGCCGCCGGCGCGCCGCTCAGCGTCCACATGAACCCGGTGCTCCTGAAACCGCAGAGCGAGGTCGGTGCGCAGGTGGTGGTGCAAGGCAGGGTCGAAGGCAATGCCAAGGCCGCCGAGTATCAGATGCTCAAGCGGACACTGATGCCGCGGGTTCTGGAAAGCTTCGACATCCTCCGCAACCAGGCCGATCTCGTCCTGGTCGAAGGCGCCGGCAGCGCTTCGGAAATCAATCTTCGCCACAACGACATCGCCAATATGGGGTTTGCCCGGGCCGCCGACGCGCCGGTGGTGCTGATCGGCGATATCGACCGCGGCGGGGTGATCGCCAGCCTTGCCGGCACCAGGCTGGTGCTCGATCCCGAGGATGCGGCAATGATCCGGGGTTTTATCGTCAATCGGTTTCGGGGCGATCCGGCCCTGTTCGCCGACGGCATGCGGATGATCGGGGAGCTCACCGGCTGGCAGTCGGTCGGGCTGCTGCCGCATTTTGCCGATGCAGCCCGGCTGCCGGCCGAAGATGCGCTGGGCCTCAATGCGCCATCGGTGCGGAAGGCGGGTGCGAAGATCAGGATCGCGGTGCCGATCCTGCCGCATATCTCCAATTTCGACGATCTCGATCCGCTGGAAGCGGAGCCGGATGTCGATCTCATCCGGGTCCGGCCGGGGCAGGCCATTCCCGGCGATTGCGATCTCGTGCTGCTGGTCGGCTCGAAGGCGACGATATCCGATCTGCGGGCGCTGAAGGCGGCCGGTTTCGACGTCG
This sequence comes from Neorhizobium sp. 05N33, assembly GCF_056397445.1. NCBI lineage: Bacteria > Pseudomonadati > Pseudomonadota > Alphaproteobacteria > Hyphomicrobiales > Rhizobiaceae > Neorhizobium > Neorhizobium sp. 05N33. Next base: position 35,851 of record NZ_JBFTNK010000021.1, on the reverse strand, counting down.
ATATCGCCGCCCATGTCCGCCGCGGCGGTCGCGTGCTCGGCCTCTGCGGCGGGTATCAGATGCTTGGCCAGACGATTTCCGATCCGGAAGGGACGGAAGGGCCGCCCGGTTCGATCGAAGGGCTGGGTTTGCTGGATGTCGAGACCGTTCTTTCCGGCGATAAACGGCTGGAGGCCGTCTCGGGCGAAAGCTTCGACGGAATTTCTGTGTCCGGCTATGAGATGCATATCGGACGGACGTCTGGCGTGGATTGCCAATGCCCGTTCTCGATCGTCGGCGGCAACCCGGAAGGCGCGATATCCGCGGGTGGCCGGGTCTGGGGCACCTATCTCCACGGTCTGTTTTCCGACGACCGGCAGCGGTCGGCCTGGCTGACGCGGCTTGGTGGTTCTGACTCCGGCCTCGATTACGAGGCAGGCGTGGATGCGGTACTCGACCGGTTGGCCGCCCATATGGAAATGCATCTCGATCTCGATGGGCTGCTCAAACTTGCCAGATAATCAGCGCCAAAAGGCCGAAAAGGCCGATCAGCAGAGCGTCGGCAACGCGGGCGAGTTTCAGCGCGCGGCGAATGTCGTCGTAGGTGAGCTCGGAACGCCCGCCCTCGCCCATGAATCGCGCCTCGATCATCTGTCCGCCATAGCTGCGCGGCCCGGCGAGCGCAATGCCGAGCGCGCCGGCCATCGCCGCTTCCGGCCAGCCGGCATTCGGCGACCGGTGATGGCGGGCATCCCGCCTGATGGCGCGGATCGCGTTGCCCGGCGAGGCGCGATCGATGAAACCTGCAGCGATCACGAACAGAAGGGCGCTCAGGCGCGAGGCGGGCAGGTTGATAAGATCGTCGAAACGCGCTGCCGCCCAGCCGAACGCTTCGTAACGCGGCAGTTTATGGCCGATCATGCTGTCGGCGGTGTTGGCCGCCTTGTAGCCGACGCCGCCCGCAAGACCGCCGATCCCCATCCAGAAGGCCGGCGCTACCACGCCGTCCGAAAAATTCTCGGCGAGGCTCTCGATCGCCGCGCGGCAGACGCCGGCTTCATCGAGCTTTTCCGGATCACGCCCGACGATTTTCGAGACCGCTTTCCGCCCGGCATCCAGGCCTCCGTATCGCAGCGCCGTCGCCACGGCCTCGACATGGGTTTCAAGGCTCTTCTGCGCCGGCAGGCTCGCGGCGATCAGGACCAGCAGGATCGGCCCGAGGGGGATCATTCTCAGGTCGTATTCGATCACCAGGCTGAGCAGGACGGTGATGCCGAGAAGCGCCAGAAGCGCGAGCACGCCCTTTCGCTTGCGGGTGGAAAAGTCGTCGCTTTCGCGGTTCAGATCGCGGTCGAGCCGGGATATCAGTGCGCCGATCCAGGTGACCGGATGGCCGATGCGCCGGAACAGCCAGTCCGGATAACCCACGATACGCTCCGTGATCAGGGCGAAAAATGCGAGAAGGAACATGAAGTTGGCAGGCCCTGAGATTGGCGGTGAAATTGGCGATCCGATACAGCACGGCGGCAATCTTTCCCGTGCCCGGGCGCTGTTTCGCCATGCGCCGGAACCCTGGGTCGATCTTTCCACCGGTATCAGCCCGCATTCCTATCCGTATTCGCCCCTGCCCGACAATGCTTTCACGCGACTGCCTGACGTCGCATCGGCGGAAAGGCTGAAGGCCCTTGCCGCTACTGCCTACGGCGCGCCGTCGGCGGCACATGTCGCGGCGGGGCCGGGGACGCAGATCCTGCTGCCGATGGTCGCTGATCTGATCGCCCGGAAAGGCCGTGCTGCGGTTCTTTCGCCCACCTATGCTGAGCATGCCCGCACGGCGCGACTTTCCGGCTTCGAGGTCGCCGAAACCGACGATCTGGATCGGCTGGCGGAAGCCGACCTCGCCGTCATCGTCAATCCCAACAACCCGACCGGACGGATCATCTCGCGCGCCGACCTTTTGGCGCTCGCTGCAGTCATGCGCGCGAAGGGCGGGCTGCTGGTCGTGGACGAAGCCTTCATGGACGTCTCGGAAGCATCGAGCGTCACCGACGCGGTGGATGCCGGCGGTCTCGTCATGCTGCGCTCCTTCGGCAAGTTCTACGGCATGGCGGGCCTGCGGCTCGGTTTCGTGATTTCGCGTCCGGAAGCGGTGGCGAGAATCGAGAACCGGCTGGGTCCCTGGGCGGTGTCCGGCCCGGCGTTGCACGTGGCGAACGAGGCACTTGCCGATGTCGGATGGCAGGCCGCGATGCGGCTGAGGCTGAAAGAGGATGCGGCGCGGCTGGATGCACTGCTCGGTGCTGCTGGAATACCTGTCACGGATGGAACGTCGCTGTTCCGCTTCATCCGGGATCCTCGCGCGCAGGCGGTTTTCCGGCATCTTGGAGAGCAGGGCATTCTGGTGCGCCGGTTCGAGGAACGGCCCGAGGATCTGAGGATCGGCCTTCCCTGCGAGCGCGACTGGCCGCGGCTCCAAGAAGCCTTGAAAACTATTTAGCCGGCGAAGTGAATTTGTCGCGCCAGGCGATCTGGGCGCTTGCATTGGGCAAAGCCGTCGCCTCGTAGACGCCGCGGGCCACGGCACGGGCGGTTACCAGCGTCGCCAGATGGCAGATTTCCATGAAATCCGAGGGGTCGCTTAAAGGTTTCGCCCCGGTCGCCGCCGAAAAGATCGTGTCGCCGTCGAAGGGCAGATGTGCCGGCAGGATGGCACGGGCAAGCCCGTCATGGGCGAGGATGGAAAGCCGGTGCGCCTGTGCCTTGGTCAGCACGGCATCGGTGACGATGACGCCTATCGTCGTCGACGTCACATTGCGGCCCTTGAGGCGCATGCGGTTGTCGAAGGTCGGAGGTAGTCCAAGGCCGCCGAATTCATTGTCTTCTTCAAAGGGAGCGGCCCAGAAATGCGGGCCTTCGCCTATCGTCGCCGAGCCCAGGGCATTGGCGGCAACCAGTGCCGCGACCGTATGGCCCGTCGAAGTCCGGGCGCTCGCCGAACCGATGCCGCCCTTGAACGTCGCCGTCGTCGCGCCTGTTCCGGCGCCGATGGTTCCGAGCCCGAACTCACCCTTGGCGGCGGTCCGGAAGGCTTCGTAACCCATCTCGCGATAGGGCGAATGCAAGCCCCAGTCCTTGTCGCCGCCGTTCAGCAGGTCCATCAGGATCGCCTGCGGCACGATCGGCACGCGGACGCTGCCGACCTGGAAACCGCGACCCGTTTCGCGCAGACCCGATTGCACCCCTCCGGCCGCATCGAGACCGAAGGCAGAGCCGCCCGACAGCACGAAGGCATCGACCGTCTGCACGGTCATCGACGGATCGAGCAGAGCCGTATCCCTGCCGCCCGGCGCGCCGCCGAGGACGGAGCCGGAGGCGATTACCGGTTCGTCGAAGATGATCGCCGTGACGCCCGACCCCAGGGCAAGATCGGTGGCATGGCCGACGGCCACGCCTTCGATATCGGTCAACAGGTTCAGACTATTCGCCATCGTTTACTCGATGTCGAACTTGACGCCCTGCGCGAGCGGCAGGGTGCGGCCGTAGTTCAGCGTGTTGGTGGCGCGGCGCATATAGACGCGCCATGCGTCTGAGCCGGATTCGCGGCCGCCGCCGGTTTCCTTCTCACCGCCGAACGCTCCGCCGATTTCGGCGCCCGAAGGGCCGATATTGACGTTGGCGATACCGCAATCCGAGCCGCGGGCAGAAACGAAGGTCTCGGCTTCGCGCATGTCGTTGGTGAAGATCGAGGAGGAAAGGCCCTGCGGCACGTCGTTGTGCAGGTGGAGCGCTTCGTCGAAGCTCGAATACTTCATCACGTAGAGGATCGGCGCAAAGGTCTCGTCCTTGACCGGACCGGTCTGGGACGGCATTTCGACGATCGCCGGCCGGACGTAATAGGCGTCTGCCGCCTCGTCCTGGTGAACACGTTCGCCGCCGGTCACCTTGCCGCCTTCGGTCCTGGCTGCTTCCAGCGCCTTCTGCATCTTGTCGTAAGCAGCCTTGTCGATCAGCGGACCGACGAGATTGCCGTTTTCGAGCGGGCTGCCGATCGTCACCGACTGGTAGGCCTTGGCAAGGCGCGGCACCAGCGTTTCGTAGACGCTGTCATGCACGAAGAGGCGGCGCAGCGAAGTGCAGCGCTGGCCGGCCGTGCCCATGGCGGCGAAGGCGACACCGCGCAGCGTCAGGTCGAGATCGGCGGTCGGGGCGACGATCGCGGCATTGTTGCCACCGAGTTCCAGCAGCGAGCGGGCGAAGCGCGACGCAAGCCGCGGGCCGACGGCCCGGCCCATGGCCGTCGAGCCGGTTGCGGAAACCAGCGGGATCTTGTCATGATCGACGAGGACTTCGCCGATATCGCGGCCGCCGATCAGAACGGTCGAAAGGTTCTTCGGGGCTTTTCCGCCATCTGCGACGAAACGCGCGAGTGCCTTTTCGAAGATTGCCTGGGTGGCGAGCGCGGTCAGCGGTGTCTTTTCGGACGGCTTCCAGACGGTGGAATTGCCGCAGACGATCGCGAGCGCCGCGTTCCAGGACCAGACGGCGACCGGGAAGTTGAAGGCGGAAATGATGCCGATCGCGCCGAGCGGATGCCAGGTTTCCATCATCCGGTGTTCGGAACGTTCGGTGGCAATCGTTAGGCCGTAGAGCTGGCGGGAAAGGCCGACGGCGAAATCGCAGATGTCGATCATTTCCTGCACTTCACCGAGGCCTTCGGAGGTCACCTTGCCGACTTCGATGGAGACCAGCCGGCCGAGTGCGGTCTTGGCCGCGCGCAGTTCCTCGCCGAGCAGGCGCATCAGTTCGCCGCGCTTGGGAGCCGGCACCAGCCGCCATTCGAGGAAGGCTGCATGGGCGGCATCGATCGCCTTTGCGGCGCCTGCGGCGGTTTCTTCCGGCAGTCTGCCGATTTCCAGGCCCGTGATCGGGGAACGGACGGCGAGCGTGCCGCCGGTATAGCTTTCGGCTTTCACGCCGAGATCGCTCAGGATGGCTTTTACCTCAGCAGCGAGATCGAGAGTGGCGAGCGTCATGTCAGTCTCCGGATGTGTAATTTTCATCAATCTACAAATCGGTGGCAGTTTCGCAATCAGAACCGCTCGCCGGCGAAATGGGCAACCTGTGCGCCCGCTTCGTAATAGGCTTCCTTGATGGCGCGGAAGGCCGGTTCCTGCGGGTTAGAAAGCGGCAGGGGCAGGTCGGCCTCGGAGATCTCCCCGAGGATATGTTTTGCAAGCAGCTTGCCGAACGTCGTGCCGGGCGCGATGCCTCGCCCATTATAACCGGAAAAACCGATTGTATTGCGGCCGAATTTGTGGAGGCGTGGCAAAGCGTTGTCGGTCATGCCGATCTTGCCGTACCACTCGGCCTCGAATTCCACCGCGCCGAGCTGCGGGAAGATGCGTTTCAGCGAGCGCCGAGCCCAGCTCTTGTGGATCGCCGTACCTGTTCCGCGCAGGGCGCCGACGGAGCCGAAGACCAGCCGGCCGGCCTGATCCATGCGGAAGGAAGAGAGGATTTCCTTGGTGTCCCAGCAACCCTCACGTCCGGCAAGGATGGAGCGGCGCAGGTTGTCGCTGAGCGGCGTGGTGGCGAGGTTGAAATAGGGCAGGTGCACCTGCTCGCGGCGTACCTGTTCCCACGGACCGGTGCTGTAGGCATCGGTTGCGACGATCACCCAGTCGGCGGTCACCTGACCGGAGGCCGTCTTGACGAACTTTCGGCCCTCGACCTCGCCGGTGCTGGTGACAGCGCTGCCTGTGTAAAGCCTGGCGCCAGCCTTCACCGCCGCATGGGCAAGACCACGCGCATAGGCAAGCGGCTGCAGCGTGCCGGCGCGCATGTCGAGCAACGATCCGGAATAGGCGGTGGAACCGACACGGCGCTCGGTCTCGACCGCGTCGAGCAAGGTCACCGGCGCGCCGCGCTTTTGCCATTGGCGCGCGCGCTCCTCCAGTTCCTTCAGCCCTTCCGGGCCAACGGCGCAATGCAGCGTGCCGTTCTTTTCCAGTTCGCAGGCGATGGCGTGTTTGTCGATCAGCTCACGGACAAGGGCGGGGCCGTTGCCGAGCAGGTCGAGCAGGCGTTCACCGTAAACAGGGCCGAGTTCCTTCGGAAAATCGTCGGGCATTACCCACATGCCGGCATTGATGAGGCCGACATTGCGGCCGGCGCCGCCGAAACCGATCTCGGCCGCCTCGAGCAGCACGACATTGGTCCCCGCTTGCGCAAGATGCAGCGCGGCCGAGAGCCCCGTATATCCGCCGCCGACAATCACCACATCGGCAGATATCGCCTCCTCCAGCCGGGTGGTGAGCGGCGGGGCGGGGGCGGTCTTTTCCCAGAGGCCGTGAGAGCGGGGATCGTTCAGCATGATGATTGTCCGGGAGCGTTGATCGCCAACTCTTTACAGGGAGCCGTTATCGATGAATATCGACATGTTCTCAACAGATCATTCGCTGGAGGAATGACATGCTGCCGCCCCGGCGCTTTTTGCCGTCGTTCTCGCTGCTTTCCGCCTTCGAGGCTGCGGCCCGCACCGGCAGCGTCACCGCGGCGGCAAACGAGCTCGGCCTGACCCAGAGCGCCGTCAGCCGTCAGATTTCGGCGCTGGAAAAACAGCTCGGCGTGGCGCTGTTCTTACGGGAGCGCCAGACGATCCGCCTGACGCTTGCGGGCGACGGTTATGCTCGCGAGGTGCGGGAGGCGCTCAGGCGCATTTCGCATGCCTCGCTCAATCTGAGGGCCAACCCCTCCGGCGGCACGCTGAACCTCGCAATCCTGCCGTTTTTCGGCACACGCTGGCTGACGCCACGGATCGGGCGGTTTCTCGATGCGCATCCGGGCATGGTCGTGAACCTGATCACACGGCTCGAACCGTTCGATTTCCGGTTCGACACGCTGGATGCCGCCATTCATTTTGGTGCGGCTCGCTGGCCGGGCGCGGCGCTTACCTTCCTGATGGATGAGGAAGTGCTGCCCGCATGCAGTCCGGAGTTCAAGGCGCGGCACAATCTTCAAACTCCGGCCGACGTGCTGCAGGCGCCGCTACTGCATCTCAATACCCGGCCGGACGCCTGGGAATTGTGGTTTTCAAAGAACCGCATCACGTTCGATGCCTTGCATGGGATGCTGTTCGACCAGTTCATCACCATGGTCGAGGCGGCAACCGCCGGCCTCGGCGCGGCGCTGCTGCCGCGGTTCCTGATCGGCCGGGAGCTGGAACAGGGCCTGCTGGTGCCCGCCGTGGAGGCCGAGGAGATGGAGACCGGGCAATATCATCTTGCCTATCCGCCCGATCGAGCCACCTACCCGCCGCTTGCCGCCTTCCGGGACTGGATCACCGACGAAATTCATCGCGACGAGAATTGCCAGGATATGCTTGCGAACGGCGGCGGCATCGGCCAATAGTCGGACATGTCCATCATGATCGCGAAGGCGATCCGACCGACGGGAAGACGTCCATGAAACCTATTTTCGTCCAGCTCCGCTGCAAGCCCGGCAAGACTTACGAGGTTGCCGACGCCATCTACAAGACCGAACTCGCCTCCGAGCTTTATTCGACCAGTGGCGAATGGGACCTGCTACTGAAGGTTTATATCAAGGACAATGACGAGATCGGCCGCTTCGTCAACGAGAAGATCGCGTCCATTCCCGGCATCGAACGTTCGCTGACGACGATGACCTTCACTGCGTTTTGAGCGCAATAAAAAAGCCGCCACAGGGGCGGCTTTTTGGATTGGATTTAAAAATCTCAGGCATGCGCCGCCGAGGCGCTGTTGCGCGAGCGAACCAGCTCACGGATTGCAAGACGCACTTCGTCGGCAGAGCCGAAACGCTGCTCGTCCAGATCGATGACATGGAATTTCACGGCGATGAATTTCAGCCGATCCGCATCAGGAATGACAATACCGACGGGCTCGCCGCCGAACTCGATTACTTGCTTCTGCATGGCAGACTCCCGCTTTGGCTGCTTGCGACGCAGCTCTGGCGAATGAAAATTTTCAGGAACGATTGAACTGAAGCGTTACATTCGACAGCACGGAAGGGAGCGGCGATCCGTGCCATTCATTTTGAACGCGGCCTCACCAAAGGTGGCGACGCGGACGAATTTAAACATGTCACTCTCCCTTCATGGCGTTGCGCGAAAGTCGGCGAGACTCAGCAGGCCGAACGAAAATCATCTGTAGGCGAGTCCCACAAAATGATCAACGGAAATCAATCTACCTAGAATTTTTTTCCGACTGATGACAGGAAGAAGGCCGAATTGTGAAATTTCATTCGCGATTCTTAGCCATTGCCTGTCAGCCCTGAGATAGGTGGCTTTTCCATCCAAGCAAGGATCGACGGTGGAAAATTTCGGCAAAAGCCGGATCGGCCAGCTCAAATTTCCGAGAGCAGGGTTTCGATCCGATCCACCAACCCGTCTGCGCTTTCGCGGCTGAGGCATAACGGCGGACGCAGGACAATGCGCTTCGCCATGCTATCGTCGACGATAAACCCGGGTCGTAGCCGTTCGCCAAGGTTCGCCGCCTCGTCCGACAGATCGACCACAAGCAGCAAGCCGCTGCCGGCCACGGCACGGATCGCCGGAAAGCGTTCGGCAAGGCTTTCGAGCCGCGTCTTCAGATGGCCGCCGATCTCGCGGGTGTTTTCCCGCAATTGTTCTTCCCTGATGACATCGAGCGTCGCTGCGGCCGCTGCGGCTTCGACCGGAGAGATCGCCGGCGGACGTTCGTCGGTGGCAAGGCTTGCCGCGATTTCGGGCCGCGTCAGCAGAAGCGCCGGCGCCCCTCCGTGCGGCCCGTCGGTGATCAGAAGGTCCGGCGCCAAGCCCCGGTGCGAGAAACCCCAGGTGTGGTGGCCAAGGCGGCCGTAGCCGGTTGCGGTTTCGTCGATGACCAGCAGGCCGGCCTTCTCTCGAAGTTCGGCCAGCGGCTCGTCGAGGTGCAAGGCCTCGTCGTAGCCGTTCGCGAGCACGGCTGCCACGTCCTTGAGATCGTGGATCATGTCGGCTGCGGTGCCGATGGCGGAGACAGTGAAAAGGTCCGGGTCGCGGCGATCCACCCGGAAGCCCGGCAGGCCGATGATCCGGGCCCGGTTCGTGTGGGCGCGGACGAGCCGGAAGGCAAGATCCAGAGCGTCGCCACGGCTGGCCGCAAACGCGACATGGTTCAAACCTTCAGGCGCAAGCTCGGCCAGTTGCGCTCGCAACACCTCCTCCGGCTCGGATGGATGGCTCGTGGCGCGGTTGAGCAGGATGGTCTGGCGGTAAGTCGCGGCGGCGAGGCGCGGATGTCCATGGCCGATCAGCGGCGCCTGACCGCCGAGATCGAGCGCGGTGCGGCCCGCTGCGTCGAAGAGATATTCCTTCCAGCCGCGGACCGGCTGATCGAAATGTTTCGGAGCCGGGGCATTCGCATCGATGCCGAGCAATGCAGCCGGGGAAGGACATAACCTCGACCACCTGCCGACCCCGGTCGGCGTGCAGAAAAGCGGCGGCACGAGATCCGGATCGAGGCAGAGCCTGAGCCGCAGGCCGCCGACAGAGTTATCCGCTCCGGCGATCACGCCGATCGGCTCGCCTGCGGCGAGCTCCGTCTCTTCGGCAAGCGTACATTCGAGGCCTTCGACATGCAGGGTCAGGTCGCGTCCGACAAGGACAAGGCGGGGGCCGGCGCTTTTCAGCGTCCCGGCAAAAGGCGCCACTGCCGTTATCCGGGCGGGGATACAGGCATCGATATGGAGCGCGAAACTTTCCGGCTCCTGCTGCGCGTCGGTGCTGCCTTTCGAAAGTCGGTATTCGCCGTAACGGGTGCTGGCGCGGCCGGTCTCCCGGGAGATGTGGGCAAGCAGCTTCCAGTCGTTGTCGGTGTCCGTCCAGTTTCCGCCGTAGAGAAGCGGACTGGTGACGCTCAAGTCCACCAGCCGGAAAGTTTCCGGGTCGATATCGGGCAGGAGCCGGCCGATTTCCGGCAACGGCTTCGTCATTCCCGTGGCATCGAGGATGGCTGCAAAGACCTGTGCCGGGGAAACGGCGGTTGCGCCGTTCAGCACCGCACGGCGTTTCTCGGTCTCCTCCTTTGCCTGTGGATCATCGGGCGACAAGGCCTGCCGGCTCTCGGCTTCGGCGGCGAGAATGCCGGTGCGGGCGACGACCAGCGGCCACAGGGCTTCGAGCTCGGCCAGGGTGAAAGGATAGATCTCGTGGTAGGCGCGGATCGCCGGCAGCAGGGCGAACGGATCTCCATCGCGATCCGCGAGCAGGTAGGCGCAGGTATTGGCAAAACCGGCGACGAGCCAGCCGTTGGAAATGCCTGAGAAATCCGTCACGCCGGTTGGCATCCATGTGCCATCCGTATCTTCGCCGATGACGGTTCCGGCATTCAGGTTCTGATGTGCCGCCGCGACCCTGAGGCCCGGGCCGAGCGGCTGGATGCGCCGAAGCGCCGTCACCATCGCCTTGGCGATCACGTCGCGGATTTCCTGGTCGGCGACGGTGGACAGAAGCGAGACCGTCTGGGGGCCGGCCTTGCGCAGGTCGCCTTCCGGCTCGCGCTCGAGGACCGGATGTTCGAAATCCTGGAGGCTTTTCGCAAGTTCGGCCGAGATCGATCCGAAGGCGGCGACGGATCGATCCGACAGTCGTTCACCGGTCGGCGGCGGCGCACCTTCCAGGAATGTCAGGAGGCGGACACGCCGGTCTTCGCCGCCGAGCGGCAGGACAAGCATGTCGCCGCCGTCCTTGGTCATCACCGGTTCGGGAACCCGCGGTCCGTCGGGACTGCGCAGGATATGGCGCATCAAGGCGTGTTCCGCCTCGATCTCCTCGATGGGATCGTTGGCGGGCGATATTTTGAGCAGATAGCGCAAGTGGCCGTTGTCGATCAGGAAGTAGGGGTTCTGCCGTCCCTCGATCGGGAAGATCTGCCCGGAAAGCCCGTAGTGGTCGCGTAGAACGCCCTCGATCACGTCGATCGAAAGGTCGTTTGCAGGAGGCTCGATGAGTTCTGGCAGGACGTCGGACATGAACCTCTCCGGAAGGGCGCTTCCGAAGAGGATAGAGCGTTAAAGGCCTGCGTCCATAGGCCTTTTCACCGACGTTGGCTGGGTCTTAGCCCATACGCTCCGAAGCGTAGGAACCGGGGCTCGGCGGGAAGACGACGGTACGATTGCCGTTGATGAAGGTACGGTGATGAATATGGGCGTGGATGGCGCGCGCCAGGACCTGGCTTTCGACGTCACGACCGAGCGAAACATAGTCGTCGGCCGATTGCGCATGGGTGATGCGCACCGTGTCCTGCTCGAGGATCGGGCCTTCGTCGAGATCGGCGGTGACGTAATGCGCCGTCGCGCCGATCAGTTTTACGCCGCGGGTATAGGCCTGCTTGTAGGGATTGGCACCCTTGAAGCTCGGCAGGAAGGAGTGGTGGATATTGATGATCTTGCCGGACATCTTCCTGCAGAGACTGTCGGACAGAACCTGCATGTAGCGGGCCAGCACGATGAGTTCCGTGCCGCTCTGCTCAACCAGATCGAGAAGCTGGGCTTCGGCCTGCGGTTTGTTTTCCTTCGTCACCTTGATGTGGTGGAAGGGGATGTCGTTGTTGACGACCTGTTTCTGGTAGTCGAAATGGTTGGAGACGACGCCGACGATATCGATCGGAAGCGCGCCGATCTTCCAGCGGTAGAGGAGGTCGTTCAGGCAGTGGCCGAAACGGGAGACCATCAGGAGAACCTTCATCCGCTCATCGGTATCGAAGATCTCCCATTCCATCTCGAACCGGCCGGCGATCGGCTTGAAGCCTTCGAGCAGCGCCGGACGCTCGGCGCCTTCTTCGGAGAGAAAGCTGACGCGCATGAAGAACTTGCCCGTGTCGAGGTCATCGAACTGCGATGAGTCGATGATGTTGCAACCCTTTTCCGCCAGAAAGCCGGAAATCGCCGCGACAATGCCGCGCGTTGTCTTGCAGGATACGGTCAGGACGTAGTTGTTCATGCAAATTCTCCCTCCTCTGCCATCGGTCGGCCGTTCCGTGTATACATAAAATTGGCGCCGGGCAATATCCAGCCCCTAGGGGACAGGAAAATGCCCAACGAGGCCCGAGCTTGGTCCTAAAATGTGTACAGCCAGCCTCGTTTGAATGTCCAGGCAAGCTTCTTACCTCCCGACCTTAAAGCCAGCCACCCAAAATTCCGTTCCCTTTGCGCCGTCGGCGCGCGCATCACCGCCGCGGAAGCCGCTTCGAGCAACGATTCGCATTTACTTGACGTTATGGTGGCGGGTTGCGGTTTCGCACTGGAGGAAGACTGGAAGCAGAGGTCCTGAAAAGTCTGGCAAAATCGGTGACAGGCCGCAAATGCAGGTTCTCCCTCGCCTCTTTTCGGAACAGTTCCGCCTGCGATCGGTAAAATCGCCGCTGATAGTTTAAGTCTTTATCAGCAAGGCCGGGCGTATTGCTGTTATAGTGATGGAAAAATCGCCGGCATGGCTATGATGAACGCCCGAAATGAATCCTCGTCCGCCGGGGAAATATCGCCGCTGCTGCCACGCTCGGCTTCCGAACCGTTGACCTTCAACGGCACGGTCGGGCTTTTCACGCCGCCGTCGAACGGTACCCAGCCGTCGAGCACTGCCGTGCTGTTCGCCAGTCCCTGGGGGCTGGAGGAAATGTGCACGCGCAAATTCTGGCGCATCATTTCCGAAAAGCTCGCCGATCGCGGTATTGCCAGCCTGCGGTTCGATTATCCCGGCACCGGGGACGCGCTTGACGATATCGATTTCGAAGACGGGCTTTCCGTCTGGTCCGACAGTCTCGTTTCCGCTGCCGCGCATCTCAAGGAGCTTTCCGGCTGCGAGCGCATCGCCGTTATCTCGCAGGGGCTGGGGGCGCTCGTCGCCACCAGGGCCGCCGACGAGATCGAGGCGCTCGATGCCGTCGTTTATATGGCGCCGGTGGTTTCCGGCCGCCTGCATATCCGCGAGCTCGCGGTCTGGTCCAGGGTGGTCGACGAAAATCTGGGCCTTACCGAAGAACAGCATAGTGAAACCGGCGTCTCTATCGCGTCGCTCACCATGCCCGGTGAGATCGCCGACGAGGTTCGCAACGTCAATCTGTTAAAGGTCGACCGGCCGCCTGCGCCACGCGTGCTGGTCATCGGCCGGGCCGATCGGCCCTCCGACAAGGAGTTTGCCGTTCGGCTGCGAGCGCTTGGCGCCGATGTCGATGAACAGCCTTTCGAAGGTTACGACAAGCTCGTTTCAAACCCGGTGATCGTCAAGTTGCCGCTGACGGTCGCCGATAATCTGACGAACTGGATCGCCGCATTACCGTCCGGACCGGCTGCTTCCGCACCATCGCGCTCGCCGGTGCCGGCGGCCCCTCTCGCTGGCGACGGCTTTGCCGAAACGCCGGCACGCTTCGGTCTCAACAGCCATCTTTTCGGAGTTCTCTGCGAGCCGTTGCACGATCGCGCGGGGGCGACGGTGCTTTTCCTGACATCGGCCTATGACCGACATGCCGGGTGGGGCCGTTCAACGGTGGGGCTGGCTCGCGCGCTTGCGCGTTCCGGCATTCCGTCGTTGCGTTTCGACACGGCCAATGTCGGTGACAGTCCGCCGGTGCCTGGCCGGCTGGACCAGGTTCTCTATCATTCGGACCAGAATGCCGACGTCTCGGAAGCGATCGATTTCCTCGCTGCCTGCAACATGACACCGGTCGTCGCCGCCGGCCGCTGCAGCGGCGCCTTTCTCGGCTTCCAGGCATCACTCGTCGAACCGCGCATCGTTGGCAATGTCTCGGTCAATCCGGCGGTCCTCCGCTGGCGCCCCGGCCGGTCCGTCGAGGACATGATCGTCAATGGCGCGCGCAGTCTTCGCGACTACCGCAAGCGGGCCTTGCGGGCCGATACGTTCAAACGCATCCTGAGGGGCGAGGTCGATACCGTCGCCGCCGTCCGCAATATCGCCAAAAGTCTCGGCAACCGGGCCATGGGCAAGGTCTTCCATGCTTTCCGCGGGTTCCTGCCGGAGGGACGGGCGATCTACGGTGCCTTCCGCACCCTCCACCAGCGCGGCATGCCCGTGTCGCTGATTTACAGCGAGAACGATCTCGGTCTCGAACAGTACGATTTCTATTTCGGCCATGACGGATCGGGCCTGGCTCGCTTTCCAAACGTATCGCCGAAAATCATCCCGGATGCCGATCACAACCTGACGCCCGAGCATGCCCGCAAGGTCTATCTCGAGGCATTGAGGGAAATGGCTTTCCGTTTTCCTCTGGAAGAAGGCGTCTATTCAAAAGCGGACGGATCGGTCGCCGCCGAGTGATCGGATCGTGCCAGCGGGTCGTTCGGCGGTTTTGGAAAGCGCTGCAAGGCGGATACGCCTGATTGCGCCCGGCGCCAGATGGAATCCATTGTCCGACGCGCAGTAATTGTCGCATTCGATGTTGACCGTCTGCGCGAAGATGTCGGCCGAAATCTCCAGCCAGAATTCTCCCTCATCCTCGGTGACCGAGACCGTGATCTCGGCATCATGAAAAGCACTGGCACGCCCGAGCGGAAAATGGAAAGCTTCCGAGAGGATTTCGCCGGTTTCCGCATGCCTGAGACGTGCCACCGTCACATCGTGGGAAGGTGGGCCGAAACGATAGGCATAGTTCGCGTCGAAAAAGGCGCCGAACAGGTCGGTCGAAGCAACGCTCGCGCTGCTTCCGGCTTTAAGCGTCAGATCTCGGCGGCCCGATACGACCGGCATCCTGCCCTCCCGCAGGCAAGCGATCTCCAGAACCGTCGGCAGATCGTTCGGCGTTTCGTTGATAAGATGAACATCCAGCCCATTGGTGCCTTCGTCGGCAAACACGACCTGGATCGGCTGGAAGGCGCGCTTCAGCGCAAACCAGGCCGGTTTCGGCCTGCCGTGGACGTCAACGACGCCCCAACCTGGGCCGCTCATGACATCCTGGAAGGTGAAGGCGAGCGCACCGTTGCAGGTCGAGCCCGGCCGCCGCCATTCGGCGAAAGCCGCCTCCATCACTTCGCCGGTCACGGCACGGGAAAGAGCGAGGTACCGTTCGGGCTGCTGCGCTCTCAGTGCCACGGGATCGACACCGTAGAGCGTGCCCAGATAATGGTCGCGCACGTCTTCGAAATCCCAGTCAGCTCCGGTGTCGCGCGGGATGCCGGCCTTGCCGCCGGCGAGGGTTTCCGACGCGGAGAGGTTGGAGAAAGCCAGGCACTCGGCTGCGAAACGGACGTTTGCCCGTCGTGCATCTTCGAGCGGCCGTTTGTAGGCCCCGACACCGTAATAATGGGCGACACCCGCATTCGGATAAAAAGGCAATGCGCCGCCTGAAGGGGAATTGGCCACATAGGGGAGATCCGGCCGGCACTCGCTGGCGAAAGTGCCAAGGATCTCTTCGCAGAGTGGACCTTTCCAGATGCGTTCCGGCAGGCCGAGCATCGCGCCCTGCTGATAGACCTCGCTGCCGCCGCAAAGGACCGCAAGCGACGGCGAGGCTTGTGTCGCTGTCAGGAACTGCTCGACCTCGGTTTTCACGTGAATCATGAAGTCCGGATCGCCGGCGGGATAGTCGAAATTGGCGAACATCAGGTCCTGCCAGACCAGCAGGCCGAGTTCGTCGCACAGCGCGAAGAATTCCGGGCTTTCATAGGTCGCGATGCCCGGAATGCGGATCATGTTCATGCCCGCTTCTTTGGCGAGCCTCAGCCAGGGTTCGTAGCTCGCGCGGTCGCCGGGTAGCTTTGCGATGTCGGCGGAAGTCCAGACGGCACCGCGGCAGAACATTTTCCGACCGTTGACGACAACGGCGAAGTCATTGCCATCGGTGCCGCGATCGACCGTCAGGCTCCGAAAGCCGGTGCGGACGATCGGGAACTCCTTGTCCTCGATCTTGAGTGTCACGTCATGCAGTGCCGGCTCGCCATGGGTATGCGGCCACCAGGGTTTTATCTCCGGCAGACAAAGCTCGGCTGAATATCGTCTGCCGTCGTTCGCGAAGCGCGCCTCGGTGCCGTTGCAGACAAGCCGGAAATCCCGGGGCGGTCCGTCGAAAGCAAAGCCGACATTCAGAATGCCTGTTCCGCTTCCATCGAGCGTCGCCGAAACCGCAAACTCCCTCTTCTCTCCCGCGGGGAGAAGGTGGCCTGTGGGACCGGATGAGGGGGGCGAAGCGAAGCGATTGTCGTCGACACGCATCACCGAAACCGGCCGCCAGGGTCCCACCGCATGAATTTCGGGGCTCCAACCGGGCATGAAGCCCAGCGCGGTGGTGCGGATCAGCCGAAGCCCCTGCTGGTTCATCAGCCGCGGTCGCCAGCGGGCGCGAGGCCCGGTCCTGCCCAGATGCGGTCTCAAGGCCCGAAAGCAGATCGTCAGTGTTTCCGTGCCGGTCAACTCGACCGCAACGTCGTGGCTTTCGAACATGCTGGCCGAGGACAGGATCAGCGTCTCGTCGAGAAACACCTCGGCCACCGTCGCGAGCCCCGCAAACCGCAGGATTGCCGGTCCCGGCGTTTCGCCGGCAAGCGAGCGGCGATACCAGGCATCCCTGTCGATCAGCGGCTCGGGATTGTTGCGGTCGAAGCGGCCTGCGGCTTCCAGGGCGGCGGCGACCGTGCCCGGCACCATGGCCGGCAGGTATTCCAGATCCGAAGGAAGGTCGGCCGGCAGGGTGTAGGCGCCTGGCTCCGTCAACGTCAAAGACCAGCCTTCGGCAAGAAGGCTGGTCTTTGACCCGATCGCGATAGGAAGGCTCACGCGGCCTCGCGGGTCTGGGTCAGTGTCGAGGCCAGGTCGCGCATCAGCAGGTCCCAGGCATCAGCGGCCGGATCGAGCGCCGTTGCGAGCGGCTCGAACTTCTTGCGGGTGAGGGCGCGGGCAAGCTGGAACTGGGTGGATTTTGCCACTTCCGAAATCTTCAGCGCCTGCTGTTCCGACTGAGCGAACGCGTTGGGGTTCAGCCATGCGAGATGGCTCGCCAGCAGCTCGAAATTGGCGCCGAGCTGGCGGAGCGTGTTGAACGCATATTTGTGGAAGAAGCCAAAATCCCTGTCGGCAATCCGCTCGACCTGCTCTGGAAAAACCCTCGCAAAGGCCCGGATCGGATTGTCCTCCGGCCGCCGGGCAAAATGATGCCTGAGCAGTTTCCATGCGGTCTCGCGAATTTCCCTCGCTTCCGGATAGGCCGCCGGAAACTTGGCGAATTCCGTATAAGGCAGGAAGGGCAGCGCGTCCGGGGCCGCGTTCAACTGGAACAGGCCATCGAAATCTTCGCCGGAAAGGGTGAAGAAGCCGCCATTGTGGAAATAGTCGAGCCCGCGGCTTTCGAGGTCGAGCCGGTTGATGGCCACAGTCGTCTTGCCGTGCTCCTGGCGATAGGCGACGCCGCGCGTATCGGGCAGATAAAAGCTGTCGAGTTCGACCAGCGTCAGCCGGCCGCGGCGGATCTGCTCCGCGACATGCCGTTCCGGCCGGTCGAAGATCGCCAGTTCGGTCACGCGAATGCCGAACAGGGTTTCGAGATCCTCCAGCGGCACCTTGAAGAAGGTGAACTGGTCGCCTTCGAAATCCTGGGTCAGGGTGAAACCAAGCATCGCTTCCGGCGGCAGGCCCTGCGCCGAAAGCACTTCGATCCACAGATCGACGTAACAGTTCGTCTCCGGCCACATACGCTCGGCTGAATGCAGCGCATGCGTCGTGTAGTTGCCCGGATCGAGCGCGGGAAACACCGCCGTCATGGGATCAGCCCCAGAGCGTGGCACGGACGTGTTCCGGCCACTCCTTCACGTCCAGACCGTGGGTGTGGAAAAGCGCAAGCGCAATTCGTTCCAGGCCGAAACCGACGCAGGCCGTATGCGCGACGCTGCCGTCTTCCAGGTTGAGGCCCCATTTCAGGCCGAAACTGTCCTGGTGATAGTTGAAGCTCATGCAGGCGGTCGGCTGGGCAACGGAGGCGATCGGGATCAGCAGTTCGAACTTCAGGTTCTGGTCGCGCTGGTTGTTGACCAGCATCTTCCCGGCGCGGCCGAAGAAAGGATCGTTGGCGATGTCGATGGTGACGTCGAGGCCGACGGACTTCATCATCTCGACGCCCCGGTCCATCCACAGCTGGCGGAAATCAGTCACGTGTTGTTCGGTCCCCATGCAGACATATTCGCGCATGCGGAAAAGCTGCTGGCGGGCCGGATCCTTGGAGGGCTCGTGGCGGAAGCAGTAGCTCTGCAGGTCGAAAAGACCGCCGCCGGCGGGCAGGTTGCCGCGGCGCGCGACGGTTGGGTAGAGCGGATAGCAGGCCGCCGGCGTCAGCACGATGTCGGTCGCTTCCTGGCCTTTGGTCCAGTCCTCCTCGCCGACTTCCATGCATTTCAGCAGGCTCATGTGGTCGAGTTCGTTGCCGCAGAACGAGTGAACCGTGCCGGCGAGCTGCGGAAAGCTCTTCATATAGCCGCTGGTCTCGAAGAAGGCGCGGTTCATGCCCGGCGGGAAGCGCATCGCCTCCGCGCCGTCGGCACCGCCGACCTTGTCGATCAGCCGCTCGAAGGCGGCAATGACGTCTTCGAACTGGCCGCTGCGGCCATACAGTCCGTCGACGCCGGTCTCGATCAGCAGGCCAGCGTCGAACAGGCGGTCGAGAAAGGAAACTTGCAGATCCATGGATTCACCTCATTCTTTAAACGATTACATCTGAAGTGATGGGGCGTCAGCCGAGCAGGCTGGTGTCCGGTTTTTGAACGAGCAGCATGGTTGACGTATTGCCGAGAATGCGGTCGTTGGAAATCATCAGCTGGGCGGAATGCGCGTCGCGAAGATGCCGTCCGAGACTATAGGGCGTACCGTTCTTGTAGCCCATGATGCCGCAGATGATCATCGCCTGGTTGATGATGGTCAGGATCGTCTCGGAAGAGGCGAGCTTGATATTGTTCATGGCGATCGAAAAGGCCATGGACGACAGTTTGTCGGGATCGTGTTTCGCATCCGCGTAGGTCTTGAGGCCCGACAGGATATTGCCCTTGAGGAGCTGCAGCAGGTTCGACGCTTCGGCGAGCCTCAGCGCGCCGGGCGGCTGGGTGCCGCCCGCCTTGCGGGCCGCGGCGCGCACGAAAGCCTGGGCGCGCAGGACCGCGTCGGCGGCAATGCCGTACCAGACAGCACTCCAGAGGAGATGCGAGGTGGCGAGCATCGACTGTGCCGCGATTTCGGCGAACGGTTTCGAGAAAATCTGGACCGAAGGCGCTTCGCCATTGAAGAGGAAGCCGTCGGAGCAGGTGCCGCGCATGCCGAGCGTATCCCAGTCGACGGTCTTCTGCAGGGTATATTGGCCCTGTTTGAAGACGGTCATGACCTGGTCGGTCGGGGCGGCCTTCTCGTTCGAGCGCGAGGTGATCATGATGACATCGGCGTGGGCGCCATAGGAAATCACCGTCGCGTCCTTGGTCAGCCGGCAGGTGTCGCCGTCGACCTCGATGGCGCAGATCGAGTTGCGCATATTGCCGCCGATGCCGGCCTCGGTCGTCGCGGAGGCGACGAGAAGCTGGCGGTCGGCGAGCTCGCGCATGAAATCCATGTGCCAGGCGCTGTCGGCCCCGTGCACCACGAGGCTCGAAACCTTGATCTGGTGCATGGCGAAAACCATGGCGCTCGAGGCGCAGGACTGTCCCAGGATGGCGCAGACCTCGGCAATCTCGGTGATGGAAGCACCCTCGCCGCCGAACGCGACCGGGATCTGGATGCCGATCAGGCGTTCGGCCTTCATTGCATCGACCGCCTCGCGGGGGAAGCGGCCGTCATGGTCGACGCGTTCGGCGAATTCAGCCGCCACGGCCGCCACGCGGTGAGCGCGGGCGCTGAGGCTCATGTCGGCGGCAAAGACGGGAAGGTTCATCTCAGGCGGCCTCGGAGGCTTTCAAGATGTGGGAAACCGTCTGCTCGATCGCCGCGATGCTGGCGAAGGACTTGCGGTTCAAAAGGCTATCCGGGAATTCGATGTCGAAGGCCTCTTCCAGGCCCAACATCAGCTGCACCGATGCGAAGGAGGAAAGCCCGGCTGCATAAAGATCGGCAGCGTCTTCCAGCTCCGTCACGGCGACCGGAAGGCCGCCCACCCGTGTCAGCAATCCGCGAATGGTCTCGTTCATCTCGACATCTCCCGATCGTTCGAATTCTGCGCTCATCGCTAGGGACGTTATCGCGCAAGATAGCATAAGATTCCGGTAATAAACGTCATCAATTTGGAGCTGCGGGATTCGCTAAAACTCGACCTATCGACGCAGGCAGGGACCGGCTTGACATGCGCGACCGGCAGGTTTCTGATGGCCGCATTCACCAGGGGGGTCCCGCCAAGGGGCTGAGATACTGCTGGTCGGGCCGGTTTGGCCGCCCGAGGCGCAGTGACCCGTTGAACCTGATCCAGTTCATACTGGCGTAGGGACGGTGCGGGCGCTGCGGCAGCGAGGGCGGGAAACCGTCCTTCGGATTCCAACGTGTTCTTCCATCATTCCAACTCTGGAACTGGGTCTCCAAACGTCAAACCTTGGAGCCTTGAACCATGAATATTGCAACCACCAAGCTCACCCCGGTTGTCACCACCGGCCCGCTTCCCGCCTCCACGAAAGTCCTGAAAGCGGGAACGATCCATCCGGATATCCGTGTGCCGATGCGGCAGATCGCATTGCATCCGACCTCCGGCGAACCTCCGGTGACCGTCTACGATTCCTCTGGCCCCTATACCGTCGAAGGTGCCGCGATCAGCATCGATGCCGGCCTGCTGCGCCTGCGCGAAAACTGGATTTCGGCCCGCGGCGATGTCGAAGTCTATGAGGGCCGCATCGTCAGGCCGGAGGACAACGGCTTCGTCTCCGCGAGCCACCTGACGCCGGAATTCCCGATCCGCAACCAGCCTTTCAAGGCCAAGGCTGGCAGGGCCGTCACCCAGCTCGCCTATGCGCGGGCCGGCATCATCACGCCGGAGATGGAATTCGTCGCCATCCGCGAAAACCTCGGTCGGCAGGCGGTTCGGGAACCGCTCGTCCGCGACGGCGAAAGTTTCGGCGCCGATGTGCCGGATTTCGTGACGCCGGAATTCGTTCGCCGCGAAGTCGCGGAAGGCCGGGCGATCATTCCCGCCAACATCAACCATCCCGAATCCGAACCGATGATCATCGGCCGGAATTTCCTGGTGAAGATCAATGCCAATATCGGCAATTCGGCTGTCACCTCGTCGATGGCGGAGGAGGTCGAGAAGATGGTCTGGGCGATCCGCTGGGGCGCCGATACGGTCATGGATCTGTCGACCGGCCGCAACATCCACAATATCCGCGACTGGATCATCCGCAATTCACCTGTTCCAATCGGCACGGTGCCGCTCTACCAGGCGCTCGAAAAGGTGAACGGCATTGCCGAGGACCTGACCTGGGAGGTGTATCGCGACACGCTGATCGAACAGGCGGAACAGGGCGTCGACTATTTCACCATCCATGCGGGCGTGCGGCTCGCCTATATCCCGCTCACCGTCAATCGCGTCACCGGCATCGTTTCCCGTGGCGGCTCGATCATGGCCAAATGGTGCCTGCATCACCACAAGGAGAGTTTTCTCTACGAGCATTTTGAGGAAATCTGCGACATTGCCCAAGCCTACGACGTCTCGTTCTCGCTCGGCGACGGTCTTCGCCCGGGTTCGATCGCCGATGCCAACGACGCGGCGCAGTTTGCGGAACTGGAAACGCTTGGCGAGCTGACGAAGATCGCCTGGGCGAAGGATTGCCAGGTGATGATCGAAGGCCCCGGCCATGTGCCGATGCACAAGATCAAGGCGAACATGGACAAGCAGCTCGCGGTCTGCGGCGAGGCGCCATTCTATACGCTTGGACCGCTGACCACCGATATTGCGCCGGGCTACGACCACATCACATCGGGGATCGGGGCTGCGATGATCGGCTGGTTCGGCACCGCCATGCTCTGCTACGTGACGCCCAAGGAACATCTCGGCCTGCCCGACCGCAACGACGTCAAGGTGGGCGTCATCACCTACAAGATCGCGGCGCATGCGGCCGATCTCGCCAAAGGCCATCCGGCGGCGCAGGTGCGTGACGACGCGCTGTCGCGCGCCCGCTTCGAGTTCCGCTGGGAGGACCAGTTCAACCTCTCGCTCGATCCGGAAACGGCCCGTTCGATGCATGACGAGACGCTGCCGAAGGAGGCGCACAAGGTGGCGCATTTCTGCTCCATGTGCGGTCCGAAATTCTGTTCGATGCGGATTTCCCACGATATCCGCGCCGAGGCGCAGAAGGAGGGCCTGGAAGCCATGGCTGCGAAATATCGTGACGGCGGCGATCTTTATATGCCGGTCGAGAAGGGATGATCAACTTCACGACCCCTGCCGGTCGCAACCGGCAGGGGTCGCTCGAACGTCAGAGCGCCATGCCCCCCGACACCTCGATGCGCTGGGCATTGACCCAGCGGTTGTCCTCGGACAGCAGCGAGGCGACCATCGGGCCAATATCATCCGGCTCGCCGGCACGGCCAAGTGCGGTCATCTCGGCGACGCGCCTGTTGATCTCCGGGTTGTCGCGCACCATGCCGCCGCTGAAATCGGTCATGATCGCGCCGGGCGCCACCGTATTGACGGCGATGCCGCGGGCGCCGAGCTCCTTGGCCAGATAACGGGTCAGCACTTCGACTGCTCCCTTCATCGCCGCATAGGCGCCGCTGCCCGGAACGGTGATGCGGGTAAGCCCGGTGGAGAAGTTGACGATCCGGCCGCCGTCGCGGATCAGCGGCAATAGCTTCTGGGTTAGAAAGAAGACGCCCTTGAAGTGAACATTGAAGAGCTCGTCCAGCTCCGCTTCGGTGGTCTTTTCGAAATCGCCATGATGCGACGTGCCGGCATTGTTGACGAGGAAATCGAATTTTTCAGCGCCGATCTCGGCCAGGGCTTCCTGCACCCGGCCGACGAACGCATCGAACGACGCGACATCGCCGACATCGAGCTGCAGGGCGATCGCCCTGCGTCCCAGTTCGCCCGCTGCTGCGGTCGTGGCTGCTGCTTCTGCCTGATTGGAGTTGTAGGTGAAGATCACGTCGATACCGCGCTTTGCAAGGCTGAGCACAGTGTTGCGGCCGAGACCGCGGCTGCCGCCGGTCACGATGGCGAGCTTGGCTGCCGATTTCTGAGATGTTTGATGCGTCATGATGGAGGTTCCTTGTCTGGATTGGATGACCGGAAACTACTCCCCTCGGCCACACGCCTGAATGCCGGAACTTTCCCACTTCTTGCCTGATCCTGCTCGCAGGCCTATGTTTGGCCTTGAAACCTCGGAGGTGTGGCATGCCGGCAGCCCTGCTCGATGCGGTAAAGCGGTTCACGGATGGACAGGCGGGAACCAGCCCTTTCGCGACGGCGATCGAAGGCCTGACCATCCTTCGCTCGGATCACGAGAAACGGCCAGACCACCTGATTTTCAAGCCGGCGCTCTGCATCGTCCTCCAGGGCGCGAAATGGGCTGTTTTCGGCGACCGCCATGTGGATTACCGGGCGGGCCAGGCGCTCGTTGTCAGCGTCGAGATGCCCGCCTTCGGCCGCGTGGCGGAGGCGAGCCCGACCGAGCCCTATCTCGGCCTCATCATCGAATTCGATCTTGCCATCATGCGCGAGGTCCTAGAGGCGATGCCCAACCCGCCGCGCCCGGGCGGCGACATAACGTCCGGCGTGTTCGTAACGGATTTCGACGGCCCGCTTGCCGATTGCGCGCTGCGGATGGTGCGGCTCCTCGATACGCCGGGTGCCATCCCGGTCCTCCATACAGCGATCATGCGCGAAATTTCCTACTGGCTGCTCACCGGTCCGCATGGCGGCGATGTGGTCCGCATGGCGCTCGGCAACGACCATACGCATCGGATCGTCAGCGTCATCCACGGCCTGCGCGGCCATTTCGCCGAGCCGATGCGGATCGAGGATCTGGCGGAGAGGGCCGGGATGAGCCCTTCCGCCTTCCACCGCAAGTTCAAGACGATCACCTCGATGACGCCGCTGCAATATCAGAAGCAGCTTCGCCTTCTGGAGGCCAGGCGGCTGATGGTGGCGGAAGCGGCGAATGTTGAAACCGCGGCGTTTCTGGTCGGCTATGAGAGCCCTTCGCAGTTCAGCCGGGAATATGCCCGCATGTTCGGCACGCCTCCGCGCCGCGATGTCACGGCACTGAGGGAGCTGGCGGCTTAGAAGGTGAGATTGCTTTCTTCCGTACGATGACAAAATCA
The DNA here is from genome assembly GCF_056397445.1 of Neorhizobium sp. 05N33. NCBI lineage: Bacteria > Pseudomonadati > Pseudomonadota > Alphaproteobacteria > Hyphomicrobiales > Rhizobiaceae > Neorhizobium > Neorhizobium sp. 05N33. Next base: position 11,598 of record NZ_JBFTNK010000021.1, on the reverse strand, counting down.
CGATCTTTCGCAAAGCTAAGCTGCAGATTTTGTCGGCGAGGAATTCATGCGGGGACGAGTTTGTTCCTCACCTGAAAAATTTCACGCTTAAGTTATCAGCTAAAATGCTGATTTTTATATATATTCCGAAAGAGGAGAGGTAGCGGGCGTGCCTCGCCTCGTCCCCACCCCTCCAACCCATGCCTACAATCCTCCCGCTTCCGTCGCCGGAGTGTTTCGCGAGACGTTCGCGGGCAGGCGGAGGCCGGCGCTTTCATCAAAACCGTAACGTGCGGGGATGGTGGAAGAGGTGAAAGCCATGGAGTGCGCGTCGAAAGACGAACATTCCTATCAAGCCTCCCCCGGACAGCCATGTCCGGTTCGGTTGAGCCGTGCAAGTGGCAAGGTTTCCCGAAAGGAAGCCGTGAACACAGCCACGCAGCGAGGCGAGATAATCACCTGTAGAGGCCGGAAGCCTCGAAAAGACGCCGAAGGCCACGCGAATGCGGAGCCATACTATTATTTTACTATGAGGTTCCGCATTCGTGTGGGCTCTCCAAATTCCAGGCCAAGCCACGGGCGCACTCCGCCGCGTGAACAAGAACCCGTGTCATTTCGGAGGATATGCATGCTCTCCGCCGCGGAAATCGCTGACGGAATAACAGCCGCCTTCGCCGCGCACGGCGCTTTCGCCGATCACCGCCTTGCCGTGGCCGCCGGGGATATCCAGGACATAGGTCGGCTGGCAGAGGCCGGAGATGGTGCCCCGGAGCGCCGAGACGATCTTCTGGCCCTCGGCGATATCCAGCCGGAAATGGCCAGTGCCGGGCGCGAGATCCGGATGATGAAGGTAATAGGGCTTGATCCGCGTCTCGACGAAAGCTCTCATAAGGTCGCCGAGTACCGCCGGATCGTCGTTGACGCCACGCAAGAGCACGGTCTGGCTCAGCATCGGGAAGCCGGCGTCGACCAGCCGGGCGCAGGCGGTGCGGGCAGTGCCGGTCATCTCGCGCGGATGGTTGGCGTGCAGCGCGATATAAACCACCTTGCCGCTTTCCTTCAGTGCCGCAATCATTGCCGCGTCGATACGGTCCGGTTCGACGACGGGCACCCGCGTATGGAAGCGGACGATCTTTACATGGGGTATCTCGGCAAGGCCGCGCATCATGGCAGCAAGCCGCCTCGGCGAGAGGACCAGCGGGTCGCCGCCGGTGAGGATCACTTCCCAGATCTCCGGACGCTCGCGAATATAGCCGAGCGCCGCCGTCAGTTCCTCAGGCGAAAGCGTGCCGTCGCCTTGTGGCCCGACCATCTCGCGGCGGAAGCAGAAGCGGCAATAGACTGGGCAGATATGCACGGCCTTCAGCAGCACCCGGTCTGGATAGCGGTGGACGATGCCCTTGACCGGGCTGTGCGCCTGATCGCCGATCGGGTCGGCACGCTCTTGCGGCGTCGTCAGCAGCTCGGCCGGATCGGGGACGAATTGCCGGGCGATCGGATCCGCCCGGTCTGCGCGATCGATGAGCGAAACCACAGCCGGCGTCAGGCCGATGGCGTAACGATCCGCCACCGCGCGAATGGAGGCAAGTTTTTCCGGTTCGATCAGCCCGGCAGCTACCAGCTCGTCGGCGGCCTTCAGTGAACGCGTTGCGGTCATCTGAACACCTCCGCGACCGGCGCCCACATGACCTGTTCGATGCGGGTCGCGCCGGTTGCCAGCATGGCGAGCCGGTCGAAGCCGAGCGCCGCGCCGCTCGCATCGGGCATGATCGAAAGCGCATCGAGAAAGTCTTCGTCGATCGGATAACGTTCGCCGTAGATGCGGGATTTCTCGGCCATTTCGTGCTCGAAACGGCGGCGTTGTTCGCCGGCGTCGGTCAGTTCCCCGAAGGCGTTGGCAAGCTCGACGCCGCAGGCGTAAAGCTCGAAACGTTCGGCGACGCGCGGATCACGGGTGGAGGGCCGGGCGAGCGCCGCCTCGGAAACAGGGTATTCGTAGAGGATCGTCGCGCGGTCCTGGCCGAGATGCGGCTCGACCTTCTCGACCAGAACCTTGCTGAAGAGATCGGCCCAGGTGTCGTCTTCGGCAAAGCGGATATCGGCCTTTTTCAGGCCGGCCGCCAGGAGATCGCGGTCGGTTTCGCCGTTCGTCGCCACGGAGGCCAGCAGGTCGATGCCGGCGAACCGGTCGAAGGCGTCAGTGAGCGTCAGGCGTTCCGGCTCGGCGAAAGGATCGATTTCCATATGCCGGAAGACAAAGCGTCCCGTCTTGGCGGTATCCGCAGCCAGAGCCAGCATCTCGGCGCAATCGGCCATCAGCTGTTCATAACTTTCGCCGACGCGGTACCATTCCAGCATGGTAAATTCCGGATGGTGCAGCGGCCCGCGTTCCCGGTTGCGGTAGACATGCGCAAAGGTGAAGATACGCTTCTCGCCGGCAGCCAGCAGCTTCTTGGCGGCGAATTCCGGCGACGTGTGCAGGTAGAGCGGCGCTCTGCCGCCGTCGGTCGCGACCGCCTCGGTTGCGAAGGCATGCAGATGCGTCTCGTTGCCCGGGGAAACCTGGAGCGTCGCCGTATCGACCTCGATGAAATCGCGCTCGGAGAAGAAGTCGCGCAACGCCGTCTGGACCGCATTGCGGCCTTTCAGGAAGGGCCGGCGGTCGGCGTGGTTTGCCGGTCTCCACCAGGGCGGGCGGGATATGGCGGACTGCGACGAGCTCATTTGCGGCTTTCTTCGCCGGTTCTTCCCGGCAAGGCTTCCACTTTGCGCGGTTTTGGAGTAGTTCCGGCCGGAAAACAGACGATCCGTCCTTCGGGCCGGTTATCGCCCGGTCCTCTACGACGCATTTTCGGCAGTTACAAGCCGGTTCGCACCACAAGGAATCCTATGGTCAAGGTCATCGCCTCTTCAGTCCGCAAGGGCAACGTCATCGATGTGGACGGCAAGCTTTATGTCGTTCTCACCGCCGAGAACTTCCACCCCGGCAAGGGCACGCCTGTCACGCAGGTCAATATGCGCCGCATCGTCGACGGCGTGAAGGTGTCCGAACGCTGGCGGACGACCGAGCAGGTCGAGCGCGCCTTCGTCGAGGACGTCAACCACCAGTTCCTCTATGAAGACGGCGAAGGCTTCCACTTCATGAACCCGGAAAACTACGACCAGGTCGTGGTGGACGTGGATACGATGGGCGACCAGAAGGCCTATCTCCAGGAAGGCATGACCTGCGTTCTCTCCATGCATGAAGGCATTGCGCTGGCTCTTCAGCTGCCGCGCCACGTGACGCTGGAGATCGTCGAGACCGAACCGGTCGTCAAGGGCCAGACGGCTTCCTCGTCCTACAAGCCGGCCATGCTGTCGAACGGCATCCGCACCGCGGTTCCGCCGCATGTCGATGCCGGCACCCGCGTCGTGATCGCGACGGAAGACAATTCCTACGTCGAGCGCGCCAAGAACTGATTGTCGAATTGATCGTCCCCGGCCTTTCCGGGCGTGATAAAAAAACCTCCGAAGCGTTGGCTCCGGAGGTTTTTTGTTGTCGGTAATGTTGGGGTGGAGCCTACTTCTTGATGACCACCGAAGCGACCTTGGTATCGGTCTTGCCGAAGGCGTAACCGCCACCGACCGCCACGTTGAGCGAGACGTAATCCTGAGCCATCTGACGCACGGCAGCGGCGAGGTTCGACTGAGCGGTCGAGACCTGACGCTGGGCGTCGAGAACGTCGAGCAGCGAAGATGCGCCGTCCCGATAGCTTGCGGTGCCGAGCTGCAGGGCTTCTTCGTAGGACTTCACGGTTGCCTGAAGAGAGGAGACCGTGCGGCTGTCGCGGGAAACTGCGGCCAGCGCATTTTCCACTTCCTCGACTGCGTTCAGAACCGTCTGCTTCCAGGCGAGATACCGCCCGCGGGCGCTGGATTCGGCGATCTTGACGTTGCCGCGCAGGCGGCCGCCGTCGAAGATCGGCAGGCTCAGCTGCGGCCCGAAGGACCAGGTCAAGGCCCGGGTATCGAGGCCGCCGGAAAGAACGTTGTATCTCGGGGAAATGGAGCCGCCGAGCGTAATGGCCGGGTAGAGCTGGGCCTCGGCGACACCGATTTCGGCGACTGCCGATGCGAGCTGGCGTTCCGCGGCACGGATGTCCGGACGATTGCGGATCAGGTCCGCCGGAATACCGGCCTTGGTATTGAAGCGTGCGACCGGCTGGCGTGTGCCCTTCTGCAATTCGGGGACAAGCGACGATGCAGGCATGGCCAGAAGCGTGGCGACACGGTGCGCCGCGCCCCGGAAGCTCGTCTCCAGGCCTGGAATTTCTGCGATGGTCGAATTCACCAAGCCTTCCGACTGGACGACATCCAGACGCGAAGCCGCACCGGCATCCAGCTGGAGCTTGGTGAGGTTCAGCGTTTCGCGCCGCGAATCGAGGTTCCGGCGAGCGATCGCGATACGCTCCTGATAGTAGCGTACGTCGATATAGGCCGCCACGACCTGAGACAGGAACGTGAGACGTGCAACATCTTCGCTGGCATAGGCGGCATCGAGGCTTGCGAGCGCACTTTCTTTCGAGCGCCTGTAGAGGCCGAAAAGATCAAGGAACCAAGATGCGTCCGCAGTACCTGCCGTCACGGTCGACCGCGAGAACGAACCCGGGTCGGTACGAGTGCCGGTGGTCGTATTGGCTGCCGAGACATCCAGCGAAGGGAGGGCGCCCGCGCCGGCGACGGTCACGCTGGCCTGCGCAGAATTGATCCGCTCCATGGCCTGGAGAATATCGAGGTTCTGACTGATTCCCTGATTGACGTAGCCGTTCAGACGGCTGTCATTGAATGCGGTCCACCAGGTAACCTGGGAGACATCGCCATTACTGGTCTTGCCGGCTTCGGCAAATTTGCCCGGAAGAGCAATTTCCGGCGCCTTATGATCTGGACCGACAACGCAGCCCGAAAGCAGCAGCATAGTGAGAGGAGCAATAACACGAATGGATATCATTTTTCTGTCCCAGTGCCCTACAACGCATGGAAGGTCAGCACTCATGCCTCTTCCGATTGTCCCGTCAGCAGCGATTCGCATAATCTCTGACGGCATTAAAAGTCGAATACGTTAACGAACGTAATCGTCATCCTACTCTTTTTCACGCTTTGATAACCGTCTAACGACAACAAAGAAGGACGGAACGAAGAAAATTCCGAGAAGTGTTGCAGAAAGCATACCACCCAGCACGCCGATACCGATGGCATTCTGGGCCGCGGATCCGGCGCCGGTCGCGATTGCCAGAGGTACGACGCCGAGGATAAAAGCGAGCGACGTCATGACGATCGGCCTCAGTCGCAGGCGTGCGGCCTCGAGGGTGGCTTCGATCATGCTCATGCCGCCTGCCTGCCGATCCTTGGCGAATTCGACGATCAGGATGGCGTTTTTGGCTGCCAAGCCGATCGTCGTCAGAAGCCCGACCTTGAAGTAGACGTCGTTCGCCTGGCCGAAGAAATGCGCTGCGGTAAGTGCGCCGAGCACGCCGATCGGGACAGCCAATATGACTGAGAACGGGATCGACCAGCTTTCATAGAGCGCCGCAAGGCACAGGAAGACGATCAGAACCGATAGCGCGTAGAGCATCGGCGCCTGCGAGCCGGACAGCCGCTCCTGGTAGGAAATGCCCTGCCAGGCCACCGAATAGCCGCCCGGCAGTGCAGCCGTCAGCCTCTGCATCTCGTCCATCGCCTGGCCGGTGCTGACGCCCGGGCCGGCCGCGCCGTCGAGCGGAATGGCGCTGGTGCCGTTGAAGCGTGCGAGCTGCGGCGTACCGCTGATCCATTGGACGGTGCTGAAGGAGGAGAAAGGAACCATCTCGCCCTTGTTGTTGCGGGCGAACCAGTGTTTCAGGTCGTCCGGCTGCATCCGATAGGGCGCGTCGCCTTGTACATAGACCGGCTTCAGCTCGTTGTTGAGGGTGAAGTCGTTGACGTCGCGTCCGGCAAAAATGGTTGCCAGCATGGAGTTGACCGAAGCGAGGTCAACGCCCATCGCGCCGAGCTTTTCCTGGTCAAGCAGGATCTTGAGCTGGGTTTCTGACCTCTGGCTGCTGCTGCGCAGTGAACTGATGTTGGGGTTGCCCGTGCCGGCCTGAATGAGCTGCTGCGATGCCGTGGTCAGCGCCGCATTGCCGTTGTTGCCGCTGTCGACCAGATACATGGAGAAGCCGCTCGACGTGCCGAGCCCCTGGATGGCCGGCGGCAGAAGGGCAAAGACCTGCGCATCGCGGATGGTGAAGAAATACCGGCTTGCCCGCTGGACGATAGCCGCGGCGGATTGCTCCGGCCTGGCGCGCTCGGCGAAATCCTTGAGCTTGGTGAAGACGATGGCATTGTTCTGGCCGCTTCCGCTGAAGCTGAAGCCGAGGACGCCGAACACCGCGTCGACATTGCCCTTTTCCTTTTCGAGGAAATAGGCCTCCACCTTCTTGACCGCCTCGTCGGTGCGCGGCGTGGTGGCGCCGACGGGCGTCTGGATAATGGTCAGCAGAACGCCCTGGTCTTCCTGCGGAAGGAAGGAATTCGGCAGCTTGGTGAAAAGCCAGGCGCAGCCGCCGATCACCAGCAGGAACAGCAGCATCACGCGGAACGGACGCTTCAGGAGATAACCGATGGTGCTGACATATCCGCGGGTGGACCGATCGAAACCGCGGTTGAACAAGGCGCCGATGCCGCGACGTTTCTTGTGGTGATCGATCGGCTTCAGCATGGTGGCGCAAAGCGCCGGCGTCAGCACGATGGCGACCAGCGCCGAAAGCAGCATGGCCGATACGATGGTGATCGAAAACTGGCGGTAGATGATGCCGGTCGAGCCACCGAAGAAGGCCATCGGAATGAACACGGCCGTCAGGACGAGCGCGATACCGATGATGGCGCCGGTGATCTCGCCCATCGACTTTTCGGTCGCTTCAAGCGGGCTCAAGCCCTCTTCGTCCATGATACGCTCGACGTTTTCGACGACGACGATGGCATCGTCGACGAGAAGGCCGATGGCCAGAACCATGGCGAACATCGTCAGCGTGTTGATGGAATATCCGGTCAACGCCAGCACCCCGAACGTGCCAAGCAGGACGACGGGCACGGCAATCATCGGAATCAGCGTTGCACGCAGATTTTGTAGGAAGATGAGCAGGACGACGAAAACCAGGATGATTGCTTCGATGAGCGTGTGGACGACCTTTTCGATCGAAAGCTGCACGAAGGGCGTCGTATCATAGGGGTAGGTGATCTCCACGCCGTCTGGAAGATGGGGTCCGACGGCGGTCAGCGCCTCCCTGACGCGTGCGGCGGTATCGAGAGCGTTGGCGCCGGTCGCGAGGTTCACGGCAAAACCCGTGGATGGCAGGCCGTTCTGGCGAGAACCGCCGCCATAACTCTCTTCGCCGATCTCGACGCGGGCGACATCGCTGAGGCGCACCGTTGCGCCGTCCTGTTCGACCTTGAGGATGATCCGCTCGAAATCGTCGACCGTCGTCAGCTGGCTTTGCGCGGTCATGGTGACCGTCAGCTGCTGTTCCGCCTTGGCCGGAAGACCGCCAAGGGCGCCGACGGAAACCTGCGTGTTCTGAGACTGGATCGCTGACGTCACATCGGCCGGCGTCAGCTGGTATTTCTGCAGCTTATAGGGATCGAGCCAGACGCGCATTGCGTAACCGGACCCGAAGATGTCGATGCTGCCGACGCCTTCCAGGCGCTTGACCTGGTCCTCGATCTGCGTGGAAAACAGGTCGCCGAGATCGACGGAGCTCCGCTTCTTGTCGGTCGATACCAGCGCACCGACCATCAGGATGCTCGATGTCGAACGGGCGACTTCGATGCCCGCCTGCTGCACGACGTCGGGCAGTTGCGACTGCACCAGCTGCAGCTTGTTCTGCACCTGAACCTGGGCAATGTCCGGAAGGACGCTGCTGCCGAAGGTGAGTGTGACGGTGGCGCGGCCGGTCGAGGAGGACGACGTCATATAGGTGAGGTCGTCGAGGCCGGTCATGCCGTCCTCGATGATCGTCGTCACCGATTTCTCGACGGTCTCGGCGCTTGCGCCATTGTAGCTTGCCGTAATCCTGACCGTGGTCGGCGCGATGTCGGGATATTGCGAAATCGAGAGCGTCGCGATGGCGAGCGCGCCGCCGAGCATGATGACGATCGCGATGACCCAGGCGAAGACCGGTCGCCGGATGAAGAACTTGGCCATTCAGATTATTCCTTGCCGCGTTTCGTCATGATCGTTTCCGCTTGAGGCCTTCACGGCTTTGCAGCGGTCGGCTTCGGCGCCTCGACGACAAAGCCCTTGTCGTCGACCGTCGCCTCGACCGGCTGGACCGTCGCGCCATCGGCGATCCACTGGAAGCCGTCGACGACCAGGCGATCGCCGTCGGTTACGCCCTGCGTAACCAGCCAATTGTTGCCGGAGACGCCGCTGGTCGGGAAGATGCGGGTCTCGACCTTGCCGTCCGCCGTGACGAACTTGGCGGAAAGTTCTCCGCGGGCATTGCGCGTCGCTGCGCGCTGCGGGATCAGGTAGCCGGTCTCGTTGCCGAGGGTGACGGTGGCGCGCACATAGGTGCCCGGCAGGATCATGTCCCTCGGGTTCTCGAAGAGCGCGCGGATCTGATAGGTGCCGGTCGTTTCGCTGACCGCCATGTCGGCCATGTCGAGCTTGCCGGTCAGGGGATAGTCCGTTCCATCTTCCAGGCTCAGGCGGATATCGGCCTTGCGCGGATCGCCGCTCAAGCGGCCGGAAGCCATGGCCGAGCGCAGTTCGAGAAGATTGGTGCTGGAATCGATGAGATCGATATAGATCGGATCGAGGCGGCGGAGCGTCGTCAGCGCCGTCGTCTGGTTGGCGGTGACGATATTGCCGATGCTGACATTGGAGATCGACGTGACGCCGTCGAAGGGCGCGCGGATCTCGGTCAGGTCGAGATTGATCTGGGCGGCATTGAGCGCGGCATTGGCCTGCGCCACATCCGCCTGCGCCTGGAGAAGCGTCACTCGCGCGCTCTCATATTCGATCTGCGTCGCACCGCTGTTGACCAGCCGCTCGTAGCGGGAGAGGTTCGCCTGGGCACTCGGGATGCTGGCTTCCGCCTTCGAGACGGTCGCCTTCGCCTGGGCGACCTCTGCCGCGTAGGTGCTGTCCTCGATCTTATAAAGAAGATCGCCGGCCTTGACCTCGTTGCCCTGCTTGAAAGCGATCTGCTTGATCTCTCCGGTGACGCGCGGGCGGATATCGGCGATCTGGAACGGTGCCGCCCGACCCGGCAGGATGGCCGTGATCGGCTGCTCGGACTTCTTCATGGTCACGACACTGACCGGCTGCGGCGGACGCTGCGGGGCACCGCCTGCCGCGCCGCTGCCGGCCGGCTTTTGGCCCGAGTCGCTGCAGGCTGCAAGCGCCGCGGAAAGAAGCAGGGAAAGTATCAGTTTGCGTCCGGTCATGGTGTCATCCAAGGCAAAGCGGCTGGCAATCGCCACGGCAGACGGAATATGCCGGGGCGGAAGTCGGGGGGAGATTAACCCGTCCTAAGCGGTCGGAACAAGGTTGGTCGAGAAGGGGATTTCGACCGGTGTTCTACCTTCGGGAAAGTGACGTAAATATAAAACCGTCACTTTGCAAGTGGATTTTGCAGCGCAGCATTCACAAGTCTGGCAAGCCCGTCGCAGCGGTCATGCAATTCCGCCTCGCCGGCCTTGGCCAAAAGGACGGGATGCAGCACGCTCGCAAAGGCCGCCGCCACATGCTGGCTGATCGCTTCCGGGTCGGTACATTTGTAGGCGCCGCTTTCGACACCCTGCCGGATCAGATCGGCAAACAGGTTCTCGATCAGCCGCCGGTAATGCTGACCGCTCGGAAGATCGGCTTCCGACATCAGGAAGATCATCTCGAACAGAAAGGGATTGTCGCGGAGGTCCTGGAGATGCGCCTCCATCAATTTGCGCACGACGATTGCCAGCCGCTCGGGCGCCGGGGCCGGCTCGTCGAGCGTCTCGAACCGGCCGATCATGCGGCTGATATGCCGGTCGCAGATAGCGTCCGCCAGGGATGCCTTGGAATGGAAATGCTTGAAGATATTGGCGGGCGACATATGCAGCGCATGGGCGACGTCGGCGATCGAACACTTGGCAATCCCCCGTTCACGGAAAAGCGTCTCTGCCGTGTTGAGGATATCGCCCCGGGTTTCTTCCGCCTTGCGTCTCGGTCTGCGCACTTTGTCCTCTTCTAAATGCCGGCCTCTTCTAAACGCCGGCTTCTTCAAAACGCCGCATGGAATTTCGGCCCAGCCGTTCACCGCGCGGAAAAATAGGGCGCCAGGTTTTGGCGGATACGGTCGAGCACGGTGGCGCCGCTCGTATCGGGCACGAAAGTCTCGCCGGTGATCGTCTCGTAAGCCGTGCGGTAGACCTTGGCGGTCTCCTCGACGAGCTCGGCCGGGATCGCGGGGATCTCATCCTTATAAGGGTCGCAACGTTCGACCACCCAGGCGCGGATGAAATCCTTGTCGAAACTCTTCGGCCGCGTGCCGTTGCGGAAGGCCTCACCATAACTGTCGGCGATCCAGTAGCGGCTGCTGTCCGGCGTATGGATCTCGTCGGCAAGGATGATGGTGCCCTCGGCATCCGTGCCGAACTCGTATTTGGTATCGACGAGGATCAAGCCGCGTTCCGCCGCCAGTTGCTGCCCGCGCGCAAAAAGCGCCAGCGCATAACGGGAGAGGGTCGCCCATTGTTCGGCGGTCAGAAGTCCCTGCTCGACGATCTCGCTGGGCGTCAGGGGTTCGTCGTGGCCGCCATCGAAGGCCTTGCTGGTCGGCGTGATGACCGGGGCGGGCAGGATTTGATTGTCCTTGAGGCCGTCCGGAAGATCCAGCCCGTACATGGTCCGCTCTCCCTTCTTATAGAGGGTGAGCAGCGACGTGCCGGTGGTGCCGGCGAGATAACCGCGCACGACGATCTCGACGGGCAGGATGTCGAGCCGCTTGCCGACTACCACATTCGGATCCGGATAGGCGATCACATGGTTGGGGCAGATGTCCTTTGTCGCCTCGAACCAGTATCGCGCGGTCTGGGTCAGGACATGCCCCTTGTCGGGGATGGCGGTCAGGATGCGGTCGAATGCGCTGAGGCGATCGGTTGCGATGATGATGCGGCTGCCGTCCGGCAGATCGTAGTTCTCGCGTACCTTGCCGCGATAGGGGTTCGGCAATTCGGGAATGAAGGCATCGGAGAGAACGCGCACGGGGACCACTTTCCAGAGAGTTTCGGGGGCATTCTGCTATCGCATGTTTTGCCGCAGCGGCACAAGAATGGAAGGAATGGCGGTTTTCACGAGTATCTCGGTTCCACGGTCGATGAAGAGCTCCTTATAGAGAGTGGTTAACGATTATTAACGCCCCGGGATTCCCAGAAATCCACGATTATCCTGTAAAAACAACTAGTTGTACGATTTCTCAAGATTTCTGAATCAAGGCTGTTGACTTCAAACTGGGGTCGGCACTATAACCCGCTCACTGAACGAGGGCGGCGGCGCTGCTGGCGACGACGACTTTCGTTCTACAGAAATCACTGATTGATTGGCGCATGCTGGTTGGGACC
>NZ_JBFTNK010000020.1:0-73600 GCF_056397445.1 Neorhizobium sp. 05N33 | reverse complement strand
CTTTCCGAATTCCCGGAGGAAACTTGCGTCTCAGGTCACCCGCAATCGTTTCCCCCGTCGGAGGCTCTCGGCTCACGCTTGAGACTTGCCACCGTCTTCCAAGGCGGCCATGGCAATGGCCTGCCTGCGGGCGTCGCGGTAGCGGGAAATAGGCCCCTCAGGGCCAGCCGGCGCGTAGTCCACGGCTGATTGATCGGCAACGCCCGAGAAGGCGTGTCTGATGACCGGTACAATTGGAACACGCCGCCACTCTTTCCCCAGATCGAGAGCGCAGCCACGCCACACACGCCAAAAAATGCATTCGCGGACTCCCACCCGAGCAGAGCGGTCGATCCCATAACGGACTTCGCAGTTAAAATGTTATTGCTCTTGCCGGGCGTTAAGGCGCGATTGGCAATCGGATGTCCAATAGCCTTTGCTGGCAGCAACCATAGCATAACGGATACTTCACTTGAGCCAAAGAATTTCAGATTTTGACGTTGGCCTCCTCGTTACATTGGAAGCGCTTTTGGCAGAAAAGAACGTGACGCATGCGGCGGCGCGGCTGAACATAACGCAATCGGCACTATCCGCCCGACTGACGCGCTTACGACAGCTTCTGAACGATCCGCTTTTCATTCCGGCAGCGTCCGGTCGTGGAATGGTCGCGACGCCACATGCGTCTGCGCTGGAGCCGGAACTTGCCCGGCTGCTCGAAAGATTTAATGATTTCGTCAACACGGCTCACTCGTTTGATCCGGCCACCACCAAAAGGATTTTTCGGATAGCCGCGACAGACAACCCGGCCGCCATCTTGGCCCCGGATCTCATTCCGGTACTGCAAGCGAAAGCGCCATTCGCGAAAATTGCATTCACCTTGCCGAACAAGGCGCGGATCGCGGAGCACCTGGAGAAAGGAGATATCGACCTTTTCGTGGGAGCAGCGGAGGATGCGGCAGAAGAGTTGATCGGGCAGACACTCTTCCAGGAGGAATTTGTAACCGCGCAGCGGCGCGGACATCCGCGCGGAAATAAGCCATTGACGATGGAAGAGTTCTGCGACGCCGACCACCTGCTGATTTCGACCAGCGGCGGCCATTTCGCCGGAATGATCGATGACGCTCTGGCCGAAATGGGGCGGGAACGTCGGGTCTCGGTATCGATTCAGAGCTACGGGCTTGCGCCCTTGGTGCTGGCTAACACGGATTGCATTTGTACTTTGCCAAAGCGCTTCCTAGAGAGATTCGAGGATACCCTCGACCTTTTCCCGCCGCCCCTTCCGATATCGACATTCAGTATGAATCTATTCTGGCATCCCAGGGTTCGAACGGACCCGGCACATATGTGGTTCCGTAAACTCGTTTTGTTGACCGCCAAGGCCACAACGGCGGAGTAGACGGGCCAAAGCGCCGCTCCGGCCCATTGAAATGTCAAAATTTCTGCAGCGTGAAGTCGCTCACCTTATCGGCCTTCGGATTGAAGAGGGTGTCGAGCCGCGAGTTCAGCACCCAGACGGCATTCCCGACCTTGGTTGGGGCAGTTGGCATGGATTGAACGCTCTTCACTTCGCGGGCGACTTTGGCCGTCTTCCAGTCGTCAGTCGACACCAGCTCAATCGTCTTATCGATCCCAAGGTTGACGGCCACATAAAGACGCTCACCGTCCGGGAGGCTGAACCCGTGCGCGCCCTTCAGCGATCCTGCAAGTTCGACCCGTCGGATATCTGTCGGATTCGAAATCGTCACCTTGAACAGGTCACCGGAATTGTATTTTCCGACAAGAAGATAGCCGCCCTTATGGTAGGCGATGCCGTTGAGGTTGAAACCTTCTGCATCTTTAAACAACGGGCTCTGCGCAAAGATGCTCGTTTTGCCGGTGGTATCGATCTTGTAGATGACCGGAGCGAAGCTGTCCGTGACATAGGCATTGCCTTCATCATCGAGCGCCAGGTCGTTCGCGAAGTGTGATCCCTCGGTCAAGGGGCCGAGGTCGTAATATGCCAGGCGCTTGCCGGTGGTTGCATCGTATTTGGCGATTCCCGCGAGCTTGCCTTGGGTTGCAACGGCTGTGCGTGTGCCCGCACCCGGATCGGAGTTGGCAACCCAGAGTGTGTTGCGTGCATCATCGACCAGAATGCCGATAGTCGAGACAAGCTTGTCGTCCTCGATGAACGGCTTGTACTTGCCGTCCTGCGTTACGGTACCAACGGTCCCGTGGGTGACCGATCCAACAAAGAAGCGGTTCTGCTTAGACGACCAGCTCGCGCTTTCTGAGTAGTTCTTGTCGGCAGTGAAGACAATCTCAGACTTGCCGACGAGTGGCGCGGCACTTCCTGCGAAAGCCATGCTGGAGATAAGAATGGAAATTGCCGCGACGCCGGCGAGAAGTGTACGCGAGATCATGATTTGCTCCTTTCGATGCTCGATAGCCAGCATCTACCGGGTCATCCGATCCCGCGGAAATCGTCTCTTGCGATCGCAGGCATCGACAAAAATCATACGTCTGTGAGGCTGAAAGCGTAGCCGGTGGGCTCGATCGCATGCCGAACTGACAAAGAGTTCGGCCCGGGATGTGTGCGAGAAATCGAGCCGCATCATATGACCGATCGACCAAATCGATTGGTCGATCGGACGACTGCCATGCATTTTCGTCCATGGCGGCCATCAGGCGATGGCGGTGCTCTCAATCAACGGATGCCTGAAATGAACCTGTTCTTCCACGCGACACCGAACTCCATGAAGGTTGCAGTATTGCTGCATGAACTTGACGAATCTTTCGACGTAACACCCATCGACATCTCCAAGGGAGAGCAGCATACGCCCGAATTCCGTGCGGTTAATCCAAACGGTAAGGTGCCTGCACTCATCGATGGCAATGTCACCGTGTTCGACTCCCACGCTATCCTGCTTTACGTCGCCGAAAAGCGTGGCAAGTTCGTTCCCATGACTCCTGCAGGGAAGGCGGTAATGCTGTCCTGGCTTCAACTGGTTGCGACAGGGCTGTCACCCTATTCTGGTCAGGCAATACATTTCATTCATTATGCGCCGGAAGACCTGCCCTATGCCAAGAACCGTTATTTGAACGAAGTCATCCGGACCTATCGAGTTCTGGACGAGCGGCTGAGCAGGTCATCTTGGTTGGCAGGCGACGACTACACGATCGCCGACATGGCTTTGTGGGGTTGGGCGGCTTCGGCGGGCTACATCTTCGGAGAAAAGGGGCTCTCCGACTTTCCGGCCGTCAAGCGCTTCATGGAGACCATGGCGGCACGTCCGGCGGTGCAAAGGGCGTTGACGTTGAAGGCCTCGCATGTCTTCAAGACAGACGTGGACGAAGAGACTCGGAAGGCCTTTTTCCCGCAACAGCACGACAAATAGTCTTCCCGACCGACATCACTTAAAGCGCTCCGGCTGTATCCCCTGGGTCCAGCCGGCCTTGCCGTCCTTAAGAGAAGTGAGCGTCTGTGGGACGAGGTGCGAGACGATCCCGTTCCACCGAACCGCCTCCGCGCGCCAGCCTCGTCTCGCGCGAACGGAACAGACGTATCATTGCTCGGCACAACGGAGACGCGGCCTATCTGCAGGGTGCGACACCGGCGGCGCATAGCGTGGCCGAGAACCGCAGGCACGGGAAACTTGAAAAATCCTACGCCTGGTTAATTCACATAAGCATGATTTTAAGGCACTTGCTCAATCAGCAACCACCTAAGCGCATGAAAAAGCGTGCATCTTTCGAAAAACTCCCTATAAAAATATCAGTTGACATATTACAGAAGATACCGGAGGCTCGTTGTGATTATCGAGATAGGGTTCTGATGAAAATTCTTGTTCTCAATCCGAATAGTTCGGCGAAGGTGACCGAGGCAATCGCGGCGAGCATCGCGCCGTTGCAGGCGGTGACGAAGCACATGATCGTATGCGATCGCCTACCCGATGCGCCGATCGGCATCGAGACCGATGAGGATGTGGCGCTTGTCGCGCCTATGGTCGTCGACGTGATCGCTGCAAGCGATGCGGATGCCTTCGTCGTAGCCTGCTTTTCCGATCCCGGTGTTGCTGCGTCGCGATCGGCGACGAGCCGACCGGTGGTCGGCATCGCGGAGGCTGCATACTATGCTGCACTGCAGCTTGCACCACGCTTCGGTGTCGTCTCGCTTGGGGCTTCTTCGGTAGCGCGCCATGCCGTCCATATCGAACGGCTGGGCTTGACTGCGCGTCTCGCAGCGGACAGGGCTGTCAACATGTCCGTGGCGGAAGCGAACGACCTGAACCTGGCCGGCGCGTCGGTCGCGCGGACTGCCAAGCTGATGGCGGAAACGGAGGGTGCCGGTGTCGTGATCCTCGGCTGTGCCGGCATGGGCGGTCATCGTCCCGTGCTGCAGCAGGAGTTGGGCGTGCCGGTCGTCGATCCCGTTCAGGCGGCCGTTGCGGCCGCGATCAACGCGCTCGATCTCCAATATTTTGCTAAGGGTTGATCCGATGGAGCTTGTCGTCAAGGGTCGCGTTGTGGTGCCGGATGGCACCCTGGAAAACGGTTGGGTAGCAATCTCCGGCGGTCGCATAGCCGCTGTCGGCACGGGCGAAGCGCCTGCAGCCGCGCGCGTCGACGACCGTGGGAATGCGCTCATCCTCCCCGGTGCGGTGGATGGCCAAACCCATGCAACAAGCTACAAGGGCCTCCCCGGCATCGCCGACACGACGCGGTCGGCGATCGCAGGAGGTGTCACCACGCTGGTCGACATGCCTTATGACAACCCGGAGCCGCTTGATCGGCCGGAGCGTCTGGATGCCAAGGTCGCAGCGATCGCAGCGCATTCTCATGCCGACATGGCGCTTTATGGAACGGCGACCCGTGAGACGGGCACGGCCAACCTGGCGGCGTTGATCGAAGGCGGCGTTGTCGCCTTCAAAATCTCGTCGTTCGAGAGCAATCCCGTGCGGTTCCCGCGGATCGCGGAGGACCTCACGCTCGACCTGATGGAGTCGCTGGCTTCGACGCACATTCCGCTCGGGCTGCACAATGAGGATCAGGAGATCGTCATGGCCCGCATCGCACAGGCGAAGGCGGCTGGCCGCAACGGGATCGTCGCGCATGCGCAAGCACGGCCGGAGGCGGCCGAGCTGGCGGCGACCGGCCAGTTCCTGGCTCTCGGCCTTGCAAGCGGCGCGCATGTCCATCCGGTCCATCTGACGACGGAAGCGGGCTTTCGCCTGACCGGAGCGGTCGCCGGACTTGGTGCCGCGGCAACAGGCGAGCTTTGCGTCCATTATCTCTGGCTGGATGCCGCGCGCGACGGCGATCGGCTCGGAGCGCGGATGAAGGTGAACCCGCCCATCCGTTCGGCTGCGATCGATGGCCTGTGGCAGTCGATTTCCGACGACCTCGTGGCATTCGTTTCCTCCGATCATTCGAGCTGGCCGATCGACAACAAGCTGACCGACTCGATCTTCGATGCAGGTGCAGGCGTTCCTGGCCTCGAGACGCTCTTCCCGGCGTTCTTCACGGCTGCCGAAGCGCGTGGCTTCGACGCTGCGCGCCTCAGTGCCGAATATCTGGCTGAGCGTCCCGCCCGCTTCTTCGGCATCGACGACCGCAAGGGCGCGATCGCCGTAGGCCGCGATGCCGATCTGGTCGCGCTCGAACAGGGTTCGTTCGTCTGGGACGAGGCGGCCTCTCATGACGGCCTGAACTGGAGCCCCTTCCACGGCGAGACCTTCACGGTCCGCGTGGCGGCAAGCTGGCTGCGCGGACAGCTCGTCTGGGACGGCAAGGACATTCTCAACAGCCCCGGCAGCGGACAATTCGTACCGCGCGCCACCGCCGGCTGGTATGCGACCGAAAAGGACTGACGATGGCACGTCTTGACGAAAAGGTGCGCGGCGTCTTCGTGATCTCGGTCACGCCGTTCCGGGATGACGGATCGCTCGATCTGGATAGCCTCGACCGCGTGACGGACTTCTACCTGGAGGCAGGTGCCGATGGTCTGACCGTTCTCGGGATGATGGGCGAGGCGCCCAAGCTGACGGGCACCGAGTCCCGACAAATCATCCAGCGCGTCATCGCCCGGGCGCAGGGCAAGCCGGTCGTGGTCGGCGTCTCGTCGCCCGGTCTTGCGGCTCTCGCCGAAGTCAGCCACGAGGCGATGGCACAGGGTGCTGCCGGTGTGATGATCGCGCCGCCGATGAGCCTGCGCACGGACGCGCAGATCCTGAATTACTACCGCCAGGCCTGTGGCTTCCTGGGCAGGGACGTGCCGGTCGTGCTTCAGGACTTCCCGCTGGCGACGACAGTGCAGATCAGCGACGAACTGCTCGGCCATCTGATCGACGACCTTCCGCAGATCGTCATGCTCAAGCACGAGGACTGGCCGGGCCTGTCGAAAATCTCCAAGCTTCGCGATGCAGAAAAGAAGGGTCGTCGGCGCATTTCCGTGCTTTGCGGCAATGGTGGCGTTTTCCTCCCCGAAGAGGTCGCGCGCGGCGCCGATGGCGCCATGACCGGCTTCGGTTTCCCGGAAATGCTGGTGCAGGTTACTGATCTGGCGGGCCGCGGCGAGATGGATCGTGCCCAGGATCTCTTCGATGCCTACCTGCCGCTCGTCCGTTACGAGCAGCAGCCCGGCGTCGGGCTTGCGGTTCGCAAATACGTGCTGGCCAAGCGTGGAGCCATAGCCTCGGCCGCGCAACGCCAGCCCGGCGCGCAACTGGATGCGCTGGCGCAGGCCGAAGTGGAGCGGCTGCTTCGCCGCCAGGAGACACGCCTCGCGGAGCTGGGCTGATGGATTACGGATTTACCGGACGCAAGCCGCCGGTTCCGGGTGCAAGCCGCGGGTTTGGCGCGGCGCGCAATACGTGGAGATAAATCAGTAAGTAAAATCGAACCAACAAAAAAGGGGAATGACATGATGAGAAAAACACTGTGCCTTGCTTTCCTTGCCATGACGGCGAGCTCCGCGCTGGCGGAACCGACCCTCACCAAGGGAAAGATCTCGTTTGCCGCAGATTTCGCCGCGGCTCCGAACCAGTTCATCCGCACCGATGGCCAGAAGGACGGCCTCAATGTGGACATGTGCGGTGAGATCGGAAAACGCCTCGGGCAGGAAGTCGAATGGACCAACCTTGCGTTTCCCGGCCTGGTCCCCGGCCTGCAGGCCAAGCGCTTCGACAGCCTCTGCACCGCGATCTTCATCAACCCGGACCGCCTGAAGATCATGAACATGATTGCCTACGTCCAGTGGGGTGAAGGCATGATGGTGCCGAAGGGCAATCCGGGCGGCATTTCGTGCGAAGGCAAGATCGGCGTGCCGGCCAGCTACAATGCCTGCTTTGATGGCCTGGCCGGCAAAGTCGTCTCCGTCGCAGCCGGCGGCACGACCAACAAGAACCTGCAGGCGCAGAGCGACCGCATGGTCGCCGCCGGAAAGAAGGCGATCGACATCCGCGCCTTCGATTCCAACTCGGAAGCCATTCAGGCGGCCGTGACCAAGCAGGTCGATGCGGCCTACCTGAACGACCCGCAGGCAGCCTATTACATCTCCACCAGCAAGGCACCGTTCGAAATGGCGTTCACCGGCAACGCGGCCAACCGCCTTGCGATCACGACGCTGAAGGACAATACCGATCTGGCGAACATGATCGTCAAGGCGCTCGAAGCGATGCGCGCGGACGGTACCTACAACGAGATCGTCGAGAAGTGGGGCGTGGCTCCGGTCGATGCCTTCGTCCTCAACCCGCAGTGATCTGATATAGGTTGCCGATGCAGTTCTCGGTCGAGACATTCCTGCATTATCTGGCCCAGCCACGGTTCGCCACCGTGGCTGGCGTCACCCTGCTGGTCGCGATCGCAGCGCAGGCGATCGGAACCGTCATCGGGTTGATCCTGGCGTTGTGCGCCCTGTCGCGGCACAGGGCCTTGCGGATACTCTCCGGGACCTGGGTCTGGCTTTGGCGCGGCACGCCGCCGCTGGTCCAGCTTTTCCTTCTCTATTTCGGCTTACCCCAGCTCGGCATTCGGCTCGGGGTGCTGGAGGCGGGGCTGATCGGCCTCGGCTGCTACTCCGGCGCCTACATGTCTGAGATCATACGCGGCGCATTGCAGAGCGTGCCGCCCGACCAGATGCAGGCCGCCCGGGCAATGGGCATGAGCTGGCTCGGCGCCATGCTGCACGTGATCCTGCCGCAATCGGTGCGGTTGATCCTGCCGCCGTTCGGCAACGAATTTTCCTCGATGATGCGCACCACATCGCTTCTTTCGGTCATTTCCTTCAGCGAACTTCTGCGCGTCACGCGAACCGCCATCAACGAAACCTACGCTGTCATCGAACTCTATGCGGTCGCGGCCTTCTGGTACCTGCTGATGTATTCCGCCTGGATCATCGTGCAGAGCCAACTCGAACGCTACGCCGCAGCAGGCAGCGTCAAACGAAACATGACCAACGTCGCGACCCCGGTGGCGAAAGGTTGAGATACTCGTATTCCGGAGAAACTGAATGAAGACCGCTGTTCTGTTCGGCGTCGGCGCCATGGGCGGGCGACTGCTGCGCGTACTCGAAGCCGACTACCCGACCGTCGAGATAGTTGCCGCCATCGATACCGATGCCGCGAAGATCGGCCGCACGCTGGCCGACGTCACGGGCTACCAGCGTTTCGGCAGCGTAAAGATTGTCGGCGATCTCGCTTCGGCACTCGCCGGAATTTCAGGGAAACCGGACGTGCTGGTGCACATGACGGAGTCCAAGCCTCACCTTATCAAGGAGCAACTGCTCGATGCCCTGAATGCGGGCCTCAATGTGGTGTCGGCTGCCGAATCCATGTTCTATCCCGGCCTTCGCTATGGCGAGTTTGCTGAAGCGCTGGACAGTGCGGCGAGGGCCAGCGGCGTGTCGATCACCGGCACCGGCATCAATCCCGGGTTTTCCTACGATGTGCTTCCGCTGGTTCTGGCACGCGGCACCAGCGCCGTAAAGCGTCTGACCATCCATCGCTGCATTGACGTCACCGGCACGGGGCCGGGGGATATCGAGCATGTCGGATACGGTCTGACGCCCGAGGAGTTCAACCGCCGCATCGCCAATGGCCGCGTCGAGGGTCACATGGGTGCGCCGGAATCGCTGATCCGCATCGCAGATGCCCTCAATCTGGAGATCGACGAGATCACCGAGGCATGGGATCTCGAGACGGCCGATTTCGAAGTCGATAGCGGCGATCCGACACTCGGCATCCTGCCGCCCGGCCGCGTCATCGGCATCACCCAGCGTGCCCGGGCGCTACATCAGGGCAGGGAGGTGCTCAGCACCTCGCTTGCCATGTACTACCAGCCGGAAAAGTTCGACCTCGTCGAGGAAGACCGGATCGAGATCGATGGCGCTATGCCTGTCAAAATGTCGATCAAGCCTGCCATGCAGTCGCTATTCGGCGCGGCCAACATCATGGCCAACACGATCGTGCCGCTGGCCGATGCCGAACCGGGTTTGGTGTCTCCGCTGGATCTGCCTACGGGCGGCACCGTGCGCGGCGTTTCGCGCTACGCGGTGGATCCGTCGCGCCAGACCAGGCCCGGTTACCTGCCGGTTGTGAGAAGGGTCTGATTTCGTGGGTTTCGACGCCGGCATATTCCTGGATATCCTTCAGTCGCCTCTGTTGCTGAAGGCGGCCTGGGTGACGATCTGGGTTGCCGTCGTCGCTCAGACGATTGGCACGGGTCTTGGCTTCGTCCTGGCAGGCATGCTGGCGGCGCCCAGGCTGCTGCGCTGGCCGGCACTCGGCTTCCTTTGGCTGTTCAAGGGCACACCGCTGCTCGCGCAGATCCTGTTCTTTTATTCCGCGCTGCCGCAGATGGGCGTTCCCTTGAGCCTGATCGCCACCGGCCTGCTGTCACTGGGCCTGAACGAAGGGGCTCGCATGGCCGATATCGTGCGCGGGGGCCTGATGTCCGTCTCGCGCGATCAGCGCGAGGCAGGCCTGGCGCTGGGGCTTCATCATTGGCAGATTTTCCTTAAGGTGGTGTTCCCGCAGGCGATACGGGCAATCATACCACCGCTCGGCAACAATTTCAGTTACATGATCAAGGCCACGTCGCTGCTTGCTGCCATCTCTTTCGCCGAGCTCCTGCGCGTCTCCCAGCAACTCGCCCAATCGACCACCCGCGCGCTGGAAGTCTATCTGGCCGTCGCGCTCTGGTATCTCGTCATCCTGACGATCTGGACGCTCATACAGCACCGGATCGAAAAGGCCGTCGCGCTGAAGACGTCCAGTCACGTATCCGCACCGCCGCCGATCGTCGAGCGCAGCGTGGTGCGAGGCGGCCTGGGACCGGATGCGCCTTCTCGTCGCGACCCGGTGCTCGAGGCGCGTAACCTCACCCGCAGCTTCGGGCCGATCAAGGGACTGGACGATGTCTCGCTTTCTGTCGGCAGGGGCGAAGTCGTGGTGGTCCTCGGTCCATCGGGGTCGGGCAAAAGTACGTTGCTGCGCGCGCTGAACTGGATCGAGCCTGCGGATAGCGGTGATGTCCTGCTTGCTGGCGAAAGCCTGCCCTGGGCCGATGCGGCCCGCCGTATCGCGCGCCCGGAACACATGCTGGACAAGCGTCGCCGTCGCCTCGGCATGGTGTTCCAGAGTTTCGCGCTGTTTCCCACGATGACGGCTCGGCAGAACGTGGCTTTAGGCCCTCGCAGGCTGCTCGGCATTCCGAAGACGGAGGCGCTTGCTGCCGCGGACAGACTGCTCGACAAGGTCGGGCTCAAGGACAAGCTGCACTCCTATCCCGTGGAACTGTCTGGTGGACAGCGCCAGCGCGTCGCCATTGCGCGGGCGTTGTCGATGAAGCCCGATGCCGTGCTCTTTGATGAACCGACATCCGCTCTGGACCCGGAATCCGTCGGAGGCGTCCTGGGCGTGATGGCGGATTTGGCCGGACAAGGTTTGACGATGGTGATCGTGACACACGAGATTGGATTTGCCCGACGAATCGCCGACCGCATCGCCTATATGGAGCGCGGCCGCCTGTTGATGGATTTGCCGCGCGATCAGGCTTTTGGCGATGATGCGCCGGATTACTTCCGCGCTTTTCTGTCTCGCGAAGGATAATCAGGGATAAGCCATGTGGAATTGGCCATCGGGTAAAAACGCCGCCTTTCGATTGTGTTTTGTACATGCATATCTGCCGGAGCGATCGTCGGATTGCGGGCTGAAAGGCCGACTTACAGATAGGAGAGCCCATGGCTGAGGTATCAGCAATCAGGAAGAAGCGTCGGGTGGTGCAACCGGCAAAGCCGGCATCGCTGATGGAACAGGTTCACGATGCGCTGCGAACCCAGATTCTGACATGCGCAATCCGTCCGGGTCAGGAACTGAACGAAGCTGAAATCGCGGAGCGCTTCAATATATCCAAGACGCCGGCCCGCGAAGCGTTGGCCGCCTTGCGGCAGGAGGGGCTGGTCAGATCTTTTCCGCGCCGCGGCTACCAGGTCACGCCGATCACGTTTGCCGACATGGACGAACTGTTCGACGTGCGAACCATTCTGGAAGCAGGCGCCGCCGAACTCGCCTGCACCCGGCTGACGGGGGAGCAGATAGATCGTCTGAACTCCCTTGCAGATGCCACCTATAATCAAGGCGAGCAGCTCAGCCTCGCTACGTTCATAAGGTCCAACCGTGAATTCCATCTGGCGATTGCGGAAGCGACCGGCAATGGAAGGCTCGTCCAGCTGCTGACCCATCAGATCGATGCGCTTGAACGTTTCTTCTATCTCGGCGCCCAGCTGCGAGACGTGAACAACGAGACCAGCGTCTCACACCACCAGATCGTCGAAACCCTGGCCCGTCGTGACCAGGCGGCTGCACGGGAAATCATGATCCGTCACAACGAGCAGACCCGCCAGGGACTGTTCCAGGCGCTTGCGACAGGGCGGGGATACGATCTGATTAACCTCTAGCGCTGGGCCAAGGTCCCGCATGAACAGGAATGATGATGGAAATCGGGTCATTGTGGGAGGCGATCACGCCAGCTGCGCCCAGATGCGCAAAGCTGGCGGACGCGATCACCGCTGACGTGGTGGTGGTGGGTGGGGGGTTCCTCGGCCTTTCATCCGCCCTGCATGCCGCCGAGGCGGGGCTTGACGTGGTTCTGCTCGAAAGTCATCAACCTGGCTTTGGCGCATCCGGGCGCAATACCGGCTTCGTGGTTCCGAGCCTCAAAACATCGCTGGGGCCTGCCGAGGTCGTGGCGGCACTCGGCGCCGATCATGCGGGACGCCTGCTGAAACTCGTCGCCGAATCTGGCAAGGCGGTGTTCGACCTGATCGAGCGCCACGAGATCGACTGCGACGCCGTGCAGAACGGCTGGCTGCAGCCGGCGCATTCGCGTGCGGCGGAAGGGGTGCTTCATGGCCGTATGCCGCGGCTGCTGGACGCCGGCGTCGACGCCGAATGGCTCGATCGCGAAGCCATGCTGAAGCGGACCGGGCTGCCGTCGCTGCATGGCGGAATCCGCGTGGCGTCCGGTGGCCAGATCACGCCGCTGGCCTATGCGTACGGGCTCGCGCGCGCTGCCATATCGGCGGGAGTACGACTGTTCGGCGACAGTCCCGCAAAGAGCATCGAACCCCATGGGCAGAGTTGGCGCGTGCGGACTGCCGCTGGCGAGGTTCGCGCCCGCCGCGTGCTCATGGCCACCAACGCGCTGATCGGCAACCTGTTGCCGGAGTTGCGTGCGTCGATCATTCCCGCTCGTGTGTTCCAGATCGCTACCCAGCCGCTGCCGCTGCCTCTTCGCGAGACACTGTTGCCTGACATGGCCCCGGTTGCCGATACGCGCCGTCATACGTTCGCATTGCGCTGGTCTCCAGACGGCCGACTGGTGACCGGGGGCATGGTGCCACCGCTGCCCGGACGAATGGCATTGGCCCGTAGGCTTTTTGCAAATCGTCTTCGCCGCATGGTTCCGGATCTCCCGGAAGTCAGAGTGGAATATTCATGGACCGGGATGATTGCCGGTACACCGGATTTCCTGCCGCGGATGATGCGCATCAAGCCGGGCATCGATGCGGTGATCGGATGCAACGGCCGCGGCGTAGCGCTGACGACGGCTCTCGGACGAGAAATTGGTCCCTGGCTTGCCGGCCGGATGGCGGACGCGGACCTGACCTTGCCGCTGACCGCGCCGCGACCGATTCCCTTCAGCCGCATATCCGGACTAGGACCGCATCTCATCCTGCCGGTCTGGGAGGCCCGGGACGCTTTCGAAGCGCGGTTCCGATAGAGCCGCCACACGTCTGGAAATTCAATTTTCTGCGAACCAAGGAGTCATGACATGAGCGAAGAAGCGGTTGGCGGCAAGATCAAGTGGTCGCGCCAGGAACAGGTCGCGCTGACCTGGGTGCATCCGGGCCAGGAGTTCAGCCACCGGCTGGTCACAAAGAAGCTGCACGGCTCGTCGATTTCCTTCCACATCACCACTTACATGCCGCACTTCGACACCATGGTCGAGGGTGATGGCGTGCATGAGGTGATCCTCTATTGCCTGCATGGCTGGTCCAAGCAGATCGTTGAGGAGACCGGCGAGGAGCACATCTTCAAGCCTGGCGATGCGATGTACCTGCCCGTCAATTACCGCTACCGCCACATCATCGGCGAGGCCGGCCTCGTGATCGCCGTCTGCGCCAACCCTTCGAAAGAAGCGGGCGACATGTAATTTCCGTGCGGGCGGGGATAAGCTACCGCCCGCTACTCCAGCCGCGAGGGTTCCGGACATGACAGGCATTGCACCCAGGCATTTTGCGCCGTCTTCATTCATATGGGCCGAATTGACGCGTGCAGAGCTGGCGGCGAAGCGGGATGCCGGTGCTTTGGTCGTCGTGCCGACGGGTGCGATCGAGCAGCACGGCGACTTCCTTCCCGTGGAGACCGATACGCTGCTTTCGGCCGCGGTTGCCGAACTCGCGGCAAGCCGCGTAACCAGGGTGGAAATTGTCGTGGCGCCCGCTGTTTCCGTTGGCTTCTCGCCGCATCACCTCAGCCATCCGGGCACGATCAGCCTACGGCTGGAAACCTATCTGGCGGTTCTTTCCGATACCGCGCGATCGATCCTGGATTCTGGATTTCCGCGCGTCGTCTTCGTCAACGGTCACGGGGGCAACTCGGCGCCGTTGCGCTCGCTCTGCGCCCAGATGGTCACCGACGGATATGCGGTTGGCATGGTCGATTATTTCGCACCGGGCGAGAGGGACTGGTTGCCGCTTCTGAAAGGCGCACTGCCGCGCACCGGCCATGCCTGCGAACAGGAGGCGGCGTTGACGATGGCATTGACCTCTCCGGAAGCGAGCGAACGGGTCCGATCGGCAATCAAGGGGCTTCCGGCGCGCCTGGTGCAGCCCTGGATCGCGCCAGGTCCCACGGACGATCCGATCACCGCGTTCGGGGCAGGCTGGCCGCCGATCTTCCAAGCGGACGACTGCGGTTATTTCGGCGATCCGGCAAAGGCTACCATGGAAAACGGCGCCTTGATCCTCGAAGCGACGGTTGCGGGTCTGGCGGCATTTTTGGAAGCATTCGCCCGTACACCGTTGCGGCTGGGAATCGCTCGTGACGCCGCCTCGCCGAGGCTGGCGAGAGAAATTCGAGAGCGGACGTAAGCAAGAATGACCGTGTCAATATCGCGGCCAGACGTGGTAGTCGCTTGACAGTCGTCGCGCACGCGGTCACCATCTCACAATGGGGTTGCGATCACCCCACGAGGCGTCAGCCGAAGAATCGCGTCCATTCAACCCAAAACCAGGGAGGACGCGTTATGCCGTCATTTCTCGAAATTTCTCCTGAAAAACTCAACCGCCTTGTCGGTACGCCCGGCGCACCGCTCATCATCGACGTCCGCACGGACGAAGACTTCGCGCTCGATCCGCGGCTGGTACCGGGATCCGTCCGCCGCAAGCACGAGAATGTCACAGAATGGAGCGGAGCCGTCGACGCTGAATCTGTCGTTGTCGTCTGCCAGAGGGGTGGCAAGCTTAGCCACGGCGTCGCCGCCTATCTCAGGCACGAAGGGGTGGTGGCCGAAAGCCTGGAAGGCGGCTTCGAGGCCTGGGCCGCCGGAGGGATGGCGGTTCCGGAGGACAAGCTGCCTCCCCGCGACGACCACGGTCGAACCGTCTGGGTGACGCGCGCCCGGCCGAAGATCGACCGTATCGCCTGTCCCTGGTTGATCCGGCGTTTCATCGATCCGGACGCAGTGTTTCTTTATGTGCCGGCTTCCGAGGTTTCGATGGTTGGCAGCCGGTTCGGTGCAACGCCCTTCGATATCGAGGATGTGTTCTGGAGCCACCGGGGCGAGCTCTGCACGTTCGACGTCATGGTCGAGGAGTTCGGGCTGACCTGTGATGCCTTGCTGCGTCTTGCAACCATCGTCAGGGCGGCCGACACCGCGCGACCCGACCTTGCCCCAGAGGCGCCCGGGTTGCTGGCGGCGTCGCTCGGTCTGTCGCGGATGTATAACGATGACCTTGAGCAGCTTGAGGCTGGCATGCTTCTCTACGACGCCTTCTATCGCTGGTGCCGCGATGCTACCGAGGAGAGCCACAACTGGCCTTCAGTGAAGAAGGGAGCTTAAAATGGCCGAGGTCATCAGAGATGCGTCCGCGGATCGCGAGAAAAGCGAATATATCCATGGAGTCTCCTTCGGTGAGGCCTTCAAGGTTTGGGTCCGTATCGCCGCTCTCAGTTTCGGCGGACCGGCTGGACAAATCGCCGTCATGCACCGGATCATCGTCGACGAGAAGCGGTGGATCGGTGAAAACCGCTTCCTTCATGCCCTCAACTACTGCATGCTTCTGCCCGGACCGGAGGCTCAGCAGCTCGCGATCTATATCGGCTGGCTGATGCATCGCACCGCGGGCGGACTGGTTGCAGGCATCCTGTTTGTGCTCCCCGGATTTCTGGCCATCCTTGGCCTGAGCTACATCTACGCGGCCTTCGGAAGCGTAGGCGTTGTCGCCGGACTGTTCTTTGGTCTGAAGGCGGCCGTTCTCGCGGTCGTTGTCCAAGCCGTCTTCCGGATCGGCAGCCGGGCTCTCAAGAACAATGCCATGGTGACGATCGCTGCTGCCGCCTTCGTCTCGATCTTCTTCCTGCATGTCCCGTTTCCGTTGATCGTTCTGACTGCGGGCATCGTCGGTTATTGCGGCAGCAGGTTCGGTCTTGCGTCTTTCAAGGTCGGGGGCGGCCACAAGACGGCCGGTGGCCCCACACTTTCAGACGCCGACTCACTCCTCGGAGAGGGGACGCCGGCTCACGCGCGCTCCAACCTCTCATGGTCGCTTCGCATCTCGGCGATCCTTCTCGCA
This sequence comes from Neorhizobium sp. 05N33, assembly GCF_056397445.1. Lineage (NCBI taxonomy): Bacteria > Pseudomonadati > Pseudomonadota > Alphaproteobacteria > Hyphomicrobiales > Rhizobiaceae > Neorhizobium > Neorhizobium sp. 05N33. The sequence continues at coordinate 57,285 of NZ_JBFTNK010000020.1, read as the reverse complement.
CTCTGGATCATACCCATCGGCTTATTGTGGTGGGTCCTGGGTTCGAATGACGTCTTCACCCAAATCGGGTTTTTCTTCAGCCAGATGGCAGTCGTCACCTTTGGCGGGGCCTATGCGGTTCTCGCTTATGTGGCGCAGGAGGCCGTCCAGCATTATGGATGGCTGAAGCCTGGGGAGATGCTCGATGGCCTTGGCATGGCAGAGACGACACCCGGACCGCTGATCATGGTGGTGCAGTTTGTCGGCTTCATGGGCGCCTTTCGCGATCCCGGAGCGCTCAACCCGATGATCGCGGCGACCCTCGGCGCCATCCTGACCACATGGGTCACCTTCGTTCCATGCTTCCTCTGGATATTCCTCGGCGCGCCGTTCATCGAAAAGCTGCGTGGCAACATCGCGCTTGCCGGAGCGATGTCGGCGATCACCGCGGCGGTGGTCGGGGTGATCCTCAACCTCGCTATCTGGTTTTCGTTGCATACGCTGTTTGAAGAAGTCCACGTGGTCCGTCTGGGAGCGTTTTGGCTCGACATACCGGTCCTCGGTTCTATCGTCCTTCCGGCCGCTATCCTTTCGACCGCGGCCGCAGTTGCGATCTTTCGGTTCAGAGTCTCGGTGATTACCACGCTGCTCGCCTGCGCACTCGCTGGCATGGCGTGGACGCTCGCGACATGAGCGGAAATATCGGAGCCGTGGCATCCGAGGTCGAGTTTTTAGTTGCTTAGAGATGCGCGGCGCTTAAAGCATATGCGATCAGACGCCGCGAAATTGGACCGCAAAACAGACCCATGACCAACAGAGATTATTATTCGAAACTTGGTGGCCTGCCGCCGCAGACCGAACTGCTTTCCAGCAAGGCTGTTTTCACGACATCCTACGCCGTCATCCCCCGAACCGTCATGTCAGACATCGTGGCCAGCCTGCTTCCCCATTGGCAGGGAACCCGGGCATGGATCATCTCCCGCCCGATGACGGGGTTTTCGGAGACGTTCTCGCAATACATCATGGAGGTTCAGCCTGGAGGCGGAAGCGACCGGCCGGAACCCGATACCCGCGCCGAGGCGGCGATCTTCGTCGTCGAGGGCGAGATGTCGATCGAGTTCGCCGGAAGCGATCATGCGCTGAGGGCCGGTTCCTTTGCATATATCCCGGCCGGATCGCCATGGAAGCTGCGCAATCGGGCCACGGCGCCCGTCAAGTTCCATTGGGTCCGCAAGGCCTTCCAGGCGGTCGAGGGGCTGGATGCCCCGCCGGCGGTCTTCACCCATGAAGACGAGCATCCGATTTCCTGGATGCCGGACACGGGCGACCGCTGGGGAACCACCCGTTTCCTCGATACGTCCGACGTCCGTTACGACATGCATCTCAACATCGTCACGTTGGAGCCGGGCGCGACCATCCCCTTCATGGAGACCCATGTCATGGAGCACGGCCTCTACGTGCTCGAAGGCAAGGCGGTCTATCGGCTCAATCAGGATTGGGTCGAAGTGGAGGCCGGCGACTACATGTGGCTGCGCGCCTTCTGCCCGCAGGCCTGTTATGCGGGTGGTCCGGGACGTTTCCGTTATCTGCTCTACAAGGATGTCAACCGGCACACCCAGCTCTGGTAGTCGCTGGTTTTCGTGAACGCGAGCGGCGTCCGGGTGTCGGGACGCCGCCTCAGCCGAGTTCGAGAGTGGTAATTCCGAACACGCCCGGCATACGTACCGCCGGCGCCGTACCGCGATACATCCGCGCGGTCGTGAAGCCTTTCACGAAACGATGCGCCTCCAGATAGGTGGAAAATTCCGTCTGCGAGGCGGGTACGTCGACGTGCATGGTTTCGTTGCCGATCTCTGCGGCGCAGGCGTTCAGCAGCGTTTGAGCGTCGGCGGCGGTCTGGGCAAATAGCGGACCGATCTTGTAGCCGTCATGGCATTTGCGGCAGACCGCATAGCCGCAGACATTGCCGTCACGGATGATGACCTTGGCAGCCCGCGGTGGCTTCAGCCAGGCGGTCAGGAAAGTATCGCGCTCCGCAGGGAAGAAAGCCTGGTCATAGCCAAGAATGGCGGCCACGAGATCGTCGGTGATCGCGGTTTCATCGGCATCGCGGCTTCCGGCAAGGCTGCCGCTCCAGCGAAACGTCTCGTAGGCCAGCTCGAAGCCCATGCTGCGATAGTTCGCCTGCTGTTCCGGCACGCCGTCGAGGCCGATCGTCCGGCCGTCGAGATGCGCCATGCCGGCATCCCAGACCTTTCTGCCAAAACCTTTGCCGCGAAAATCGGGATGGGTGATGTACAGGCCGATGAAGCCGAAATCGGAACCGTAGCGGACTGCGGATATGCCGACTGCCATCTGGCCGTCCACGAAACAGCCGATGAAACCTTGAGGATCGGCGGCATGAAGAGCCGGCGCATCGGCAAGGCCCGGATTCCAGCCCTCGATCCGTGCCCAGTCGACGAGTTCTTCGACCTCGAAGGAGGTGAGCGCGCGAATGGTGGGTTGGGTTTTCATTTGGCGATGAGTTTCCCCGGCTCGAAATCTTCGAGCAGGCCTTTGTAAGGCTTGCGGACCGGCGAAGCATAAGCGCCTCGCTTGGCCGTCGACAAGCCCAATGTCACCAGCGCCTCGGCCTGTTTCACCGCTGCCGCGACGCCGTCGACCACAGGCACGCCGAATTCGCGGCGCAGTTCGGCCGTGAGATCGGCCATGCCGGCACAGCCGAGCACGATCGCCTCCGCCTTGTCGTCGCGCAGCGCCGTCGCGATCTCGCTGCGCAGCCGGTCGCGGGCGTTGGAATTCGGGTCCTCCAGCGAGAGGACGGGAATATCGGCGGCCCTCACCTTGCATCGGCCGGACATGCCGTAGCGATGAACAAGATGTTCGAGCAGCAGGCGCGAGCGTTCCATGGTGGTGACGATGGTGAAACGCTGGGCGATGAAGGCGGTCGTAGCCAGAGCCGCTTCGCAGATGCCGACCACAGGAATATTGGCCAGCGCCCGTGCGGCGTCGAGGCCGGTATCGTCGAAGCAGGCGATGATCGCCGCATCGGCGCCGGCTTTCTCAGCCTTGGCGATCTCGATCAGCAGGCCGGGCACCGCGAAGACCTCGTCATAATAACCTTCGATCGAGACCGGTCCCATGGAGGAGGTGACGGCAAGGATTTCGGTGCCGGCATTGGCGACGCGCATGGCGGAATCGGCGATCGTCGCCGTCATGCTGGCAGTGGTATTCGGGTTTACGACAAGAATGCGCATTCTGTTCACGACTGCAGGCGGCGGCGATTGAGGTGGACGATCAGGCCGAGCGTGCCGGCGATGACGAGGAAGGAGAATACCGTCGTCACGGTGCCGAGCGCGTAGAGCACCGGCGTCGTGACATTGGTCGTCATGCCGTAGATTTCGAGCGGCAGCGTGTTGAACGAGCCCGCCGTCATCAGCGTGCGGGCGAATTCGTCATAGGACAGCGTGAAGCCGAACAGGCCGACACCGATGAGGCTCGGCGCGATCATCGGCAGCACGACATGGCGGAAGGTCTGCCAGGGCGAGGCGCCGAGATCGCGCGCGGCTTCTTCGTAGGCCGGCGAAAAGCGGTTGAAGACGGCAAACATGATCAAGACGCCGAACGGCAGCGTCCAGGTGAGGTGTGCACCGAAGGCGGACGTATACCAGGAGGGCTGGAAACCGAGCTGCTGGAAGACGACCCCGATGCCAAGCGAGATGATGATCGACGGCACGACGAGGCTGGCGACCGCGAGATAGAACAGAGCGGTGGAGCCGATGAAGCGGCGGCGGAAGGCGAGGCCCGCCAGCAGCGAGACGACGACGGTGACGATCATCACCATGATGCCGAGCATGGCGGAACGGCGGAACGATCCGCCGAAATCGCCGACCGCCTGGGTCTCGAACAGGTTGGCGAACCAGCGCAGCGACACGCCGTTCAGCGGAAAGGTGAGGCCGCCGTTCGGTCCCTGGAAGGAGAGGATCAGGATCGCCGAAAGCGGGCCATAGAGGAACAGCACGAAAATGGCGAAGAAGATGGCGAGGATGTAGAATTCGCGGCCGCGCGTGTCGCTGTGCATCTCGGAGCTCTCCTTTTTCCTAAAGTTCTTTGCGGATGTCGACGATGCGAAGAATGCCTGCGACCATCAGGAGAACGAGGACAAGCAGCACGACCGCGTTGGCGGCGGCTGCCGGGTATTGAAGCAGCGACATCTGGTTTTTCATCATCAGTGCCACCGAAGCGCTCTGGCCGCCCGACATCACCTGAACCGTCGAAAAATCCGCCATGACAAGCGTCACCACGAAAATGGTGCCGATCGCCATGCCGGGCTTGGCAAGCGGAATGATGACGTTAGTGAGGATCTGGGTGCTGGAGGCACCGGCGTCGCGCGCGGCTTCGACCAGCGATTTGTCGATGCGCATCAGCGTGTTGAAGATCGGCGTCACCATAAACAGCGTATAGAGATGCACCATGGCGAGCACGACGGCAAAATCCGAATAGAGCAGCCATTCGACCGGTTCTGGGACGATGCCGGCATTGATCAGCGTCGTGTTGACGAGGCCGTTGCGCCCGAGCACCGGAATCCACGAGATCATGCGGATGATGTTGGATGTCAGGAATGGCACCGTGCAGACGAGGAAAAGCACCATCTGCATTGCGGTGGTGCGGATGTGAAAGGCCAGAAAATAGGCGACCCAGAAACCGACGAACAGCGTGATCGCCCAGACCAGCAAGGCGAATTTCAACGTGTTCAGGTAGGTCTTCCAGGTCACCCACGAACCGAGCGTCTCGGCATAGTTCATCGACAGGAAATCCGGATACATCTGGGCGAAATCGTAGTCCCAGAAGCTGACGACTGTAATCATCAGGATCGGCAGCAGCAGGAAGGCGCCGAGGATCAGCGCCAACGGCGTCGCCTGGAGATAGGAGATCAGCGCCGGCGACAGACGAAAGCTCCGGGGCTTTGTGTCCTCGGCCTTGGCCGTTTCCGGCTCGGATGATGCGATCGTCGCCATGTCTTGATGTCTCCCTGGGTTTGCCCCTCATCCGCCCTGCCGGGCACCTTCTCCCCGTCGGGACGGGGAGAAGGAGACTAGTGGTAAGCCGCTCGGTCCTCTTCAGTGCCTGCTTGGGGCACGTCCCCTCTCCCCGCGAGCGGGGAGAGGGCTAGGGTGAGGGGCAACTTTGTTTACGCCGCGATGAACTCGTTCCAGCGGCGGACCATGTAGCGGTCCTCGTCCATCACCGAGTTCCAGCAGGCCACGTGGCCCATGCGTTCTTCGAAGGAGCCGCCATCGCGCACGGCGCCGGCTTTTTCCATGATCTTGCCGTCCGGAGCGACGATATCGCCCTTGGCCGGCTTTCCTTCGATCCAGTAGCCCCATTCGTCGGCGGACATGTGTGCCTTGGCGGTTTCCATCGCGGCCGAGTAGTAGCCCTGACGGTTGAGATAGGCGCCGACCCAGCCGGACGTGTACCAGTTGATATATTCATAGGCAGCGTCGAGCTTGGCGCCCGAGAGATGGGCGGCAAGGCCCAGACCGCCGCCCCACGAGCGGTAACCTTCCTTGAGCGGCTGATATTTGCAGGCGATGCCCTTGGAGCGGACGGCGGCGACAGCCGGCGACCACATGGACTGGATGACGACTTCGCCAGACGCCATCAGGTTGACGCTCTCGTCGAACGACTTCCAGAAAGCGCGGAACTGGCCGGCCTGCTTGGCCTTGATCAGGAAATCGATCGTCTTGTCGATTTCCGCCTTGGTCATGTTGCCCTTGTCGACATACTTGATGTTGCCCATGGCTTCCATGATCATCGCGGCATCCATGATGCCGATCGACGGGATGTTGAGGATCGAGGCCTTGCCCTTGAACTTCGGGTCCATGATGTCGGCCCAGGTCGAGATCTCGCGGCCGACCAGGTCCGGACGGATGCCGAGCGTGTCGGCGTTGTAGATGGTCGGAACCATCGTGAACCACTTGGTTTCTTCCTTGGCGAAGGTCTTGTCGCCGGGTTTTGCGACGTAACCCACCGTGTGCGGCGCGGTCCCTTGCGCGATCACGCTGTCCGGCTTCAGCTTGCCGTTTTTGAACAGCGGCACGATCTTGTCGTAGTATTTCAGCTTGGTCGTGTCCATCGGCTGGATGACGCCGGCGGGATAAACCTTCTTCAGGATCCAGTATTCGATATCGGCGATATCGTAGGAGTTCGGCTGGGTGACGGCGCGCTGGGCGGCCGCGTCAGAGTCCGTCGCGGTCATTTCGAGCGTGATGCCGAGGTCGGCCTTGCACTTCTCGGCGATCGCGTTGAGGTTCGAAACGCCGGTGCCGAACTGGCGCAGCGTGATCGGGTTCTGCGCCCAGATGGTCGGGAAGCCGGTGATGGCGCCGGAGCCGGCGGCAAGACCGGCCGCAGCGGACGCCGTCTTCAGAAGCGTGCGGCGCGAAATGCCCTTTGTTGGTTTCTTGGTCTCAGTCATTGCCTTGTTCTCCTCTGGTTGAGTTTTTTGGTGGCATCAGTTCTTGAGGCGGCCGAGGACGATGGCGTCCTCGCGGCCCCAGGAAAGCGGGATCGCTTCTCCGACCTTGACCGGATTGGCGAAAAATTCAGCATCGGTCAGGATCGCGGTGAAATCCTCGATCCCGGCGCCGTTGACCGAGAGCTTCACCGAGGAACCGCGGTATTCGACGTTGGAGACCGAACCGGTGAAGCCGAGGCCTTTTTCGGAAGGCTGGCCAATACGGACATGGTCCGTGCGGATGGCGATATCGGCCACGTCGGTCAGCCCGGCGGCTCCATCGTCGGTGGCGAGGAAATCGCCGCCGGCGGGCACTGACAGCATCAGCTTCTCGCCGGAGCTCTGCGTCACCCGGCCGGAGATGACGTTGTGGTCGCCCATGAACTTGGCGACGAAGGCGGTTGCCGGTTTTTCGAACACCACGCGGGGATGGGCGGCCTGCTCGATGCGGCCGTCGTTCATGACGACGATCAGGTCGGCGAGCGCCATCGCCTCTTCCTGGCTGTGAGTCACATGCACGAAAGTGATGCCCAGCGAGGTTTGCAGCTTCTTCAGTTCCGCGCGCATGCGGATCTTCAGGAAAGGATCGAGCGCCGAAAGCGGCTCGTCGAGAAGCAGCGCTTCCGGATCGGTGATCAGCGCCCGGGCAAGCGCCACGCGCTGCTGCTGGCCACCGGAGAGCTGGGCCGGGCGGCGGGTCGCATAGGCTTCGAGCTGCATCAGCCGCAACATGTCCATCGCCTTGGCGCGCCGTTCGTCCTTGTCGACGCCCTTCATCTTGAGGCTGAAGGCGACATTGTCGACGAGGTCGAGATGCGGAAAGAGGGCGTAGGACTGGAACATCATCGCCGTGCCGCGTTTCGCCGGCGGCAGGTCGGTGACGACGGTATTGCCGAGGCGGACGTCGCCTGAGGAGATGCTCTCGTGCCCGGCGATCATCCGAAGCGTCGAGGTCTTGCCGCAGCCGGAAGGCCCGAGCAGGCAGCAATAGGTTCCGGCGGGAATCTTCAGGCTGATCGCATGAACGGCAGTGGTTGTTCCGTAGATCTTAGAGACTGAAGCGATGTCGATTTCGGCGGCTTTGCTCATCAGGCGCTCCCTTGCGTCTGATATTGTTATGCATCAGCCATGCCAACTTGATTAAACGTCCGGAAAGACTTGAATTTACCTGAAAGGGTCAGCGGCGAAGTTTTGCCGGTGCGCAAAAATCAGGCGATCGTTTTCGATCCGTTGGGCAAATCGTATGCAATCTTGCCATTGGATCAAAAACAAGTCGCTTGGCATCCTGTAGACACTCGGGTTACAAAGGCCGTACATTGGACCGCAGCAATGAATATCAGCGAAAAGATCAATCTTACCGATACGACGCCCGAGGATCGCTCCCCGGAAGATCGCTCCATGGCGATCCGGGAAACTTTGCGCAACGCGATCATCGATCGGCGTCTTGCGCCCGGCACCAAGCTGTCGGAAAGCGAAGTCGGCTCTCTTTTCGACGTCAGCCGCACGGTTGCCCGCGCCGCGCTGCAGATGCTTGCGTTCGAAGGCCTGGTGAAGACCGAGCGTAATCGCGGCGCCTTCGTTTCCAATCCGTCTCCGGAAGAAGCGCGTCAGATTTTTGCCTCCCGCCGGTTGATCGAACCCGGCATCGTCGCAGCCGCGGTCGAGCGCATCACGCCCGAGGATATCGCGGAGTTCCGCCGTCAGCTCGACGAGGAAGAGCGGTATCTGAACGAACGTGGTCCGGCTGCGCGGCGCGCCGAGATCAAGGCCTCCGGTGATTTCCACCTGATGCTGGCCTCCGTTGCCGGCAACGTCATCCTGCAGCGTTTCATGGATGAGCTGGTTGCGCGTTCGTCGCTGGTGATCGCGCTTTACGGCCGTTCCGGCGTGTCGAGCTGTGGGCATGCCGAGCATAGCGCCGTTCTCGACGCCCTGGAAAAGGGCGATGGCGAGCGCGCCGCCAAGCTCATGATCCACCACATCGACCATATCGAAGCCGATCTCGATCTTCAGCTGAAGCAGGGTCTTGGCCTTAAGGACGCTTTGTCGCTCGCCTAACCGCGCAAGTGTCGCAAGGCCTCGGTATAAGCGGCCAGGTCCCTTTCGGGATCGGCTGGCAGTGCCGCGGCGCGAATGACCCGGCCGCCACCTTCCTCGATGCCGACATCGATCATCAGATTGTCAGCCTTGCCATGGTTCTCGATCGACAGCCCGTCCGGGCCGCGAGGACGACCGCTGCTCTCGTCGATATCGAGCCCGGAATACCAGATCGACCGCACCCGCGTGCCATAGTCGTCGGGATGGTTGGTATAGGCCCAGACCCGTTTGCCGAGCGCGATCATGAAGCCGATTTCATAGACGGTGCCGGGATCGGCACTGATGCCGCGAAACGGCGTGATATTGGCAAGGCAGACATCCGCGCGCCGCATCGCGCCGTCGTTGCGCTGGTAGATCGCGGCTGCCGTCAGCTGGCCTACCGGCGCCTGGTTCTCATCGCTGCCGGGACCGGTCGGCTCAAAACCGAAGCTGCGGGCAAGCCGGCGTTTTTCGCCCATCACGGCCTGGGCATCGGGCAAAAATACTTCGGGGCCGGCGAGATAGATGGTGGGCATGAAAATCCTTTGATGAATCGGTCAGCACCAATGTTCCATAACGTCCTGTCCGGCGCATTGCGAGTAAGAATGCGCCGGCCGACCGCTTGAGCCGAGGAGGCCTGAGCCCTCAGGAGGTAAACAGGTCCCTGAGCTGCGAAGGCTGGCAGCGGAGATATTGTGGTGCCGGCTTCACCTGGGCGCCGAGTTCCGCCGCGGCATGCCAGGGCCAGCGCGGATCGTAGAGCACCGCACGGGCGATCGCGACGATATCCGCGTCGCCGGTCGAAACGATCGCTTCCGCCTGGGTCGGTTCGGTGATCAGCCCGACCGCCACAACCGGCATCTTCACCGCAGCCCTGACGGCACGTGCCAAGGGCACCTGATAATTCGGGCCGAGCGGGATTTTCTGTTCGATATGCAGCCCGCCACTCGACACATGGATCGCATCGCAGCCCTTCTCGTCCAGCATCTGGGCAAACGCGATGGTCTGGTCGATGTCGAGACCGCCCTCGACCCAGTCGGTCGCCGAGACGCGCACCGTCACCGCCTTGTCGGAGGGGAAGGCCTGGCGCACGGCGTCGAAAACTTCGAGCGGAAAACGCGCCCGGTTCTCCAGCGAACCGCCGTACTCGTCGGTGCGCTGGTTGGAGAGCGGCGACAGGAACTGGTGCAGCAGATAGCCATGCGCCGCATGGATCTGGATCGCATCGAGGCCTATCCTTGCCGCCCGGACCGCGGAAGCCGCAAAGGCGTCGCGCACTTTTTTCAATCCATCTTTGTCGAGCGCGACGGGGGCCACGTATTTCGGATTGAAGGGGATCGCCGAGGCCGACTCGGTCTGCCAGCCGTTCGGGTGATCCGGGGCGATCTGGCTGCCGCCGAACCAGGGCTTGTCGGTCGAAGCCTTCCGGCCGGCGTGGGCGAGCTGCACCGAGATCGGCATGTCCGACCATTTGCGGATGCTGTCGATCGTGCGGCCCATCGCCGCCTCGGTCGCATCGTCATAAAGCCCGACATCCGCATAGGTGATGCGGCCTTCCGGGGTGACCCCGGTCGCCTCGATTGTCAGAAGCGCTGCGCCGGAGAGCGCGAGCTGGCCGAGATGAATGAGGTGCCAGTCGGTCATGCAGCCGTCCTCGGCCGAATATTGGCACATGGGCGCGATGACGATGCGGTTCGAGAGTTCGAGATTGCGGACGCGGAAGGGCGTGAAGAGTGTCGGTTGGGCCATGATTGAGTTCCTTTGCGCGATCGATGGCGCCGAGGCGGGAGGATCGGTGACGCCTGAAATCGATCCCAGCGGTTTTGGCAAATCGGCCGGGCCTCATCAAGTCACGCTGACGAGAGCGGCCTACTACCAGACAACTGGATGGGTTTCGCCGGTGAGCACGTTGACGAACCCCTCCGGCGCTCGTTCCGACGGCGCCACCAGCACCCAGCGCCAGGGCGAACAGGTCAGCGTCGCAAACGACAGCCTCTCCGGAAAGCCCGGCCACCAGCGCGGCGAGAAGGTCGGCTCGTACATCCAGTCGATCGTCTCGCCGGCTTTGTAGAGCGCCTGCATTTCCGCATCCAGTTCCTCCGCCGAGCGCGCCGTCATCAGCCCGCCGACCTCGTAGTGGACGCGGGCGATCACCTTGCCGCCGGACACCAGAACCCAGCCGCCCTGCTGTTCGGCGAGCGCATTGGCCACCATCGCCATCGCCTCGTCCGAGGAGCCAACCACCCAGATATTGTGCTTGTCATGCCCGAGCGTCGAACCGAGCGCCGTATCCGGCGTGCGCGGTCCGGTGCCGAGCCAGAACATTTTTGACACTTTCGCCTCGCCGGAGAACCGGTCGACGATCGAGAATTTCGTGACGTTGCGGTCATGGTCGCGCTGGACGGCGCCATCCCTGACCGGCAGTTCCATGGTGATGAAATCGTCCGACCAGTGGAAGGGCCGCAGCAGGGCGGCATTCGCCGTGGCGCGACCGGCCGGCACCTCGATGCGGAAATCGGCGGCGGTCACCTGGCGGTCGATTTTCACCGTCTTGGTCGCCCATTCGGGCCAGTCGATCTTCGGCCGCGCGCCGGTAAATATCCTGCCTTCCGAAACCGGCGTGCCATCCGCCCAGACCTTGGCGATCGACAGCTTCTGCACATCGTCCAGCAGCACGATATCCGCGAAACGGCCAGGCGCGATCGATCCGACCCAGGGCGTCAGCCGCATATGCCGCGCCGGGTTGAGCGTTACGCACTGGATGGCGATTTCCGGCGAAAGGCCGTTCTCGATTGCAAGGCGGACATTGTAGTCCGTCGCGCCCATCTTCAGCGTATCGGAGGCGCTGCGGTCGTCGGTGACGAAGGCCACCTGCGACCAGTCGGCGAGGTTTTTCTCGATGAGGCCCTTGATCACCTCCGGCAGCGAATGCGGCCGAAGCTCGATGAACAGCCCGTGCTGCAGCTTCTGCCAGATCTCATCTAGGAACCATCCTTCGTGATCGGAGGCAAGGCCCGCGGCGGCAAACGCGTTGATCGAGGCCAGGTCGCGCAGACCCGCGCCATGGCCCTCGACCACGCCGCGTTGCTCGAAGGTAGCGCCGATCATGCCCCAGAGCCGGTCGTAGGAGGGGTTTGAGGGATCGGAGATCGACGGCCAGTCCATGACCTCGTCGAGGCCGGCGACCATCAGGCTTTCGCTCATGAACTGCTTCTGCTCGTCATAACCGAAATATCCGCCGCCCCATTCATAGGCCGTCGGCGGCACGGCCGAGCCCGGCAGCGGGAAGATCTTCATCGGCGAGCCGCGGCGGCGGGCTTCCAGCCAGAATTCCAGGTTGCGGGCGCCGTTGACGTTCGAGAATTCGTGGCTCGCCTCGCACGTCCAGGTGACCCCGTGCGGCATCACGAGCGCCGCTTCCCATTCCGGCGTCAGGTGGGAACTTTCGATATGCTTGTGCGCCTCGCCGAAACCCGGCACCGCGAAGAGATCGGGCTCGTGGCTACGTTCCGCCACCTCGCCTGCAAAACCGCCCGCCGGTCCCATATAGGCGACCCGCCGTCCCTTGATGACGATCTCCTGATCCTCGAGCCAGGTCCTGCTGTGGACGTCGAGCAATCTGCCAACCCTCAGCAGCCGGTCCGCCGGCCGTTTGCCAAGCGCGGTCAGCACCAGGTCCTGGCGGATACGGACTTCGTCGGCCGCGTTGATCAGCAGGTCGTCGGGGAGGAGAGCGGAAACTGTCATCGGAGGAATGCCTGTCGGTTCTGGTCGCCGGACCCTAAAGACGATGCCCGGATGTGTAAACCATCGCAACCGTGCATCGGCTGCCGCCTGATGCCCGAAATCAACCTCCAGTATGAGATGGTTCAAGCCTAAAGAAATTTGGGTCTTGACTGCCTATGCCTAATAATTGGGCTTGCGGGCGGGCCGTTCAAAAAATAGTATCGCCCTCAATTCCCGGGGGTGCCCCAGGGGAGCATCAACGCCGCTTTCGCAAAAGGACCCCGCCTCATGAAGGCCACTCGTTTCACCCAATTGGCAACCCTTGCTCTCCTGGCGACGCTCGGCGGCACGGCAACGGCAAGCGCCCAGTCGAAGACTCTCACTATTTCCTGGTGGGGCTATAACGGCGAGAAGATGACCGCCAACATCATCGATCCGTTCAAGAAGATCTGCGGCTGCGACATCGTTTTCGAAACCGGCAACAATGCCGACCGCCTCAACAAGCTGAAGCTGCGTGACGGCAAGGGCGTCGATGTCATCTACCTGACAGACAGCTTCTCGCAGCTCGGCATCGAGCAGGGCCTGTTCCAGCCGGTCGATCCCGCGAAGATCCCGAACCTCTCCGAAATCTACGAACTCGGCCGCGCGCCGCAGGGCAAATACGGCCCGGCCTATACGATCGGCCGTATCGGACTCGTCTACGACTCGGCCAAGGTGAACCCCCCGGTCACCTCCTGGAACGATCTGTGGCGCCCGGACCTGAAGAGCTCGGTTTCGCTTCCGGGCATCACCACCACCGCCGGCCCGATGGTCGTTGTGCAGGCCGGCAAGCATGCGGGCGTCGATCCTTATGCCAGCACCGATAAGGCCTTCGAAGCCGTCGAAGCCCTGAAGCCGAACGTCGTCAAGAACTACAATACCGGCTCCGAACTGGTGAATTTGATCTCGACCGGCGAAGTGCGCGTCGCAATCGGCCAGGACTTCACGCTCGCCTCCATGCAGGCGGCGGTGAAGACCATGACCTGGGCGAAGCTCAAGGATGGCGATATCGCCACGTTGAACACCGTCAACATCCCGAAGGGTTCGACAAATGTCGAACTGGCCCACCAGTTCATCAACTTCATCCTGTCGAAGGACGTGCAGCAGAAGGAAGCCGAACAGGGCGTCGATGCGCCGATCTCCACCAAGGTCCAGCTCACGCCGGACCAGGCGAAGATCTGGACCTACGGTGCCGATCAGGTTTCCAGCCTGAGCCGTGTCGACTACGCCAAGATGAACGCCGCCAAGACCGATTGGATCGACCGCTGGAACGAGGTTTTCGGCAAGTAATCCCGGATGTCGCCTGACCGGCCACATGGTTGAAATGCAAACGGAGCGCCGCTATCAACGCGGCGCTCCTGCCTTTGAGAGAGACTGTCGATGAACAAGTTTGCCAGATGGAGTTTGACGATGCCGGCGACGATCGCCGTCGTCCTGCTTCTGGTCATCCCCGTCGTTCTGACGATCGCCACCACCTTCGGCGAGGCGGGCGGGCCGTTCTCCACCTATGCGGCCTTCTTCAAGAGCGGCTTCCGCATGGCAGTCCTTTACCGCACCCTTCAGATCGCCCTGATCACTACTGGCATCTCGCTGGTCGTTGGTTTCATTACCGCCTATGTCATCGCCCAGATGCCGGGACGGTTGAAGAGCATCATGATCATCGCCGCAGTGTTTCCGCTGCTGACCGGCGTCGTCGTCCGCTCCTTCGCCTGGCTGATCATCCTCGGCAAGAACGGCATCATCAACAATGTCCTGATGTCGGTTGGGCTGATCGGCGAGCCCTTGTCGATGCTCTACACGCAAGGCTCCGTCATCGTCGCGATGGTCTATCTGTTCGTGCCGCTGATGATCCTGACGCTGGTCGGCGTGCTCGAGGGAATCCCGCGTGACCTGATCGAGGCGTCAGCGTCGCTCGGCGCCCGGCCGATCCCGACCTTCCTTCAGGTCATCCTGCCGCTTGCAGCCCCCGGTCTCATCGTCGGCGCGGTGCTGGTCTTTACCGGCAGCTTCACCTCCTATGCGACCCCCCAGCTCCTCGGGGGCGAAAAGCAGATGATGATGGGCACGTTCCTCTATCAGCGCGCCATGGTGACCTTCGATTGGGTCGGCGCCTCGACGATCGCCGCCATCATGGTGGTCATAACCATCGGCGTCGTGCTCATCATGAGCCGCATGGCACGCCGGCTCAACCCGATGGCGGTCTGATGGCGACGCGTATTCACCCCCTTCTTGGCGCTTTCGCCATTCTCGTCTTCTTCTTCCTGCTCGCGCCGCTGGTGATTATCGTCGGCGCGGCCCTCAGCGACACGACATTCCTGACCTTCCCGCCGCAGGGGCTGACGCTGCGCTGGTTCGCCAACATCTTCCAGATGGAGGCCTTCCGCCGCACGGCGATTACCAGCCTGCAGGTCGCCATCCTCGGTACCGGCCTGTCGCTGCTAATCGGCATTCCGGCTGCTTACGCGCTCAATCGTTATCGGGTCGAGCTGCCCCGCTGGCTCTCGACGCTGTTCGTGCTGCCGATCCTGGTGCCGGAAATCGTCTTCGGCTTCGCACTCCTTAAGTCGATCACGATCGGTCTCGGCCTGCCCGTGTTCGTCAGCCTCGTCGTTGGCCATGCGTTACTCATCCTGCCCTATTCGGTGCGGGTCGTCGGCGCCAGCCTCGCCTCGTTCGATTTCTCGATCGAGGAGGCCGCGAGAAGCCTCGGCTGCCCGCCGCTCAAAACCTTCATGACCGTGGTGCTGCCGAACATCCGCGCCGGCGTCATCGCCGCCTTCATCCTGGCCTTCATCACCTCCATCAACGACGTCTCGGTCTCGGTCTTCCTGACCGGACCCGGCATTTCGACGCTGCCGATCCAGATTCTCGCGCATATGGAGCAGTTCTTCGACCCGACGATCGCTTCCGTTTCCGTGCTTCTGATGCTGGTGACCGTCGGCGTCATGGCGATCGTCGAAGCGACGCTCGGCCTCACATTCCTCACCAAGTAGGTTCCCGTGACCGTATCTCTGACCATCGAAAACCTCTCCGCCCACTACGGAACCACCCAGGTTCTGAAAGACCTGTCGATTTCCGTTGCCGCCGGTGAACTGGTGTCGCTGCTCGGCTCCAGCGGCTGCGGCAAGACGACGACGCTGCGTCTGGTGGCGGGTTTCCTGCAGCCGACCAGCGGCCGGATCAGGCTCGGCGACCGCGATCTGACGACGCTCCCCGCTCATGCACGCGATATCGGCCTCGTCTTCCAGAACTACGCGCTTTTCCCGCACCTGAGCGTGCTCGACAACGTCGCCTTCGGCCTGAAGCAGCGTGGCCTTTCCAAACCGGACCGGGCCAGGCGGGCGATGGCGATGCTGGAGCGCGTCGGTCTCGCGCCGCTCGCCGACCGCCTGCCGGCAGCGCTGTCCGGCGGCCAGAAACAGCGCGTCGCGCTCGCCCGGGCTCTCGTCATCGAGCCGCCGCTTTTGATGTTCGACGAGCCGCTCTCCAACCTCGATGCCAAGCTCAGGATCGACATGCGCGTCGAGATCCGCCAGCTGCAGCGCGCCAACGGCACCACATCGCTCTACGTCACCCACGACCAGGAAGAAGCGTTTTCGATCTCCGATCGCGTCGCGATCATGAATGCCGGCCGCATCCTGCAGCTCGACACGCCTGAGGTGCTCTACCAGAAGCCGGCCAGCGCCTTCGTCGCCCGCTTCGTCGGCTTCGAAAACCTGATCCGCATGAAGGTCATTGAGCGCCAGTCGGCCATCGTCACCGCCGAGGCTGCAGGCGGCACGCGGCTTCATCTTTCCCAGGACCTGTTCGGCCCGATCAAGGACGATTTCATCCTGGCCTGCCGCGCCGATGGGCTTGCGGTCCGCCGCGAGGGCGAAGGCATTCCGGCGGTGCTCGGGACGCGCACCTATCTCGGTCGTGCCTATCAATACAAATGCGAAACCGCTGCCGGCGAAATCACCGCCAATGGGCCGCTTTCCGACCCGTTGGATGCTGGCGCAAGGGCGGTCCTCGCGCCGCTGCCGGAACAGTGCTGCATCCTCGATCCGGAAGACTGAGCCGGTAATAGCATAAGCATGAAGCCGTTTGGGCGGGGCGTTGACGCAGGTCAAACCCCCGGCGCGGTCCGTATGTCAGCACATCATGGTCACAATCCTTCAACCGGCAGCGCATTTGCGCTGTGAGGCCAAAGACCATGAATTACGTCTCAGAAACACTCTGGCTGGCAATCGGCACCTTCCTGGCGTTGCTCGCCGCCGCTTATACCCATGACAGCCTGTTTGCAGCCCATATGTGGGTTCTGTTCTTCGTGCTGCTGATCAGCACGGTCGTTTTGACGCGCAGGATTTCCTTCGCGCCGCGGGCGTCTGCGATAAGCCTGCCGTCAAAATCCGAATATTTCGACGAGGTGGTGAAATACGGCACCATCGCCACGGTTTTCTGGGGTGTCGTCGGTTTTCTGGTCGGCGTCGTCATCGCCCTCCAACTTGCCTTTCCGGACCTGAACATCGAACCCTGGTTCAATTTCGGCCGCCTGCGGCCGCTGCACACATCCGGTGTCGTCTTCGCCTTTGGCGGCAATGCGCTGATCGCCACGTCCCTCTTCGTGGTCCAGCGCACCTGTCGGGCCCGCCTTTTCGGCGGCAATCTCGCCTGGTATGTGTTCTGGGGCTATCAGCTCTTCATCGTCATGGCCGCGACCGGCTATCTGCTCGGCATCACGCAGGGTCGAGAGTATGCCGAACCGGAATGGTATGTGGACCTCTTCCTGACCGTCGTCTGGGTCGCTTATCTCGTCGTTTTCCTCGGCACGATCCTGAAGCGCAAGGAGCCGCATATCTACGTGGCCAACTGGTTCTATCTCGCCTTCATCGTGACGATCGCCATGCTGCATGTGGTGAATAACCTCGCGGTCCCGGTCTCCTTCCTCGGCGTGAAGAGCTATTCGGCCTTTTCGGGCGTGCAGGATGCGCTGACCCAGTGGTGGTACGGGCATAACGCGGTCGGGTTCTTCCTGACCGCGGGTTTCCTCGGCATGATGTATTATTTCGTGCCGAAGCAGGTCAATCGTCCGGTCTATTCCTACCGGCTGTCGATCATCCACTTCTGGGCGCTGATCTTCCTCTATATTTGGGCGGGCCCGCACCACCTGCATTACACCGCGCTGCCCGACTGGGCGCAGACGCTCGGCATGGTCTTCTCGATCATGCTCTGGATGCCCTCCTGGGGCGGTATGATCAACGGCCTGATGACGCTCTCGGGCGCCTGGGACAAGATCCGCACCGACCCGATCGTCCGCATGATGATCATCGCCATCGCCTTCTATGGCATGTCGACCTTCGAGGGTCCGATGATGTCGATCAAGGCCGTCAATTCGCTCAGCCACTATACGGACTGGACGATCGGCCACGTGCATTCCGGCGCACTCGGCTGGGTCGGCATGATCACCTTCGGCGCCGTCTATTACATGACGCCCAAGCTCTGGAACCGCGAGCGTCTCTATAGCCTCGACCTCGTCAACTGGCACTTCTGGCTCGCCACCCTCGGCATCGTCGTCTACGCCGCCGTCATGTGGGTCGCGGGCGTGCAACAGGGCCTGATGTGGCGCGAATACGACAGCCAGGGCTTCCTCGTCTATTCCTTCGCGGAAACCGTCGCGGCCATGTTCCCCTACTACCTGCTGCGTGCGGTCGGCGGCGCCATGTATCTCGCTGGTGGGCTCATCATGGCCTTCAACGTCACCATGACCATCCTCGGTTACCAGCGGCAGGAGAGGGTTCGGGGCGGTGTCTCCCCCGCCGCTCTCCAGCCGGCCGAATAAGGAGGGATACCCATGTCCATTCTCGACAAACATTACTTCATCGAACGCAATGCGACCCTGCTTCTGGTTGGCTCGCTGCTCGTCGTCTCGATCGGCGGCATCGTGGAAATCGCACCGCTCTTCTATCTCGAAAACACCATCGAGAAGGTGGAAGGCATGCGGCCCTATTCGCCGCTCGAGCTGGCCGGGCGTGACATCTACATCCGCGAAGGCTGTTATGTCTGCCATAGCCAGATGATCCGCCCCTTCCGCGACGAGGTGGAGCGTTACGGTCACTACAGTCTGGCGGCCGAATCCATGTACGACCACCCGTTCCAGTGGGGATCGAAACGCACGGGGCCCGACCTTGCCCGCGTCGGCGACCGCTATTCGAACGAATGGCACGTGCAGCATCTGACCGAACCGCGCGACGTCGTTCCGGAATCGGTGATGCCGAGCTATTCCTTCCTCAAGACGACGCCCCTCAAGATCGCTGACGTTTCCATGGATCTGAGGGCGAACCGCGCCGTCGGCGTCCCCTATTCGGACGAGATGATCGCGAGCGCCAAGGCGGATCTGTCCGCCCAGGCGGATCCGAATGCCGACACGTCCGGTCTGCTTGCCCGCTATCCCAAGGCCAAGGTCGGCGATTTCGACGGCAACGCCCAGAGCCTCACCGAAATGGACGCGCTGGTCGCCTATCTGCAGATGCTCGGCACGCTGGTCGATTTCTCGACCTATGACGATGCCGCCGGCTACCGCTGAAGGGACAGGATGATGGAATTCTACACGGCCATGCGCCATTTCGCCGATAGCTGGGGTCTACTCGCCATGACCCTGTTCTTCCTCGGCGTTCTCGTCTTCACCTTGCGCCCCGGCGGAAAAGCCTCTGCAGACGAGGCCGCGCGAATCCCTCTGAAGGAGGATTGAATATGGCGGAAAAACATATCGACGAATTGAGCGGCATCGAGACCACCGGCCACGAGTGGGACGGCATCCGCGAGCTCAACAACCCGCTGCCGCGCTGGTGGCTCTGGACCTTCTACGCCTGTATCCTGTGGGCGATCGGTTATGCGATCGCCTATCCGTCCATTCCTCTCCTCACCAATGCGACAAAAGGCCTGCTCGGATATTCGAGCCGCGCCGAGTTTGCCGCCGATCTCGATGGTGCGAAGATCGCCCAGGGCGGCATCCTCGAGAAGATCTCGACCTCTTCGCTGGAAAACATCGTCGCCGATCCGCAGCTCAACCAGTTCGCAACGGCGGGCGGCGCCGCGGCTTTCCGCGTCAACTGCACCCCGTGTCACGGCACGGGTGCGACCGGCGGACGGGGTTATCCCAACCTCAACGATGACGACTGGCTTTGGGGCGGTGATATCAACGCCCTTTACCAGACGATCGCCCATGGCATCCGTGATCCTGCCGACGGGGAGACCCGCATCTCCGAAATGCCGGCCTTTACCGACATGCTGAAGCAGGACGAGGTGCGTCAGGTCGCCGCCTACGTGGTGAGCCTTACCGGAACCCCGCGCGATCCATCGATGGTCGAGCCCGGAAAACAGCTCTTTGCCGACAATTGTGTCGCGTGCCACGGCGAAAAGGCCGAGGGCAAACGGGACCTCGGCGCGCCGAGCCTTGCCGACGCCATCTGGCTGAAGGTTCACGGCGAAGCGGAGATTGCCAGACAGATCCAGGCCCCGAAACACGGCGTCATGCCGGCCTGGCAAGGCCGCCTCGGCGACGTGGCCGTCAAGCAGCTCACTGTCTACATCCACTCGCTCGGCGGCGGGGAGTAAGAATAAACGGTTGCTCCGTTCGATCTGACGAACGGCCGCCTGTCTATCATCAGCGGGCGGCCGTTTCATCACATCAGCGCGGTTGACTTGCGTCAAGGAGTGGCCGTCGCCGAGATGAGAAAACATGGACCAAAGGAACTGGTCCCATGAATCTCTATACGTCCCCCGCGCTTGGCCCCGGCGACGCCTCCGTCGAACGGATCGATGTCCAGCCCGTGCATTCGCCGAGCAACCCGCTTTACGAGAAGCGCAAGAAGATATTCCCAAAACGCGCCGAAGGGCGCTTCCGCCGCTTCAAGTGGTTGGTGATGCTGATAACCCTCGGCATCTATTACCTCACTCCCTGGATCCGCTGGGACCGCGGTCCCTTCGCACCCGATCAGGCGGTACTCGTCGATCTTGCGAGCCGTCGCTTCTATTTCTTCTTCATCGAAATCTGGCCGCAGGAGTTCTTCTTCGTCGCAGGACTTCTGGTCATGGCCGGTTTCGGCCTTTTCCTGGTGACGTCGGCTGTCGGTCGCGCCTGGTGCGGTTATACCTGTCCGCAGACGGTCTGGGTCGATCTTTTCCTGGTCGTCGAGCGGTTCTTCGAGGGCGACCGCAATGCCCGCATCAAGCTCGACGCCGCGCCGTGGAGCCTCGACAAGCTCTGGAAGCGCGTCGCCAAACACGCCACATGGCTGGCGATCGCAGTGGCGACCGGCGGCGCCTGGATTTTCTATTTTGCCGATGCGCCCTCGCTCGCCTTCGATTTCGTCACTGGTCAGGCGGCGCTGGTCGCCTATTCGACCGTGGCCACCCTCGCGGCCACGACCTACGTGCTCGGCGGACTGCTACGCGAACAGGTCTGCATCTACATGTGCCCCTGGCCGCGTATCCAGGCCGCCATGCTGGACGAGAGCTCGCTGGTCGTCACCTATAACGACTGGCGCGGCGAGCCGCGCAGCCGGCATACCAAGAAGGCGGCGGCAGCCGCGCAGCCGGTCGGCGATTGCGTCGACTGCAATGCCTGCGTGGCGGTCTGTCCCATGGGAATCGACATTCGCGAGGGGCAGCAGCTGGCCTGCATCACCTGCGCGCTCTGCATCGATGCCTGCGACGGCGTGATGGACAAGATCGGCAAGCCGCGCGGCCTGATCGCATATGCGACACTCGACGAATACGACGCCAACATGGCGCTTGCGACAAACGGCAGCACGACGGCGATCGACCCGGTACGGGTGCGCAATCCGGACGGTTCCTTCATCGACAAGATCCGCCACTTCGACTGGAGGGTGATCTTCAGGCTCCGCACGCTGATCTATTTCGGCGTCTGGTCGGCCGTCGGTCTCGGCCTCGTTTTCGCGCTGCTGTCGCGCGACCGGCTGGAGGTCAACGTGCTGCATGATCGCAACCCGCAATTCGTGCTGGAATCGGACGGTTCCATCCGCAACGGCTACACGATCCGGCTGCTCAACATGATCCCGGAGCCGCGCACGATCCTGGTTTCGATGGAAGGCTTGCCCGAAGCGACGATGAAAATTTCCGGCATCACGGATGTTCCGGGTCGTCTTTTCGCGGTGCAGGTGGAGCCCGACAAGACGCTCGCCCTGAAAGTCTTCGTGACCCTGCCCAAGGGTGCAGTTTCCGCCGAGGCCGCCGATTTCCACTTCATCGCCGAAGATCGGTCGAGCCACGAAAAGGACAGCTATTCAGCGGTCTTCAACACGCCGGGAGCCAGAAAATGAGCACGACGAAAATGGATACGATCCCAGCAAAACCTTTCGTCTTCACCGGCTGGCATATGCTCGGTGTGCTGGTGCTCTTTTTCGGCACCATCATCTCGGTCAATTTCTACATGGCCTATAACGCGGTCACCAGCTGGAGCGGACTGGTGGCGGAAAATACCTATGTCGCCAGCCAGCAGTTCAATGGCAAGGCAGCCGAGGCGCGGACGCTGACGGCGACCGGCGTCACCGGCCGCATCACCATCGACGGCTCCGACGTCCGTTACGAGGTCTTCCACCCGAAGAACGGGCCGGTCGCGGCCGATACGCTGACGCTCAAGTTCAAGCGGCCGGTCGGCGAACACCAGGATTTTGAACTCGACCTCGTTCCCGTCGCCAAGGGTGTCTTCGCCGCCACCCATGAAATCCTGCCCGGCCATTGGATCGTCGATGCGAGCGCCATCAGGAACGGCAAGCGCATCCTGCATCAGGCCGAGCGGATCGCGGTTTTGAGGAGAGCGGAATGAGCTGCTGCGCGCCCGGAGCCGAAGGATATTCGGGTCATTCGCTTCCGTCCTCCGAGGAATTGACGCTGTCCAGCCGGATGATCGGCCCCGGCCTGCGCCAGACCGATCTCAGCGTTCCACAGGTCCATTGCGGCACCTGCATCGCGACGATCGAAAAGGCGCTCAATGCCTTGCCGTCGGTGGAGCGGGCGCGGGTCAATCTTTCCACCAAGCGCGTTTCGATCGTCTGGCGGGAGAAGGCCGGAGACGACGCCACGGATCCGGTCGAGCTGATCAGGGCGATCGTCGACGCGACAGGCTACGACGCGCATCTTTTCTCGAATGCCGAGGAGGTTGGCGAAAAACTGCAGCGCGATCTGATTCGCGCCGTCGCCCTTTGCGGCTTCGCGGCAGCGAACATCATGCTGCTCTCGGTCTCCGTATGGTCGGGCGCTGATGCCTCGACCCGCGACATGTTCCATTGGATATCGGCGTTTATTGCCGCGCCGGCGCTGATCTATGGCGGTCGCTTCTTTTATCAATCCGCCTGGAATGCGCTCAGCCGCGGCCGCACCAATATGGACGTGCCGATCGCGCTCGCCATCACGCTCTCTTACGCGGTGTCGCTCTGGGAAACCATGCATCACGGCGAACAGGCCTGGTTCGATGCCACCGTCTCACTCTTGTTCTTCCTGCTGATCGGCCGCACGCTCGACCATGTCATGCGCGACCGTGCCCGCGCCGCGATCAGCGGTCTTGCGCGCCTGTCGCCTCGCGGCGCCACGATCATCGGTCCGGACGGCTCGCGTGAGTATCGCCCCGTGGACGAAATCCGGCCGGGCGACCGGGTGGCGATTGCTGCCGGTGAGCGGGTGCCGGTGGATGGGTTCGTGGAGAGCGGCGCAAGCGACATCGACGTCTCGATCGTCAACGGCGAAAGCGCTCCAAGGCCGGTCCATGTCGGGGATATGATACAGGCAGGAACGCTCAGCCTCACCGGCTCGCTGGTGCTGAAGGCGACGGCTGCCGCGAAGGATTCTTTCCTGTCCGAAGTCATTTCGCTGATGGAGGCAGCCGAGGGTGGACGGGCGCGCTACCGTCGGATCGCCGATCGGGCGGCGCAATATTACTCTCCGGCCGTCCATCTTCTGGCGCTCACCGCCTTTCTCGCCTGGGGCTTCATCGGCGGCGACTGGAAACACGCCATGCTGGTCGCCATCGCCGTGCTGATCATCACCTGCCCCTGCGCGCTCGGCCTTGCGGTGCCGGTGGTGCAGGTGGTTGCGGCTGGCCGGCTGTTCCGGAACGGCATCATGGTCAAGGATGGTTCGGCCATGGAACGGCTTGCCGAAATCGACACGGTGCTCTTCGACAAGACCGGCACACTGACCCTCGGCCGGCCGCGGCTGCTGGATGTCGAGCGGTTCGACAGGAAGCAGCTTGCCCTGGCCGCCGGCCTCGCCGTCCATTCGCGCCACCCTCTTTCGCAGACGCTGGCGGCGGCGGTATCCGGCCCGGTCACGGTTTTCGAAACGGTCACCGAAATTCCCGGTCGGGGCCTGGAAGCGGTGACGCCGGCAGGCGTCTATCGCCTCGGCAACCGACGCTTCGCCCTGTCGGTGCCGGATGACGGAAGCCCGGGCAATACGGTGACTGAAACGGTTCTCTCGCTCGACGCTGAGGAAATCGCCACCTTCCGCTTCGACGATTCGCTTCGCCCCGGTGTCCTGGCCGTCACGGCATCCCTTGCGGCCAGCGGCTTTGAGACGGGCATTCTGTCCGGCGACCGGCGGCGGGTGGTTGCCGATCTCGCCATCCGCCTCGGCCTCGAACACTGGCAGGCGGAGCTTTCGCCGAGACAGAAGGCGGAGTTCTGCGCCTCGTTCGAGGCAAGCGGTCATAAGGTGCTGATGGTCGGCGACGGCATCAATGATGCACCGGCGCTCGCCGCCGCGCATGTCTCGATCGCACCGGCGACGGCGGCGGATGTCGGCCGTCAGGCCGCCGACTTCGTATTCATGCACGACAGCCTCGAAGCAGTGCCTCTGGCGATCGATATTTCGCGGCGCGCTGGCCGGCTGATCCGCGAGAATTTCGCGCTCGCCATCGGCTACAATGTCATCGCCGTGCCGATCGCGCTGGCCGGTTATGCGACGCCTCTGATTGCCGCCGTTGCCATGTCCACATCCTCGATCATCGTCGTCGCCAATGCCCTGCGGCTCAGTGGATCGCGAAGCGCCGCCGAGGCCGATGCGGCGGAGAGCAACAATGAAGCAAAAATTCCTCCCGGTAAGGCCCGCATCGCATGAACATGCTGATCTATCTCATCCCGATTGCGCTTTTCCTCGGCGGTCTTGGCCTCTTCGCCTTTCTCTGGTCGCTGAAGAGTGGCCAATATGACGACCTCGAAGGCGCCTCCTGGCGTGTGCTGCAGGACGATCCGCCGGAATGAATCAGGAGTATTGGACAAACGCAGGCTTCGACGCGGGTGCCGTCAGCCACTCAGGCATTTCTCGAGCGATTGTAAAAAGGCTGCAGACGCAGCCTTTTGAAGTCTACTCAGTCCAGCAGTTCCCGAAGCCGCACCGCGAGCTCCCTTGCGGTATACGGCTTCTTTAGCCAGCTACCGGATTGGGCGAGCTCGCGCCCGGCGATCGCCGGCTCGGCGTAGCCGGAGGTGAACAGCACTTTCATGCCGGGCCGTCTTGCGCGCACTTCAGCCGCCAGCTCGTCGCCCGTCATGCCGCCTGGCATCACGATATCCGTGAAAAGAAGGTGGATGCCGTCGTGCAGGCCGAGCTGGTCCAGCGCTTCCTGGCCGTTCGAGGCCTCGATGACGCCGTAACCGAGCTGCGTCAGCCGCGACACGGCGATGCGCCGGACCCGCGGGTCGTCCTCGACGACGAGGATCTTTTCGTTGCCGCCGGGAATGGAGGCTTGCTTCGAGCCAGCCTCGACGGCAAGCGCACCCGCCGCCTCCGCCTTGTGCGCCACCGGCAGGAAAATTCTGACGCTCGTGCCCTGTCCCGGCTCGCTGTAGAGCTGGATGTGCCCGCCGGATTGCTTGGCGAAGCCATAAACCATGCTGAGGCCGAGGCCTGTTCCGGCGCCCAGGCCTTTTGTGGTGAAGAATGGCTCGAAAGCCTTGTCCTTGACGTCGGGAGGCATGCCGATGCCCGTGTCGGTAACGGAAATCAGCACGAAATCGCCAGTACGGACATCGGGATACATCTGCGCATAGTCGACATCCAGCCTGACGCGGGAGATCTCGATCGAGAGCTTGCCGCCACGCGGCATCGCGTCCCGGGCATTGAGCGTCAGGTTGAGAAGCGCGTTCTGGAGCTGCGATGCATCGACCAGCGCTTCGTTGGAAACGCCGGTCACAGTGGTGCGAAGCTCGATCGTTTCGCCGAGCGTTCGCCTGAGAAGTTCCGAGAAGCCGGACACGAGGTTGCCGACATCCGCAAGCTTCGGATTGAGTGGCTGGCGCCGTCCGAAGGCGAGAAGCTGGCCCGTCAATTTGGCGCCGTCTTCCGCGGCCCCCTGGGCCTCATGCAGCAGTTCGAGCAGTCCCGCATCCGCGAGCTTGTTCTCCATCATTTCGAGATTGCCGCTGATGACGGTGAGAAGATTGTTGAAATCGTGCGCCAGGCCGCCGGTCAGCTGACCGATCGCTTCCATCTTCTGGGCCTGGCGCAGCTCTTCCTCGATCTTGTGACGGCTGGTCAGGTCGCGGACGAAGCCGGTAAAAATGCGTTTGCCGTTGGTGACGGCCTCGCCGACTGAAAGCTCCATTGGAAATGTGCTCTTGTCCTTGCGCTGCCCGGTCACGACGCGGCCGTAACCGATGATCCGGCGTTCGCCGGTGTTGAGATAGCGCGAGATATATCCGTCATGGGCTTCTCGGTCGGGCGATGGCATCAGCATCTTCACATTCTGCCCGCAGACTTCGTCGGACGAGTAGCCGAACAGCTGTTCGGCAGCGGTGCTGAAGGACGAAATGCAGCCGACCTCGTCGATGACGATCATCGATTCCGGAACCGTGTCCAGAATGGAGCGCAGATGCGCTTCGCGTTCAGCAAGATCGTTCTGCACCCTTTTCATCTCGGTGATATCGTTGTTCGTTTGAATGATGATCGAAGGCCCGTCGCTCGATGGATTGACGCCCACCCAGCGGGTCGCCACGAAGACCATGCGGCCGTTCTTGTGCCGATGGACGACCTCGCCTTGCCAGGCATGATAGGTCTGGACGTGACGACGGATCTCGTCGAGCGGCTGGGGAAACTGCGTCGCCAGAAGATCGTGGACGACCTTTCCGAGAGCCTCCTCCCGGCGCCAGCCGTAAAGCTGCTCGCTGCCGCTCGTCCAGCGGCTGATGATGCCGTCCACGCCATGGACGATGAGATTGGCATCGTCGAGAAGAAGAGTGACGGCATCGAGCTGGCTTTCCGTCGTGGCTTCGGGTCCTGTATTGCCGATCATGTCTCTTCCGTTTAATGGCGCCGTCGCTCGCCGAGAGCGATCAGGTCGCGCCGCATGTCTCCACAGTCATCGTCGTCTCCGGCAAGTTGCGCAAGCATTCCCGGCCGTTCGATTCTTATGGAATGACGGGCGGCCGGGTCCAGAACATTCAGCACGCCCTTGCCGATGAGCCTGGTGATAGTACGCGAAACCGTTTCGATCGTCAGGCCGAGATAGTCGGCCATGTCCTGCCGGCTCATGGAGAGCTCGACGATCGGTTGCGCATTGCCTTCGGCCATCGCACGTTTCAGGTATTTCAGCAGGAACGTGCAGATCCGTTCCTCCGCGCTCTTGCTCGACAAGAGCACCATCTGGTCCTGGGCTGCGGCCATTTCGTCGCAGACCCGAGCAAAGACTTTGGGTCTCAGGCTCTCGGAATTGATGATCGCCGCTTCGAACTGTCGGCGCGACAGCCGACGGACTTTCGCCGTCGTGATGGCCTCTGCGGTATAGATATAATTGTCCCGGAGCGAAACGCCGATCATATCGCCGGCGTGCAGAAATCCGGTAATCACCCGCCGTCCTTCCGAAATGATCCGGAAAACCCGCAAATTCCCTTCGATGACTTCGAAAATATGCCTGGCCTCGTCACCTTCGAAAAAGAGGGGCTGGCCGGCCGCGAGATATTCGACAGGCTGCTTTGCAAACAGCGAATGCAGGCAGTCCGGCTCGTCTAGCGGTCTTGCTGCTGCCGAGTTGAAGGTCTTCGCATTATCCGTGACAAACATGAAACTGCCCCTATCCGTTTGGTTGAGGCAGTTGACCGAATCCCGGTAACGCGCGAATGCTAGTCGTGTGAAAGACGGTTCTAATTGGTAACAATCTGTAACACGCCGGTTCCCTGTTGATGTCATCCCCCGCCAGTTCCGCAAATATCCTCGTCGTCGACGACGACCCTCGAATCCGTCAGATGCTGACGCGATATTTCGAGGGCGAGGGGTATGCCGTCAGCGCGGTGTCCGACGGGCAGGAAATGCGCGTTCAGCTGAAAAGGCAGGAGATCGACATCATCCTTCTCGACCTCTCGCTTCCCGGTGGCCAGGACGGCTTCGATCTTGCTCGGGAAATCCGGATGCAATCGGACATTCCGATCATGATGCTGACCGGCCGCGACGACGTGGTCGACCGGATCATCGGCATCGAGATCGGTGCTGATGATTACATCGCAAAACCGTTTCACCTGCGCGAAGTGCATGCGCGGCTGAAATCGATCCTCAGGCGGCGCCAGCCGGCTCAGCCGAAGCTGGAGGAGAACGAGGAGAAGATCGTCCGTTTCGAAGGATGGACGCTCAATCTTTCCAGACGCCAGCTGCTGTCTGCAGGAGATGGCGAAGTCGAACTGACAACCGGCGAATTCGACATGCTGGCGGCTTTCGTCCAGCACGCCGGCCGCGTGCTGACGCGCGATTTCCTGATGGATACGACAAGGGGACGGCAGCTCGACGCCTTCGACCGCACGATCGACGCCCAGATCGTCCGGTTGCGCCGCAAGATCGAGGCGGATGCCAAACATCCCCAGCTGATCAAGGCCGTCCGCGGCGTCGGTTACATTTTCACCGGCAAGCTTGGTTGATCAGACGACGCGTTGCCGGTCTGCAGCCGGAAGCCCGGCGAGCGCTCTTTCCCTGATCTCGTCCGCATCGGAACCCTGCAGCGGAACCGGGCCTGGAGGCAGACCTTGGTCCACCGGCCTGCCGACGGAAATCGGCAGCAGTTCAAGTCTCTCGCACGTACCGTCATCGGCAAGCGTCAGCCGGATTGCGGCGCTGCGCCAGACATCGACACCTTTTTGGTCATAGGTCGCCGGCCGCCGCGTATGGAAAACGAAGTTGCCGAGACCGGCGATGATCGCTCGCCCACGATGAAAGGTGATCGGCTGCATGACCGGTGCGCCGGTGCCGAGAACCAGGTCCGCGCCGCTGTCGATCAGGCCGCGGCACAGATCGAGCAGCCACTCGGGCGTCGTTTTCCAGTTCGCATCCCAATGATGGCCGTGGATCGCAACCGCGACCAGGTCGCCGATCGCCTTCGCCGCATCGACGCCGTCGACGAGCCGCTGCATGTCCTTTTCGTCGGCAGTCCAGCGGGCGCCGATCGCATCGCCGGCAACGACGGGCGTACCGAAGACGTCCAGCTCCGGGCGTTCGCCGAGGTCATAACCGACCGCAGCACGCGCCGCGCCGCGCTTGTCGTCACCGAGCGTCCCGACGATCCGTTTGAGCGTCTCGAATTCCGCAGGCGGCGCGGTTACCGTCCGCCTCATCCGCAAGGGTGTTATGCCGCTGCGATCGACCGAGGCGTAGTTGATGTCCGGCTGAGGTCCGAGATCGACGGAGAAGATAGCGAGCGATCTATGAGGTCCCGGGACGATCGCCGGCGCTGCGGCTTGCTCGATATCCGACCCGCTGCCGGCAAGCTTCAGCCCGGCCGCTTCCACGGCGGCGCGCGTCGATGCGATGCCCGGCGGGCCGAGGTCGAAGGCGTGGTTGTTGGCATGCGTCACCGCATGAAAGCCAAGTTCCCGCACCGAGACGAGAGCATCCGCCGAGGCCAGATGCAGCGTTTTCGTCTTGGTCGGCCATGCCCCTGCCGTCTCCACCGTCGCTTCGAGATTGCCGAAGGCCACATCCGCCTCGAGGAAATCCCGAACCTCGGCCTGCCCCTCGCCACAGAGGTCGAGGGGGCCGTGGATCAGGATTTGGCCGGTAACGGCGACGGTCAGCATGGCCTAGTTCATTTCGCGATGGGCTTCAGCCCCACCATTGCCGCTCCACCGACGATCGGCAGGCGGATGGCAGATGCACGCGTACCATCGCAGAAAACTGTGTTGCGGGCCACTTGGCTTGTGCGCCCCCGGCCCTCCGGCGCATAGCTATTTGGATTTATATCGTACTTCGGGAAGTTGGATGATGAGATATCAACCCTGATGCGGTGGCCCTTGGCGAACAGGTTGGCGGTCGCGAATGGTTCGATCGTCACCTTGAACACCTCGCCCTTGACGATCGGTTCAGGCTTTTCGAAGGAATTGCGGTAGCGGCAGCGGATAATCCCGTCGGTGATATTGAGCGCGTAACCGGTCGGATAATCCTTGCTCGGCGGGTAGACGTCGACGAGTTTCGCGGTGAAATCGGTGTCCGGTGCATCGGACGAGACGTAGAGCTCGACCGTGATCGGCCCGACCACGGCGACATCTTTGGCGAGCGGCTCTGTCTCGAAGGAGAGCACGTCGGCACGCGCCGAAAGTGGCAGGCCCGGATGTTTCGAGCCGTAGAATTTCTCTCCCTCGCGCTGGTCGAAACCGCCGCCTTCGAAAATCGGCTGGCCGCTTGTCAGCGATCCGCCGATGGTCGGAACCGGGTTCTTAGGGTCGAAATCGTAGGTGAAGGGCGCGGCACTCGTTTTCGGCTTGTCGGTCGAAAGCGAACCGTTCTCATGGATGTAATAGTTGCGGAATTCCGTTCCAGGCAGCGGCCAGTCGCTTGCTTCGATCCAGCGTCCGCCATGATCCAGGCGCCCATCCGGATTGCGCATGCCGGACCCGCCGCCCATTACGAAGGCGCGCACCACCGGTTCCTGAGCAACCGTATTGTCCCTGGCCTTCAGCCAATGGTCAAACCAGTTGCGGCGGAAGGATAGCCAGCTTTCCACGACGTTCCCGCCGAGCGGCGCAGTCGGCCCGAAAGATGTATCGCCGGCGAGCGTCGTGTTGCGGTTGCCGTGCAGCCACGGTCCCATGATCAGCTGTAGCGGTCGGCTGTCCTTGCCGGAAAGGCCGCGATAATTGTCGAGCGTCGACTTCACATAGGCGTCGTACCAGCTCGACATCAGCACGATGGGCACTTCCGGAAAAGTCTCGTAGAAACCTTCCATGTAAAGCCCGACACGGCGCCAGTTTTCGTCGAACGTGCCGCTGCGCCATTGGTCGAGCAGGTAGCTTTCGTATTCCGGCATCCAGCGCACCGGAGAATTGCCTTCGCTCCAGGGCATGACGTTGAACCATGCGTGAAGATCCTCCGCTTCGATCGCCGCACGGGCAAATTCATTGCCCTCGCCGATCGCCTGGTTGTAGGCCCAGGTCGCCTGCTTCAGCTCGAATGCGCCGCCCTGGCGGATGCCGCATTGATAGGCGTTGGAAAAACCGCCCGAATCCATGACCATGCAGGCGAGCCCCGGAGGGTTGAGGCAGGCGAGCGCGGCTTGCGTATGTGCCGCATAGGAAAGCCCCATTGTGCCGAACTGGCCGTTCGACCAGGCCTGTTCCACCAGCCAGCGGGCGGTATCGTAGCCGTCCGCGGCTTCTGAAATGTATTTGCTGAATTCGCCCTCGGAATTGTAGCGGCCGCGGCAATCCTGGTAGATCACGGCATATCCGGCCCGGACGAAATAGCTTGCAACCTCATGGCGCTTCATCGGCTCGGTCATGCCCACCTCGATCTCGGATCGCGAGCGTTCCGCCTTGCCGTAGGGCGTGCGTTCCATGATCGCCGGAAGCCGGCCTTTGATCGCCTTGCCGTCCTTGGCCGGTCGGTAGACGTCGGTCGCGAGCTTTATGCCGTCGCGCATCGTCACCATCACATCGCGTTCGACGATCACGTCGTCAGCAATCACCTCGAAGCGCGATGGCGTCAGGGTATCCATGTCCATATCCTCAAAATTGGCAAATCAATACCCGGGCCGGCCCCACCACACGTCAGGCCGGCCCAGGATGCTGCGGCTCCTGAAAAAGGGGCCGCAGCAAAGACCAGGCCTACTTGGCGATGCCGGCAAGCGTCGCGCTGGTGTCTTCCGTCATGTTGGCGACATAGGAGACGTTCGCCTTGCCGGCCCAGTGAACCTTCTGCCAGTAGAGCGGGATGACCGGAACGTCGGCGAACACCATCTTGGTCGCCTTCTGCAGCAGCTCCACGCGCTTCTTGACGTCGAATTCGGCGGTGGCGGCACGCATCGCATCGTCAAAGGCCGGGTTCGAATATTTCGTCCGGTTGAACGAGCCGGTACCGGCATCCTTGTTGGCCGTCATCAGCAGGTTGCGAAGACCGGTTGCCGAGGTCGGCGTAGAGTTGCCGAGCGAGAAGATGAAAGCGGAGAATTCGCCGGCCCCGGCGCCCTTGGTGTAAACGTTATAGGGCTGGGCGACGACGCCGTTCACCTTCAGGCCACCGCGCGCAAACATCTGGCCGAGGGCCTGTGCCACTTCCGAATCGCCCGGGAAGCGGTCGTTGGAGGTGTGGATGGTGATGCCGAAACCGTCCTTGTAGCCGGCTTCCGCCAGCAGTTTCTTGGCGTCCTCGGCGTTCATGGCCGTGGCCGTGATCGACGGATCGTTGCCGGCGACGCCGTTTGGCACCAGCTGGCCAGCGGCTTCCGCCGAGCCGTCGAGAATGCGGTCGATGATCAGCTGGCGGTTGACCAGTTCCGAGAGCGCCTGGCGGATCTTGGCGTCCTTCAGCGGGTTCTTGTCGAGCGGCTTACCCTCCTTGTCGGTGATGAAGGGGCTCTTGTCGCGGGCGCTGTCGAGCGCAAGGTAGATCATGCGGGCCGAGGCGATCGAGAAGACCTTGAGGCCGGAGATTCCCTGGAGGGTCTTCACATCGCCCGGCGGCACGGCGTCGATCAGATCGACGGCGCCGGAGCGAAGCGCGGCGACGCGCGATGCATCGTTGGAGATGAACTTTATCGTGACGTTTTCGAAATCCTGTTTCTTGCCCCAGAAGGCATCGTTGCGGGTGAGCTGCAGGTTATCGCCCGGGGTCCAGGACTTGAATTTATAGGCGCCGGTGCCGATCGCCGCCTTGCCGCTGTTGAAGTCTTCGATCGAGGCGCCTTCCGCGACCTTCTTCTCGACGATGTAGACGAAACCGACCTGTTCGATGAAATCGGGCGTCGGCTTCTTGGTCTTGAATTCGACAGTCAGGTTGTCGATCGCCTTCATGCTGTCGATCGCCCCGACATTGCCGGAAAACGGCGCGGGGCTGTTCGGGATGTCTTTGGCGCGGGTGAGCGAGAAGATCACGTCCTCCGATGTCAACGGGTTGCCGTCATGGAATTTGACACCGTCGCGCAGTTTGATCTGCCAGGTCAGCGGATCGGTATTGGTCCAGGAGACGGCAAGCGCCGGCTCGACATTGATTGCCGGGTCGGTCTGCACCAGGCGGTCGAAGACCTGCATGGCAATGTTCTGGTTGTTGCCGGTGCGCGAAAACTGCGGATCGATCGCCGAGGGCTCGGTGGCGCTGCCGAGTATCAGATTCGCGGCCTGAGCCGAGCTCAGCGCGAGGACCGAGGCCGCAACCCCGGCCAGGAAAAATTTCATCGGTTTCATTATGTTCGTTCCCTTCCTTTTTAGATGACCGGTTCGGCCGTCGCATGTGTTGCCTGATGGGCGGCAAGATCGTTCAGGTGGCAGGCGCTGACATGGCCTGCGGCGTTTTCCTTCAAGACCGGCCGTTCAACGCGGCAGCGGTCGAAAGCCATTGGACAGCGGGGATGGAAATGACATCCCGGTGGCGGATGGAGCGGCGAGGGGATCTCGCCCTTGATCGGCGTGAACACCCGGCGGCGGTCGCTGACCGACGGCAGTTCGCGGATCAGCGCCTGGGTATAGGGATGTTTCGGATTGTCGAAGAGCTCGTCCGGCGTGGCGCTTTCCACCACGCGGCCGAGATACATGACGACCACCCGATCGCAGATGTGTTTCACGACGCCGAGGTCGTGGCTGATGAACAGATAGGTCAGCCCGAACTCCCGTTTCAGGTCCATGAACAGGTTGAGGATCTGCGCCTGGATAGACACGTCGAGCGCGGCGACCGATTCGTCGCAGACGAGCAGTTTGGGCTTTACCGCCAGCGCCCGGGCAATGCCGATGCGCTGCCGCTGGCCGCCGGAAAACTGGTGCGGGAAACGGTCGAGATAGGACGGATCGAGACCGACCCGCTCCGCGAGCGCGGCGACGTAGTCGCGCATCTCCCGGCCCTTGACGATGCCGTGCACTTTCGGCGCCTCGCCGATCAGGTCGATCACCCGCTTGCGCGGATTGAGTGTCGACATCGGGTCCTGGAAGATCATCTGGGCGGAGAGCCGCATGGCGCGTTTGTCCTCGCCCTGCAGCGATGTCAGCGGCCGGCCTTTCCAGCGTACCTCGCCGCCGCTCGCCGGCATGATGCCGGCCATCACCCGCCCGAGCGTCGACTTCCCGCAACCGGACTCACCGACGAGACCGACCACCTCGCCCGGATAGACGGCGAGATCGACCTCGTCGACCGCATGTACGGTCTTTTCCTCGAGACCCGCACCGAACAGGTTGGCGATCTTCTCCGCATAATCGAGCTTGCGGGAAAAACGCCGGCTGACGTCCACGGCTTCTATGAGCGGTACGGTTTCCACGAGCGGGTTTGTCATGCGGCGCTCCAGAGATGGGGGTGGAAACAGCGGAACTCGCGATCGGCGGCGATTTCCAGCATAGGCTCAGTGGCGCAGACATCGGTGGCCCGGGCGCAGCGGTCGCGGAAGGCGCAGCCGGAAGGGCGCGACAGCGGCGAGGGCGCGAAACCGGGGATCGGTCGGAGCGGTTCGCCGCGCGGCACCGCTGCAGGCACGGCGCTGAGCAGGCCGGACGTGTAGGGATGGCGTGGCGCGGTGAGCACCCCATCGACCTGTCCCGCCTCGACGATGCGGCCCGCATACATGACCATGATCCGGTCCGCGAGCGCCGCGACGACGCCGAGATCGTGGCTGATCCAGATCAGCGCCATGCCGAACTCACCGGCCAGCCGTTTGATCTCGAACAGGATCTGCGACTGGATCGTCACGTCGAGCGCCGTCGTTGGTTCGTCGGCGATGATCAGGTCCGGCCGGTGCAGCAGTGCGATGGCGATCGCCACGCGCTGGCGCATGCCGCCGGAGAACTGGTGCGGATAGGAATCCAGCCGCTCCTCCGGCGAAGGGATGCCAACCAGCCCAAGCGCATCGCGTGACCGGGCGCGGGCTTCTGCGCGCGAAACCCGGTCATGCGCCTGCACGGTCTCGATCATCTGGGTGGCGACCGAGAGAACCGGGTTCAGCGTCATCATCGGATCCTGGAAGATCATCGCGATGCGTTTGCCACGGATGGCCCGCATCGCTGTCGGCGATTTCGTCAGCAGGTCTTCGCCGTTGAACAGGATCTGGCCGCTCACCACCCGGCCGGGCGGATCGACGAGGCCGAGAATCGAGAAGCCGGTGATCGATTTGCCGGAGCCGGATTCGCCGACAAGCCCGACGATCTCCCGCTGACCGACCGTGAAGCTCACGTCGTCGACGGCCTTCAGCACGCCGCGACGGGTCATGAAATGGGTGGAAAGGTTCTTGACTTCGAGGACGGGTGTCATCGCGCTCACCTTTCGCCAAGTCGGGGATTGAGGACTTCGCGCAACCGGTCGCCGACGATGTTGATCGAGAACACCAGCACGAGCAGCAGCACGCCAGGATAGACGCTGATCCAGTATTCGCCGGACATCAGAAGCTGGTAGCCGTTGGCGATCAGCAGCCCGAGCGACGGTTCGGTGATCGGCAGGCCGATGCCGAGGAAGGAGAGCGTCGCCTCTGCCGAAATGGCGTTCGCCACCTGCAGCATGCCGATGACGATCAGCGGCGGCAAGCAGTTGGGCAGGATATGGCCGATCAAGATGCGCGGGGTGCCGATGCCGAGTGTCACCGCGGCCTCGACATAGTCCTTGTTCTTCTCGACAAGCGCCGCACTCCTGACGGCGCGGGCAAATGTCGCCCATTGCACCAGGATCAGCGCGAAGATGACCTTCCAGAGGCCCTGGCCGAGAAGTGCCAGCAGCATCAGGGCCACGAGAATGGTCGGAAAGCCGAGCATCAGATCGACGACGCGCATGATCAGCGTGTCGATGCGCCCGCCGAAATAAGCGGCGATCAGGCCAAGCACCGTGCCGACGATCAAGGCCACGAGACCGGAAAAAACACCGACGCCGAGGCTGGTGCGCAGGCCGTAGATCATCGCCGAGAACATGTCGCGGCCCTGGCCGTCGGTGCCGAGCCAGTAGTTCATGCCGTCCATGCTCTGCGAGCCGGGCGGCAGCTTGGAATCGAGGATGTCCAGCACCGCGAGATCGAACGGGTTCTGGGGCGTCAGATAAGGTCCGATGACTGCGGCAAACAGGAGGATGATGCAGACGATGGCGGCAACGACCGCCTTCGGACTGCGGCCGATGCCGGTAAATAGTCTGCCGAGCAGCATGTCTTCAGCAAAAAGGGCGCGAACGGTCATTGGGCACCTCCCAGCCGGACGCGGGGATCGACCAGCGAATAGAGCACGTCGACCACGAAATTGATGAAGATGAACAGGCTGACGATGACCAGCAGATAGGCGACCACGACAGGTCGGTCGAGCCGCATGATGCTGTCGATCAAAAGCTTGCCGATGCCCGGCCAGGCGAAGATCGTCTCCGTCACCACCGCGAAGGCGAGCATGCTGCCGAGTTCCAGGCCGATCACGGTGATCAGCGGGATCAGGATGTTCTTGAACACATGCACGAAGACGATGCGCCGTTCGGAAATGCCCTTGGCGCGCGCGAACTTGACGAAATCGAGCGGCATGGTTTCGCGCACCCCGGTGCGGGTGAGGCGGATGACTAGAGAGAGTTTGAACAGCGACAGATTGATTGCCGGCAGGATGAGATGCGTCAGGCCGTCCAGCGTGAAGAGGCTTGAATGGAGCCCAAGAAATTCGCCCATCTGGCCGCGTCCGGTAGAGGGCAGCCAGCCGAGCCAGACGGAGAAGATCATGATCAGCATCATGCCCTGCCAGAAGCTCGGCAACGAGAAGCCGAAGATCGAGCCGGTCATGATCACTTCGTCGGTGGCGCTGTTCGGCTTCAGGCCGGACAGCAGGCCGAGCGGAATGCCGAGCAGCAGCGCGAAGACGAGGCCGGTCAGCGTCAGCTCCAGCGTCGCCGGCAGGCGCTCGAAGATCAGGCTGATGGACGGACGGTTGAAGACGAAGGAACGGCCGAGATCCCCATGCAGCGCATTCCATGCGAAGGTGAAGAACTGTTCCCAGAGCGGCTTGTCGAGGCCGAGCGAGGCGACCACCTGGGCGCGTTCCGCAGGGCTGGCATCCGGAGCGATCAGCATTTCGGCTGGGTCGCCGATCGCGTAGATGCCGATGAAGACGATGACCGCGGTCACGATGAGGACGGCGATGCTCTGCAGGAAGCGGCGAATGACGAAAACCGTCATAGCATGCGCTCCCGCTTATCCTTCGTCCCGCAGGGACAGAGAATTTTCATGAAAGACGTTCCCTTTTCTCTTTGTTGACGCAGACGATAGCGGTCCGGGAAGGATGCGCAATATTATGCGCGGAACGCATGGTCCTATGCGTTTTGCGCGTGGAAACCTTGTTCGATGTCTTTGCTTGTGTTCGCCGCCGCCTTCCGTAGGATCGCGACATGAATTTCAAGCAGCTCGAAATCTTCAAGACGATCATGGATACCGGCTCGACGATGGCAGCCGCTGCCCAGCTCGGCCTGTCGCAGTCGGCGATCAGCCGCCAGCTCGCGTCGCTGGAAGAGGAGATCGGACGCGAACTTTTCCTGCGCGACAAGGGCCGTCTGATCCCGCGGCCGGAAGCGCATCTCCTGGTCGACGAGGTGGATGATGTCGCCGAGAGCGTCGCCCGGCTGCGCGTCAAGGTCGGCGACGTCCGCTCCGGCGCCTTCGGCGAGGCGCTGATCCGGGTCGCCTTCCCGCACAGCCTCGCGACCACCATGCTGCCGCCGATCCTCGCCCGCTTCAAGGCCGATCATCCGCGCGTCACGGTGGAAATCCTGAGCGGCCCCTATGATGCGATCGAGCGGATGGTGCGCGGCCGCGTCGCCGATCTCGGCTTCGTTCGACTGCCACCGGAGGAACATTCCTTCGACGCCCGCCCGCTCTTTGCCAGCGGCACGACCTGCGTGATGCCGGCCGGCCATCCGCTGGCCGCCAAGCAGGCGATCGACGTCAACGATCTCGCCCGCAACGACCTGATCCTGCTCGGTCGACAGCGCGTCAACCGCAACGAGCTGGAACACGAACTGCGCCGTATGGTGCCGACCTACCGCTGCAGCCTCGAAGTCCATTCGGTCGAAACGGCCTGCGCCTGCGCAGCCCAGGGCCTCGGCATCGCCATCGTGCCGTCGCTGATCGCCGAATTCTTTCGCAGCGATGCGCTCGCCATGCGGCCCTTCGTGCCGGACAAGATCGCCGATTACGGGATCATCACCATGCCCGGCGCGCCGCTGTCCTGGACGGCCGAGGCCTTCATCAACATCATCAAGACGAATTCGGGCGAAACCGCGCTCTAATTGCCGTCGTATGTTTTCCGGCGTTTTGCATTTTCCCGTTCGCGCTCTTATCAATTCGTATAGATGCGCGTTCCGCGGTTTCCCGTCTGAACGCAAGACGCTAAGTAATGCCTAAGGGAATACCGGGAGCAGACATGCGAGCAGTTCTGGGTGAGGTCGAAAAGCGCCGGGCGGAGGCAAGGCTTGGCGGGGGGAGCAAGCGTATCGAGGCGCAGCATGCCAAGGGCAAGCTGACGGCCCGCGAGCGCATCGAGGTCCTGCTCGACGAGGGCTCGTTCGAGGAGTTCGACATGTACGTGACCCACCGCGCGGTGGATTTCGGCATGGCCGAGCAGAAGGTCGCGGGCGACGGTGTTGTCACCGGCTGGGGGACGATCAACGGCCGCCAAGTCTATGTCTTCTCCCAGGACTTTACGGTTCTCGGCGGCTCGCTCTCCGAGACACATGCGCAAAAAATCTGCAAGATCATGGATATGGCGGTGCGTGTCGGCGCCCCGGTGATCGGCCTGAACGACAGTGGCGGCGCCCGTATTCAGGAAGGCGTCGCGTCGCTCGCCGGTTATGCCGAAGTCTTTCGCCGCAATGCAGAGGCCTCCGGCGTCGTGCCGCAGATTTCCGTCATCATGGGCCCCTGCGCCGGCGGCGCGGTCTATTCGCCGGCCATGACCGACTTCATCTTCATGGTGCGCGATTCATCCTACATGTTCGTCACCGGTCCCGACGTGGTGAAGACCGTCACCAACGAGATCGTCACTGCCGAAGAACTCGGCGGCGCGGGCACCCACACGAAGAAGTCGTCGGTCGCCGATGCCGCCTTCGAGAACGACATCGAGGCGCTCGAAGCCGTCCGCCAGCTCTTCGATTTCCTGCCCCTGAACAATCGCGAAAAGCCCCCGGTCCGCCCCTTCCACGACGATCCCGCCCGCATCGAGAACCGCCTCGACAGCCTGATCCCGGACAGCGCCGCAAAACCCTACGACATGAAGGAACTGATCTATGCGATCGCCGACGAGGGCGATTTCTTCGAGATCCAGGAAGCCTATGCGAGAAACATCATCACCGGCTTCATCCGCCTCGAAGGTCAGACGGTCGGCGTCGTCGCCAACCAGCCGATGGTGCTGGCCGGCTGCCTCGATATCGACAGTTCCCGCAAGGCCGCCCGCTTCGTGCGTTTCTGCGACGCTTTCTCGATCCCGATCCTGACCCTGGTGGATGTCCCGGGTTTCCTTCCGGGCGTGGCGCAGGAATATGGCGGCGTCATCAAACACGGTGCAAAACTGCTCTTCGCCTATTCCGAAGCGACCGTTCCCATGGTCACGCTGATCACGCGAAAAGCCTATGGCGGCGCCTATGACGTCATGGCCTCGAAACATATCGGCGCGGATTTCAATTATGCCTGGCCGACCGCCGAAATCGCCGTCATGGGTGCGAAGGGAGCGACCGAGATCCTCTACCGCTCGGAACTGGGCGACGCGGAAAAGATCGCCGCGCGCACCAGGGAATACGAGGAGCGTTTCGCCAACCCGTTCGTCGCGGCCGAACGTGGCTTCATCGACGAGGTGATCATGCCCCATTCGTCCCGCCGCCGCATCGCCCGGGCGTTTGCCTCGCTGCGCAACAAGCAGGTAACGACGCATTGGAAAAAACACGACACGATCCCGTTGTAATGCCCCCCGTTACAAGAGCGGCCGCAGCCACGAAATACCGCAGGAGACCATGATGCCCAAAATCCCCGAAATGACCAAACATCGTGGCTTTCCGTCGGGTTTAACTGGAACGCAGTGGCAGTTCACCATTCGCCGGGCGAATCCCAAGGTGACGGTGCTGGGACAATGGCCGCGCCATCCCAGCCGGGATCAGACGGTCGCCCTGGCCGATACCGCCTTCATGCATTCCCTTTGGCATTATTTCGGAGCGGAACCCTTTGAGCGCGGCAATCTCGATGGCGAACGCTTGTCGCGTTTGCTGGGACGGGAAGTGATCCCGGCAGATCGCGCGTTCGACCCCGCCTCCTACCAGGCGATGTTACGTATCAACGAGAGCCTGGCGCGGAAAAACTTTCCCCAGGCTTTCGAAGACGTTCTGGAGGTTTGATGGCGGCGTTTAAGAAAATCCTCATCGCCAACCGTGGCGAGATCGCCTGCCGGGTCATTAAGACCGCAAAAAAGATGGGCATTGCGACGGTCGCCGTCTATTCGGACGCGGATGCCGAGGCGCTGCATGTACGGATGGCCGACGAGGCGGTGCATATCGGCCCGGCGCCGTCCAGCCAGTCCTATATCGTCATCGACAGGATACTCGAAGCGATCAGGAAGACCGGTGCCGATGCCGTGCATCCCGGTTATGGGTTCCTGTCGGAAAACGCAGCGTTTGCGCAGGCGCTGGAAAAGGCCGGCGTCGTTTTCATCGGCCCGCCTGTCAAAGCCATCCAGGCGATGGGCGACAAGATCACCTCGAAAAAGATCGCCGCCGAAGCCGGCGTCTCCACCGTTCCGGGCCATATGGGCCTGATCGAGGATGCCGAGGAGGCGGTGAGGATTTCCGCCTCGATCGGTTACCCGGTAATGATCAAGGCGTCCGCCGGCGGCGGCGGCAAGGGCATGCGCATTGCCTGGAACGATACCGAGGCGCGCGAAGGTTTCCAGTCCTCCCGCAACGAGGCGAAGAATTCCTTCGGCGACGACCGCATCTTCATCGAAAAGTTCGTCGACCAGCCGCGCCACATCGAAATCCAGGTGCTCGGCGATCAAAACGGCACCACGCTCTATCTCGGCGAGCGTGAATGCTCGATCCAGCGCCGCAACCAGAAGGTCATTGAGGAGGCACCGTCGCCCTTCCTCGACGCGGCAACGCGCAAGGCCATGGGCGAACAGGCGGTGGCACTCGCGAAAGCCGTCGGTTATTTCTCGGCCGGCACGGTGGAGTTCATCGTCGACGGCGCCAGAAATTTCTATTTCCTCGAGATGAACACCCGCCTGCAGGTGGAGCATCCAGTGACCGAACTCGTCACCGGCATCGATCTCGTCGAACAGATGATCCGCGTTGCGTCAGGCGAGAAACTGTCGCTCAGTCAGGACGACGTCAAGTTGAATGGCTGGGCGATCGAAAGCCGGCTATACGCTGAGGATCCCTACCGCAATTTTCTGCCCTCGATCGGCCGGCTGACCCGCTACCGCCCGCCCGCCGAGGGCCGGCAGGACGACGATACCGTGGTGCGCAACGATACCGGCGTCTTCGAAGGCGGCGAGATCTCCATGTATTACGACCCGATGATCGCAAAACTCTGCACCTGGGCGCCTGATCGTCTGACGGCGATCGACGCAATGGGCAAGGCGCTCGACGATTTCGAGGTGGATGGCATCGGCCATAACCTGCCTTTCCTGTCGGCCGTCATGAGGCATGGCCGATTCCGCTCCGGAAACATCACCACCGCCTTCATCGCCGAAGAGTTCCCGGAAGGCTTTTCCGGTGTGCATCCGGACGGGGAGGCGGCAAAGAAGCTTGCCGCCATCGCCGTCCTGGTCAATCAGGCCCTGCAGGAGCGCGCGGTGCAGATCTCCGGCACGATCGGCAACCATCGCCGGGTGATCGGCAAGGATTGGGTGGTAACGCTCGCCGGTTTCGAGGAAGCCGTAACGCTCGAAACCGGGTCTGACGGCACCGGCGTCCGCTTTGCCGATGGAACGCAGCTTTCCGTCGCCGGCGGCTGGCTTCCGGGCCAGCAACACGCCCGCTTCCAGGTCGGCGGCGAGGCGATGGGCGTCAAGGTCAACCTCGTCGGCTCGGCCATCCGGCTGCGCTGGCGGGGCATGGACGTAACCGCCCGCGTGCGTTCCCCCCGCGTCGCCGAACTCGCCCGCCTGATGCCGAAAAAACTGCCGCCGGACACGTCGAAGATGCTGCTCTGCCCGATGCCCGGCGTGATCACATCCGTCGCTGTCAAGGAAGGCGACATGGTCGAGGCTGGCCAGACGCTGGCCACCGTCGAGGCGATGAAGATGGAAAACGTGCTGAAGGCGGAGAGGAAGGGCATCGTCAAGCACGTCGCCGCGAGCCAGGGCCAAAGCCTGGCGGTCGACGAGTTGATCATGGAGTTTGAGTAGGCTTGCTTCTACCGCCGATGCCGCAATCCCTCTGTATTCCAGTAAATAGCGATCGCAAGAGTAGGTGGATGCAAATATCGGGAGGTATTTAAGAATACAGTTACTTGGCAAAAATTTGCCTTGGTTCTTTCCTCATCTCGCTTACTCAAGCCTACAATCTTCCGCATTCCGTTGCGGGCTCACCGTTCAGCGGAACCAGTATGACGGGATAGAGGCTATTGACATGGTGACTGTACGATCGACTGAGCTAGGCAAGCCCGCAGCGCCCTACATCGGGGGTAAGCGCCTACTTTCGAAGAAAATTATAAGCAGCATCAACCAG
This sequence comes from Neorhizobium sp. 05N33, assembly GCF_056397445.1. Taxonomy (NCBI): domain Bacteria; kingdom Pseudomonadati; phylum Pseudomonadota; class Alphaproteobacteria; order Hyphomicrobiales; family Rhizobiaceae; genus Neorhizobium; species Neorhizobium sp. 05N33. The sequence goes on along the minus strand of NZ_JBFTNK010000020.1, from coordinate 14,843 downwards.
ATGCCGCATGGGATTTATGCTGAGCCATTCGTGGGCATGGGTGGAGTTTTCTTACGCCGAAACCCCCACCCCAAAATGGAGGTAATCAACGATATTAACGGCGATATTACAAATTTCTTTCGCATTTTGCAGCGCCACCATTCACAGTTCATGGAGGTGCTACGTTTTCAGATCACTTCAAGGCATGAGTTTGATAGGCTTTCGCACACCGACCCATCTACGCTTACGGATCTGGAACGAGCTGCACGCTTTCTTTATCTCCAATGCCTGGCTTTTGGAGGTAAAGTCCGAGGGCGGACATTTGGGGTATCGATGGGTGGCGCACGCTTTAATTTGCTGAGGTTAACGCTCCTACTCAGGGAAATCCATGCGCGGATGGCGGGAGTGGTGATCGAAAATTTGCCCTGGCGAAGCTTTATTGAGCGATACGACCGGCCAAATACGCTGTTCTATCTCGATCCTCCCTATTGGGGCCATGAGGATGATTACGGAAAAGGGGTATTCAGTCGCGATCAGTTCCGTGAAATGGCGGACGTTCTCTTACATCTCAAGGGCCGCTTCATTCTCTCGATAAACGACGTAGCTTACGTTCGGGATGTATTTGCCGAGTTCGAGGTTGAAGAGGTGGTTCTCAAATATTCCATCGGTGGAGAGCGAAATACATCGGCCAAGGAACTCATCATAACCGGGAAAGGTTCGTGACGGGTTTAGTTGATCGGAAATATTGAGCGAGCAAACGTTGAGGTACTCGCAGCGTTTCTTACACGCATGATACAACCGCATACTCGAGGAGCATTCGATGGCCGAGAAGACCGTAAAGGATTGGCAGGCGCTTGCCGAGAAGGAGCTGAAGGCTTCGCCGGAAACGCTCGTCTGGCACACGCCCGAAGGCATCGACATCAAGCCGCTCTATACGGCGGAAGATATCGAAGGCATCGATCACCTCAATTCGCTGCCCGGCATGAAGCCCTTCGTGCGAGGCCCGCGCGCCACCATGTATGCCGGCCGGCCCTGGACGATCCGCCAATATGCCGGCTTCTCGACCGCCGAAGCGTCGAACGCCTTCTACCGCCGCAATCTCGCCGGCGGTCAGAAGGGCCTGTCGGTCGCCTTCGACCTCGCCACTCATCGCGGTTACGATAGCGACCATCCGCGCGTCGAGGGCGATGTCGGCAAAGCGGGCGTTGCGATTGACAGCGTCGAAGACATGAAGATCCTGTTCGATGGCATTCCGCTGAAAGACATGTCCGTCTCCATGACCATGAACGGCGCGGTCATCCCGATCCTCGCCTCCTTCATCGTCGCCGGCGAGGAACAAGGCTGTTCGCGGGCCGAGCTGTCCGGCACCATCCAGAACGACATTTTGAAGGAGTTCATGGTCCGCAATACCTATATCTACCCGCCCGAGCCCTCGATGCGGATCGTCGCCGACATCATCGAATATACGGCAAAGGAAATGCCGAAGTTCAATTCGATTTCGATATCCGGCTATCATATGCAGGAAGCGGGTGCGACGCTCGTCCAGGAACTCGCCTTCACGCTGGCCGACGGCCGCGAATATGTCCGTGCCGCACTTGCCAAGGGTCTCAGCGTCGACGAGTTCGCTGGCCGGCTGTCGTTTTTCTTCGCGATAGGCATGAATTTCTTCATGGAGGCGGCCAAGCTGCGCGCCGCCCGGCTTCTATGGTCGCGGATCATGGAGGAGTTCAAGCCGCAAAAGGCGTCCTCGCTGATGCTGCGCACCCATTGCCAGACGTCGGGCGTCTCGCTGCAGGAGCAGGACCCCTACAACAACGTCATCCGCACGGCCTATGAGGCCCTGTCAGCGGTGCTCGGCGGCACGCAATCGCTGCACACCAACGCGCTGGACGAGGCGATGGCTTTGCCGACCGATTTTTCCGCCCGCATCGCCCGCAACACCCAGCTGATCCTCAGCCACGAAACCGGCGTGACGAAGGTCGTCGATCCGCTGGCCGGATCCTATTATGTCGAGAGCCTGACCAACGAGCTTGCCGAAAAGGCATGGGCGTTGATCGAGGAGGTCGAGGCCATGGGCGGCATGACCAAGGCGGTCGCCGACGGCCTGCCGAAACGGTTGATCGAGGAGGCCGCCACCCGCCGCCAGGCCGCCGTCGACCGCGGCGAGGAAATCATCGTCGGCGTCAATAAATACCGGCTGGAAAACGAGGACGAGATCGACATCCTGGCGATCGACAATTCCGCGGTCCGCAAAGGCCAGATCAAGCGGCTGAAGGAGGTTCGCCGGCAGCGGGATCCGAAGCGGGTGGCGGCGGCGCTCGCGGTCCTGGAGGAAGCTGCGGAAACCGGCGAGGGAAATCTGCTGCAGGTGGCGATCGAAGCGGCCCGCGCCCGCGCCACCGTCGGCGAAATCTCCGATGCGATGCGGCAAGCCTTCGGCGATCATTCCGCCGTGCCGGAAGTGGTCAGCGATATCTATGGACCCGCTTATGAGGACGATCCGGAATACAAGACGATCGTCTCGCGGCTTGGCAGCTATGCTCAAACGCTTGGCGCTAAGCCGAAGATCATGGTCGCCAAGCTCGGCCAGGACGGACATGACCGCGGCGCCAAGGTGATCGCATCGGCCTTTGGCGATATCGGCTTCGAGGTTCTTGCCGGCCCGCTGTTCCAGACGCCGGAGGAGGCGGCCGACCTCGCGGTCAGGCAAAACGTCCAGGTCGTCGGCATGTCGTCGCTCGCGGCCGGTCACAGAACTCTCGCGCCCCAGCTCGTCGAAGCGTTGAAGGCGAAAGGTGCCGAAAACGTCATCGTCGTGGTCGGCGGCGTCGTGCCGCGACAGGATTACGATTACCTGATGGAGCACGGCGTCGCCGCCGTCTTCGGCCCGGGCACCAATGTGCTTGATGCCGCAAACTCGATCATCGACCTTCTGGAAGGCAAGCGCCGCAATATCTGAGGGCTATTTCGCCGCCAGCATCGCCTTGGCGCTGTCGGCATCTGTGATCAGCACGTTGATCAGCCCGTTCTGCGCCACAGCCTGCAGGATCTTGTGCTTGTGCGGCCCGCCCGAGGCGACGATGCGGCAGCCGATGCGGCGAAAATCCTCCATCTCGGGGGCCAGCACCTGGCGGTTCAACGGATGATCGATCTCCTTGCCGGAGGCGTCGAGATAACGGCCCATTAGGTCGCCGACCGCCCCGGCTTGTCTGAGGATCTGTTCGGTCATGCCTTCCGGCAGGCCATAGCGCACCTGCAGCGACTGCTGCGATACGTCACCGACGCTGAGGTAAGCGACATCCACCTCGCAGATCTGCTTGAACGTCCGCTGGAACACTGCCTGGGAGATGATCGCATCGCGCGATTCCGGGCTCTCGGCATAGATCGGCGCCACGAAATAGCGGCACTGGGCGTTCAGCACTTGCGCGAAGCCGCGCACGATCTCGAACGTGTTGATTTCGGAGCCCTGCGTCAGTCCGCCCATCATCGAGCGCACCTTGATCTGCGGTTCGTTGAGCGAGGGGATGTGCTGGATCGTCTCGCGCAGCGTCGAGCCCCAGCCAACGCCGATCGAGGCGGGTTTCTGCGTCTGGATCAGCCGGCCGAGAAAGCCGGCGGCCCCGCGTCCGAGCACCGAATGCAGAAGCGCCGGATCCGTCGGCGTCGGCACCACGACTGCATCCTGCAGGCCGAATCGCTTGCGCAATTTCGCCTCCAGCTCGACGCTTTCGGCCAGCACGGAATCGAAGCTGATCCTGACGACGCCCGCTTCCAGCGCCTCCGAGAGGATCTCGTTAACACGCCGCCGCGTGATGTTCATCCGCTCGGCGATCTGCTGCTGGGTAAGGCTTTCCACGTGATAGAGCCACGCGGCCCGCACCATCAGCTCACGATATTCCATTGTCCCCACCTTTGAAGTATCATATGTCACATGTGTGTAACATGTGTAACCTAACCCATCCAAGTCATGGCTAACCCAGACTGATGGAGATGGCCAGAACCGAAACAGGGCGGGTCGCGTGAAAGACCCGATTATGGAGGGATCCGAAACATGGCTTCGACATATGTGAAATCGATAACCGGCCTTCTTGCCGCCGGCGCGCTGCTGGTGGGCGCGACGGGTGCGACTGCCGCCGACCGAGTCAAGATCGAATGGTGGTATGCGATCTCCGGCAAGCTCGGCGATACTGTCCAGCAGTTGATCTCCGACTTCAACAAGTCGCAGGACAAGTACGAGCTCGTCGGCACGTTCAAGGGCAATTACGAAGAGACCATGGCGGCCATGGTCGCGGCATACCGTGTCAATCAGCAGCCGGCTATCCTTCAGTCCGCCGAGCGCGGTTTCATGACCATGCTGAACTCCGGCGCCGTCATCCCGGTCGATCAACTGATGGCCAAGCAAGGCTACAAGATCGACTGGAACGATTTCGTCAAGCCGGTCGCCGGCTTCTATATCGTCAACGGCAAGCCGGCGGCGCTTCCCTTCAACTCGTCGACGCCGATCCTCTGGTACAATGCCGATGCCTTCAAGGCCGCCGGCTTCGATGCGCCCTCCGACACCTGGCAAGGTCTCGAAAAGCCGCTTTATGCGCTGAAGGAAAAGAAGATCACCAATTGCTCGATGGCATTGCCGGGTGATTTCCAGTGGAGCCTGATCGAGAACTATTCGGCGATCAACAACTATCCCTTCGCCACCAAGGCCAACGGTTATGCCGGCCTCGACACCGAATTCGTCTACAACAAGACCGGCGTCGTCGGCCAGGTTGCCCGTCTCAAGAAATGGGTTGATGACGGCGTGCTGAAGATCGCCGGCCAGGGCGTGGCCCCGATCAGCCTCTTCACCTCCGGCACCTGCGCGACGATCATCAACTCCACCGCCAGCCATTCCGGCGTCGAAGCCGACGCGAAATTCAAGTGGAGCGCTGCGGTCATGCCGCATGAGGAAGGCGCCGATGTCAGGAACGGCACGATCGGCGGCGCCTCGCTCTGGGCCGTCAAGGGCAAGTCGGAAGAGGTCCAGGCCGGCGTCGCAGCTTTCTTCAACTTCGTTGCCCAGCCTGATACCCAGGAATGGTGGAGCAAGGCGACCGGCTACGTTCCCGTCACCAATGCGGCCTATCAGAAGATGAAGGCCGAGGGTTATTTCAAGGATCATCCGACCCGCGAGATCGCCATCGAGCAGCTGTCGCGCGGCGAGCCGACCGATAACTCCCGCGGCTTCCGCTTCGGCAATCACAACCAGTCGACCGCCATCCTGATCGAGGAAATCCAGGCCGTGTGGACCGGCAAGAAGACCCCGCAGGAAGCGCTCGACAGCTCCGTCAAGCGCGGCAACGAAATCCTGCGCCAGTACGAGAAGCTCCATGCCGGCAAGTGATGCCATCATGACCAACAGCGAGGGCGCGGCGACGCGCCCCCGTTTCCTCTTGCGGCGGAGCCTGAGCTCCCTGGTCGGGACGTCGGAAGCGGGGCTCAAGGCTTCGCATTTCCGGCGGCCCTGGCTGGCCGCCGGCCTACTCGCGCCGCAGCTGCTGATCCTGCTCTTTTTCTTTTTCATCCCCACTTGGAAGGCGCTGTCACTCGCCTTCGTGCAGGTGGATCCGTTCGGCGGCACGATGATCTTCGTTGGGCTGGAAAATTTCACCACCCTGTTTTCGAGCCCCGAATATCGCGACAGCGCCATCCTCACGCTATGGTTCACGGTGGTGCAATGTATCGCCACGCTCGTCATCGCCGGGCTGCTCGCCTTTGCCACCGATAACGTCATGCGCGGCAGGGCCATCTACAAGGGTGTCATTCTGCTGCCGTATGCGATCGCGCCGGCAATATCGGGCGTGCTCTGGGCTTTCCTGTTCAACCCGACCGTCGGCCCGCTCGCCCAGATGCTGCATCAGCTGGGCTTCGCCTGGGACCCGAACCGCCGGCCGTTCGACGCGCTGCTGCTGGTCTCGGTCGCGGCGGTCTGGAAACATGTCTGCTATGATTACATCTTCCTCGTCGCCGCGTTTCTGGCCGTGCCAGCTTCGGTGATGGAAGCGGCCGCGATCGACGGCGCCCGTCCGGTCCGCCGCTTTTTCACGATGACGTTGCCCATGGCGGCGCCCACCATTTTCTTCCTGATCGTCATGAATTTCGTCTACGGGCTGTTCGAGACCTTCGGTATCATCGATACGGTGACGCGCGGCGGACCCGCCGGCAGCACCAACACCCTGGTCTACAAGGTTTATCAGGACGGTTTCCGGCAGCTCGACCTTGGCTCGTCTGCCGCCCAGTCGGTGATCCTGATGGCGATTGCCGTGCTCTTCACCATCCTGCAGTTCCGCGCCGTCGAGCGCAAAGTCAATTATCAGGTGTGACCATGGTCGAACGTGACATGGGCCTGTCGATCTTCTGCCACGTCGTTCTGCTGATCGGCGCAGCCGTCGTCTGCATGCCGCTCTATTTCGCTTTCGTCGCCGGCTCGCTGACGGTCGGCGAAGTGCAGCAGGTGCCGTTTCCGCTGGTTCCAGGCGGCCATTTCGTCGAGAACACCGTGCTGGCCTGGAACGAAGGCCAGTTCAGCCGGCTCTACGTCAACTCCCTCATCGTCACCGTCGGCATCGTCGTCGGCAAGCTCACGGTCTCGCTGATAGCCGGTTTCGCGGTTACCTATTTCCGCTTTTCCTTCCGCATGACCGCCTTTTGGCTGATCTTCATCTCGCTGATGCTGCCGGTCGAAGTCCGCATTATCCCGACCTATGAGGCGGTGGCCGATGCCGGCGGTCCGCTACGGGCGTTGTTTGATGCGATCGGCCTCACTGGCTTCGTTGCAGACGCCACCGGCTATCAACTCGACGCGGCGCTGCAATGGAACATGATCAACAGCTATGGCGGCCTCATCCTGCCGCTGATCGCCTCGGCGTCCGCGACCTTTCTGTTCCGCCAGTTCTTCCTGACCGTGCCGGACGAACTCTGCGAGGCAGCCAAACTCGATGGCGCCGGGCCATTGAAATTTTTCTGGGACGTGCTGTTGCCGCTGTCGCGCGCCAATATCGCGGCGCTGTCGATCATTCTGTTCCTCTACGGCTGGAACCAGTATCTCTGGCCGCTCCTCTTCACCACCGAAAAGGCGATGTCGACGGCGATGATCGGATTGAAGGACCTGATCCCGGTTGCCGACGCCCAGCCGGCCTGGAACATCGCCATGGCCGCTTCCTTTTTTGTGATGGCGCCGCCGGCTCTCGTCATCCTTCTGATGCAACGCTGGTTCACCAAGGGCCTGGTAGACTCCAGCAAATAGAAATGAGGTATTTCCAATGACCAATCCCATCATCGTCGGCCATCGCGGCGCCCGCAATCTCTGGGCCGAGAACAGCCTGACCGGCTTTCGCAACCTGCTCGGCCTCTCCGTCGAATCGGTTGAATTCGACGTGCATCTGAGCGCCAGCGGCGAACTCCTCGTCATCCATGACGCGACGCTTGACCGCACCACCGAGCGCTCCGGCCGGGTGACCGATCTTGCCGCCGGCGAACACCGCTCGGTGATCCTCAAGGGCACCGACGAACACATCCCGACGCTCGAAGACGTACTCGAAATCTACGCCCCGACCGGCCTCGAACTGCATGTGGAACTGAAGGCGGATGCCGATGGCAAGCCTTATCAAGGCCTCGAAGCCAGGGCTGCCGCGACGCTCGATCGTTTCGGCGTTGCGGAGAATTCCTTCCTGACCAGCTTCAGCGGCGAAGTCCTGAAGACGATCGGCGAGGTCGCGCCGCATATCCGCCGGCTTTCCTCGCTTAATCACAAATCCGTCCAGGCTCTCGGCCTGCGCCAATCCGTCGAAGCCATGCTGTTGGTCTCCGACGTGCTGGCGATCGAAAAGGCGCTGCTGCTGGAGGAATGGGAATTGCTCTCCGCGCTTGTCCCACCCGAAAAGCTCGGCGCCTGGGTTCCGAACGAACTGGAAGACCTGTCCTTCTGGCTTAAGCGCCCGCTCCGTCAGATCACTACCGACCGGCCGGACCTCGCGGTCAAGGCCCGCGAAGGACTGTTCGATGCCGCTCATTGATCGTCGAAGCCTGCTGCTGGGCGGATTGGCGGCAGCTGCCATCTGGCGACCGCTCGGCTCCGCCCGTGCGGCGAGCTTCAGCACCGATCCTTTCGCTCTCGGCGTCGCCTCCGGCGCGCCGAGAGCCGATAGCGTAGTCCTTTGGACGCGGCTGATCCTGGAGAACGCATCGGCCGCCACCTCCGCCGATCCCTTCGCCCCGGCGCCGAAGCCGAACCTCGATCCGATCGACGTGCAATGGATGGTTGCCGAGGACGAGGCTTTTTCAAAGCCGGTCCAGTCCGGCCTATTCCGTGCAGTCCCGGAATTTGCCCATTCGGTGCATGTGGAGGTCACGGGCCTTTTGCCCGGTCGCTGGTATTTCTACCGCTTCCGCTCTGGCAATGCGGAAAGCCCGGTCGGCCGCACCCGAACAGCACCGGCCGATAGCGTCGATAGGCTTCGCCTCGCCTTCGCCTCCTGTCAGCAATACGAGCAGGGGTTCTACAGCGCCTATGCCGACATGGACGGCCGCGACCTCGATCTGGTCGTCCATCTCGGAGATTACATCTATGAGCGGAGTTATGGTGCGCAGCTCGTGCGCAAGCACCAGACCGGCATACCATCGATGCTTTACGAATTCCGCGATCGCTACGCGCTCTACAAATCCGACCCGCAACTGCAGGCAGCCCACGCCGCCTTTCCTTGGCTCGCCGTCTGGGACGACCACGAGGTTACCAACAATTACGCCAATGACCGCGCCCCCGACGCGCCGAACCCGGCGGAGTTTCTCACCCGCCGCCGCGCCGCATATCAGGCCTGGTTCGAGCACATGCCCGTACATCCGAGCCTTGCTGCCGGGTTCGATGCGCTCCGCATCTACGACCACTATCGGTTCGGCAAGCTGGCCGGCGTGACGCTCCTCGACACGCGGCAATACCGCTCGCCGGAACTCGAAGGGTCTGCCGGCGACGACCGGCCGGAGCGGACAATGTTCGGCCCCGCACAGGAAGAATGGCTCGGCAAGACGCTTGGTGCCAGCCAGGCGAAATGGAACATCATCGCCCAGCAAACGCTGCTTGCCGAACGCGACACCAAGGCCGGGCCGGGAACCGCGTATAATCTCGACGGCTGGGACGGATACCGCGCCGCCCGCACCCGCCTCTTGGAGGCGGTGCAGGCTTCGGCGGTCGAGAACCCCGTAATCATCGGCGGTGACCTGCATGCTTTCTACGCCGCCGACATAAAGCGCGACTTCGCCGACGAAAAGGCCCAGGCAATCGCCAGCGAATTCGTCTGCGGCTCGATCACCTCGGACGCGCCGTCTGCCGCAAGCCTTGCGACCGCCCTTGCCGAAAACCCGCATCTCAAGTTTGCCTCGGACAAGCATGGTTATGCGATCATGCGCTTGAGCGAGCGATCGGCTGAGGTGGATTTCATCGGTGTCGCCGACCGTAAGCAGCAGAATTCCCCCGCCACCGTTTTCCAGAGCTTTGCCGTCGCCGACGGTTTGGCCGGCGTCAATCGACTTTGACGCTTCACCCAAGTTGGACTTTCATGCAGATAGATCTCCTGATTTTCGATTGTGACGGCGTGCTGATTAACAGCGAGCCGATCGCCAGCCGCACGCTTGCCAAGGCCCTGCAGGATGCCGGCGCCGCTATTACCGCCGACGAAGTGCTGGTCCGCTTTACCGGCAATTCGGCGAGCGCCATCCGCCGCATCTGCACTGAAGAGCTTGGCATTGCCGATCTGGATACGGTCTTCGAGGCCTGGCATCTCGACATCTATCCGGAATTCGCCCGCTCATTGGAGCCGATGCCGGGCATCGAAAAGCTCGTCCATGCGCTGCCGCATCGCAAATGTGTCGCCTCCAACAGTTCGACGGACCGGCTGTCGAAAAGCCTTGGTCTTTTGCCCCTCTGGAACGCTTTCGCGCCCTCCATCTTCAGCGCCGACATGGTGGCACGGCCGAAACCGGCGCCGGATCTCTTCCATCTCTGCGCCGAAACGCTCGCCGTCGATGCGGCCCGTTGCGTCGTGATCGACGACAGCGCCCACGGGATCACCGGGGCGAGGGCGGCGGGCATGACGGCGATCGGTTTTGTCGATCCTGCCGATCCGCGGCCCGGCCGCGCGAAGATCCTGGCGGAGGCCGGTGCCGTTTTCGTGGCGACCGGTGCCGACGAGCTTCAGGAAGCGCTCGCCCGGCTCGAAACCCCGCTCTCCGTGGAAGCCTGAGCGGCCACCTTCCGAACATCCGGCAATAAAAAATCCAAGGTGTCATCCGCCTGTAAAACTCCGGCCCTAAGAAACGCCCAGCAAGATTGCACGGCTGTGCAAAAGGGGGTTCGATGGAACGGGACGGTTTTCTGGAGTTGCGCGGTGTCGCCAGCCGTTATGGCGCCACGCAGGTTCTGACCGATATCGATCTGTCGATCGCCAAGGGGGAATTCGTGGCGCTGCTCGGTTCGTCCGGCTGCGGCAAGACCACGCTTCTGCGTCTGCTGGCCGGCTTCATCAGCCCTTCGGCTGGCGAAGTGAAGGTGCGCCATCGCGACGTGACTTACCTTCCGCCCGACAAACGCGGCATGGCGCTGGTTTTCCAATCCTATGCGCTTTGGCCGCATATGACGGTGGCGCAGAACATCGGTTATGGACTGAAGTTGAAGGGCATTTCTCGAACCGAGATCGCGGCCCGGGTCGCCGCCATGCAGTCGCTGCTCGGCCTCGACGGTCTGGAGGCGCGCAAGCCGCAGGCGCTCTCGGGCGGTCAGCGCCAGCGTGTCGCGCTCGGCCGGGCGCTTGCCATCGATCCGGAAATCCTGCTGCTCGACGAGCCGCTGTCGAACCTCGACGCCCGCATCCGCCTGACTGTGCGCCACGAGTTGCGGGCGCTGCAGAAGCGGCTTGGGATCACCGCGATCCATGTTACCCACGACCGCGAGGAGGCTATGGTGATGGCCGACCGGATCATCATCCTGAATGCAGGCAGGATCGCTCAACAGGGCACGCCGGAGGAAGTCTATAACCGTCCGGCCTCAGCCTTCGTCGCCGCCTTCATGGGTGCCGAAAATGTGCTTCTCCTGAACGGTGCGCCACAGGGTGACCAGTTCGCGATCGCCGCCGGCCCGGCCAATGCGGCCTGTTCCGTGCCGCTGCTCGGCCGTCCGCTGGCCGCCGGTCCGGTCGAAGCTCGCTTCCGCCCGGAGGCCGCGCGCCTTTTTTCGACCGACGATATCGCCGTGATCGGCCCCGGCATCACCTTCGGGGGCGAGGTCGCCGCCGTCAGCTATCCCGGCGGCTATTGGCGTCATGTCGTCAAACTCGGCGATCACGAGATCATGGCCGATGCCGAGCGCGCCTTCGAGCCGGGCGCCCGCGTCGCCGTGTTCGTGCCGGCTGAGGCGCTCTTTCTGTTCGGTTCGCCGGAGGCTGCTTCGGCCTCCCCCATTTCTCGGGCGCCATCCGGGAAAGTCCACGCCTGACCTTTCGATACCTCTGCCTTTTCAACTCACGGAGAAGCACTCATGAACAAGATGTCCTACGCAGCCTTGGCCGTCGCTTTCGCAGCCCTTCCGGTCCATGCCGAAGAGCTGACGGTTGCGACCGCCGGCGACCAGAACATGGTCGATTACATCAACCAGTATCTGGGACCGCTTTTCGAAAAGACCTATCCCGGCAACACGGTTCGCGCCGTCGGCACCGGTCCTGGCGACGCAGGTTCGCAGAAGATCCTCGAGCGTTTCGACGCCCAGTCTGCCGCCAAGTCCGATAAGTGGGATGTCGACGTTGCCGTCGTCCACGAAAAATTCGTCGGCCCGATGGTGACCAAGAGCTATCTCGACAAGTATCGCGGCGATATCGACACCGGCAAGCTCGTTTCGCGCGACAACGCCAAGATGGCGCTCGGCACCAATGTCGACGGTTATGTCATGCCGATGTTCAACAGCCAGACCGCGATCGCCTACAACCCTGCGCTCGTTCCGAACCCGCCGAAGTCCTATGCAGAACTCGCAGACTGGGCCAAAGCCCATCCGAAGCAGTTCGGTTATAACGGCATCAAGGGCGGCGCTTCCGGCGTCTCGTTCGTCATGGGCTGGATCTATGCCTTCGGCGGTGGCGATGCCAACACCCTGATGAACGGCCCGTTCAAGGAAGAAGAAACCAAGAAGTGGGATGCGGCCTTCAAGAGCCTCGCCGCCTTCACCACCAATGCCACGCTGACGCCCGGCAATGCCGGTACCCTCGACCTGCTGTCGCGCGGCGAGATTGCCATGGGTCCGGTCTGGGTGGACATGTTCTACTCCTGGCAGGCCAACGGCCAGCTGCCGCCGACCATGAAGCTGGTTCTGCCGGCCCCCGGCATGCCGGGCCAGCCGATGCACTACGTCCTGCCGGAAAAGGCGGCTCACAAGGCGCTGGCGGAGAAGTTCATTGCGCTTGCCACCAGCCCCAAGGTCCAGGCCGAAGGCATCGTCAAGCGTTTCAACTGGTATCCGGGCATCGACGCGGACAAGGTAAAGGTCGAACTCGACGACGCCACCTGGAACAAGCTGTTCGTCGACATCTCGCCGGCCGACCTTGCCGCCAAGGGCAAGCCCTTCCCGATCGCGCCCTACAACACCGCGATCCTCGAAGCCTATGAGAAGTCCGTGAAGTAAACAGTCAGCGTCTGCCCCTCATCCGCCTGCCGGCACCTTCTCCCCGCTCGTGGGGAGAAGGACCGATGCCGCGCCCTCTCCGCCCGATTGACGGTCGGGTGGGGCACGTCCCCTCTCCCCGCATGCGGGGAGAGGGTTAGGGTGAGGGGCAAACTTCAGCGAGCGTGAACCCATGCCAAAACGCCTCCTCGGTCTCCTTCTCGTGCTGCCGGCACTCGCGGTGATCGCCTTCCTTTTCATCCTGCCGCTGATCATGTCGGCGGTTGGTGCCTTCCAGGTGGAGGGGGCTTTCGGCTGGGGCAATTTCACCAAGACTTTCGACCTCTACACCAAGGACATCATCTTCACCGTCGTGATCGTCAGCCTGTCGACCGTGCTGATCGGCATCGCCTCGATCGCGATCGGCGGTTATCTGACGCTCGGCGAACATCCGGTCGCCGTCGCAATCCTGCGCTGGCTCTATCGTTGGCCGATGTTCATTCCCTTCATCGTCGTCGGCCAGATTCTCCGCACGTTCCTGTCGAAAAACGGCATGATGAACAATACTTTCATCAACCTTGGTCTCATGACGCCGCTCGATGCGGTGAGCTTCCTCGATTGGCGTGGCATCGTCATCGCCTTCGTCTGGAAGCAGACACCGTTCGTGGCGCTGCTCGTCGCCGGTGCCATGGCCTCCATCAGCCGCGATACGATCGAGGCAGCCCGCAATCTCGGCGCTTCGCGGCTGCGGCTCCTCGTCGAGATCGTCGTGCCGCAGGTGGCGATGACGCTGACGGTCGGCCTCATCCTCTCCTTCATCACCATGATGTCGGTTCTCTCGGTGCCGCTGATGATCAACGCCCAGTCGCCGACCATGCTGACCGCCGATATCGCCTTCCGGGTCAATTCCTACGGGGATTACGGCGTCGCCAATGCGCTCGGCCTGATCTCGCTCGTGCTCGCCGCCTCCGTCGCATGGATCTACCTGCGCGCCAGCCTCAAGGAGCGCGCATGACAGCCGCCCATAATCCCGCCGCCCGCAATCCTCTCGCGGCCCTCTGGTGGGTGCCGCGCGGCATCATCTTCGGGCTGATGGCCTTCTTCATCTTCGGGCCGCTCTTTAACCTGCTGATCTGGACGGTGGCTGAGAAGTGGTATTTCCCCCACAGCCTACCGCTGGAATACGGCTTCAGCTCCTGGGCAAAAGTGTTTGCACCGCGCGGCGGGGCGATGGAATCGCTGACCAATTCGCTGCTCGTGGCCCTGCTGACCGTTGTCGTCTCGCTCTTGCTGGCGATCCCTGCCGGCTACGCGCTGGCGCGGTTGAAACTGCCGTTCCGCGGCCTCATCCTGCTCGCCTTCCTCATTCCGCAGGCCTTTCCGAACCTGACGGTCTACGTCAACGTCGCCCGCATCTTCTACGAGATCAGGCTCAACGGCACGATTCCCGGCGTCGTGCTGGTGCATGTCTCGCACGGCCTCGTTTATGCGGTCTGGATCGCGACGGCCGCCTTTTCGGCGATCGACGCGGAACTCGAACAGGCGGCGCGCAATATCGGCGCCGGGGCCTTCCGGGCCTTCCTCGACGTGACGCTGCCGTTGGCGGCGCCGGGCCTGATGGCAAGCGCCATCTTCGTTTTCCTGGAATCGCTCGACGAATTCACCGGCAGCTATTTCGTCGGCGCGCCCGACGTGAACATGCTGCCGCTGCTGCTCTATACGACCGCTGCCGGCGGCAATTATCAGATCGCATCGATCACCGCCCTCTTGCTGCTCGTTCCCTCTCTGGTGTTCATGTTGATCGTCGAGCGATTCCTGAAGGCGGACGTCCTTTCGCGCGTGGGGCATTGAGGAAAGCATGAAGGACGAAAAACGGATGCGTTTCGTCAGCGCCGAACAGGTGGCGCAACTTGCCGGCGTCTCCCGCTCGGCGGTTTCCCGCACGTTTACGCCGGGCGCCAGCGTCGCGCCGGCAACGCGAGAAAAGGTGCTGCGGGCGGCGGAAGAGCTTGGCTATCATGTCAACGACCTCGCCCGCGGCGTGCTCTGACCTGCCACTGAGAATTTCCTCCAGAATGGATTAGAGTCCGGCCTGTTAAGGGACGGACGAATGAAGAAGCAGAGATTTACGGAAGAGCAGATTATCGGTATGCTGAAGGAGCAGGAGGCTGGCGTGAAGGCGGCCGACCTCTGC